>CAZHNU010000011.1:0-71202 GCA_964534145.1 uncultured Methanotrichaceae archaeon | reverse complement strand
ATGGACATACTGGTGGACTCGCGAATGCCGGAGTATTACCTGGCCATAGAGTGCAAGAGCCTGGATGCCCGGAAGACGAGGTCCCTTTACTTCAAGCAGCACTTCAGCTCGGCTGCAGGCGCCCACCAGCTCGCAAGGGAGACTGAGTTCATCGCCCGCTCCGGCCGCCAGGGAATCTTAGCTGTTGAGCTGCGGCGCGGCGCAGGCACCGCCAGAACGGCCCATTTCATCCCCTGGGGACTGGTCTATCAGAGCTATGATGCGGGGAAATCCGGCCTCACTCTCGATGAGATCCAGGCAAACCCGGCCCTGGAGAGGAGAGGCGGAGCCTACGAGATATCCCGCCTGGACATCGAGAGGATATCCGGGTACTACGACCTGATCGCAGGCAAAGAGGACGAATTAGCAGATGATGATTTAGGAGATTCCGAACTGGGAGATAATGGAGCTAGAGATGAGGACTCCAGCGAGGAATAATGCTGCTAATGCTCTGGATTCACCAACATTCATCAAGATTATTTAAATTCGAGCAAACCAGCTTGGATTAACCTTATATCCATCTCCATCGCTCCACAGAACCATGAAGCTTCCGGGAACCGCCACTCAGGAGGAAAATATCCACATCGCCATGGGTAAGCTGAACATTCGCCCTGGCGATGTATTCCTGGACATCGGCTGCGGCTCGGGCGCGGTCTCCCTGGCTGCATCCCGTTTCACAGACAAAATCTACGGCATAGATGTGCGGGCGGAGGCGGTGCAGCTTTCCAGATCCAAAGTCCCTTGCGGCGCGTTTTTTTTGGGAGACGCAGCGCAGATCCTGCCTACGATGCCGGAAATCGACCGCTGTTTCATCGGCGGCACAAGGAATCTCGAATCCTTCTTTCCCCTCCTGATGGAAAAAGCCAGACCCGGCTTTGCAGTCGTAATAGACCTGGCGAGGATAGGAGTTGCCCATAAGGCCGCCCTGATGATGAAGAGGGCGGGGATATTTCAGGAGCTTTTGCAAATCCATATCTGTCGGGGATACGACCTGGCCGGCGACATTGCGCTAAGGCCTGTAAACCCAATATTCATGGTGATTGGAAGATGCTGATAGGAATTTCACTAGGGCCCGGAGACCCGAAGCTAATGACGTTCAAGGCCGCTGAAGCCCTGCAAAGCTGCATCAAGGTCTTTGTGCCTGGCGAGATGGCGGCAGAGCTTGCAAGGCCCTACTGCGACCCTGAAATCCTGGAGTTCCCGATGATTGAGGATAGAGAGGAGCTTGAGAGGATCTGGGACAGGAACGCCGGTTTGGTGGCCTCGTTTGCCGCAGAGGGCCCCGCAGGCTTTGCAACCATCGGAGACGTGAACACCTTCTCGACATTCAGCCACCTCAAGAGGGCTGTGCTTGCGAAAAACCAAAAGATCGATGTCGAGACCATCCCCGGCGTGGGGGTCGTCCCATCGCTTGCCTCCCGCTTTGGAGAGGCGCTGGATAGGTCCTTTCAAGTCTCGGACGGCTCTCCGCTGGATGCAGTCATCAGGATGAAGGCCACCAGGCCTAAAAGAATGGCCGAGGAGCTGAGATCTCAGGGATTTGAGGAGTTCACTTTGGGGTCAAGGCTGTGCACCCCTCAGGAAAGGATAGTAAGAGGAGGGCCGGAGGAGATGCCTGAGAAAAGCGATTATTTCAGCGTCCTTTTGGCCAGGAGGAGGAGATGAAGGTCTACTTTGTCGGCGCAGGTCCTGGTGACCCTGATCTGATCACTGTGAAGGGAAAGAGGCTGCTCCTGGAGGCGGATCTCGTGGTCTACGCCGGCTCACTGGTAAATGCCCGGCTTTTGGAGGGCCTTCGGGCCGAGCTGGTTGACAGCAACGGGCTTTCCCTGGAGGCCACAACCGCCAGGATCCTGGAGGCCTTGAGAGAGGGGAAAAAGGTGGTGAGGCTTCACAGCGGAGACCCATCCCTCTACGGAGCAATCCTTGAACAGATGAGGCCCCTGGAGGAGGCAGGCGTCGACGTGGAGGTCGTACCCGGCGTCTCCTCTCTGTTTGCATCATCAGCGGCCCTAAAGACGCAGCTGACGCTAAAGGGCGTCTCCGAGTCCCTGATCATCACCAGGCCGGCAGGCACAACCCTGGAAAGGGACGAGCTAAGAGCGCTCTCAGCACATGGGACGACGCTGGCCGTTTTCCTGGGCGTGGATAAGATCAGGGATATCGTGAGCAACCTGGACCGCCCCAAAGATACTCCGGTGGCCGTTGTGTATCACGCCTCCTGGCCCGACCAGAAGGTGCTTGTGGGAACCTTGGGAGACATCGCTTCAAAGGTCGAGGCGGAAAAAATCAGCCGCAGCGCCCTGATCCTCGTGGGGGGAGTGGTGAACAGAGAGGGCTTTAGGAGGTCACACCTATACAGAAGTCGGTAGCGGTAATAGTCTTTCCCAGAGACCGCTTCACTGGAGAGAGGATTTGCCAGGCACTCTCCGGGGGCTTCCAGCCCTCTCTGCACCTCTACGAAAAGGAGAAAATGGGAGAAGTTCTGGAAAAGTTCGACCTCCTGGTGATGGTAATGGCCACAGGGATAGTTGTGAGGTGCATTTGCCCTTACCTCAAGGACAAGTGGACGGATAGGCCCGTCGTGGCCGTGGACTCGTCCCTCCGCTCTGCCGTTCCCGTTGTGGGAGGCCACCACGGGGGAAACGACCTGGCACTCTGCCTTGCAGAGAGGCTGAAGCTCTACCCGGCCGTAACCACGGCCACGGACGCGTCAGGCAGCCAAAGCCTTGAGGGAACCGCGAAGGCATTGGGGGCCGAGATCGTGAACAAGGAATCCTCCAAAAAGGTGAACCTGGCCTTCCTTCGCCAGGACGTCGCAGCACTTCGGATTAAAGGCCCGAAGATAGTGATCGTAGATGACGACGTGGCCGTTTTGAAGAGAAAGGGATTGGTCGTGGGCATCGGAGCCAGAAAGGGCGTGGAAGGGAAGGAGGTAATTGAGGCCATCGCCTCCGCCTTAAAGGAGGCAGGCAGGCAGGCCGATGAGATAGGCGTTTTGGCGACCGCCTGGCTCAAGAGCAATGAGCTGGGGATAACAGAGGCCGCAAAGGCCCTGGGAAGGGAGGTCGTATATCTCTCTCCGGAGGCCCTCAACGCCCAGGTCCCCACGACGCCCTCAAGGGCGAGCGACCTGGGACTTACAGGAGTGGCAGAGCCCGCCGTCCTGGCCCTGGCTGAAAGGCTCATCATGCCAAAAAAGGCCTACGGGAGGGTGACCGTTGCCATCGGGGAATGAGAACAGGCTCTCGATTGTGGGCGTCGGTCCGGGAAAAAGGGGACTTAGGACATTCCAGGCCGAGAGGGCAATCCTCAGGGCAGACTACGTGGTCGGATACAGGCCTTACCTAGACCTGATCGCAGACCTTCTGCCCGGAAAGGAGGTCCTCTCCAGCAGCATGGGGAAAGAGGTTGACCGCGCCAAGGCGGCCGTAGACCTGCTCGATAAGGGCTCTGTCGCCCTCGTAAGCAGCGGGGACCCGAACATCTACGGAATGGCAGGCCTTGGGCTGGAGGTAGCAGGCGACCGGCAGGTTGAGATCATTCCAGGAGTCACCTCATTCACGGCCGCTGCCTGCAGCGCAGGGCTGATCTTTCGAGACTACATGGCGGTGATAAGCCTCAGCGACCTGCTCACGCCCTGGCCGGATATCGAGGGGAGGCTCCGGCTCGCTGCAGAACACGGGATGCCCGCAGCGCTCTACAACCCCAGGAGCCGGAGGCGCGATTGGCAGCTTTTAAAAGCCCTGACCATCTTCGGGGAGGAGACGGCCGCATTGGTGGCAAAGGACGTGGGGCGCGAGGGCGAGCAGCTGTTCTGGACGACCGCAGGGAGGCTGCTGGAGGACGAAGCCCTGCGAGACAAAATCGATATGACGACGCTCGTAATCCTCGGCGGGAAAGGAACCTTCCGCGGCGAAGCCGCCGGCGAATCGGGGATAAACATCGTAGGAATAGGCTCTGGCGACAGATGCCAGCTCACGATTGAGGCAGAGGACCTACTGAAGAGCTCTGCCAGGATCTTCGGGGCACAGAGGTATCTAGACCTCATAGGAGATGTCTCAACTGCCGAGAAGGCGGCCCACAGCGGCCCCTGCCCTGAGAGGATGGCATCAAGCCTCCGCGAGGCCTCGGACGCCTCCGCAAATGGCGGTCGTGCCTCAATCCTCACTGGAGGCGATCCTAGCATTTTCAGTTCGGCCTGGAGGATACTTGAGAGGGCGCAGGGAAGGTGCAGCGTCCACATTGCGCCCGGCGTTAGCGCCTTCCTGGCTGTGGCGGCAAAGGCCGGAGCCCCTCTGATAAACGATCTCGTGCTTTTCGGAAGGCCTGCGGGGGCCGCAAACGCTTCATCAATGGCCGGCGCAGGCTTCGGAGTCGTAATCTACAACGTGAGGGGGCACGAGATACAGCCCATACTGCAGGAGATCGATCCAAAGAGGCCCTGCGTTTTGGCAAGAGACATCGGAAGGCAGGGCGAGGAATCAATCGTCATTACAGCCGGAGACCTCCTGGAGGCAAAGCCGAGCGGTTTTCGGTTCACACTCCTCATAGCCTCTTCCCGCTCTTATATAAGAAATGGAAGAATAATTGCCAGAAGAGGATACGAGACCAAATACAGCTACTGAGCGGATAAAACGTTGAGCGGATAGAAATGCTGAAAGATTATACCGACATCGGCGCCACGACTGCCGAGGCAATGGAGATTTCCAGGAAGAGCCGGGGGCTCATCTCAGAGCTTGTCGGCGATGAGACTCCGGAGGACAGGATCAAGCAGAGATGTGTGATTGCCACGGGTGATCCGAGCGTTGCGGAGATACTGTCCTTCCTCCACGGCCCTGTTGAGGCAGGACTAAAAGCCCTTGAGGCCGGGGCAAAGATCCTCGTAGATATAAAAATGGTCGAGGCAGGAATCGTGAAGAGGGGCCATAAAAGCGAGATTGCGACATTCATCGGCAAAGGCGACGACATCGCGGTTTCCAAAGGCATCACCCGGACATCGGCCGGCGTCATGTCAATGCAGGAAGAGCTGAACGGCTCGATAGCAGTGATAGGAAATGCGCCCTCAGCTCTGCTGGCCTTATGCGATATAATAGAGTCCAAAAGAGCCACGCCTGCGCTGGTCGTCGGAGTGCCTGTAGGCTTTGTGAATGCAGCAGAGAGCAAAGAGAGGCTGAGGACAATAGCAGTCCCATCAATATCTACCGTCGGAACGCGCGGCGGCACCCCGATAGCAGTTGCGGCCGTAAACGAGATCATAAACATGCATGCGCGCCGTGGTTGATCCTGTCACTGGCTTCGAGGTTCCAGACGCCTGGATTGATCTCTGCACCGACCCGGATGCAGAGGTCAAGATAAGGAGCGGCAGGTGGGTTCTGCTTTCAGATGGACGGCTCCTTAAAAGGGGCCTGACCACGGGGACCACGGCTGCTGCAGCCTGCAAGGGCGCTGTGATCTCGCTGGTGCGCCCGGTATGCGAGGTTCACGTGTCGACACCCGCGGGAATCAGGGTTTCCCTGCCCGTTTTGGCCCATAAAGGATTCTGCGTCGCAGTCAAGGACGGCGGGGACCACCGGTTCGATGTGACGCACGGAACGAAAATCGCGGCCCAAGCCTCCATTGCAGAGGAGACAAAGCTTACAGCAGGAAAGGGAATAGGCATCATCTCAGCCCAGGGCCTCTGCGCCACTCCGGGAAAGCCGGCCATAAGCCGGTCGGCAAAAGGACAGATCATGGATGCCATAAGAGAAGGGCTGGAGGAGGCTGGCCTTAAAGGTGCGAGCCTGGAGCTGAGCGTTCCCTCTGGCGAGGATCTGGCCTCAAAGACTCTAAACCCAAAGCTCGGCGTGAGAGGCGGCATATCCATATTGGGCTCTACAGGATTTGTGGAGCCCTGGAACGAGCACCTGGCCGAAAGTAGGGGCGAGGAGCTGAAGGGCCTAAAGAGGGTGGTTGTGACTACGGGGCGGACCGGCCTGAAATACAGCCGCATTCTTTTCCCCGATCACAAAGCCGTTCTCATCGGCAGCCAGCTGGATCTCCTGAGGTTCGAAAAGGGCCAGGAAAGCATCTTGTGCGGGCTTCCAGCGCTGATACTGAAATGGGCCTGGCCGAATGTGCTGCAGGATACGGGCTACGGCACTGTGGCAGAGATGGTTGAAAGGATGCCGGACCATGAAAACATCTCTCTGGCGCTGGAAGCCGCAAAGGAGAAGCTGCCCTTCACGAGGATCGTTCTCCTTCATAAAGACGGGAGGGTTTTCAAGGATGTGTCCTGAGAGGCAATTCAGCAGAACGAGGATAACATGATAATCGTAGGAGTAGGAGCGGGGCCTGGAATGCTGACCGATGAGGCTGCACAGGCAATTGAAAAGGCCGCGCTGATCTACGGATCGGAAAGGTCAATAGACCTTGTTAGAGATCACATAAAACCGGACTGCTCCGTCAACACCATCGAGGACTATGGAAGGCTTCGCGCCCTTCCCGAGGAGGCCGTGGTGCTCTCCACCGGCGATCCGATGCTAAGCGGTCTTGGATATCTTCCAGGAAAGGTTGTGCCGGGGATATCAAGCCTGCAGGTGGCCTGCGCGCGACTGAAGATCAGCCTTTTAAAGGTCGTCCCCATTACGGTTCACGGCAGAAGGATGGATCCAGAGCCCATAGCCTCGGAGCTTAAAAGAGGGAGGTGCGTCTTTTTGCTGATAGACGACAGCACAGACCTGAGCGGGCTTTGCAGCTACCTCAAATCCCAGGGGATTAAGGGGGACGTGGCAGTGCTCACCGACCTCGGCTATACTGAGGAGAAAATGGCGATTGGGACCACTGACGCGCCACCGAAGGCTCCGGGACTATCCTGCGTCATGATAGGCCAGTTTTCAGCAAGCACCAAATAGCGGACTTCCCATCATCCCGGGGACTCTAATCTCCCGCACTTATGGAGCTTATGCAGTCGGCCCGCAGGCAGAAGCCGGCAAGATCTCAGCCACAGGGGATCCTATGGATTGCAGGCCTTACACGGGATATAGCCCTGCCTCTTCGCCTCCTCCTCATTCTCGAAATAAATCCTATTTTCCGGCCGAATCTTGACAGCGTAGCGGCAGTCAGGCCTGTGGTATTTGTTGGATGTGGTGCTGCCCACAAGCATCCCTTCCTTCAATGTTTCGGTTCCAGGCTCCGATTTACCTGCAGCCGCCTCTTCGGATGATTCATCCATTTCATTGTCTTTTAGGCCGGGATTATCGGGACTGTCATCCACATGGTCGAAGCTCCCCTCTTTTGAGACGGAGGGCTCGGAGGGCAGGACACCGCTTTTCTCTATGCTTTTGTTCTCTTTCTCCAGGGATTCGACCTTTTGCTTTGCAGGCTTTGTAGAGACCTTGAGCTGTTCCTCAGCAGCAGCTGATGCCTCAGAGGAGATGACTGAGGAAGCTGCAGAGGAAGCGACTGAGGATCCAGCAGAGAATGCCGCAGAAGACCTCCCCTGTGCCGAAAGCTGCCCTAGGCTTGAATCGCGCTTATCAAAGAAAGGCTCGATATTTCGGCACTGCCGGGTATACGAGGCCATCTGCCCCTCGGGGCTCAAGATATCCAGGATGCAGCTGTAGTCCCCAGGCCAAAGCCTCATGTTCTTCGAGATTTCAAAGCTATAGTCCGTTCCCGGAGAAACATCCATCATCATGTATTTTGTGCTGCAAAGAGGCCTGCCGCTCTTCTGCAATGTAGCATTTAAAAGAAGATAAGAAAGAGATCCATTGCCCGAAAGGGCCAAACTGCCCCTCGCCCTGAAGAGACTGCCGCTCACCTCGGGATCGAAGCTGGCCTCAACGCGAACAGGAGAAGGCGAGCCTATTTCGCTGGATGAAATCTCTCCAGAGGACGCGTTCTCCTGTATGCAGCCCGTCAAGCAGAACAAAGTCAGGATGAGAGGCAATAATAATATAAATGCTCCACACATTCTTAAAAATTTTAGGAACAATTGGTCAACCCCTTTATTTCCAGTGGAACCCCTAGAAGCAAAGATAGATCCTGCATAGAGATAAGGCTTATCGTTACAGATTACCTTTACAGGGCGCTCAATATGCGCAAAATCCTCTCAATGCAGTCCAATACCAAGGACATCTTGCCTAGATCGCCCTCGCTCTCCACGCATCCGGTAAGTTCCCTTAGCCTGTTGAGGAGAGCCTGGCGGAGAAGCTCCTTCGCCTGTGCATGCTGCTCCTGGGAAGACGTTTCTACCTCGCCAGACTGCGGCCCAGGCTGGACTGGACCTTTGGGAGAGGCCATCTGCTCTACCTGCTTTCCTGGAACCAGAGGGCCCTTTGAGACGGGCTTTGCGCCAGCCGCCGTAACATCGCCCTCCAAAGGAGTGCATACAGGACATATGATCTCCCCTTTACACCTGAAAAGCGGTGCACCGCAATCGTGATGGCTGGCAAGCATTGTACAACCCTGCTCAAGGAGCCTGGTCATTCTCTTCAGCATCTCATCTTCTTCCATGAACATCCTCGCAAACTGGCTTGCGCCACATACGTTTAAATACAACAACTATATCATCACTGCGTAACCAAATGGGACGGATATTGACATTAACCTTTTTGCCGTCTTCAAAGAGCAGGTGGTGATTCTACGACAGCTGAGAAGGTCCTTAAACAATGCGTTGAGGTCTTAGAGCGTATCATGAGCGACGACGCTGTCCCGAGGAACATCCGGCGTTCTGCTGAGAACATCAAGGCCATCCTCATGGACGAGAGCGTGAATGAGGCGGTTAGGGCCGCCTCTGCCATATCCATATTAGACGAGATAAGCAACGACCCCAACATACCGCTTCATACCAGAACTCTGATCTGGAATGTAGCCAGCCAGCTGGAGACTATTCCGGTCGGCTAGAGCGCCCATAACAATCCGGCTGAAAAAATCTGACCACGAACATCAAGGGTTTGGCCAAAAAGCGATTCAGCCGCAGTTAATAAAACAGATTACCCCAACTTCTTAAATTAAAGTCTAAAGCCGATGTGCAGGAACTCATGAGGGAGACCGTGTGATTTCCACTGGAACTCCCGATTAGGCCTGTGGCGCATCAAGCGTTTATGGGCTAAAGATGTTTATTTAAAACATTGAACCTGGGTATATTAAAGAGGATTTCAAATACAACGGCTCACTTAAGTGCTAAATGCTCCATTATTATCTCTTTTAGTCCAATCACGGGCAGACCTGTCTAAGCCTGTGAAGCTTTAGCCACAGGCTTCGGCCATACTCTTAGAACTCATGGATTTCTATGTCGGCGATTCGCAGACCTACATTGGCTCAACCATGCAGCTCATATTATGAACGGCTGAAAGTTCTCTAATTCGCTTTATCTGTTTATCTATCGCGCATATACTCCGGCTGCTTAAACATGGCCCTCAAGCATCATATAAAAAATCTAATAACAAATGGCATATAGAAAAAATTCATCTATTTCTTGCGATATAGACTCGATTTAATTGAACGATTTCGAACAAAACATTTAAGTATAACCAGCGATATAGCTACCAACGGCTAATTTATTTTCATTATTTTTCATGAGAATACCGGTAATTTAATTTTGGTTTCCACGGGAAATCATGGGGTAGGAGGGACCCTCCACTGGAAACCAAGGGGTGTTCACCATAACTCTTAATAAGTCCTGAGTCTATGGAAACCTGTTCGAGGGGAGATCTTGGTATCCACATCGGGAGGGTTATTTGCCGATCTATTGGCCCAGGGCGGGATATTCCAGAATAGGGATGTCTTACGGCCCACTTATACGCCCAGCGAGTTGCCTCATCGTGAGGAGCAGGTCAATAGCCTGGCCTCTGTGCTGGTTCCGGCTTTAAGAGGCGAAACGCCCTCCAATGTGCTCATCTACGGGAAGACGGGCACAGGCAAGACAGCTGTGGCCAAGTATGTGGGAAAGGAGCTTGAAGAAGCGGGCTTTGGTGTAAAATGCTCTGTGATATACATCAACTGCGAAGTGGTGGATACTCAGTACAGAATTTTGGCACATCTGGCCAGACACTTCGACAAGGACATCCCAATGACCGGGTGGCCGACCGATCAGGTTTACGCTGAGTTCAGGAACGCTCTCGATGAGGAGAAAAGAGTTGTCGTCATAATGCTCGACGAGGTGGACAAGCTGGTGAAAAAGGGCGACGACATCCTTTATAATCTATCCAGAGTCAACTCTGATCTCTCGCGCTCTCGCGTGAGCATCATTGGCATATCCAATGATCTCAAGTTCACAGAGTTCCTGGACCCGAGAGTAAAAAGCTCTCTTGGAGAGGATGAGATCATCTTTCCACCCTATAATGCAGAGCAGATCAGGGATATCCTGGAACAGAGAGCAAACCTTGCATTTAAGCCTAAGGTGCTGGAGGAGGACGTCATACCTCTCTGTTCGGCCTTTGCTGCTCAGGAGCACGGCGATGCCAGGCGTGCTCTGGACCTTCTGCGGATCTCCGGCGAGCTTGCCGAGCGCGCGAGAAGCACAGTCGTCAACGAGGATCACGTCCGCTCTGCGAGGGAGAAGATCGAGCAGGACAGGGTAGAAGAGGTAATCAAGACTCTGCCGACCCAGTCCAAGCTGGTTCTATACAGCATCGTGCTTCTTGAGGAGCAGGGAACGAGGAATATAACCACCAGCGCAGTCTACAACATGTATAAGCAGCTGTGCCCAATGGTTGAGACCGACTATCTGACCCACAGGAGGATCACCGATCTCATAGCCGAGCTGGATATGCTGGGTATACTTCACACAATCGTTGTAAGCAAGGGCAGGTACGGCAGGACCAAGGAGATAACTCTAAGCGTTTATCCCGGAAAGCTCAAGTCCACATTGCTGCAGGACTATCGCCTGAAGGTTTTAAACAACGTCAACGTTCCCATGCAGGCCAGGTTCGGGCTGTGAATGTGATTTGGCGCGGCGTAGCGGCATAAGGGTTCTTGTTTTTCTAATTGGCTGCGAATAGAGCCGTCCACAACGATGGGGTCCTGGACCGCTTCGATGCTGCTTGTCAAGCTGCCTTGAAAGATAATCCCGATCTTGAGCCGTCGCTTTTCTCGTTCCGGGAGTGGAAAGGCGCGCTTGCGTAGCAAATCATCCACGGAAAACTGAACCTGGACCACAGCCGGGGCCTAGCTGGCCTCGACCGGGGGGAGCGACTGCACAGCTGAGACAATTAAGAGCCATCCCAGGGTAGTCCGCGAGATCGAGAAATATGAGCTGGTCATTGCGGCAGCCGAGAAGGAGATTCCCGTTTTAGAGGTGCATTTCGAGGCGGTTAGGGCGGTCCTGAAAGAGGTTATCATGCATGAGAAAATGAATGTCCTTTCACCTCGGGATATATTCAACTAGGCCACAGGACGAGCAGCGTCTTTGTGATCTTTTTTTCATGCTAAACAAGAGGCCTCCGTGGGTCCGCAGGGACCCTCTTTAGCCATTCATTCATGCCATTGTCTCCGACAAATCCCAATGTGTTTTAGTACTCAGAGCTAAACCTTTTCCAGAATTACATAAAGCCTTAATGCGTTTTATTTCTTCATCTCGCTATCTCAGATTCCCGGGTTCGCCCGCCAGGAGTTCAATAATTTCAAAATAGGATGCAGCCATTTCTGGAAGGCCGTGAATCTCTATAGACCACCTGCGCGGGATAAAATGTTCTAGTGAATTACGAAGTTCGTTTTTCATAAAGTCTATTGCATTTTTTTGGGTTTCAGTAAGAATCAATGGTGTTGACAAAACTCCATTTCCAACAACGAATCTCTTATCTTGGCATCTGTTCATTACTTCGTCAAAGCTGATAAGGGTAGGATTTTTTTTCTTGCATACTCTTATCCCTATAGGGTGTAATCGTATTGGCAATTTTCTTAACCTTTTGCCATTAAATTCTATTAGGACTTCATGTTTCTTATCATCGCATTTCATTAAAATAGAGTTCTTTCCGTCAGAGATTGTAATAGCTTTGTTGTCCTCTGATTTTTCGATTCTTGCTTCTTGTGCCAAGTGAATATTGAGATTATTCCTGAGATAATATATAAGTCCTTTATCATCATTTCCTGGGATTTTATCCCACCAGAACACCGTATCGTTCTGAAGCACTTGTTCGAAATTGGTTCCCTGTAAAGCGCAAATGCCAAAACTATAGAGTGCACCGTGCAGGGCTATGCAAACCCACTTCCATGCCCAGGGTGAGCGTTCAACATCCAGCATGCAATGGACTGCTGTTTCTAAGTAATCTAATGCATTATTTTTTTCATCCAGTTGCCACCATGATTCCTTTGAACCTTCTCTTCTCACAAATTCCCAAGACATCGAAATTTTTCCCCATCTGTAGGATGTACTTAGAATATAAAGCGAAGGTGGTTTGAGGTAGCATCGGGCGCATCTGGAAAGGATTATTAAATATTATTTGTGTACGTTCTAAACCAATCGAGATATGAAATCTAGGCCAAATCGGGCTTAGATCTATGGTTCGGATGCAATTTCAAGGGCTATTAGGCTTTATCTTCCGAAGAGAGACCCCCAAGGCTTTGACCCTTTGTGCCACATAAGCAAAATCCTTGCTGTACTTCTCAGTCCAATTATCGATGCCATTGGCATGGCTCTCCAAGGCTTCAATCCGGGCTTTTAGCTGTTGAACATCCTGCAGGAGCAATTGAAGGACCTCGGCAAGAACCACTGTTAGAAAGGTCTGATCCTCTTGCATGGGACCGCCTCAAAAAAGGCTGGCCAGGATAGCGGCCTGTCTCCATCTCTGCGGCACCTGGCGGCGCGCCTTTGAAGATCTGCGCTTTCCTCTGCCGGCCGGAAAGGAATTTCACGGAGAGGGCCCAGGCCGTTTCATTGCTAGAGCCTCCAGGACTTTGGCCAGCTCTTCAAGCCTCGTCGTCAAGGCCCTTGTGAAGCCCCGGCCATTTGAGCCCGCGCTTTTAGAGGAAAGACGCGCTCAAGCAGTTTCTTCGCGAGAACAATTGGCTATAAAATAATTTTCATTCCAAAAATACATGCCGCTACTCGGCATTTATATGCGCCGATCGGGATTCGAACCCGAGTTTAGGCGTTGGCAACGCCTAGTGATAACCGCTACACTATCGGCGCATCTCCTTTCGGGGAGGCATCCCCCACTAATTACCTTCTAGTCTAAAAACATTGCGGGCAGAAAGGCGGTTTTAAGACGGCTTCAGCGGATGGGCGCAACCCTTTATCTACAATGAGCCAGACCGTGTTAATGGTGAGTTCGCTTGCATGATGTCGTGGTCGTGGGAGCAGGTCCTGCGGGGCTTACTGCGGGAATGTACTGTGCCAGGGGCGGGAAGAAGACCATAATTTTGGGCAACATCTACGGCTCTCAGCAGTCCATGGGCGGCCTGTATGAGAATTACCCCGGTTTTCCCGACGGCATACAGGGCATAGAGCTCTCGGAGAGGATGCTGGCTCAGGCCCAGAAGTCCGGCGCGGAGTACCAGGTCGACCAGGTTGAGAAGATCGTGCCCCTTGGGGACGTATTCCGCCTAAAGACCGAGAACTGGCAGTACGAGTCCAGGGCTGTAGTGCTTGCCATGGGCGCGAGCCATCGCAAGCTAAGGGTTCCGGGCGAGAAGGAGTATACAGGCCGCGGAGTCTCCTATTGCGTCCACTGCGACGGCGCTCTTTTCAGGGATAAAAGCGTCGCAGTTGTGGGCCACGGAAACGGGGCCGCAAGAGCGGTCCTCTATCTCGGAAACATCGTCGGCAGGGTCCATTTGCTATCTCCCCGCGAGAGGCTTGTCGCGGAGTCGGTATACTTGGACCGGCTGCAGAAGCTGTCGAACTTTTCGGCGACCTTTGGGGCAGAGGTAAAAGAGATACGGGGAGACGAGGTTGTGAGGGCGGTCGAGTTCACTGTGGGATCGACTCCGAGGTCTCTCAAGGTCGATGGGGTATTCGTGGAAATGGGAACAGAGCCCAACGTGGAGCTGGCAGCATCCCTCGGGCTGGAGCTGACCTCCGGCGGCTTTGTGAAGGTGAACCGGCTCAATCAGGAGACCAGCGTGCCTGGGGTTTTTGCCGCAGGCGACATAACCGGGGGACGCATGCAGGCCGCGACCGCCGTCGGCACGGGCGCATCTGCGGGAATCAGCGCTCTGCAGTATCTGGGATGATCAATGGCCGCAAGTGAAAACGGAGAATGCCGAGGCGCGAGGCCCAACGGCCAAAAATCCCAGGGTGAACGTCGGCGTGACCCAAAAAGGCCTGTAGCCATCTGGAAAGGAAAGGACCTTTTAGACGGCAGGACGGTCGAGTCCCTTACCGTAATCCTTCGAACCATAGGCTGCAGGTGGAACCGCTGCACCATGTGCGGGTACGCGAGCGAGGGAGCGCCGGCAACTGCGGAAGACCTCATGCAGCAGATGGATGCAGCATTGCAGAGGCGCTCACCCGATACGAAGATAATGAAGATCTATACCAGCGGGAGTTTTCTGGACCCGAGAGAAGTGCCGGAACGTGTGCGCGATAAAGTACTCGATCTTTTAAAGGGCGTGGGCATTGAGAGGCTGATTATCGAGTCTCGGCCGGAGCACATAAACCCCGAGAGAATAGAGGCATGTCTCTCCAGGCTGGAGACTGAGTTCGCGATTGGCCTTGAGACCTCAAACGATCTCATACGCCAGGAGATCATCTGCAAGGGCTTCTCCTTCCAGGACTACGAAGCGGCCGCGAATGAGGTTCATGGAATGGGCGGACGCGTCAAGGCTTATCTCCTGCTAAAGCCCCCCCACCTGTCCGAGGCTCTTGCGCTAAAAGATGCCATATCGTCTGCAAAGGCGGCCAAAGCGCATGCTGATGTCCTTTCTCTTAACCTGTGCAACATCCAGCGGGGCACCTATGTAGAGCGCCTGTGGGAGAGGGGCGAGTACCGCCCTCCGTGGCTGTGGTCCGCGGTGGAAGTTATAAAAAGTTCTCCTGAGCCCATCATCTGCGATCCTGTGGGCGCGGGAACAAGGCGCGGGCCTTATAACTGCGGAAAATGCGACTTCGCCATCGCGGAGGCCATCAGAGAGCATGCCTTAAGCCAGGATAAATCGGTCTTCGACGGCCTTGACTGCAGCTGCAAGGCGGCCTGGCGAAAAACCCTGGAACTGGAAGATGTGGCCTTTGGAGCCCCTTTGGTCTAAGGCCTCTGATCTGAGCCCTTTGGTCTAAGTCATGGTGCGATCTCACTGCAGGCATCTAAAAGACCTTTCTGAAAATTTCATTTTTGAAGGCGATCACTTATAATAGTTGCCCTCTTCTCTTGAGCCATCCAATATTTGAAAACTTTAGATTACTCTACGTGCAATAAAAATTCATTTACCTTTATCAAAACCGTCCGTTTCTGATATGACATTTGCATCTTTAGCAGATAAATTGAAATATTAAGAACCAGAGATTAATACTATCAGGTGGGAATGAATGTTTGAAAAGGTTTTGGTTCCGACAGATTTCTCAAAACATGCGCAAGAGGTTATCAAGTGCATAGGCGAAGTCCCTGGTGTAAAGGAGGTAGTGCTCATGAGCGTATTGTCCAGGGATCCTCTGGCCAGGGTATGGGATCCGGTGGCAGAGGAAAAGGAAATGGAAAAGAAGCTCATAGAGGAAAAGAATTCCATTTCCCTTCCGGGGATAAAGGTCGGAGTGAGGGTAGTCTCTGTGATGGAGGGTGAGGTGGCATCTGTCATCCAGAGGGTGGCAGAGGAGGAGAAGGTCTCCTTGGTGGCCATGGGCGCCCGCGGCAAGAGCCTGATTCAAAGCGCACTTCTGGGGAGCGTTTCCAGGAACGTATTGCGATACGGTGACACTCACCTCCTGATCATGCGCTACAAGATCCTCGACAGTGGATCTGCGGAGAAATACTGTGCCAGGGTATTTGCCAAGGTGCTCTTCCCAACAGACCTCTCTCAACCAGCAGATGCTGCTTTATCCTTCCTGAAAGGCATGGGTGGTATCGGAGAGCTGGTGCTCTTAAGCGTGGTCTCCTCGGGCGAGACGCAAGCTGAGATAGACGCTAATGTAGCTGCAGCGACAAACAAGACAAATGCAATGGCGCAAGAGATATCCAAGAGCGGACTCAAGGCCACACCCAGGGTAGTAGTAGGAAACCCGGTAGAGCAGATACGCTCTGTGGCTGAAAAAGAGGACGTCTCCTTGATCGCCATGAGTTCACAGGGCGCTGCAGCCATAAAGAAAGGCCATATTGGAAGCACGGCCTATGACGTAGCCAACTCGGCCAATAGGCCAGTGCTGGTATTGAGGAGATCGAAAATACAATCGCAATAAGTAAGCCCCAAGCAGCATATATTTTTTAAGGATTATCGAGTCTATTTTCGACAAATTCCTATCGAAATGTCCCATTTTGTAGCAGTTGTATATTTTAGATATTTTTCCTCAGATGAGCCAGCATGACGCAGCTTGATTGTAATAGTAACACCTGGATTGCAAGCGGCTAGTTAGATAAGTTAGACATCAAATATTAATCGATTCATATAGCTAAATGTAGCTTATAGCTATCGTTTTAGATGTTAACAGTTTTTAAATAAATATAGATAATTGGTTTCAAATTCTTTGGCCAATTGTCCAAAAGTAAATTTAACCTAAAAACCTTTTATTCAATTATTTTGGCCAAAGAAAGGATATTACACTTTTTTCCTTGATTTCAGTAAAAATCGATTTCTTTTAGCTATTTAAGTCGCGGGAAATGAATCCCTCCTGGATTTCAGGTTTTTAATCTCAATTATTTGCTATTCCGTCCAAATAAATCATAATAACACAGATTTAGGATGCTGATACCTGTTTTAAGCCTCAAATAAAAACCAAAAGCATTTAATATGCGAAGAGCATCCGGATACCAAGCTTTCCAGTGAGGAGGGAAAGCAAAGTAGGATATATCCTTAGGAGGTATTATTATGGTTTCGCCATCGCCAGTTGATATTGGCTTATTTGCTATAGTTCTGGCTGTATTGGTTGGACCTTTCATGGTCAAAAAGATCGAGCATAATCTTGAAGCATTTCTTTTTGTTATGGGCGTGCTGGCTGTAACAATAGCCAGCTTTTACCCCAAAGAGGCCTTAGAGGCCCTGGGCTATACCGAGCATCAGATGGAGCTTGTCGGCTGGAATATGGAGATAATAATGGAAGCAATTAAAGAGCCGATAGTTAAGGGAATCGTCCCTGCTGTTCTGATCGCAGGCCTGATCTTCTATTACGGCAGGTCCTATGCTCAGAGCGCCATGGCCTCAATAACCAAAAAGGTGCCCGTCAAGATAATCGTATTCCTTATTGTAGTTATTTTGGGGCTGTTATCCAGCGTAATAACGGCGATAATTGCGTCTTTGCTGCTGGTAGAGCTGATGAACTGCATACCCTTTGACCGCAAGACCAAGATCAACCTGATCATCATAGCCTGCTTCTCCATCGGCCTTGGTGCAGTCCTGACCCCTGTGGGCGAGCCGCTTTCCACCATTGCCATTACCAAGCTGCAGGGACCGCCGTATTATGCAGGATTCTTCTATCTCTTCAACCAGCTGGCCATATACATCATACCCGGCTGCGTGGCCTTTGGGCTTCTTGCCATGTTCTTCGCGGGCAAGAAGGGCGCTCAAGAGTGCATGGCTGCTGAGGAGGATGCCGGAACTCTAAGGGATGTGGTGGTAAGGGCGATTAAGGTCTACATCTTCGTCATGGCCCTGCTGCTACTCGGAAGCGGCATGAAGGTGATCATCGACAAATACCTGCTCACCGTGCCTGCCCAGATCCTCTACTGGATCAACATGATCTCTGCCATCCTTGACAATGCCACCCTTACCGCGGCCGAGCTTAGCCCTGCCATGAGTCAGGTCCAGATTAATGCCGTGTTAATGGGTCTTCTCATATCGGGAGGCATGCTCATACCCGGCAACATACCTAACATCATATCTGCGGGAAAGCTGGGTATCTCCAGCAGCGAGTGGGCAAAGCTTGGCGTACCACTTGGGCTCATTACGATGCTGATCTACTTCGTATGGATCTTCTACATACCCTTCCACATTCAGTTCAACCTGTGAAGCGGTGGCAGCAATCGCTTCACGATTTTTTTAATTCAGGATAAATTCTTAAATAAAATGTTGGGATTTTATTGACTGGGGCCTTCTTTTGAGCGCTTCAAGCCCGGCGTTGTTATATACCATCTCCCTTTCTCGCCCTTCAGGAACTCCTGCAGCTCGGCATAGCCGTCGAAGCGGTGTGTTTCGCCTGTATCCAGATTTAGGGCGGATATGCCCTCCTCCAGCACCAGTCCTTTCTTTTGCAGCAGCTCCTCGATCTCCCGGCGAAGCTGGCTCTTCTTTTGGATAATCCCATCTTCTTCCAACTCTGACAAAAGGCATCGCCTCATATCTTGGATTCTCTGGCCTTGCTTAAAGCCCACCTTATGTATTCAGCTGCCGGGAACTCGTGGACTGTGGTGGCGATGACCAGACCCTCTCCATACCTTCCCGCCACAAGTATTGCCCTGCCCTTCTCGTCCTCGAGAACACTCTCGAAGCCCTCGCCGGGGATCAGGTAGCCGTCGCATTCAGGCGTGAATGTGCACAGCATGCAGGAGCATTCATGCTCTGAGGGCGATATCTTGCGGGATCCATATTCGCAGATGTACTTCAGCTTTAGCGGCAGCCAGTCGTAGTCGTGCTCTGGGACCAGGGGACCAAAGACGGTGATAAGCCCGCCGCGCCGCACGAACTCCGCGATGCTCGCCCTTTGCCTCTGAAGTGCGGGCAGTGTCCTTGAATACTGCGGATTGGCAAAGCCAGTCGGGATTATTATCATCTTATATCTTGGCAAAAAGGGGGATCCTAGAATGCTTGGCTGGAGAAAGTGAAACGTTGCTCCCAGCTCCTGGAATAGCCTCTCGAAAAGGAAAGTCCTTTCGCCTATCAGCGCGATATCCGGCATATTACTGCCGATTCGCCTTGAGAGCTGAAATCCTTTATGGTTTTCATTTGACTTTTCAGATTTTTTTCCAATAAGTTTATTACTATATAACATCGGAATATTGGCTTGGGTATATATGGAACAAGAACTGATGAGAATTGGCGTTTCGTTGCCTGAGAAGCTTCTGAACAGGTTTGACGAGATAATTCTACAGCGCGGATATTCCTCCAGATCTGAAGGAATACGCGATGCCATCAGGAACTACATCGTGCACTATGAATGGATGAGCGATGTCCAGGGCGAGCGCGTGGGCGTCATCACCCTTGTTTACTCCCACTCCCAGAGGGGCCTTGTGGACAACCTCACAGAGATCCAGCACGAGTTCGGCACCATTATTCAATCCAGCCTTCATGTGCATCTCGACCACGACAACTGTCTTGAGGTAGTAGTGCTTCGCGGAGAGGGACAGGACGTGAGGAAGGCTGCCGAGAAGATGATGGCCTTGAAGGGAGTCAAGCACGTCAAGCTGACAACAACCTCCATGGGCAAGGAGCTATAGCTTTGGGTTAGCAGTTCATCTGCCATGTCTTTAACCGTGCAAGGCGTCCAGTCAGGCCCATGTCCGGGTGTTTATCTCCTGGAAATGGATGGGAGGCAGTGGCTGGCAACTCTTCCCCGCATTCCGGTGCCCGTCTACGGGGAGCGCGTGGCTGAAGGATACCGGATATGGGATATAACTCGGTCCAAGCTGGCCGTCCTCTTGCTCAAGCTTGGCGGGAGGCAAAATATTTGCCTGAATGCGGAAAGCAGAGTTCTATACCTGGGAGCTGCCACAGGAACGACCGTTAGCCACATGAGCGATATCCTTAGGGACGGGATAATCTACGCGGTGGAATTCTCGCCCCGGGCCATGCGCGACCTGCTTCGCCTGGCGGAGTCGAGGGAAAATATTGTGCCGATACTGGCGGACGCAGCTAGGCCCGAATTGTACTCCGATCTCGTGGAGAGCGTGGACATGATCTATCAGGACGTGGCTCAGAGGAACCAGGCGGAAATTGCCGCCCGAAACGCTGCCAGGTACCTCAGGCAAGGGGGCTCTTTGGTGCTGATGATGAAGACGCGGTCAATTGATGTCACTGCGTCTCCAAGGGAGGTTTTCCAAAAGGAGGTAGAGGGATTAAAAGGCCTTGATGTGCTGGATGTGCTTGACCTATTGCCGTTTCATCAGGACCATTGGGCCGTGCTGGCTAAAAAACCGGAATAAAAAGCTGAAAGCGGTCTAGCTAAAAAATTTGAAAAGCTTCAGAATTGGTAAAATAGGACTAAAAAGGCAGGAGGCTCAGGAGCCACCCCCTAGAATCTGATTTATTTTATCCGCAATGATGTTTGGCAGGAGCCGCACATATCCCACTAGGGGAATCCTTGCGCGAGCAACGCCTATCACCCAGTCCTCTTTTACGGGAGTGAGATAGCTTATGCCTTCGCCGACATAGGTGTTGTTGTCCAGCTTGTAAATTACAAGCCCCGTATTTCTGTCCAGATAGATGCTGTCTCTGCCCACTTCCATTATCTCGCCATGGTGCTCCTTGATATAGGTTTCATTGGCAATGCCATAGACCCTGCCGGCCTGCTGGTCTATTACCTCGTTGTGATCGCCCTTGGTTATATACCCCGAGAAAGGAGCCTCAGGCCCTTCATCCCACATGGGCTCCCCCTCTTCAACATACCTGAGCGCCCGGTGGATGATGGGCGTTGCCTTATCCTGGGATGGCGGCATTCCCAGCAGCATCTTTATCTGATCCAAGAGATTTAGGGCCTCCTTGCCGTAGGGACGGTATAAAATGACATCGCCGGGGAGGTTGAATGCTTTATATCCCGTTTCCTCTGCCTCCTCCCAGGGAATGATATCGGTCCGCGATGCGCCCTGCACTACTATTATGTCTCCAATGTTTAGATTCGGCACCATGCTGCCCGATTCCACCGCCACCATGGGCGTCCAGACGCCCAAAATGAGCTGGGATAGGAGCGAAATCGTTCCAACGACTGCTACTACAAATATCAGGTCCTTGACGAACCCTGGAAGGGGCAGGCCCTCAAACCACTCGCCAATCTTCATCAGCCAACTTTATCATTTTGTACGCTCTTATACTCCTTTCGATGATGGAGATATCCCGGGCCGGTGTTAAGGGAGGCCTTGATGCACGTCTCGACATTGTGCAGAAATTTGCAGAAGAGGGGTATCAGTTGGAGCCGGAGGCTTTGGCCATCATTTGCAGCCTCGGAAAAGCGAAGGAAGATGCAATCCGAAAGGTCATATGCAGCTTGAATCCCTCATTGGCCGTTGTGGGAGTTGCTCACCTCTCGGAGCTTCTGGCCGATTCGGCTCGCGCATCTGCGCCGCGAATGCCTTTAACAGCATCCGTTGCCCTTAATGGAGGGCGCCCTGCATGTGTCCTCCCGGATAGCCCCCAGTTTAAAGAGCCGAATAATATCGCTTCTCAGTTGGGACTGGAGCTTAAGGGAGACATAACCGGAAGGTCGACCTGCGTTGGTGAGTACAACGATTTTGTCAACTATTTTCGCGACAGATACTCGAAAATAAGGGAGTTCCTATCAAGGAGATTGAACTCCAGGCCCATAGAGTCTCTGGGAAGGAACACAGCGGGAAGAGAGGTATCCCTCATTGGCATGGTCATGGATGTGAGAAGCACATCGCGAGGGAACAGGGTAATTGAGCTTGAGGACCCTACAGGGATGATTACTGCCGTAATCCAGAAGGATTCTGAGATCTACGAACAATCCTCGAACATCTTGCCCGATGAGGTGTTGGGCGTCACGGGCATATCTGACGGCAACGGCAGGGTCTTTCTCAAGTCCATTTTATGGCCTGATTTGCCGAACCAGACAAAGCCTCTGGAGAAGGGAGACGGTTATGTCCTTTTGCTCTCCGACCTCCACGTGGGGAGCAAGCATTTTATGGATGATGCCTGGCAGAGATTCGTGTCTTGGGCTAACGGGGATGATGACCCAACCGGAATGGCATCTCGTGTCAAGTATCTCGTGATTGCTGGCGACCTTGTCGATGGCATAGGCATATACCCTGGACAGGAGGGCGACCTCGCCATTAAGGATATCTACGAGCAGTACGAGGCCGCAGCAGAGCGCTTAAACGCGCTTAGAAAGGGGCTGTCCATAATCATATCCCCCGGGAACCATGATATTGTCCGACAGGCGGAGCCTCAGCCTGCCCTGCCAGAGTCGGTGCAGAGATATTTTAAGGGCGATGTTCATTTCGCTGGAAATCCAACGTGGTTGACCCTGGGCGGCACTTCGCTTTTGGTTTATCACGGCAGGAGCATCGATGATCTGGTGCTCAGGATTCCAGGGCTCTCCTATGCCGCCCCTGAGAAGGCCATGATTGAGATGCTGAAAAGGAGGCATCTTTCTCCCGTATATGGGAGTCGCGTTTCCATTGCTCCGGAGCACGAGGATCATTACGTCATCTCTCATCCTCCGGCCATTTTGCACTGCGGTCACGTTCACACTGTGGGCATTGCGCGCTATAAAGGCGTCTTTGTGATCAACAGCGGAACCTGGCAGTCCCAGACGGAGTTCCAGAAGAAGATGAACATACAGCCTCAGCCTGCGGCAGTTCCCATAGTCGATCTGGCGACAATGAAGGTAAGAAAGCTGCTCTTCGCGTAGGGAAGGATTCATCGATTTACAGCCGCTCTTTTTATATTCAGTACAATATAATCTTTGCTAAACTGTTTAATCATAATATATTTTTAATGTATTGCGGCTTCTCTGCCTATTAACACTGGATATATTTCTTATAAGTATGTATCAAGAAAAAATCGCCACTCCCCAGAATTATCAGCATACCTTGTTTTATCAATAGCATTAAATATTAATTTAAACTTGATTTTGGCGCATTCGCAGCCGGATTTTTGACA
This sequence comes from uncultured Methanotrichaceae archaeon, assembly GCA_964534145.1. Taxonomy (GTDB): domain Archaea; phylum Halobacteriota; class Methanosarcinia; order Methanotrichales; family Methanotrichaceae; genus CAWJYS01. The sequence continues at coordinate 48,267 of CAZHNU010000011.1, read as the reverse complement.
TGAGCTACAGAGATATTTATAAGGAAATTTAATGTTTACAAATTCCATATCTTCTATCTCTTACCAAAAAATATAAGTATTATCAGGTTGAACATATGCCTATATTAAAGAATGTATGGGGTGAGACTATCAGAAAAATAAGCGTATTAATGGTGGTGGCAATTGCGTTGCTCTGTATTCCCGCACTGGGGCAGCAGAGCGCATTGGCCGGTGAAGGAAATGTGGACATCGTGGGGGAGGCAATATTCGAGGCGGAGGGAAGCGTCTTTAGGTTTGACACACTGCAGAACACAAACTTCGATTCGATAGCTGTCGGGAATGACAAGACATTTGCCGCTGGATGGTTAGGCAATGGCTTAGCCAATGCAGCGAACGAGTTGGAGATCCTGAAGAACCAGGATACAGGAGCGGGCGTTAGCCAATATACAAATAGCTACGATCCGGAAACCGGCCTCTACGATATCAGCCTGGTGGATGCCAAGGTCAACATTGAGCAGATCAAGGTTGGAAATAGGGAATCGATGGCCTTCGGCCTTGCATCGGCGACAAATAAGATTAAGATAGCGACCAGCCAGCAGTAAAAAACAGGAATTTGCGCCTGATGTAGCGGAATATGGGGGAGTGAGCCTTTGCTCGCCAGCTACTGTGCTGGTGAGCAATGCCTTTCTTTTATATGTCACTTTATGTGTTCCTTTATATGCTTTAATAATCCTTCATTCTCAGCCTTTTGCTGCAAAGTCGGCCAACTAAGACCAATTGCTTGATAGATATTGTGTCAGCTCGCGATTTCTTCAAAAATTCATAATTTACAGATAGTAGCTATGCAGCCTTTTAGCCCTTCTATCAGCTCGCAAAAAGGTTGCGTTTATGGCCATGGATTACATCAGTCGTCTGCATTGTTTCTAAAGAAAGTTTATCAGTTTGATTATATATTTTTTAAATCCAGGATGGTTGCCAAATTTCAATATCTCTAGGACTTATCTTATTTGCCTTAAAACATTTTTCATGACAAATTCTCCTGCAGAAATATCCAATTATATCTTTTCTGTAGGCTCAAAAAGCACCAAAACGTATAAATATAATAGGAAGATATTAATGACTTACATAAAGGATTTATGGGGTGAGACTATCGAAAAAGTAGCAATGCTATTTGTGCTGGCCATGGCGGCTTTTATAGTCCCAGCTATGGCGCATAGTGCAGCCGTTGGAACCGGTGGAGTAGATATCCTTGGTGAAGGAATATTCGAGACGGGAGGCAGTGCTTTCCAGTTCCCGAATGGCGCTGACACCAACTTCGACTCCATTGAGGTCGGAAACGACAACGCTCAGGCAATTGGAGTTGGCGTGGGCATCTGGCCTTTCAACAATAATTTCGGCGCTGTCGCCAAGAACAATCTGGAGATAAAGAAGAACCAGGATTCTGGCGATTGTGAGTGCTGCCAGGCACTTGATCCATCCTGCCCATGCGAGGATTGCTGCAACAAATATAATGTTGAGATGATCAAGGTAGGCAACAGAAACGCCCAGGCTATCGGCGTCGGTGCCGGAGCAGGGCCTTTTGCCCAGAACACCGGGGCAATTGCCGAGAACAACGTCAAGATCGTCACCAACCAGCAGTAAATCCGGGCTCTATGGCCTAGAATAAGTTCGACACGAACAGGGTGCTAAAATCCACCGGCCCCGTGCAGGTGGATTTGGCCTTTCTTTTAATGTCTATTTTTGCTGAAGGGCCTGCGCTGGCAGAAGTTGTTGGCATGAGTTACAGTTTTGATGGACGGAACTGCCCGGTTACTAACGCACTTCTGTCGCATTGCCGATGCATCAGCGCTTCGCCAGGGCCCAAATAATCGTTATGGTCAGAGCAATTAGCATCATGAAAAGCGCAGTCTTAGAGTCCGAGCCTATCACAAGGGGAATTGGGCCAATCATTACAACTGCGCCGCCTTTTATTTGCGCAGACCGCTCTTCCTCATGGCATTCCTCTTGATCGGTCCTTCTCATCGGCCGGATCAACAGGAGGAAGGAGACTGCTATTAGAGCTATGGCCAGGAGCATTGCAGCTATGGCCATTTGTGGGCTGGAGCCGAAGACTATGGGTATTGGGCCGATGAGCACTACACCTCCATATGAGGCCTTGCTGTGGGCGGCAGACTGCAGCGCGAACAGGGATAGGAGCATCAGGCCCATAGCTATAATCGCCGCCGCGAGTTGGCTCTTCATCGGGCCAATGTTTTCCATCACAAACTATAAGGGCATTTTGAGACATCCATCCCCCGATATGATTATCCAGAGACCTAGAGGCACCAGGGATTTCCTTCCAGAGGAGTCCTGGCGTAGAAGCGTTGCGCGAAGGTCCATGCAGGATGTGGCGGAGCGCTGGGGGTACCAGGAGATATCCACTCCTACCTTTGAGCACCTGGAGCTCTTCACCTTAAAATCGGGCCCGTCTGTTGTGGAGGAGATATACAGCTTTAAGGATAAGGGGGATCGCGATATCGCCCTTCGCCCCGAGCTTACGGCTCCAGTGATGCGCATGTATGTCTCAGAGCTTCAAAATGCCCCCAAACCCCAGAGGCTGTGCTACTTCGGGAATTGCTTCCGATACGAGCGTCCCCAGAAGGGCAGGTTCAGGGAGTTCTGGCAGCTGGGTGCAGAGCTCATCGGCGGCCGTAGGCCCGACTCAGAGGCCGAGGTGATTGCCCTTGCAGATCAGATGATAAGGAGCGTAAAGGTCAGGGGAGATATTCACGTAGGCTACCTCGGCCTGATCAGATCGATTTTAGAGAAAATTGGGGCAGAGCACAGGGCTTCCATCATGAGGATGATTGACAAAAAAGAGCGCGAGAGCCTAAAGGAATATCTGGAGGAGGCCGGTGCTGATCACCTCGGCTTGATCGAGCTAATTGATTTGAAGGGGATGGGCGCTCTGGACAGGGCCGCTCTGATATCCGAAGACCTTGAGAAGGTTGTGGTAAGAGATGCATCTTCGCCTTCTTGTGCCACTTCGGACGGCCAACCAAAGGAGGGCCGTGCTTCATCGCGTACAGGCAGAGAGGTGGGGTCGGAGCTGAAACTCGACGAGTTCCGGGAAATGGTGGACCTCCTGCAAGCTTATGGTGTAGAGGCAACTATCGATTTCGAGATCGTGCGCGGCCTGGAATACTACTCTGGAACGGTCTTCGAGATATACGCCGAGGGCCTGGGGGCACAGAGGCAGATATGTGGCGGCGGAACCTATGAGCTGGCAAGCCTCTTCGGAGGGAAGGAGACCTCGTCCACGGGATTTGGACTGGGATTTGACCGAATAATGGAGATCGCGGAGATGGACGGCTCAAGGCCAGTGCCTGTGGCCCTGGTCTATACGCCCGACGTCAAAGCGGATGCCATAAGGATTGCCAGAGACCTGCGCCAAAAATTCCCGGTTGTCATTGATGTCATGGGACGGGGACTGGGGGCACAGCTGAAGGCTGCAGCAAGTGCCGGCGCAAAGCATGCGATAATTGTGGGAAGAAATGAGCTGGATGCGGGTAGGCTGGTGTTGCGTGATATGGGAAGCGGACAGCAAGAAAGCTTAAGCCTGGAAGAGATAATACAGAGGCTAATCGAGATGTGCTCGTGCAATTAAACAAGAACAGGGCACCATCTGTTCTAGGCGTCTCCGTGTCTTTTCCTTATCCCTTTTTGATTAACAGACATCTGGTCCTACGTAAAAGATGCAATTATAAGCACAAAAAATATCAGCATTACCAAGCATATCAGTATTAGGTCGCGATACTTGTGTTTTGTTAGTGTCCTGATGACCGATCCAGGCTTTTCAAGTCCCTTATATTCCGCCATGGCCCACACCCTCAAAATCTTGAATACTAATCTATCTTCATGATTTAAATAATTATTTGCACAGGATTAATATTCAATATGTTGAGTTTTTGGGGTCAAATATTGTATGAGAGATCTTCATCTCGTTTAAAAAAATTGTTGTCGGCCTTTGGTGGGCCAAAATCTTGACAGCAACCCCGTGAAAGGAAGGCGAAGGCCTAGAGCAGTCCCATGTTCTCCAGCTGCTGGCGCACTATGCGAACACCCTCCTCGCACTCCTCCGGCGACTTGCCGCCCGTTACCACCAGCTTGCCGGAGCTGAATATCAGTACAACCACCTTTGGCTGCTTGATCCTGTAAACGAGTCCGGGAAACTGCTCAGGCTCGTACTCGATGTTCTCAAGGCCGAGGCCGAGCGCGATGGCGTTTAAATTTAGATCGGTTTTTAGGTCAGCGGAGGCCACAATGTTCTGAACGTGTATCTCCGGCTCGAGATCGATGTTTTCAAAGCCGATGGACTTGAGCGTCTTTGCCATGTTTGTTATGACAGTGCGGACATCCTCGACATTTTTTGCGCCGGTGCAGACGACTTTTCCCGAGGTAAAGATCAGAAAGGCGGCTCTCGGCGACTTGACCCTGTAAACCAGTCCCGGGAACTTTTCCTTATTGTATTCCGCTCCTTCAAGCTCGGCCTCGATCTTGTGAAGGTCGAACTCGTCCGCCAGCTTTGTAGATGCTACAACGTTCTCTATATTAATTGTGGACTCCATACTCGCGCGTCTCCATACTACCCTTTATAAACTCGGGGTATATAAACTATGGGTATATAAAGTTTATAAAGCCATCCAGGCCGCGTCTGCCCGTGAATTTTTCTAATTTACCAATTAAGGGATTTTTCAACTTCGATGCAAGATCAATTATTACTATTGCTACAATTTTTGCTGCATTATCAATATTAATTTCTGAATAATGCTTTTTAATGAACAGGATTAAAATATAAGATTCGGAAATACGACGCTGTATATTCGCCAAAAAATAAAAGCCGCCGATGGGATTCGAACCCATGAACTGCTGATCTTTCGGAGTTCTTACGAATCAGCCGCTTTAACCGGGCTAAGCCACGGCGGCATATTAAGCGAGTAGGTGCTTTTCGGTAGTTACGAATTTAAGCATTGCGATTGCTGCAATCGCCGCTGCTCTCATCCGCCCCCTCCAACTTTTGTACCTCTTCGGAGAGCTGCGGCAGGAAGGTGCCTATGTCCGTCACAAGCCCAATTGCCTGGGCTGACCCCCTGTCCATGAGCTTTGTCACGGTGGATGGATTTATGTCAACGCAGATGGTCTTTACAAAGGAAGGCAGCAGGTTCCCGACGGCTATGGAGTGCAGCATCGTTCCAAGCATGATCGTCATCTCCACGCCTCGTAACGCCTTGTCCATGGCATCCTTGGCCCTGACTGTGTCGGTGATCACCTCGGGCAGCGGTCCGTCGTCGCGGATGGACCCTGCCAGGATGAAGGTTATTCCCTTCTGGATGCACTCGTACATTATGCCGCCTTTGAGCTTCCCTTCTGCTATCGCGTTTTTGATGGACCCGCTTGCCATGATCTCGGATATGGCGTAGAGGTGGTTTCGATGGCCGCCGGAAATTGCATTGCCTGCGCAGTTCATGCCGAGGCTGGTTCCGAAGAGCTGGCGCTCGATGTCGTGAACCGCAACGGCATTTCCCGCGAGCAGCACATCCACATATCCGTCGTGAATGAGCCTCGCTAGCGATGGGGCCGCGCCCGTGTGGATAACCGCCGGCCCGCAGACCACGGCAATCCTTCCGTTGTTCCGCTTTGTCCTGACGATCTCCGCCGCCAGCTGTCTCACAAGCTCACCGCTGGGCCGCTCTGAGGATACCTCGTTCGACATGAAGCCGAAAAGCGACCTCTCCCTTGGCCTCTCAGGCGGGACAACCTTTACGCCTGAGGTTCCGACAACCACCCGGTCGCCCTTCTTGATGTGGCCTATCGGAGTGCAGACGGCGTGCCCGTCCTCCAGGACGACGAGGCAGTCCATATGGCTGTTCTCCACCTCTACCCATGAGCCGTTGTAGCGCACGTATGTCGGGTGGTTGGTGGTGGTGTAAAATCCCTTGGGAACAACCATGTCGCCGGGCGCGAGCCCCGTCTTCACGTCCTCCATCTCGACAAGTCTGGCTCCCAGAGCGTGAAGCTCCAGGAGGACTTTGTTCAGATGGGCTTCGTCATCTCCCATTACTGTTATCTGCACATAGCTGGTGTCGTTCTTCTTCTGTCCAATATGGAAGCTCTTGATCTCGAACTCTCCGCCCATATCCATGATCTTGTCCAGGACCTTGGTCAAGATCTGCGAATCTATGAGGTGGCCTTCCATCTCGATGTCTACTATCTCGCTCATAAGCTGCTACCTTTTACCACGCCTCTCCTTCGATGAGCGCCTGGGTCTTATCGTTTGTGCTCATGATTAGCCTTGTGATTCTAACCACATAGCCATCGTCCGTCGGCTCGGGCTGGTCGAAGATGGCCCTCATGCCGCTTCGTCGAAGGTGATATTCGAACTCTCTGGCAGTCTGAAGGCTTTTTACTCTGATTTGAACCTGCTGGACGATCTGCTCGCCGGCCATCTTTCTTCGAATGGTATCAATCATCGGCAATAAAATGCTCTCTCCGATGCGCTGCGCGCGCTCGCGCCTCTCCTCATCGGACTCCTCCCATTCCACAGACTGAAAGCCCTCTCTTACGGCGCGAGATACGAAGAAGTCGAGGGCATAATCGTTGTAGTACCTGAATGCCGCCTCTAGGTCTATGCAGTTGCTTTCAGAGCTCGTGTACTTTATCGGCATGTGCCTGTTTTCGGGGTCCTTTATGACCACGCCCTCGCGCTGCCGCTTTCCAAGCTGCTTCACGATCCTGGCGATCTGCTCATAGGCGCTCTCGACCCTGAACTCGCCCAGAAAGGCCGCGGCCCGGATTCCGTATGCTTCGGCGAACTCATGGGTTTTATACACACCTTCGGTGCTTTTTTTATTCTTGGCCGACAGGTCGAAGAGATAGAAATCAATAGAATCTGTGGGATAGATGTCCTTCGGGACGTAGGGGTTCTCAGGGCCGACCATCTCTCCGCAAAGGACGGCCTTAGGATTGTCCTCGAAGACCGACTCAGGCAAAATCCGGCGCGCCACCTCTGTGGAGTAGGGGCAGATGAAGCCGCCCCGCGTCAGGGCCACGACCTCTCCGTCGATGCTCGCTACCCGGACGTTGTGGCCGTTCATCTTTTCCTCCACTGCCACGCGGCTTGAAAAATGCTTTTTTAGGGCACTTTGCAGCATCAGCGCCCTTCTAATCTTCGGATAGCCGTAGACGATATCCCCGTTTTCGAAGATCACCGTCCCGGCCTCGATCCCGGAGACGGCCTTCTCAAACCTGAGAAGGCTCGGCTCGGGCCAGCTTGATCTCTTTAATATCGTTTCCTGAAGATCTTTCAGCCTTTCTGTGGACAGTCCAAGCTTTTCTGCAACCCTTTCCAGAATCATCCGGTCCTCACCAGGTAGTCGATGAGAGACCTCCTGGTGATCATGCCTACAAGCTCCTCCTTCTGGTTCAAGACCGGAAGGCCTCCTCTATTCTCAGTGAGTATTATTCTCTTTACGTCATCGAGTGGCGTATCGGCGTGAACGTACTTCACATCGTGAGTCATGACGTCAGAGACCAAAAGGTTGTAGATGCGCGCGTACTGCTTGCTGGCCGTCTCGTTTAGATCCCGAAAGGCGCGAAGAGAGCGGGCAACGTCCCTTTCAGTGAGGATGCCCACAAGCCTCCCTGACTCTACTACGGGGAGCCTCCCAACGTCCCTGTCAAGCATCATCCTTCTGGCGTGAACCAGGCGGTCGTCGGGATTGACGGTTAAGGGGGCTCTCATGGCATCGCTTGCCTTCCCGTTTACGTTCACGGCCCCCAGGATCTCCCTTGGCCTGACCCATCCAAGGATCTTGTCTCCATCTACTGCGACGAGGACTGAAGTCTTTTGGAGGAGGATCATGGCGTCCTGTACGCTCATATCCGGGAGCACCTTAATCACTGCATCGAGCGTTGCTGCAGCCACATGAAGCGAGGATGCGGGCATTCCCAGGCTCTTTCTGGTCCCAAGCACGCGAGCTATCTGGCGCGTGGTTATTATTCCGCCGAGCTTGTTCTTGTTTGTAACAAGCAGCCTCCTTATGTCGTTCTTCTCCATCAGATCGAGGGCGTGGCCTATCCGCTCTGATTTATCGATAGTCACTGGCTCCGTCATTATGTCTTTTACCTGCATTCACTTCCACCTCGCTATCTCGGCCGTTATCTCATCTGCAGAGAAGTATCCGACCAGGTCGTTTCCCTCTATGACTGGCATGCCGATTATCTGCTTTTCGGCAAGCGATCGGGCAGCCTCCACAGCTCCGGTATTGGGGACAATGGTAATTATTGGAGCAGTCATTATGTCCTCGGCGACAAACGGCATCTCTTTTATGTACCTGTACTGCTTCCTACCGGCTGTGCTCTCCTTTCTGGTCATCTTTATGCTCTTCGTCTCCATCTCATCCTTTGGACCCATCATCTCTGAAAATGTCAGGCCTGAGCGGGTAATAATGCCCACAGGGGACATGTTGTCCTCATAGACCAGGACGCGGCTTGCTCCCTGCAGGTTCATCTCGTCCAGGACATGAGTTATGGTGTGATGCCTGTGTACAGCCACAATCTCCCTGTTCATCAGGTCGCCTACCTTTGCCTTGATGTCCTGATCTGCGAAGTAGCGGATCATATCCCGTGAGGTGATCATGCCCGTTATCCCGCCGTCCTTCTCAACGGGAAGCCCGCTGATCCCGTTCTCCACCATCAGCTCTGCCGCCTGGCTCATGGTGGCATCCGGGTAGATGGTTATGGGGGATTCCGTCATAACCACCTGTATGGGAATTTTATCTATGGGACGCCTCCTCCATTCGGGTGCAGCCTGATTCAGCCGGTTGGTGATATCGAATTTGGTGACGATTCCAACGAGCTTTCCGCTGTCCATCACAGGAAGCCGGCCTACTCCATATTTGAACATCAGGTTTCTAGCCCTCTGGATGGGCTCGTTCCTCTCTATGACGTATATGGGCGCGCTCATGTAATCTTTGACTTTCTTTACAATCATGATAAGATCCCTCTGTTTTCAGCTAGCGCTCTTACGTAGTCCCTCTCTGTCAGAATTCCTGCCAGCGATCCCCTATCCATGACCGGCAAAGATCCTATATCGTTTTCCACCATTTTCCTGGCGGCGATGCCCAGATCCTCAGCCCTCTCCGTTGTCACCAGGTTTCGCTTGATCAGACTCTTGATTGGCAAATTCATGACCTCGCCGATGTCTCCGGTCACGACCTTTTCAAATGCCTCTCCCGATCCCATGTACCTCATGATGTCCGATGCCGTCACCATTCCCATGAGCACGCCGTCCTGAACGACCGGCATTCTTCTAAAGCCCTTCTGAATTATCATCCGGGTCATCTTCTCGATGGTGGTCTGCGCCGGAGCTGTCACCACGTTGACGCTCATGAAGGACTCGACGTTTAGGCCTGTTTCAAATCCGGCAGTGAAGCGCACGAAATCCTCCTCTGTGATTATGGCCTTAATCCTGGTATCGTCATCCACTATCGGAAGGCCGCCCACGTTCTTCTCGTACATGAGCTTTAAGGCGTCGTTGAGGGAGAACTTATCGCTGGCATAGGTCAGTTTGGTGCTCATGATCTCCCTGATGTCGGCATTGATTGCGGTAAAAATATTACCCTTGTACTTCTCGCTCAGGAGGTTGTGTCGAAGTCCCCCTCCGAGGAAGTCCACTATGTCCACGGATGTTACGAACCCGATAAGCCTGCCTGTCCCTGCATCGGCTATGGGCAGACGGGAGAATCCGTAGTAGATCATGGTTTTGATGGCGCCCATGATGGTTGTGGTGGGGGGAGCGGTGACCACCGACGGCGAGGCAACGGACAGCACCTCTCCCAGCCGCCTTGCAGGCCTTGAATCGAACTGCAAAGGTCCCCGATCGCCCGAGCCGGGGGATATGGGCATTCTGTCGTCTCTTTGAGGAATTCTTGTGACGTCCTTTCCGCTTGTAGGGCCTCTCATCTTCACTCACCCAGGTAACTCTTGATCAGATCGTATCTGTCCACTATTCCCACGAGCTTTCCGCCGTCCATCACGGACATTCTTCCGACATCGTACCTCATCATCGTCTCAATGGCCGTGTTCAGGCTATCCGTGGATTTTACGCTGTATATCGGGGTGCTCATCAGCTTTTGAACGTGCATTTGCGTTGAATCCACAGGGCGCGTATCGCTCTCCCTGCTAATTCTCGCCCAACCCCTCTTCAGTATATCGAACCTCGTGATCATGCCTATGGTTTTTCCATCTTTCATTACCGGCAGGCCGGTGAAGTCCTCCTCGACCATTTTGTCCCAGACCTTTGTGATGGGGTCGTCCGGGCTGGCGGTGATCACTTTGGTGCTCATGATTTCGGAGATCTCTTTATTCGGCATCTTCTCCGGGTCGAGGTTCCCAAAGACATCCAGCAGGCTGACAATGCCTTTTAAAACTGGATTTTCCTCGGATTCAATCACCGGGAGCATTGTGCTTTTTTCTTTGAGCATCAGCCTCGCCGCATCCAGCATGTTCATCTGTCCCGTCACCGTCGGAACCTTGACCGAAAAGCCTGACACGGTGACATTGGATTTGGTCGAAGTCACTCGCAGCATATCCTGTGTGGTGACGATTCCCACCACGTGCATCTGGCTGTTAACAACAGGCAGCCCGCGCACGTGGTTGTCTCTGATCAACTGACGCGCCTTGGTCAGAAAAGTGGAATCCTCTACATAAAGAGGATCTCTGGACATAATATCTTCTACTAACATGATAAATCCCTTGCAGTCCAGCAAGTAATTCTACCTGTTTCCGTCCCTACAGCTCCAGCAGAGCAGTCCGCCATTGACGCTCTCAAGGGAATCTGAGAGCTGGCCGCAAACCTCGCAAATTCCGCGCACCACCTCCCTGGACTCCTCAAAGTGGATGTTCTCTCTGTGCATCTCCAGGAGATCGCTTAGAATATCGGAGAGGCCGAGAGACGACCCGGAGACCAGGTCTGTATCGGTAATGATTCCCACCAACCGCCCGTCTGAGATAACGGGGAGCCTCTTTACCGCCGACTTAATCATCAGCGAGGCAGCCTCGCGCAGGCTGGCCTCAGGCGAAATGGAGACCAATGGAGCGCTCATGACGTCACCCACCTTTACAGTCCGCGGGTCGGCCGCGTTGGAGATGACCTTTTTGACCAGATCCCTCTCTGTCAGTATCCCTATCGGTTTATTGCCGGATACAACGATTAAGCTGCCGACATTTGCCAGACCCATCTTTTTGGCAGCATTTAAGACGTCAAGACTGGCATCGGCTGTAATCACTGGGCGGGTCATGATGTCCCGAACTGGAATCTCGGTCTCCATAGCCATATTCTCCGTGATTGCTCTATAACCTTATCAAGAGCTACAGATATAAAAGGCTACTGTGGCCTCATAAAGATTAATATGATTACTATTATATTTCTTTCACTAAGAAGATGTCCAGCGGAGTTTCGTTCACGGCATGGGATGCGATCACTCGGATATGTGCTTAATTATATGCGAGATCTCGGCTAAAATCAGATCCAATCCAAGCCGCGCTGCGTTGGGCGATCCCGGCAAACAGAATATGGGCCTGCCCTGATAAACCCCGGCCGAGGCCCTTGTGAGCATGGCCCTGGTTCCGACCTCCTGGAGGCTTTTCCACCTGAAGATCTCTCCAAAGCCCGGGAGAGTTTTTTCAAAGAGGGGTTCCACTGCCTCCAGGGTCAAATCCAGGCGGGTGAGGCCCGTTCCGCCGCAGATGACGACTGCATCGGCACGGCTTTTTAAAACTGCATCTCTAATGGGCGAAATTCCGTCGGGCAAAAGCTGGTAGCGAGCAGTGTGACCGGAGGCCTCAATCTTGTCTAAAATGGCCTGGCCGGAGAGGTCTTCCGCCTCGTTTGGACGGTCGACGGGGCCGTATTTTTCGAACCTGGAGGTGCTCGCGATTATTACGTCTATGATCATATCCAAAAAGATACCTTTAGAGGATAAAATTTTTCCCGTGGCATTGCTCAACCTTTTATGAGGATTTGTGGTGAAATGACGATTCTAGCCATCGATGTGGGAGCAGGCACTCAGGATATACTGCTTTACAGGGAGGATATCCCTCTGGAGGGATCGACGAAGATGGTGCTTCCAAGCCAGACTGCAATAGTCGGAGGCAGAATTTCGCAGGCGAGGGCCAAAGGAAAGGACATTTTCCTGACGGGCTCTCTCATGGGGGGCGGTGCATCCACGGCCGCTATCAGGTGGCACCTGTCGGCGGGCCTAAAGGTCTATGCGACGCCTTATGCTGCTGCTACTATAAACGATAGCCTGGAGCGTGTAAGGGCTCTTGGAGTCATAATTCAGGAGGAGGCTCCCGCCGGGGCAGAGGTCATCCGTATGGGGGATCTCGATATTCCTGCGCTGAGGGAGGCCTTTGCCCTTTTCGATATAGATCTGCCCGGAAATGTGGCAGTAGCAGTGCAGGACCACGGCTACTCTCCGGAAAGGTCCAACAGGATAGTCCGCTTCGAGCATATGGCCGGAGCGATAAGGGCCGGGGGCCGACTAAAGGAGTTCGCCTACCGTGAGCCGCCGCAGATCATGACCAGAATGCGGGCGGTAAAGGACTATCTGGCCGATCTGGGGTTCTCGCCTCTTCTGATGGACACGGGACCTGCAGCCATCTTCGGCGCCGCCCTTGATCCCCGCGCGAGCGAGCCTGCTGTTATCATCAACTTCGGCAACGGCCATACAGTTGCGGCAATACTTTGCGAGGGCAGGATCATAGCTCTTTTCGAGCATCACACATCCGACCTGACGCCTGAGAAGCTGCGTCAATTCCTGAAAGGCCTCTGCAGCGGAACTCTGAAGTCATCCGATGTCTTTGACGACGGTGGCCACGGGGCTTATATAGAGTGGGTGCCCGAGTCGATATCGTCAACTCTTGTCACAGGCCCCAGGAGAGATTTGTTCCTGCAGTCCGGCGTTTTAAAAGGGGCGGTGTCAGCGGCCCCCGGAGGCGATATGATGATTGCCGGCTGCCTGGGGCTGGTTAAAGCATGGGCAATAGAAGGATGATCTATGGAAATAGGCAGAGGTGCAGAGGCGGTTATAACTCTTGAGGACGGCACAGTTCGCAAGTGGAGGATGCAAAAGAGCTACAGGCACTCTGAGCTTGACGAGCGAATAAGGGAAGAGCGCACACTTAAAGAGGCGAGAATCACCTCAGAGGCCAGAAGGCACGGCGTTCCGACGCCGATCATCAGCGATGTATCGAGGTTCGAGATCCAGATGGAGCACGTGGAGGGCATAAGGCTGAAGGATGTCATCAGCCCCGAGCTGTCGGAGCGGGTAGGCGAGATTGTGGGAAGGCTTCACGAGGGCGGCATCATCCACGGCGACCTGACCACCTCCAACATGATCCTGCAGGACGGAAGGATTTACCTCATAGACTTCGGACTGGCCTTCCATGAGGTATCTGTCGAGGCTCAGGGGGTGGATGTGCACGTATACTTCCAGACTCTGGAGAGCACCCACGATCGGCCTGAAGAGCTGATAGAGGCCTTCAAGGCGGGTTATTCCAGGACGCACAAAAGGGCAGATGCGGTCTATGAGAGGGTAAAGGAAATAAAGGCCCGCGGCAGATACCTCTGACCTCATCAGCAACTTTATCTAGGATATCGTCATTAGTTCAAATTTAATTCCAAGGTGATTCGCCATGGCAGAAGATGATGTTGTGTTCGTCGGCAACAAACCAGTGATGAACTACGTATTAGCTGTGGTTACTCAGTTCAACAGTGGCGCAAAGGAAGTCAGGATAATGGCAAGGGGCAGAGCGATCTCTCGTGCAGTGGATGTGGCCGAGGTCTCAAGGTCACGGTTCCTGCCCGACGTATCTGTGAAGGGAATACAGATCTCCACCGAAACGCTAAACACCGATAGGGGAGAGACCAACGTCTCTGCAATAGAAATTACCCTTGGGAAGTGAGTTTTAAGGTTGACTGAAGACAAGACCAGGATCGGGGTAATCTCCTCGGGGAGAGGCGAGAATCTCCGCCATATAATAGCAGCTGCACGCTCCGGATATCTCCCGGCAACCGTTGCAGTAGTTTTGGCTGACCAGGAGGATGCCGGGGCACTTAAGATCGCAGACGAGTACGGGATTGCGGCCCACTACCTGGACCCATCGGGCCTTGACCGCGAGGGGTACGACAGAAGGCTGATGGATCATCTGGATAGAGCAAGCGTTAATCTGGTGGTTCTGACGGGCTATATGAGGATTCTGTCTCCTTCTTTTGTAGAACACTATAAGAACAGGATACTGAACATCCATCCGGCGCTTCTGCCGTCTTTCAGGGGAATGGACGCCTTTTCGCAGGCTCTGGAATACGGAGTCAGGTGGACGGGCACAACGGTTCATATTGTGGACGAGGACGTCGACCACGGCCCAATCGTCTACCAGATTCCTGTGCCCATAAAGGATAACGATACACGCGAAAGCCTTAAAGCCAGGATTCAGAGGGCTGAGTACAGGGCATATCCGAGAGCAATCAAGCGGTTCATAGAGTGCCGGTCAAGAGTCGAGGGCAGAAGGCTGGTCTTCGAAGACTAAAAACTTTGAAGACTAAAAAAGAAGAAGACTGATAAGGATGCAGCGGAGAATGCGAAGAGGCTTTTGGGGGTTTTAAATGGAGAACTTATGGGCGCCTTGGCGGATAGAATATATTCTCAGCAAAAAGGCTCCAGGATGCATATTTTGCGATAAGCCCAACGAGGGTAAGGATGAGGAGAACCTGATCCTTTACAGAGGGAAATATAATTTCATAATCATGAACGCCTATCCCTACAACAACGGCCACATGATGGTCGTTCCCTACAGGCATACTGCTGTGCTTTCCGGCTGGTCGACGGAGGAGCAGCAGGAGATGATGGAGCTGGCCGATCTGGCCGTTTCGCTTCTCAAAGAGACCATGAGGCCTGACGGCTTTAACCTCGGGATAAACATGGGACTCGTGGCAGGCGCAGGCGTGGCAGATCACATTCACCTCCACGTGGTTCCGCGCTGGAACGGGGACACCAACTTCATGCCAGTGCTCTCCGACACCAGGGTCATATCTGAAGCCCTGAGAGCAACATACGGGAAGCTCAAAGAGGCTTTGGACGCGCGGAAGAAATGATTAGGATTATTTTTTAGTTTTTATTTTTGGATTTTAGCCGTTTCCGATTACCTATTACCAATTACCTATTATCTATTTGCTTTTGCTCCCCTTTTCGGAATGTGCCTCAACGAGGTTATGCTTTAAAACAGGGTCCGCCCACCAGTCAAACTCAGAGATTGGCCCGGCCTTCGAGGCCTCATAGATGTCCTCGTAAATCCCGTCATAGTTGCCGTACTCTTTGTACTCTGCATCCAGGGGCTTGATTATGGAGAACACGAAGCCTCCCTGATTACGCGCCGTAGGCTCTATGTAATATCTCCTTGAAGGAAGGTCCACCGCCACCCAGGCATGAGGCTCATTATCATCGCCGAACTCTGAGGCAAGACAGATCTTGGAATCAAATCCGTGCTTCTCCAGCATCCATTCGAGATAGGCGGCCATTTCGCTGCAATCAAATTCGTTTGTACTGTATCTTCTTAAAAAGCCGGGGCCTATCAGCGACTCAATTCCGAAAACAGACTGATCAAGCCATGGTTCTGCATCGGCATAATAAGGCTCTGGGATTTGCCCGGAGCCTGTGCTCGCAGACGGTAGCTTTGGGCTCTCCAGACATCCTGCCGCCAGCAGGCACATCAGGATCAAGCCGAGAACCTTGTGCTCCATTGGGGCAAGATTTGATTCCTGTTATTTAGAGTTTGTTGTCTTCCTGAAATGGTTTGTCCTCGGTCATTCCGGGACTCTCGTTCCAAGGGGCGGCATTGAGGTCTGGGCAATTAGGATGCTGGGCAATAAGGTGGCTGTCAATAATGAAGATTCGCAATAAGGAGGGGGGCAAAAGCCAGTCAAGTAGGAGGGAGGAAACAGATTATCGACTTTTGCCAACATCCTATACGCTGATGGCCGATATATATAGATTGCGATCGCTCTAATGAAGTGCAGATATGCATTGAAGAATCGGATTGCAGAACCGCTTATAGAAATCTACTTATACCACAAGATAGGCAGCTTTCTTCCGGCGAATGATTATGAGGATTCACTATCTGCAGCACGTTCCATTCGAGGATCTTGCCAATATCGAGGCCTGGGCCAGGAAGAAGGGCCATGAGGTATCCGGGACCATGCTCTTCTCGGATGAGCCGCTTCCAAATCTCGATCGGTTCGACTGGCTGGTGATAATGGGCGGCCCTATGAACATCTACGAGCATGATAAGTATCCGTGGCTTCTCCGGGAGAAGGAGTTCATTCGCCGGGCCATAGCCGGCGACAAGATCGTGCTTGGCATTTGCCTTGGGGCCCAGCTCATGGCCGATGTCCTTGGGGGAAAGGTAGTCCGGAATGCGCACAAAGAAATAGGCTGGTTCCCTGTCAGGTTGACACAGGAGGCAAAATCCTCGAAGGTCTTTTGCGTTCTTCCAGATGAGTTCGTGGCCTTCCACTGGCACGGCGATACCTTCGACATTCCTCCGGGGGCCATAAGGGCGGCAGAGAGCCAGGCATGTCCGAATCAGGCCTTTTGGCTGGGAAAAGCCGTAGGCCTTCAGTTCCACCTGGAGTCCTCAATGGACAGCATCGATCATCTGATCTTGAATTGCAGCGACGAGCTGAAAGACGGGAGATATGTTCAAAGGCCCAAAGAGCTTCTATCGCACCTGGACAGGTTCCCGGAAATCAGGATCTTGATGGAGGTGTTCCTGAACAACATGGAAAAGGTGCTTGGGAACGGAAATCGAGCCTGAAGCCGAGCAGATAGCTATTTACGTAAAAATTTGTATTATTAAGCGATGATCTTCCAGATCCTGGATGCCAACTACACCTACGATTCAAGTAAAAATCCTCTCGTGCAGCTCTTCGGCAGAACGCCTGAGGGAAGAAGCGTAACCTGTAAGGTGGCGGGCTTCAGGCCTTACTTTTACGCAGGGGTAGATGAAGCCGAGGGGTCTTTGGAAAACGTGGCCGATGAGCTGAAGGCCATGGGCCTGGAGGTGGAGGCCGTTGACAGATTTGAGCCTATCGGCTATCAATCCGTCCCCAAGAGGATGCTCAGGATCACCGCACAGGATCCGAAGTCGGTTAGAACCTTGAGGGACCAGGTAAGGGACATTCCCGGAGTGAAGGCCGTTTACGAGACGGATATCCTTTTTAAAAACAGGTTCCTAATCGACATGAACCTGGGGGGAATGGCCTGGGCAAATGTCGATGTCCCCAAATGGGTGGCTGACGGCAGCCAGGTCCCAACGGTGAACGTGGAGTCACTCTCGCTGGCGGAGCGCGAGTCAAATGCGCCTTTAAGGTACATGGCTTTCGATATTGAGTGCCTGCCGCATAATGGCGAGATGCCGAGGGCCGAGGTCTCGCCCGTCATCCTCATCAGCATGGCCTTTGAGCCCGAGTTCAGGGGCCAAAAGGACCTGGTGCTGGTTGGAAAGAGGGTAGATTGCCAGAGGGGCGACGTGCAGGACTGTCAGGACGAATACGATCTGCTCTCAACCTTCTCCTCGATCATTCGTGAGTATGATCCCGATATCGTTGCCGGCTACAACAGCAACGAGTTCGACTTTCCGTACCTGGACACAAGAGCCCGGCAGCTGAAGTCGGACATCCGTGTCGGGAGAGACGGCAGCTCCTGCTACCCGCGAAAGATAGTGAACACAACAAATGTTTCCATTACCGGCCGGGTGGTGGTGGACCTCCTCCCGATCATTCGCTCGTCCTTCAGCCTCAAGCAGTACACGCTCAGAAATGCCGCTGCAGAGCTTCTCAAAATGGAAAAGTACGATGTCGATCCAAAAGAGATCGAGGCTCTGTGGTCTGAGGGCGGCGAGGGGCTGCGGCGGTTCATAAGCTATGCAAGGAGAGATGCAGTGCTGGCGCTGAGGTTAATGCTCGACCTGCGGCTGATGGATAAGTATGTAGCCCTTTCGCGGGCCAGCGGCTCGCTCCTCCAAGATATCGTGAACGGCGGCCAGAGCGGAATGGTCGAGAGCCTTCTCCTTCGAAGGTTTAGGGAGCAAAACAGGGTTGTGCCTCCAAAGCCCGATGCGGATGTGTCCGAGGAACGCTACGTGGAGAACGAGGACCTGAAAGGCGGGGCAGTCCTGGTTCCCGAGAAGGGCCTGCTGGAGGATATAGTGATCCTGGACTACAAGTCCCTATATCCTACAATCATGATGGCTCACAACCTTTGCTATACGACTGTTATCACTGGCAAATCCCCTGGGAGCGATGGTAGTCAAAGCAAAAATCAAACTCAAACTCATACTATCACAGCTCCCTCTGGCGGCAGGTTTGTTACGCCCGACGTCTCTCCGGGAATTATGCCGGGAGTGCTTCGCGAGCTTTTAGACCAGAGGACGCAGACCAAGCGGCAGATGAAGATAGCTGGCGAGGAGGAGCGCCGCTTTTTAGACGCCAAGCAGTATGCCATGAAGATACTACTAAACAGCTTTTACGGCTACTCGGGCTACGCCAGGGCGAGGCTCTACAGCCTGGCGGTGGCAAATGCAGTCACAAGCTTCGGGAGGGAGAACATCGTCAAGACCAAGAAGATCGTGGACGATATCGGCTCTCTCTATCTGGTGGACGGCTCGGTGGTAGGCATAGATGAGCTGGCGCTGGGAAAGGCCGGGGCCAAGCGTTTCGATCTGTCCGTCGTCTACGGGGATACCGACAGCGTGTTCGTGAAGATCACGCCTTCCCAGGGCGAGGTGTCTCTTACGGAGGCGGAGCTGATAGGCCGGAAGATTGCACAGACTGTAACCTCGGGGCTGCCTGAGCCCATGGAGCTGGTCTTCGAGGCCTTTGCCAGGCGTGCCATTTTCCTGGCAAAAAAGCGGTATGCTTTGTGGGTATTTGAGCCCTCGGGAGATTCCTGGAAGGACAGGATCAAGGTAAGAGGCATGGAGACCGTTAGACGGGACTGGTGTGACCTGACCTCCAAGACGCTGAAGAGGTGTCTGGAGCTGGTTTTGAAGGAGGGCAAGGTCGATGAGGCCGTTGACCACGTACGTTCCGTCATAAGCAGGATCCAGAGCCTGGACCTATCTGAGGACCCCGAGATCCTGGGAGACCTGACACTGACCAGAAGGTACACCAAGAGCACGGGCTCCTACAAGAACAAGCAGCCCCACATCCAGCTTGTGGAGAAGATCAAGGAGAGGGGTGGACAGGTGCCTGGCGTCGGGGACAGGGTTCCCTTTGTGATAGTAAAAGGAAAAAATCGCCGAAAGAACAAGGAGCTTTTCGTCGATAGGGCTGAGGATCCGCAATATGTACTGGAGATGAACCTGCCGCTGGATACTGAGTACTACGTCGAGAAGCAGATTTTGCCTCCCGTGCTTAGGATATTTGAGGCCTTTGGGGTCTCAAAGGATCGTCTGTGTGCGGGCAGGGGGCAAAGCAGCCTCTTTAGCTTCTGCGAGCCGGCGAAGGCACAAAAGCAGAAGTCTCTGTTTGATTTTTAAGAACGTGAGCGCAGTATATGCAAAACACCGGGGATATGGAAAATATCAGGAAGGCTCTTGAGGCCATTGGGCAGTCAAGGCTTCCGTTGAACGATGCGCTGGTAAATGAAATTATAACTGACCTTATCAGCAAGGGCTATGATGAGGCAGTGGTGCATGCAGAGCAGGCCTACCTGGCCGAGGATGTCAACGCCGAGATAGTCCGGGTGCTAACTATATCCAGACGCTGCGGACTTAGCTCTAAGCAGGCTGCTCAGGTGCTAGATATCCTAAGCGGGCCAAAGTGAGACGGTGAGATGATGGCGTTCTGAAAAGGCTGGTGCTCTCAGGGATAAGGTTAAATGAGGGAGATCGTCCTCAAGGTTTGCGTGAGGCAGGTCATGCAGCACAGTGATGGTTCTGATGGGTGAAAGCATCGAGTCGCGCGACCGACAATGCCGAAAGGAGCCTACCAGAGGCGTTTCTCTATTGATCGGAGAGCCGAAAAAGGCCATTTTAAAGCTCTCCGGCCCCATGGTCGTTGCCATGATGATCCAGGCCGCCTATAATCTGGTGAATGCGGTCTGGGTGGCCGGGCTTGGATCCGATGCCCTGGCTGCAGTAGGGTTCGTAACTCCCATCTACATGGTTGTGGTCGGCATCTCCAACGGCCTTGGCGCCGGCGTATCCTCTTCCATCTCCAGAAAGATCGGGGCTCAGGATAAGCCCGGCGCAGACAACGTCACAATGCATGCCATGCTCCTTGCAATCGCTGTATCGCTGGCGCTGACGCTAATTCTGCTCTGTTTTTCAGGGCCGCTGCTCGCTGCCATGGGCGCGGGAGCGTCTCTGGACCTCGCCGTCGAGTACGGAAACATCATTTTTGCGGGAAGCGCATTGATGGTCTTCACCAACATGGCCTTTGCCATCCTGAGGGGCGAGGGCGATGCAAAGCGTACAATGTATGCGATGGGCGCAGGATCTCTGATCAACGCCATACTGGACCCCATCCTGATCTATTGGGCAGGCCTTGGAATCGCAGGAGCCGCATGGGGGACGGTCATCTCGATGTTTCTGGTCTGTGCAGTCCAGGTTTACTGGCTGCTCATCAAGAGGGACACCTATGTCTCCCTTTCCAGGAGGACCTTTTCCCCAAGCCGGGCTGTGATGAAGGATATTCTTCAGGTTGGCGTCCCGGCAAGCGCTGAGTTCCTGCTCTATTCCATGGATGCCATCATCATAAACGCCATGCTGGTCCGGGCGTCCGGCACTGATGCAGTTGCGGTTTATACTGCCGGCTGGCGCGTGATATTCATGGCCCTCGTTCCATTGATCGCCATTGCCACGGCAGAGATATCCGTTGCCGGGGCTGCTTTTGGAGCCAGAAAATACGGAAATTTGCCAGTAATTCACAGCTATTCGACTAAGCTTGGGCTTGTCATCGGAGTTGTCATGGCCATCATCACCGGAGTCTTCGCGCCGCAGATAACCATGTTCTTCACCTATGGTTCACAAAGCGCTCATCTGGCCCCAACAATGATAGCTTTCATGCACGTAATGTGCCTGTTCTATCCATTCGTGTCTCCGGGTATCATGTCCGCCTGCCTCTTCCAGGGCGCAGGCAAAGGCCTCACATCTCTGCTTCTAACCCTCCTGCGCGATGTGATTCTTGTAACTATGATGGCCTTTATCCTCGGGGTAGTCTTGGGGCTCGGCCAGGAGGGAATCTGGTGGGGAATAGTGTTCGGCAATATTGCCGGAAGCATCTTGAGCTATCTCTGGGCCAGGCTCTACATATCGCGGTTAATGCTGGATAAGGGCGTGGCGCAGGAGGCGAGGGCCGCCTGCAAAGACGTCGCATTGTGATTACGGAGGGTCTATGAGGGAAGCGAGAATGTCGTGATGTCCC
Organism: uncultured Methanotrichaceae archaeon; assembly: GCA_964534145.1. Classification (GTDB taxonomy): domain Archaea; phylum Halobacteriota; class Methanosarcinia; order Methanotrichales; family Methanotrichaceae; genus CAWJYS01. The sequence goes on along the minus strand of CAZHNU010000011.1, from coordinate 26,762 downwards.
AGTTGGAGACCTTCAACCGAAAACTTGAAATATTTATAATGATTAAATAGTAAATTTGCCGCGTCTTGCTATGTAAGTGTAGGGATAAATTCACCGGCTGAGCTCTCAGGGCTAAGGGGTTCTACAGGCAGATCCTCCGTGGACGAGCCTAGGGATGTCCCTCTGCCTGAGAGGTGCTGCGTGGCTCGAAAGCGTGGCATCCGGCTAAAGGACGATGGGGCTCAAAAAGAGACCAACAGGGTCTAGATATGCACGCTGTTATGGGCGTAGCATGCCTTAAAACAGCTCTGTCCGAGTTCTCTACCCTGATGCTGATGTAGGGCGCGGCTCCAGGCCGCTGGCAAGAGGCAATTGCAGGCCCAATGGAGGACCCCGTAAAACGGACGCTGTGGATTTCGGCGCTGGCCCGCCAGAGACTTCGATTGCAATCCGCTTCTTCAGCCTTTTGAAACCGAATTTCAAGAGATCATATAACCGATATCGCACCGCGAATGGTTGATATCTTTGAGGGCCTTCCTGGTGGAACTATTAAAACGGGCACTTTCGAGTTGCGAACTACCTTCTCAGCAACGCTGCCGAGCAGGAACTTTTCCAGGCCTGTTTTGCCAATGCTGCCGATGACTATGATATCTTTCTTGGACTCTTCAGCGATCTTCAAGATTTCGCTCGCTGGATGGCCTTCGACAACGATCTTTTCACAGCTCACGCCGGAGTCTCTTGCCAGGTCTTCAATGTGCGAAACGGCTTCGTCCCCATTCTTCAATAATATCTTAGCGAGGGCTGAGGCCTCATCTTTTGCATATGGACTGGGGGTAAGGCCTTCAAATGGCATAGGAACGTAACCGCCTGTTTCAACGACATACAATATTGCGACATGTCCATCACAAAGCTTGGCAAGTTCAATGCCCACTCTTGCAGCTTCCTCGCTATGGGATGAGCCGTCTGTGGCTATAAGGATGTTCTTTATCATGGAAACCAAATCATCAACAGTCCTCAAGCGTTATATTTTTTAGGATGCGACAAAATGCTACGCGCCCGCCATGGCCGTGTACAGGTTCCATGCCCCTGTGGCTACGAAGTTCACGGCTATGGCCCCCAGAATCAGTCCCAAGATCCTTGTCATGACCATAATCCCAGTAATTCCCAGGGCCTGGTCGATGTATTCGGAGAACTTGAGTATGACGTAGGTCGCCATGAAGGTAGTGACTAGGGCCATGAGGACGACCGACTTCTCCGGAATGGTTGCCGCTGCGCCCATAAGGACGACGACGGTTGTGATCGCCCCCGGTCCCGTCAGGAGGGGTGTGGCCAGGGGAAAGACGGAGATATCCTCCCTGTCGCTGGCATCTCGAAGCTCGGCCTCTGTTACCTTACGGTAGTGTCTGCCGCTTCGAAGCATATCGATTGCAACCAGGAAGAGCAGGACTCCTCCAGCGACGCGAAGCGCGTCCACTGTGATGCCGAAAAACCTGAGTACCAGGTCCCCGGCCAGGGCGAAGAGCAGGGCGATGGCGAAGGCAACTGTCGTTGTGCGCCAGTAGATCCTCTTCTTTTCTTTAGGATTCATTCCCGACGTGAGCGAGATGAATACAAGGGTAGCCTCGATTGGATTTACTATTACGAAGATGGATGCGAAGGCGTAGGCGAAGTATGTCAGGTAATCGTTTAAGGACACGATGCCCATCTCCACTTTTCAGCTGAAGGCAGCGTGATCCCCATATCAACCGACGGGTGGTTGAGGACCCTGCTGCGGCCGTTGCTTAAGAATCCGTCAAGCAACTTTATCGGATTTCCTCCATTTCGTTCCTCCATTTCATATTAATGAATCTGTCATCTATGCTTAAAAAGGTGGCTAGATGTCGTGGCAGGCTGTCCGGCAAGGAGATATCGAGGCCCTATTTCGCTGGTTGCTGGATTTCGCCCGTCGCTGAATTTCAGCGGTGGCTAGTTAAGGAATGGAATTTTATAGCGCCGAAGCATTGGCATTCCAGCATGGGTGCTATGCCAAGGAAGTCCGCAGTGTCAATTGCGGCCGCGCTGTTCGTATTCGCGCTATTGCTGGTGGCGGGCGGCGCGAACGCTGCTACAACCGTCCATGAAGGAGAGAGCATTCAGGAGGCGATTGATGCCGCATCTCCGGGAGATGTCATCGAGGTGTACAGCGGCACTTATCAGGAGAGCATCGATGTCAAGAAGCTCCTCACTTTGAGGGGCATAGATTCCGGGAGCGGTCTGCCCTTTATTGATACCGACGACGGGTCAGCAATCGTTTTATCCGCAGACGGCATAACGCTGGAGGGCCTCTTGGCCCGAAGCTCCAGCGGCTGGGGCGGGGATGCGGGCATTTTGGTCGTATCCAAAAACAACGTCATAAGGAATAACGCCGCCAGCGGATGCGGCAATGTGGGAATTTCAGTCCTGCAGTCACAGAATAATACGATCACTGGAAATACCGCTCAGGGGAATCACAAAGAAGGCATATCGCTGAAGAACAGCAACTACAATTTATTGGAAGACAACACGGCTAGCGAAAACAGATACGGCATAAAGCTGGAGTCCTCAGGGACGAACACCCTCAGGGAAAATACAGTTGATGGAAACAGGTTTGACGGAATCTATCTGGTGTCCTCAGAGAAAAACGTCCTTGAGGGAAACTACGTTGAGGACAACTGGGGCGGCATATCCCTGGACAACTCCCGGGACAACATAATCAGGAGAAATGAGGTCCTGGACAACGAGAAGGGGATTCAGCTGTCCTATCATAACAGCAGCGATAACCTCAAGTCCGAGGGAAAGGGCGTCTACATATCCTACAACAGCCAATCCTCTGAGTCCAGCGGCTATGCGAATAATACCATTTACAGAAATATCCTCTCCAATAAGGAGAATGCCTACGACGACGGACTCAACCGCTGGGATAACGGCAAGCAGGGAAACAGCTACAGCGACTTCGACGAATCCGATGAGGGATGCGTCAGCGATGACGGCAAGATCTGCGGCTCGGAGCTAAGGATTTCAGGCGGGTCGAGCGTTGATAGGTTCCCTCTGGCGGCAGAGGCGGCTCCAAGGAAATCTGCCAGGCCCTCCGGCCCCGGAGGATCGCGGATGCTGCTCGCAAAGCAAAGCTTCCGGCCCGGAGAGTCGCTGTGGGTGAACTTTACAGCCCCGTCCGGATTTGAGGCATGGGCGGGCGTCTCCAGCGAAGACGGAAACGGGACAAAGGACGGGCCCCAGGAGACACAGTATCTGGGCCAAAATACCTCGGGCAGCCTCGCATTTACTGCTCCTGCGGATGAGGGCTCTTACCTGATGCAAATGTACGATGGGAACGGCACTGTGCTATTGTCCTCGCCCTTCAATGTGACAGTGCCAAGCATTACCGCCTCGCCGTCCGAGGCCAAAACCTGCGAGAAGATTTACGTCTCCTTCTCGGGAGCGCCGGGGTTGGAGAAGGACTGGATAGGGATGTACAGGGCGGACAAGGCCGATTCCGATGCGGTCTCGTGGCAGCAGCTGAAGGGTAGCCAGATGGGCACTCTGGCCTTCTCCGCAGCTGACGCCGGCTCCTATGAGTTCAGGATGTTCGAGAGCGGGGGATCGATGCCTTTGGCCAGAAGCGGAGTCGTGGAGGTTACTGCCGCGCAGGGCGTTAAGGTGATTGCAGAGCCCTCAGTTGTGGCTCCGGGCGGAACCATCACTGTGACCTTCTGGGGAGCGCCCAAGTCGGGAACGGGCGTGATGGGGCTGTACGGCATGACCAGGCCCGATAAGTTCCACATCGAGAAGAGGCCGATTGGAAGTAAAAGCTGCGGGAGCATGACTTTTCGCGCTCCATCCGCTCCTGGCCAGTACGACTTCAGGATGTTTGAAAACGACGTCTACAGGCCGATTATGGCCTACAGCAATGTGGTGACCGTGTCTGCTGGATGAATGGCTCCTTTGGGCTAGAACGTTGGGCCGGGGCCAGGCACTTAATTTCGCAGACGCAGCGATGCAGTCAGCCTGGCAGAGCAGTCAGGGCAGAGGCGTGTCGGCTTCTCCTCTGCCTCGGCCCTGGTTCCCGATAGGCTCATGATGCAGCTCTTTTTGCAGTGGTCCAGCCCCAGCAGATGCCCGACCTCATGCAGGGCCTCTTTTGCCAGCAGGCTGCTCTCCATGCCTGCAGCAGATAGAAGGGCGACCCTGTCTGCCGAACAGCCGAACACCGCTCCAACCCCCGGATAGAACAGTTCTCCTTCCACCAGCCAGAGGGCAGCCGTTTGGGGATTGCAGGCAATGCTATTGATATTGGCGTTAGCGCTGGCTATCTGTCCCAGGTGCTTGAGCAGCCTGGCGGCGTTAAGCCTTGAATCCCGAGATGGGACGAATAGGTAGCCGCCGTCGCATGTCAGGAGGCCGTATGGGCCGAAGCACTCCTCTATTGCTGCTTTGAGGCTTGCAATCTCTGCCAAAGTGCCTTTGTCGTGAAAGATTGTCAGGAGCATTTCCCTGAAGATTTTGCGCTGCAGTTTAAAGAGCCTTACTTTGTAGGGCCTTACTTTGGCAGTCGGGGGACATCTCTTTAACTGTTGGATTCAAAAAAGAGGCACAATGGACCTTGCAGTCAAAGCATATCTTCTATCGGTAGGCACGATTGAGATCAGGTCGCCGCTGTCCTTCGGGCAGCCGTCCACGGCCGGGCCCGGAGCCGGGGGCCAGTCTATCTTCTTTTCTTCCGGCGGGCGTATGGCGAGGCTCAGCGTTGTGAAAGACTCAAGGCTCCGGCTGGAGCGGCAAGGTGCTGATGCAGTGATCTTCCAGGGTGATAGGGAGATTGCGCGAGGCAGGCTGGCCGAGCCCCTGCTCCACTGTCCGGGACAGGCCTATATCACAGTCTCTGAGCGCTGCATATACGACTGCAAGTTTTGCGCAGTTCCAAAGCTTCAGGGGGGCACAAAATCTCCGCAGAGGGTGATTGATATGGTTGCAAAGGCCCATGCGACCGGCCAGCTAAAGGCCATATCGCTCACAAGCGGCGTGGAGATATCGCCGGAGCATGAGGCTGAAAGGGTTGCTGGAATTGTCAGGGATTTGAAGGGCTTCGGCGTTCCCATAGGCGTCTCAGTCAGCCCATTTCCCGGCGTAAACCGCATCCTCAAGGAGGCGGGAGCTGATGAGGTAAAATATAACCTGGAGACATTGGACCCGGATTTATTCGTGAGGGCATGTCCGGGCCAGTGCATGAAGACGATCATTGAATCCTTGGCCGAGGCGGTCGGGATCTTTGGCAAAAACCGCGTCTTTTCCAATGTTATCGTGGGCCTCGGCGAGTCCGACAAAACGCTCATGTCGGGAATTGATGAGCTGGCTGAGATGGGAGTGCTGCCGGTTCTTCGTGCCGTATATCCCCACCCGCTGAGAGTTGGCGAGATTGAGATGACCCGGCCATCTGCAGAAAGGCTTATTCGTCTCGCCCGTCACGCGCATAGCGCTCTCGACAGGCACGGGCTTCGCGGAGACCTTGCCCTCACCGGATGCTATCTCTGCACGGGCTGCGATCTCATTCCCGGAAGGGACCTTTGATGTTATGGTTATGGCGCTCAGAACTCAAGTATCCTCATCACGAGTCAGTCAGGCCTTGTCATCACGGCGCCAGAAAGCGGCCTCTCTGATAGAGTTTTTATCGAGGGTGTACTTGTCGACAAAGTATAAGATGGCTTGGTTTGGGATTTCTGGGGATGATTTGCGCGTTTCCTGCAATGCTTCTGCACCTCTCATATCTGGTTCCTCCGCGATCTATGTAGCGGGCTTCTCTCCGGACACAAGAAAACCCGTGTATGAGCAGAAAAATCGGCCATGACTGTGGGCATCGTCCAGGTCTTCGAGCCAGCCTTCGGCCTGACTTGGTGAGACATAACCCAGGCTCTCTGCCCTGGATGCGTTGTTGGCCAGGTCGAAGACTGAAACGGCCAATGAAAGATCGTCGGTGAAAAACGTCGATGGCTCTATCCGTATCTTATCGAGGCCCACCTCCCGGAAAAGGCCTGGAAGCCGCCGGCCGACCCAGCCGCTTGGGAATGTATCGCCAAAGAGCTGCGTCATGGCGCGGCAAACCTCCTTTTGGCCCGGGCTTATTATGAATGTTCCCCAGTCAGGCTCATAGACCACCACCTTCCCTCCCTCCCGGACGGTCCGAGCCATCTCTGAAAGGGCCTTTTCGGGATCGAATATGTGCTGCAGGACCCTGTCAGCCCTCGCTGCATCAAAGGCTTCATCGCAGAAAGGAAGTCTGCAGGCATCTGCAAGGCAAAGCCGGACAGGATCAGCCTCCCTGATGCCTTTTTGGGCGGCCCCAATCATTTTCATGCTGGAGTCTACCGCGGCCACCATGCCTTTCGTGCCCATCATCCGGGCGATGGCAGTTGCGTCCCGCCCCAGGCCGCAACCGATCTCGAGAATCCTTGAGCCTTCCGTTGGGCTTAGCAGCTGGAAGCTTTTCTTCTTGTAGTCCTCGAAGTAGGGAAGCGAGCACAGCGTCCGCAGGCAGGAGATAAATGTATCGGGATTCTTCGATCGATCCACACTGGAAAAGCCGCTGGATAGGTAGTCCATGAAAGGAAATTTTCAGCTGGCATATGCAAAAAAGATAATGATGTATTCACATCTAAAAATTTTCGGCAAAATGATTTGCAGATGATCCAAACGAAAGGATTTAAGCTCGCGGTAATGCATCTAGAGGATGAAATGAAACTGGCTCTTTTGCAGCTCAATCCTACAGTCGGTGATTTGGCGGGCAACGCGGACCTCATAGCGAGCGCCATCCGCAGAGCGGATACCGATATTGATTTGGCCGTGACCTCAGAGCTGGCCCTGCTCGGCTACCCTCCGCGGGATCTGCTTTTAAACGCGGATTTCATCAGGAAAAGCTGGAAGGTTCTCGATGGCCTGGCCAAAAGGCTGAAAGGCGACTCGCCCGTTCTCGTGGGAATAGCCGAGCGAAATCCTGCAGACGTTGGCCGCCCCCTCTTCAACTCTGCAGCCCTGCTGCGTGACGGCTGTGTGGAGAGGACCTTTCATAAGACGCTGCTTCCTACATACGACGTCTTCGACGAGGACCGCTACTTCGAGCCCGCATGCGAGCTGCAGGTTCTCGACCTGGGAGAGTCCAGGATTGGAATATCCATCTGCGAGGACATCTGGAATGACCGCGACTTCTGGATGCGCCGGCGCTATCACACAGATCCTGTAGAGGAACTGGTCACAGCCGGTGCGAAGGCCATAATCAATCTATCAGCATCGCCCTTCACCGCTGGAAAACAGCTTCACCGCGAGGCCATGCTCGGAAGTATGGCCCGCAAGTACAATGTCCCGTTCGTCTACGTCAACCAGGTGGGCGGAAACGACGATCTGGTCTTCGACGGCAGAAGCTGTGCCTTTGACCGGGCGGGAAGGCTCGTTGCCAGGGGCAGGGGGTTCGAGGAGGACCTGGTTGTCGTAGACCTTTTGGCCTCAAACGGCACTATCGCAGAGGATGACTTCACCTTAGAGTCCGAGATCTGGAGGGCTCTTGTTCTGGGGACAAGGGATTACGTGCGCAAGTGCGGATTTAAAAGCGTTCTTCTGGGGTTGTCGGGCGGCATCGACTCGGCGCTCACGGCAGCCATTGCAGTAGAGGCCTTAGGGCCAGAGAACGTCTTAGGAGTGCTCATGCCGTCTCCATATTCAAGCAAGGGCAGTATCGATGACTCGGTAACACTGGCTAGAAACCTTGGAATGGGGACGATTGCCATCGGCATCAAGGATATCATGAAATCCTTTGACCTGGGCCTTGCAGAGGCCTTTTCCGGCTGCGTGAGGGATGTGACCGAGGAGAACATCCAGGCCCGCATAAGAGGAAATCTGCTCATGGCTCTGTCCAATAAGTACGGCTCGGTCCTCCTGACCACCGGGAACAAGTCCGAGCTGGCGGTTGGCTACTGCACCATCTACGGGGACATGTCAGGCGGGCTGGCGGTCATATCCGATGTGCCCAAAACGGTTGTGTACAGGGTCGCGAGATGGCTGAACGCCCGGAGAGATGTCATCCCCGAGGCTATCCTTACCAAGGCTCCATCGGCCGAGCTTCGCCCCTGCCAGTCGGACCAGGATACGCTTCCACCTTACGATGTCCTGGATGCCATTTTGCAAAAGCACATCGAACAGCATCAGTCGGCTGAGGAGATCATCGCTGATGGCCTTGATGCCGATACTGTAAACAGGGTACTGCGCCTGGTCAAGACCGCGGAGTTCAAGAGACGGCAGGCAGCTCCAGGATTGAAGGTCACTGACAGGGCCTTTGGCAGCGGCTGGAGGATGCCCATAGCCTGCAGGCATGTGGGCTAAATGTTGTATGGTTCTCCTGCCTTTCAAAGTCCCTTAAGTTAAAATAGCTTAATGCAAAGGAACACCTAAAGGGTCTCTGCCATGACAAGGAGAATGTGCCTGGCCATCGTGCTGATTTTTTCCATAGCCTTCGCCATAGATGCCCTGCCAGCTCTTGGTCAGGGCGCTAGCCCGGAAGAGGCTTCAAGGCTTATCATCAACGTTTACCTGGACGGCACCGGAAAGGCTTTGGTGACCGGCTATGCCGAGAATCCCGATCGGCTGTCCTTTCTGAACTCCTCGCAGTACAGCTACGAAAACGAGACCGGCCAGCTTTACGCACTCACCAACTCCCTTACAAGAAAGGACGGAGATGTCTGGACCATACTTTTCGAGTCGCCTGGATACTACGAGGATTATCGCGTCACCTTTTACCTGCCGACTGACTTTACTGTCAAAAACGCGAGCAGCTCTAATGGGCTGGAGCACCTCTTCTCAGCCTCCAATGATTCGCTGGCGCTGGACTTTCAGGGGTATGATGTCCTGGACCCGGTGGCCATCATTGAATACCAGCAGCCGCTTGATGCCGCTCCTCCACGATATCCTCCGCCTCCGTTCCTGATTCCGCTGTCGCTGGCCTTGATATTTGCAGTTGCAGCTGCTGCTGCCCTTTTGTGGCGCTACAAAGTACGTCGATCACGAGAGCCTCCAATCTATCCAGGAGAAGCGCATGGGCCTGTTTTATCTGAGGAGAATATTGTGCAGCCGGACGAGGCACTATCATCTCCTTCAGCCTCGAAGCCCATAGCACCATCAGTGGATGGCGGCCTCTTGTCGGAAGATGACGCTACGTTCATCGGCACGCATCCGGAAACCGCTACTGGGGCTGCAGTCGATACTGCCTCTGAGAAGGAAAGCCCACCTTTAGCGCAATCGGATCAGCCGCATGAAGATGGCCGATATTTTGAGGCCGATGTATTTGATGGGGATGGGCTAGAGGCCGGTGAAGAGGTCGATGAAAAGGCCGATTGGATGGGCCATGAGGTGGGCGATGAAATAATTGAGGCTAATGAAGATCCTGACGCGGAGGATGCGGCTGCAAAGGCGGATATTCCACCTTTAAGTTCCCATGCAGAAAAGATAGAAATCTCCAGCGAGATGTCCGCGGTGATGGAGACGCTGACTCCCAGGGAGCGCGCCGTACTCCAGGCCCTGATCGATCGGGGCGGCAGGAGCACCCAGGCAGATCTGAGATACGAGACTCGCACTCCAAAATCGTCCCTTACCGGCATTATCTACTCTTTAGAGAGGCGGAAGCTCATAACCAAGAAAGAATGGGGCCGTACAAACGTGATTGAACTGTCTGAGTGGTTTTTGTCGAAAAAAGGACGGTCTTAACCAGGTTATTTCCTTTTCCGGCCCAAAAGCCAATGCAGAATTTATGGTCGTTCGGCTTAGCATTTTTATATCGTTCGGAAATGTTGAACTATGTAATTTAATGAAGCCCTATTGGGCTATGCGAGGTATTAAATGGCTATGCGAAGAATGATCGTGGATACTTGTCTATTTAGCCTGATTACAGCGTCGACTGTCGCAGCCGGCGAAACGGTAAGTCTGGGCCCTGCCAGCGTCTCAATTGATCTGAAGGGCATCGGGTCTTGCGCTGTAGAACTGGGAGACTCATATGAATTAGACCATGACCATGATCGGATGAGCTCGGATTTCCAGTATATCATTTACCCGGCCAAAATTACCTTCGATGGGTCATCTAATCAGGTGGAGATCGAGGTCCACAAGATGAGCGTGGCTCAGTCCCTCGATGCGCCAATCCCGAAGGGCATGCTTAGCGGCATGGAACATTGCTTGGAGCAGGCAGATATGATGCCTCGTCGCGCAGAGGTTCAAATGCAGCCCTATACAATAGACGGGCATGAAGGAGTCCTCGCGACCACAGATTCAGGCGATGAAAATCCGATATACATCGCAGCTTTCAGCCCTGACCAGGAGGATGGTTCCGGAAGCATCGTATGCATTGTCGGGTCCAGCTTCCCGTGGGAGACCACAAAGAGCATAATCTCATCCATAAAAGTTCAGGTGGTTTAGATGCTTTCGGCTCTTTCTAAAGACTGCAAAGCAGCTCTGGGCCTAATAGGGCGGACATATCTGGAAAGGTGACAAAAAATGAAAAATACGAAATGCGCAAGGTGGCAACGCGCATCTTCCGGCAGGCCGGTTTCGAGGATCGTACAGATCCTGGCGTTATTTGCAATATTTGGCATATCGGAGATTTTTGCGTCGGCTGCTGTAGGTGATGGCGTGCTGGCAACCAGTTTCGATACTAGCGGCACAATCTCTGAAGTCCTCACGCCTTCGAAGGTTCTCATCGGCAATGAGGAGGTCAATCTGGAGGGCGTTGACACATCAGATCTTAATTCCGGATCATATGCTTACTTAATGAGCGACTTAAAGGATTGGCTAACCGGCAAAGATGTATTTGTGAGGGGAAATCATGTCTATTTTAATCTAAATGGTGCATATAATTCTGTTAGTATAAACGAAATGATCCAAAGCGAAATTGCAGATCTTTTGTACGAGCAGTATTACGATGAATGCTGCCACTGCAATCTATGCTGATCTCAGATCAATTTTTATTTCGAGACCAATTGATGAGCCAACATTTTTGCCGTAAATCTCTTCACAATGGGATTTCAATCCATCTTTATCGGATTATGACCTTGCTGTTAGGATATTCAGTTGCATTGGGGCTCAACTAGGTAAATGGAGTGAATGTGGCGATATTCATGTCAAAATGAACGCTAATACAAATTTTTAGCCCATAAAGAACATTAATAAAGCCTTTAGCTTTCGCCGTAGTATCTCATTTCAACCCTTGGGCATTGTTCGTTCGGCTTCAGTCTTTTATATCGTTCGAAACAGGGTATGTCATTGCGGAATAGTCCTGGCCCAATAGAGCCCTCCCGCCGGGATTATGCCGCTATTTAATTTCGCCAAACGATAACGAATTTATGGGGTTTGATAAAGATGAAATCGCTATTTAAAACAGCCATGCTGGCGCTGGCAGCGGTCTGCCTTCTGGCAGGGCCATCCCTATCCAATCCTTGGGATAGGGGCGCTGCAGGCGTCCGCCATGGTGAATGGCTTCTGCTGGCAGACGACGTGACTGAGGAAGATTTGGACAACATGACCATATCCGAGATCAGGGCTTTGGAGAAGCAGGAGATGGAAAAGATCCAGAACATGACTCCAGCGGAGATCCGGGATCTGCGAGAGCAAAAGCGACAGGAGACTGAAAATTTGGCAATGGCCGAGACTCGGGAACAAAATCAAGATCGAATGCCCAGGGACCGAAACGGGGGCTGGAATAAAATGGCCGGCAATTTTTGGGGCATTGAGCCAAGCGCAGGACCTGATGCGGGCGGCTGCAGGACAGGATGCCGGATGGGCGCATTTGAAGGCCTCGACGACAGGATGTGGATGCTCCTGGTGGATGATGAGACCAGAGATGATCTGGAAAACATGACTTTAAAGGAGATCGATGAGTTGCGCCAGCAGAAGGTGCAGGAGCTTGAGGGCATGACATTATCTGAGATCAGGGAGCTAAAGGTGCAGAAGATGCAGGAGTTCGAGAATGCGACTCTATCCGAGGTTAATGATCAAGGGCCCCGGATGAACGGGCGCGGCGGGCCTTTTGCGGGACATCAGTTTCGCGGAGGCGGCCGTTTCCGTTAGATGAGCCTGCGGGATTTTATTTCCTGTAGCGGCCCAGGTGGCCGGACATTTATGCAGCCTCCAGCCATCTCATTTATATTCCTGGATCATGTAAACTACCTGGATGATTGCAGCTTGATGATGTGCAAAAAACCAGGGCCGGAAATAGCAATAACAAATGCAGGCGAATCTCGATGGCAAAGGTAAATGCTGGAAAATTTACGTTCTATTTGGGCATGGCAGCCCTTCTGACAATCCTAACTGCTGTTAGCTCTGCCCAGCTTTTGCCGCAGCAGGACGTTGATATTGATGAAGAGCAGTCCATGGGACGCGAGCGGCCTGATGGCTGGATGCATGGAGCCGGAATGCCTTTTATGGGCGTGCCCGTGGAGATGATAGTGGGCGGGAGTGGCTTTGCCTTACAGGGAAATGCGACTCACCTGCTTAGGATAAATGTTGAGCGATTGAGCGCTCTCGATCCCGGTCAGATAAGAAACCTCCTGGTCTCGAATAAGAGCATTGTGGAGATAAGGGAGGCCATCAAGGCCGAAGAAGGCCAACCCCTCTACAGGGGAAGCATGAGGCTTGACGATACAGGCTATCCAATGATTAACATCGATGTGCGAGCCCTAAACGATACGGCCACGGTCGTTGATGCGGATATTTCATTGCCTGGGCTAAACCGCGAAAACCAGACTGACATAATCGGCCATCTCGATATGACTGTCTTCATCTCAAAAGGCGGCAGGATCGGCGAAGGCCAGCTTGAAATAAACAGCGCGGAACATAGGGGCAGCTATCATATGCTGCTGGATATGTCGGATCATGCCAAACACTTCGAGCGAATGGTGACCCATATGGAATCAGAGCACATGGGATCTGAGGATAATAGGGGACTCGAACGGCAAAAAATAGAAGGGGATTTGGACTGGGATTCGGGCCTAGCCCCTGCTTAGATCCAACGTCCCTACGCTTTGTTTTTCTTTGCTAAGATCAATTATTATCGTTTTGCTGTTTTTAGCTCCTGAAACATCTTTTGCCTCTATGGACACATTATCCCCGTCTGCCACCCACGGCATCATACAGTCGCCACCATCACAGCCAAGACAGTCAACGAAGTCGCCATCGATGCAAAAAAGGCCGTTTGAGCCTGCCCTGGTAGTTTTGGCCTGTCCTGTCCTCGTATTTATGGCCGTTATGGTGGCGCTTCTCGGGTCAGACGATTTGACCCTTCCGATTACCGGGTGCAGCCTGTGCGTTGTGTTCTCAACAAATCCGATCTCATCGAATCTGTAGAGCACCTCTTCCCCGGACCTGAGAGTGCCGTTGAACCTGGCTACCTGCTCGAAGATGAAGTAATCGGGCATCGGCCTTGGGTACAAGATGGGCAGGGTCACAGTCTCCAGCACATCCATTTCCAGAGACAGCTGCTTTTCGCCGTTATCGGCCTCTATCTCATATGCAGTGGGATATGTCCTCGAAGACAGGTAGGTGTCAAGGTCTAGGTCCTGATAGCTGACATTGATCTCTGTATCGTTGAACTTAACCGTCGTCCCGTTTAACAATATGCCCAGGGCTACATAGCCCTCGTGCTCAAGAGTATCGAATGCCTCAAGGCTGAAGTTATCCATGGGCCTTGATACCTGCGCCCAGTTCCATCTCGGATCGTTGAATGCCCACCTTCCCCAATTGTGATCGTGATAGCCCACTGCGCTGATGTTCCAGGTTTTACCTCTCGCTGACAGCGTCCCATCAACCTTTGCCGAGGGCATGTAGATCAGGTAGTTCATCCAGTCGCCCTTGATGTGGCCCGCCGGGGGCTGATCCGGTGCAACGAACCACGGCTTTAAGGCGGATTCATATGTCAGGTTCCAGGAAAGGGGCTGGCTGAATATCAAATCTGTAATGCGGCCCGAAATCCGGTAGGTCGTATTGTCCAGGGCAACCATTGTATTGTTGCCCATGGAGACGTAAGGCATAGTGCTGTTTGCCTCAAATGCCTGGCCATCGTACAGTCCAACTATTGGGGTATCATCCATCACAATGGCCAAAAGCCAAATCTTTCTGAAGCCCGAGAGGTTCTCAGGGTCTATCAGGAAATAGCTGAACAGGAACTGAGTGTCGTTATCCCTGCCGTTGAAATACCACCACTCGGTGAAGAGGTCGTCGTTGATCCCGTTTGGAGCGTAATGGTATGCATCGTCCGACAGCTTCGCCTCTTCTGCCAAAACCGGACAGTCAGCAAATAAAAGAAGAGCGGCAGAGGAAAGCAATAGGTGACTCAATCTGATTTTCACTTCTATCTCATCCCGTCTATCGATGAAGGCATTCAAGGATTACAATACTTCCGCATCTATGCCGACCTCAATATGGCCCTAATGTCCTCATCCGATAGCATCTTCACCATTCCCGTCAGTCCAAACTCAACGGCATTAGCGGCAATGGATGGAATCTGCTCATCCAAAACGCCCAGTTCTCTGAGAGTCACGGGATTTCCCCAGGTGCGGATCTTGGCGCGGAAGGCCTTTACCCCGTCGTCGACACTGTCTGCGCCCCAGACGTTTTTGGCCCAGCGCCTGAAAAGATTGGGCTTCACATGCTGACAGTAGGCGATCCATGCAGGGAGCACAACGCCTAAACCGGCGCCATGTGCAATTTTGGGGTTAATGGCGCTGATCCCATGCTCTATTCCGTGGCTGCCGAAATCCCCGAAGCACACTCCTGCATTTTGGATTCCCGAAAGCGCAAGAGAGGCAGCCCAGGCAAGCAGCCACTTCTTGTTTTCGTCCTAGTTTGTGAGCACTGCAAAGGGATCGAACTCAGAGCCGGAGGCTGAGATGGTAAGCACTGTAAAAAGAGGCAGAGCAGGCACATTTACGAACCTTTTCTCGTAAAGCTCCCACACATCACCGGCATGCACTCCTGCAGCCACCGATTTTCCCGAGTCAATTACGCTTCCTCTGCCAACGGCAAGGATTCCGTCAACCCCAGACTGCCTGGCCTTTGCAATCATCTCCAGGACTTTGGATAGGATCGGGTTTGCCTGGACACCCCATGCCTCCACCCACTCAATTCCTGCCTCCGTAAGCGACCTAGAAATCTGGTCGTAGACGCCGTTGGCCTTGATGCTGCCCCCTCCGGCGATGAGCAGAACCTTCTTTAGCCCAAATGCTTTGATCTCACTGCCGATGCGACCTATGGTGTTCTTGCCGAATATGACCTTTGTTGGGTTGCAGTAATCAAAGTTTTGCACGTTTCCATCCCCATGAATTTGCACTCTTAAGATCCTACATAATTATTACTGTTTCCCTCAGGGCGGTTGATATATGATCGCATAACGTGCTGTGATAAAGTGCTCACGCGGTGGCCGCAAGCTATATCAATCTTGCCACAGATCGGGGCGGGGTTAATACTTATGGCGAAGAACAAGAAGAAGAGCAAGGGTCCTCAGGGACGAAACAAGAACGCCGGGAATGGTCAGGTCAATGCTGCCCCAAAGAAGGAGAAAAAGGCAGAGCCAAAGCCCATAGAGGCCAAGGCGGAAGCGGCAGGCGTAAAGGCGAACGAGCCCAAGTCCAAGGCCGCATCCCCCAGTGATGGAGCCCCAAAGGAGAAAAGCTTCTTTGCCGGCATCGTGGACAGCGTGAAAAAGCTGGTCAAGGCGTAGATAATGAGATCTTTTTTAGCAAAGGATTTTTGGGATGGCAAATAAGGCCTTGGGCCGCATGCCATCCTTCAACTACGCTCTTCAATTTTATGTGCTCTGCAATTTATAGCAGGCAACAATAAATAAATGATGGAGAGACTGCTATGCCTTCTGTTCCGTCCCAGCCTGCTCTCTTGCTTTGCTCTGGAACTCCTGCTGAACATCGCAGCCCAAACGGCCGATGGCATCAGAGCGGCATTGCCTGCAGTGCCTCATCTGCTTTATGATCTTGGAAAGCTCGTCCTGGATCTTGCGCTTCTCTTCAGGCGATGGGGGCTTGATGTGCTCGAACTTGTACTGCGGTATCAGGGGCATGACGTTGTGGATGAAGACGCCCATGGACTTGATCTTCCTGGCTATGTCGAAGACATGCTTATCGTTTATGCCGGGAATGAGGACTGTATTCACCTTCACTATCTTTTTGAGCCTAATTGCCTCTTCAATGCCCTTTAGCTGCTGGTCCAAAAGAAGCGTCGCCGCCTCCAGTCCCTCGTATCTCTTGCCCTTATAGGTCACGAAATCGTATATTTGCTGGCCGACCTCGGGATCTATGGCGTTCATGGTGACTGTGATGTTGCAGACGCCGAGTGAATCCAACTCCTGTATCTTGTCGGGCAGCAACAGGCCGTTGGTGCTGATGCACAGGATCACGTTCGGATACTTCTGGCCCACAAGGCGCAGCGTTTCGAAGGTCTCCTCGTTGGCCAGCGGCTCGCCAGGACCGGCAACGGCCACGACCTTGATGTAGTGGTATTTTTCCATGACCTGGTCCACGCGATCCAGGGCCTCTTTAGGCGTCAGAACCTGGGAGGTTACTCCTGGCCTCGACTCGTTGACGCAATCGAAGTCCCGCACGCAGTATTTGCACTGGATGTTGCACTTGGGGGCGACGGCCAGGTGCATCCTGCCAAACGCATGGCATGCCTTCTCGCTGAAGCACGGGTGCTCCTGGATTCTTCGCAGCTGCTCAGGGTCGTAAGGCACCTCCTTTCCGCCGACATTGGCAACGGGAAACGTTTCTTGGATCATGATCGAACTCCGCAAATGTCATTTATGCATATAGCTTAGGATGGCTTAAAGATTTGCGTCTTTTGAGGAAGATACTTATTGCATGGCAGCTTTAAATCCTCTTCATGCCTGACAAGGATATGTTGGTCGTCTGGCCCATCTACTTCGATTCAACCAGGAGCCGCAGCGAGGGAAGAATGGTCTCCGTCCAGGACGGGGCGGCCGAGCCTACTCTGGACGACATAATAACTGCAGCCTTAAAGGCGGGCTTCAAGCCCGAGATCGAGAGGGAGAAAAGACATCCAAAGACCTGGCATGAGTCCTCGGGGAGGATTCTCATCCCCAGGAAGGGACCCAAGTCGGCTGCCCTGAAAAGGATCGCTCGATCTTTGAGCGTTAAGGGCAAGAAGGGCAAGAACTAATGGCTAGGTATCAAAAGGTTATGCCGTACGGTTCTATAAAACCGGACGCACAAGGTTTCCCTCTTGAGCAGGATCAGCACATCATCGCCAAGTGCTTCACCGCTCCTGAAGGGTTTCATATTCCTTGACGATCTCCCTTCCGGCCACGACCTCATCTATGCTGTGGATGGCGCCACCGAAATTCCTGATGACCTCCACCACGCAGTCATAATCGATGTTTTCGCCCTGGATGGTGGCCTTTACGGTCTCTGTTTGCTGGTCGACCTCGTAGAGGCTGAGGTTGACGCCTGTTACTCCACGTGCCTTGGCGAGGGCAGTTGCCAGGTCAAGGATGGTGGGAACATGGGGCTTTAAAACGTCTAAGACAAGACGCCTAATCATTGTGTTGTTGCTCATACGCTCAATTCTCTGGTGCATATTTAAGTTGCCTTGATCGCATTTAACCTGAAAACTTTATACCAATATCGCATTTGGGTGTTATTAACCTTTGCCCGGACCCGGACATCGATTCGGACATCGGTACGGACATCGATGGTGACATCGATATAGATCTTAAGAGAATGCTTAATTACTTTCGAGTTTTAGCCAAAGGAAAATATGATCGATCTTCATACTCACACCATATTTAGCGACGGCGAGCTGATTCCAAGCGAGCTTGTGCGCCGGGCGGAGGTTAGGGGATATACCTCCATAGGGCTGACGGACCATGTGGACTTTTCCAACATCGAGTACGTCCTTTCAAGCGTATTTAAGGCCAAGTATCTGGAGGACGTGCTTGATATCAAGGTTCTCGCGGGAGTTGAGATCACCCATGTTCCGCCGCAAAAGATCGCTCCGCTGGTAACCCTTTCAAGAAGGCTTGGGGCAGAGGTCGTGGTGGTTCACGGCGAGACGCCTGTAGAGCCGGTCAGTCCCGGCACGAACAGGGCCGCAATAGAGGCCGGAGTGGACATCCTGGCCCATCCAGGATTCATCTCTCTTGAGGATGCACAGCTTGCCTGCGACAGTGGCGTCTGTCTGGAGATCACATCCCGATCGGGCCACAATATCACAAACGGCCACGTCGTCAGGATGGCATTGGCCACCGGCGCAAGAATGGTTGTGGATACAGATACCCACAGCCCCGACGACCTGATAGACACAGCCAGGGCCGTGGAAATCGCCATTGGCGCCGGCCTTGAAAGTGATCAGGCATTGCAGGTTGTGACCAACCACGCTCTCATGAAGGATAAGGGACTTAGATAAAAGGGGTTGAATAGATAGATATTGTAGCCGTCGATATTTCGGGCAGGCACCTGGAAAAGGGCAAGAGCGGATACCGTATGGTTTGCGCTGCCGTCTCTGTCCGCATATCGCCTGAGAGCATTGAAAAGATCTATTCTGTTCGTCTGATGCAAAAGCATTCTAAGACCGTTGACATAAACACCGTGGCTGACCTGATCAGCGCCGCAGCCCTATGCCTGCCCGGAACAATTGTTGCCGAGCCCGGCGACCTCTACAACCTGGAGACGTGGAGAGCGAGCAGCATTCTCGGCCGCGAGTTCAAATATCCAGAGACGCTGGCAGAGCGCACCGCAGTCGAGCTGGCACATCACGTTTCTTTGGCGGGACGAAGGCTTATCACCAATGGGGGAGAAGAATATCTCGATGGAAATTAAAGACAAAACTGCAGTCCTGCTGATGCGCGAGAATCCCAACCAGGCGCCCGACATTTACAAAATGAAGGAGCTGGCGGGCCTGGCAAGCGCTGCTGGCTACAGGGTGCTGGCCGAGATAACCCAGAGGAGGGGGCGCGACCATCGATATCAGCTGGGCCGGGGAAAGATCGAGGAGGCTTTGAGCTACAACCCAAAGAAGCTGATCTTCTACAATCCTTTAAGCCCTGGCCAGGTCTTCAACATCAGAAGCGAGTTCAAGACGCCGATCATTGACAGGTTCAATCTCATTTTGGAGATATTCGCTTCCAGGGCCTCTACTAGGGAGGCCAAGATGCAGGTCGAGCTGGCGAGGCTCAGCTACGATGCACCTCATGTTAGAAACGCTCTATCCCTGCAAAAGATGGGCGAGCAGCCGGGGTTCAGGGGCGCAGGAGCCTACGAGCAGTCAATGTATCACGACATCCGGGGAAGGATGGCCAAGATCAGAGCAGCCCTTAGAGATGTGGAGATGATGGGCGAGGACCGCAGAGCGCACCGGCGGGAACTGGGCTTTGACCTGATCGCCCTGGCAGGCTACACCAATGCCGGGAAGAGCACTCTTCTAAACGCCCTGACGGATGCAAGCGTCGAGGCCAAAGACCAGCCATTCACGACGCTGTCGCCAACGACTAGAGCAGCGGAAATGAACGGCCGGAGGGTCGTGCTGACTGATACGGTGGGCTTCATAGACGATCTGCCGCACTTCCTGATCAAGGCCTTCCGGTCAACGCTTTCCGAGATCTCCCAGGCCGATCTGGTCCTGCTGGTGGCTGACATCAGCGATCCTCTGGACTGCATGCGCCGAAAGCTCGTTGCCTCTCATAAGGCCCTGTGGGACTGCAGTTCCTCCGCGCCAATCATTACAGTGCTAAACAAGGCTGACCGGCTCTCTCCAGACGAGGCCGCATCGAGGATGGCGGATATCTGCGATTTGGCCCCAAGCCCTGTCCTGGTTTCGGCATCTACAGGCCAGGGCCTGGGAGATCTGTCTGAGAGAATCGTCAAGAGGCTTCGGCCATTGAAGGAGTACCAGATCAGCCTTCCGTATACCTCCGAAGGGTTGGCTGAGCTGTCCAGGCTTTACGATACGGCGGACCTGCTGCATGTGAGCTACGAGGATGAGCTGGTGGTGCGCCTGAGGGGACGGGAGGAGACTGTGGCGAGGGCCGGGCTGTCGGGGGCGCGCAGGATTTGAGCCCTTCGAGGATTTTGTAAGTGCAATTTCGGATTTGAAAAAACAGATTGCTGCATTATAGCTAATACAACTACCATGACAATTGCCAGGCCAGAAATACTGCGAGAGCACTTTCAACTGAAAGAGACCATTGTCACAATATCTGCCAGCGAGCAGGCGCATATCGATGTTGCTAAAAAATCTATTGTAGAGCAGCGGAAGTATCTCGAAGATTTTATAGAAAAAGATCCATTCTTCCAGCTTACCCTGGACCCTTACGATCTCGGGACAGACGATGCCCCCGACATCGTGCAGCAGATGGCGAAGGCAGGCACAGCGTTCGGAATAGGCCCAATGAGCGCCGTGGCCGGAGCCATAGCCAGGTTCGCTGTCGAGGCCATGAAGGAGGCGGGGGCGACCTATGCGGTGGTCGATAACGGCGGCGATATCTCCATCTTGAACGATCGGACGGTGCTGGTTGGAATCTATGCCGGGGCCTCGTCCATAAAGGACCTCGCCTTCGAGGTTCCGCCGAGAAAGAAGGTCCTGGGCATCTGCACCAGCTCAGGGACCGTCGGGCCGTCGATTAGCTTCGGATGTGCCGATGCGGCCACCGTAATCTCCGCAGATCCGGTGCTGGCTGATGCGGCGGCGACGGCGCTCGGGA
Source organism: uncultured Methanotrichaceae archaeon (assembly GCA_964534145.1). Taxonomy (GTDB): domain Archaea; phylum Halobacteriota; class Methanosarcinia; order Methanotrichales; family Methanotrichaceae; genus CAWJYS01. The sequence goes on along the minus strand of CAZHNU010000011.1, from coordinate 6,019 downwards.
ATGCCGTGCAGGCTGATGGGGCGCTGGAGGAGTGCTTTAAGGCGATAGACCGGCCCGGCATAGATGGGGCGATGGTGATACGGGGCGATGAGATGGCCGTGTGGGGAAGGCTGCCAGCGCTCAGGCGCGCGAGGGTGGGGCCGGAGAGGATAACGAGGGCGTAGATAAGGCATAGATATCATGCTCAGTGACAAATTCTACACTAAATCAGGCCGGTTCGGAAGGATTATCATCATTTAAATTTAATTCTAATAGTACATGAATTTTGAGCTAAGCCCTATTATCGATCTGGCAGCAAAGGCTGGCCTTCGGATCAGGGAAATCTACGACAGCAGAGCGTATCTATCTTCGATACATTGGAAAGGTGATAAGAGTCCTGTCACCGAAGCAGACCTTGCAGCCGACGAGATGATAGCCTCCGGCCTTAAGGCCCTCTATCCGGAGATTCCCGTCATCTCAGAAGAGCGCCCGGCTCCACCCTATGAGGTGCGAAGGGACTGGGATTTCTTCTGGCTGGTCGATCCTCTGGACGGGACTGAGGACTTCCTGCAGAGGACTGGCGACTTCACAGTGAACATAGCCCTGATCGAGCGAACGAGGCCCGTTAAGGGCGTGATCTACCTGCCGATGCAGGAGGTCGTCTACTTTGCCGACTCAAGAGGGGCATTCAGGCAGCCGCTGGGCGGGGAACCAAGGCCGATTTATGTCAGTAGGATTGCCGATCAGAGTAAGCTAAGAGCGGTGGAGAGCAGGCTGCATCTCAAGGACTCCGAGAGGCGGTTTTTAAGAGAAAATGGAATAACGCACTGCAGGGCGGTCGGAAGCTCCATCAAGTTCTGCCTGGTTGCGGAAGGGTCGGCCGATGTCTACTATCACGGAGGGCGGAACCATGAGTGGGACACGGCAGCGGGGCAGGCAATTGTGGAGGCGGCGGGCGGGAGGGTGGTGGATGAAAGGCGCGAGGATCTGAGGTATAATAAGCCGGGGCTGGTGAATGGGACGTATTTGTGTGTGGGGGCTGGGGCAAATGGGACGCTAAAGTTCTAATATCGTGTTTTTTTTTTTGGTAAATGGGCGAGAGCGAAATGCCTGAAGCTACATAGGCTTGCGTTTTGGGTATCAAGTGGATGGCAGTGGTTTGGCTGACTTTCATCGTGGTGTTGTTGCCCTCAAAAATCATTCGCGCATAGATTTGACTAAGGAAATATCCTGTTTTAGATTGCAGAGCATTAATTAGCGTTGAGCATACTTAAATTCCTCTAGACAGATATAGCGATCCGTGGCTGTGAACATGGTTATTGTAGGTCTATTTAGTGTTACGTTTGCTATAATCTGCTTTGCGGAACGATATAAATAGCAGTCTGCTCTAACAATTACATTTGGAAGATTTGATCTATCTATTATTTATAAAATTTCTAAAAGCTCTTTCTAAAACTTCTAAATAAATAAAAAATCTAATAAATATATATTACAGAAAACTATTTATTCCTCCAAAGAACGGCCCCTTATCAGGAGGGACATCATCCAGGCTGAATAGATCTCCTTGGTGGTGGATACTAATGCGATTCATCTCGTTTACCGTATGGTTTAGCTTAGTTTTATTTGTTCTTAGCTTAGTTCATCTCATGATTGGGACGGTCGCACAAGAAGATTCATGCCTCAAATACTACGGATTTAATGATGAATCGGATATGCCTGGTGAGAATGAACATTTCAAATCCAATGGATGGACAAATGATAAAATCAGCAATTCTTATGTATCTACCGACAAATCACAGGGAAGCGAATTTTCGATTGAACTCGAAGGCCCTCAGGAGATATCTTTTGAATGGAACGTAAGCACCGAAAAACATGGTGTAGGTGTCCTCCAGCTTCAGATTGATCGCACTCCGGTTTTGAATTGCAATAGTGAAAATAGAACTAATGTTACTCGATCAATACCTGCAGGCCATCACACAATTAAATGGGTTGTGTTTAGGGGTTCTCAATTATATACCGCTTGTGTCGATTCTATATGCATTCGAAAAATTCCTTGCACTGAGCCTTGCCCCTCTGCCATAAATAACAAGCCTGTTTTATCTCATCTGATTTCTGATGTTCTCAGTCCTCAGGAGGCCGGGACCACTATAGTCTGGACTGCTGAGGCCGATGACTCGGAGAACGACGAAATACTTTATAGGTTCTTCCTCAAAAGCCAGCCGGTCACAGATTGGCAGCCCCAGAACCAATGGACATGGGAGACAACACAGCAAAATGTAGGCGATAATCAGATCGAAGTAAGGGTAATCGACGGCAAGCATTCTGGTCGGGACAGCTTCGATGAAAGCGAAACTGTTGCATTTGAAATAGTCTCACCAAACCGTGTTCCTTCCATATCTCGCTTAAGTGCGGACAGGCCAAGTCAACAGGAGGCTGGATCGGTCATAATCTGGATAGCAGAAGCTTCTGATTCGGAGAACGATCAGATACTTTACCAGTTTTGGCTTAACAATCAGATAATTCGGGATTGGTCTGCTGATAATAAATGGACATGGACTACAACAACGGAAAATGTAGGCGATAATCGGGTCGAGGTCAGGATAATCGATGGCAAACATGCAGGTCTGGATAGCTTCGACCATAGGGAAACAGCAGCATTTGTGGTTAAGGCCCGTAACCAGCCTCCTGTAATAATCAGCCTGGGTGCGGACGGGCCAAGCCCCCAGGTGGCTGGCACAACCATTGTCTGGACGGCGGAAGCCAGCGATTTGGAAAGTGATCCAATTCTCTACAGGTTCCTGCTTAATGGCCATCCGGTCACAGATTGGCAGCCTCAGAACCAATGGACCTGGGAGACAACAGAGCAAAATGTCGGCGATAATCAGATCGAGGTAAGGGTAATCGACGGGACGCATGCAGGTCGGGGCAGCTTCGATGATAAAGCAACTATTGCGTTTAAAATAGTTTCACTAAATCCCCCAACAACGCCTGAAATACCTTTAGGGCCTGATGAGGGATTTAATGATACTTTTTATTGGTTTTCCATTACTCACCAAGAAATAGGCAATTTAGATTATACATTTGATTGGGGGGATGGCACAACGACTTCAACGGGCTTAGTTGGCTCTAATGGGCCTTCAAAGTTACCTCATAAATGGGTTCGAGCAGAAACCTATTCGGTGAAAGTCAAGGCTACCGATGAACTTGGTAGAGAATCGGAGTGGTCTCAAGCCAAAAATATCCGAATTGATTGGCTTGTAAGAGTTCCCCCCAAAGTACCCTTGCAGTCAGTGATTAATCAAATCTCTAATAATACAACCGTTCTACTGGGTGGGCGAGATTATGATGGACCATTGGATATACTAAATCGCGATCACATTAATATATCTTCTAGCGGGGTACAATGTCTTATTAAAACCAAGGGTGATGATGATAATTACGTAATTGGATTGCAAGAGGCTAGCAATATCGTTATTAACGGACTAAATATTTCTGGTGATAAAGGCATCGGCCTATATAATTGCCACTCGTGCAAATTAATTAATAATAATCTAACTTTCAAATCACATGGCATTGCACTATCAGGGGGGCACGACAACACGATGGGGAATAACTATTTGGATAGATCTTTCGACGGAAAATCTGATGGTGGTATTGTGGGTATTTTATTAGAAGACACATGGAATAATAGCATCATATGCAATAATATGTATGGATTAAATGACAATAATTCAGAATATTATATAAGAAATAGTACATTCTATATTTTCAAAGTGGTTGTTCCTTTGGTTCCCATGATACTTATCCAATACGACTCATCGAGTGAGAGACATTCAAATGGCTATGTGTGTTGTGGAGGATATAATACGGAAAAAAAGTGGGCGTGGAACCGTTGCGTTTATGAAGGGTATAATTTTAGCGAAAGTGGATGTGAGGATTGCCCGATAAATCCAAATATATCTGTGGAGAAATGCGAATGAGGTGCTCGTTAATACTAGTATTACTTTTTATAATAAATTCTCTCTTAATCACCTCTAATGCTATTACTTTTGATACCACAGAAATGAAAAATCTTAATCAGCAGTTCGTGGAAAGCATGTTGTCTTCGCCTCAACAAGAAGAAATAAAATATGAAGAAAAAGCAGGAAGTTCGCCTATATATAGGAGCACTACAATTAATGAGCAAACGTATTTAAATTATCAACCTAATCTATTCCCTATATCTATAAATAAATATATTTCATCCGGCAACATTGATCGTTATTATAAAAATAATACAATCTGTGTTGTTGTTCAATGCTCTAATATTGGTGATAAGCCATTAGATAATATAAATATATATGAGACGGTTTCTCAGAATGGCATGTCTATTGTCAATTGTTCTCTTCCAATCAAGGCGTCTTCAATAGATGAAATTATAAGGCATGAGCGAAATGGGGCAAATTTCTTTTGCGCAAGAGATATTTTATATGGGGACGGACTAGTAGAAGAAATAAATCGCGACGAACCAATTGCAACTTATCTCGATAAAAGCAATATTGCTGCTACAGATAGTAATACAAAAAATCTTTCTCGGATTCTGAATAATATTATTAATAACATTGATCTATCTAGTACAGATAATTATGGTCAATTATTTGGTGCGAATTCGCCATCTCCTTCAAAACTCACTCGCACACTTTTAAAACAAAGAAGAAATGGCATGTTGCAGGAATGTGATTGCGGTCTTCTAAATTTTCTTCTATTGAGGGACAAGTATTCGAAGTATTTAGGTGTATGGGGAAACATAGATATCCTTGAACCAGCAATCGATGAAAATACCGGCCTAATAAACATTCCAGTTTCCGAGATATTACCAAAAGAAACCATTATATTTAAATATTATGTTAATTTATCTCGCTATGGAAATCACAAAGCTACTACGACTATCCGCGTTTCTGGGGATCAATATCCTGATTCTCGTAGTCATCTTATTATATCATTTCCCGCACCAAGTTTCGACGTGAAAGTAGTATTACCTGATCTAGAAGTTGATCCCTCAGATATCGTTTGTGTAGATTACGTTGTTGAATTATTGGCTCCGATTAATGAATCTGAAACGTACGAGTTTGTAGCACATATCGGAACTAATAGCAATAATAACGATTTCAGTATTATAAATAACATTTCTGAGTTAGTTTTTGTATTTGGAAACGAAAAAACTGCCTATAATTCAACAAATATAACATTCAGTAAACCTGGGACACATAACATTCCTGTTTTAATCATCGGCGATAATAAATACTTGGTAGAAGATAAATATATTAAAGTTGAAGAACTTTGGAGCAAACATATACTTGTTCTAACGTTAATGTTCCTCGGATTATTTACACTCATAGGCCCCAATGTAAGATATGTTGATAAATCTATGAGATATAGAACTCTTAGTCTATTATTAACAATTGGAGTCATTGCTAGCGCACTTAAACTGGTTGAAATATCGTCTGATTATATCGGGGTGATTCTGCTTCTTGGGGTTCTCATTTACGTTTATTGGAGGAGGGCCCATTTCAGTTTTATGAGTAAAAATTCGAATTTAAGACCTAATTTCGATAATATATTCAATATAATGCTTCTATGTATAGCAGCTTCTCTGCTTACATATATTTTATTTACCTGAGATGCATGTATTTATCTCCTCATAAATGGATCGCAAGATACTGGTTTTTACCTGTTGAGTACGCGGACAAAATATCAGTTGTAGAGAGGAAAACGAAATCAGAAGACGAAGTTAACTTTGCTGGACTGATTATGTGAATATTTTGAAATGGGTTTGCCGATGCTGATTAAGATAAGCCAAACACATACCCTGAGATCATTTTATATAAAAATCCTAATCAACTTCTTCTTTATCGAAACCTTGAACTACCTGCATTCCTTCTTCTTCTCCGGTCGGGTGACCCCAATTGCAATTGCTCCTGATTCATTCAGATTACATCGAGTTCGAGGCCAAGCGGCCCACCAAAATGGCGGAAGAGATCGAAGACTCACATAAGAAGGG
>CAZHNU010000010.1:57455-76290 GCA_964534145.1 uncultured Methanotrichaceae archaeon | reverse complement strand
CCTAATGGAAAATAAAGTTCGAAAACCATATTTATTATTAATCATAAGTAAGATATAATGGAAATTTTGAAGGGAGATCATGGTTAATCTGGAAAGCAACAAGCCAAGAATACTCATTGCTGAGGATAGGGCTGTGAATCAAAAGGTAATTGCCTTAATGCTAAAAAAGCTGGGATACAGCGCAGACATAGTTTCCAACGGCCTAGAGGTTCTGCAGGCCCTGGATAAGCAACCGTATGATATCATCTTTATGGATGTCCAGATGCCAGAAATGAACGGTTTTGATGCAGCCAGGGCGATTAGGCAGCGTCATTTCAATGGGATCAGGATCATAGCAGTGACGGGTCACGCGTACGACAAAGAGAGAAAGAAATGCATCGAATCGGGCATGGATGATTGTATTACAAAGCCAATCAGCATTGATAGATTAAAAGAGACCTTAAGAGGCCATGCGTCTGTAGGCTCATAAAGCGTATGCTGCGTCTTTAGCAGGTTAAAAACAGGCATGAACGTCAATTAAAGAAATTCCCTCCTCCGTCTGCTATTGATTCCAGATCATATCTACCGATATCCGACGGTGATTATAGTCCGCCAAAAAAGAGGTTCATAGGATATCTTATCTGTCATTTGTCAATTATATTGCCCTGCTTTGATAAATCAGATTGGACACCCGAAGACCTATCAACCTGACCTTCCTTTCTCCTCGCAGGAATGGCGCCATCAGTCTTTTGGCGCTGTTCATGAGGATATCCAGATCATCAGTTGAAAATTGAAGCGATTTGGAGCGAACGTGGGTATCGAAATGCTGGTATCTGATTCTAACGGTGATCGTCTTGAACCTAAAGCCGCCGGCAATTACGCTGTCATGCACCTCTTCCGCCAGTTCATCCAAGACTTGAAGGATTTTGTCTTCGTCGCTTATATCTGTTTCAAACGTGATATCTCTTCCTATGGACTTCGTCTCATACTCCTCAACAACTTCGCTGTTGTCGATGCCATTGGAGTACTCGTGCAACCTTGTGCCCCAAACACCAAAAAGCCTTGTGAGAGTCTCCGGATTCACAGAGGCCAAATCGCCTATGGTCTTGATATTCAGCTCTTTTAATCTGCTCTCTGTCCTTGGACCCACTCCCGGCATTGATCTTATCTTTAGGGGACTGAGGAATCCCTTAGCATTTTTCTCTTCAACCACGGTCAAGCCGGCGGGTTTCTTAAAGTCTGAGGCAATCTTGGCAACCATCTTATTTGGGCCGATGCCGATGGAGCATGTAAGGTTCTCCTTGCTCAATACTTCTTGCATTATTTTTTCGGCCAGATCTTTAGCTTCAACATAATCTTTTACTCTCTTCGAGACATCAAGGTAGGCCTCGTCTATGCCGCCCTGTTCGAATTTGTCGGCATAGCCCTTCAATATTTTCATGATGCTGTTCGAGGCCTCGATGTAGAGATTGAAATTGGGCCGGAGAAAAACGCAGTCGGGACAAAGCCTCCATGCCCTGGAAATAGGCATGGCGGACCTGACTCCGTATTTCCTGGCCTCATAGGATGAGCTGCTTACAACCCCTCTTCCCCTGCCCTCTTTGGGGTCGGCTCCAACCACAACTGGCTTTCCCTTCAGCTCAGGATTGGCCCGGACTTCAACTGATGGGAAGAACGCATCCAGATCAACGTGCATAATTATGCGCATGTTTTTGCCTGAGTCGTTCTCCAATGAATATTGCTTTTTTGTTTAGCGTCAATCCTCAGCGGAAATTGCCTCTGGAAATCAACATTTTTCCCGGGGCTCCGCGCGTTGCTTGGTTCTCGCGCGAGTGTAGGTTGGGGCCCGCTGAGTTGCAGCGCGGGCTACCCCCCCTTTATGGGGGAGAGCGTCCGCTGGCCTGACGATATCTACAGCATTTTCACTGCCGCAAAAGCAATGCGGCATCCTACTTATCTACAGCAGGTTCCCCGTGGCCACAGGATCAGGGGGCCGTCCGGCCACGAGGAATCCCTAGCCCTTGTGCGCGAAAACAGGTAGCGTGCATAGTGTCCCGAAAAAGCTGGAACGATATAGAGAATCCATATCCGCCTATAATTCCGCCATCGCAATAAATCCGAGGTATGCTAAAGCTTGGAAGAATAAAGGAAAGGCCCTTGAAGCTCTTGGCAAAACTGAAGAATCAAAGGCTGCCATAGCCCGAGCAAAGAAACTGGGTCTGGACAGGGAGGTATTTTTTCTTTTGAAAATCCATTGCAAGGTCAAGCATGGCAAATAATTATAAGCATCAACACATTCGAGCATTGGCGAAAAGGATGTCAACCATGAATGCGAATGATACCAGGGCCCGCCCTATCTTGCAGAAAATTGCAGAAAGGGCAATGCTTGAGCGAGGGTTTCTCCCGGACTTCTCACCCGAGGCCCTTGCCGAGCTGGATAAGATTCAAGCGCCGGCAATGTTGGATGCAGCAGAACTACGCGATTTGAGAGATCTGCCCTGGGCATCCATCGACAACGACGACTCACGCGACCTGGACCAGCTGACCGTTGCCGTTGATACTCTAAACGATATGGGCATAAAAATCCTTATCGCCGTTGCAGATGTGGACTCGCTGGTGAAAATTGGATCCGCCATCGATTTGCAGGCCCAGCACAACACGACATCGGTTTACACTCCAGCCCGGATATTCCCGATGCTTCCGGAAAAGCTTTCCACCAACCTAACATCCCTGAATCCCGGCGAGGACCGCCTGGCCGTTGTCGTAGAGATGGCCGTCAGGCCGGACGGATCGGTGCAGGACGGGAGCATCTGTCGAGCGCTTGTCCGAAATCACGCACAGCTTGCCTACAACAGCGTCGACGCATGGCTGGAGAGAAGGATAGATATGCCTCCGGCAATAGCGGCCGTAAGCGGCCTTGCCGAGAATCTGCGCCTGCAGGACAAGGCTGCACAAATGATGAAGAGCTTCAGGCACTCTCAGGGAGCGCTTGTCCTTGAAACTATTGAGGCCAAAGCGATATTTGAGGACGACCTCCTCCTCGACCTGCTTCCTGAAGAAAGGAACCGTGCTAAGGAGATCATCGAGGAGTTCATGATAGCTGCAAACGGAGTTGCAATCCGGTATCTCACCTCTCGAAATATCCCCTCCGTTCGCCGCGTGGTCAGAGCTCCGAAGAGGTGGGAGCGAATCGTCGAGATTGCAGCCGAGCATGCATTCAAGCTTCCGAAAAGCCCGGACCCTAAAAAGCTTGAAATGTTCCTCACCATGGCGAAGGCTGCCGATCCCCTCAGGTTCCCAGACCTGTCTTTGGCAATAATCAAGCTTTTAGGCTCCGGCGAATACGTTGCGGAGATTCCGGGAGACGATTCCACGGGGCACTTCGGCCTGGCTGTCAATGACTACACCCATTCCACAGCTCCCAACCGCCGGTACGCCGACCTGATAACGCAGAGATTGCTGAAGGCCGCGATAGATAATAGACCAATGCCTTACAGCATGGACGAGCTGGATGCCCTGGCGGCCCATTGCACAAAGAAGGAGGATGATGCCAACAAGGTTGAAAGGCAGGTGGGCAAATCCGCAGCGGCACTTCTCCTTCAGTCCAGAATTGGGGAGCAGTTTGATGCGATGGTTACGGGAGCTTCCGCGAAGGGGACATGGGTCAGGCTCCTCAGCATCCCCGTTGAAGGGATGCTCAAAAGCGGCTACCAGGGCGTCGATGTCGGTGATAAAATTCGCGTTGAGCTTCTCTTTGTCGATGTTGACCAAGGATTCATTGATTTTGGGAGGGTGAGTGATTCTAGGAGGACGGGACCATCGAGGTGATGATAGATTGTTTTTAGATCAATTGCTTTCAGATTTATTGCCTTTAGATCGATTGCTTTAAAGCCCAAAAATTTTTTATGGATTTATTGTTCACCGGATTATCCGATATCTAAAACGAATTTCCCCCGGTTCATTAAGCACTCGCCATCAGCGAAGATGGACGGCCCTGTGACCAGCAAATCAGTATGAAACCTGGATTTCGTTCTTCCCAGGCCGTAGGAGTCTCCAAAGGCGAAATGCACCGTTCCCTCGACCTTCTCATCTACAAGCATTTTTCCAATGATCCTCGCTCCAGGGTTAAGCCCGATACCGAACTCCCCTATGGTCTTCGTGGCGGGGGCGTCGTATTCGCAGATTTCCGCGAACTTCTGGTAAACCTTTCCTGCCTCCCCCAGGGGCTGTAGCTCCTTGATTAGGCCCTTTTCCAGATGAATCGCGAAGGGCCGATCAGCCAAACCCAGACCGCCGACACTGCCGTCGATCACCAAACGGCCGCTCATAGTATCCTCCACCGGGGCCGTATATATCTCGCCCGCAGGAACGTTGCCGTGAAGTCGCGGCAAGGATATGTCCCCGTTGTCTATCAAAAATTTCCTGCCCTGCAGGCTAAATGAGACATCGGTTCCAAGGTCGCTGACAACTCTAATGGTTTTATCGGACAATGCCTTCTCCAGCAGACGGCAGCGGCCGTCGAGCCTCTGGTAGTCTATCGCCACTGACGGTATCATCTCTTCTGTAAAGCCCGGCATCATGCAGATCCGGCCTTTATGCTGGGATGGAAGAGAGATCAGCTGATGTCTGAAGGTCACCTCTCTGGAGAGGTCTATCAATTGCCCTTTCCTATCCGCTACCCCTGTCTGAAGGATGTAGATTACTGCATCTGCCGCTGCCAGAGAGACTGCATGCAGATCGGTGATCTTCTCCACCGGCCGTATGGAGTCCGGAACGTAGACGACTGAAATTGCTCCTCCGGCATCCTTTACGGCGCTGGAAAGGTCCTCGGCGAACTGTAGTTTATATCTGTCCGCGAATAAGAGGACATCCTCTCCAGGACGGATCCTCAGGCAGCTGGTAACCACAATCGAGGCATAGGTAGGGGTAGAAGCGTTCATTTCGGAAATCATTTCAGAAATCCAATTGTTCGGCTGGATATATAATGATATTAGCTAAAAAAGGCAAAAATTAACTTGGGCTTGAACAAAAAGCCCAAGTAAAGCCCGGGCAATCTTTGAAATCCTCAGAACTTCTTCATTGCCTGAGCCAGCCGATCCTGGGCAGCCTCCAGGTCGGTGGACATTTTCTCTTTTCCGGTTTCAATCTTGGTCTGTCTGGCCTCGCCGGCTGATTTTATACCCCCCGATTTCAAATTCTCCAGCAGATTGGCGCCGGCAGCCACAGCGCTGCTTCCATTGGCGGAGCCTGCAGGAGCCGCCTCTGATGCGGACTCTCCTGAATCAGGGCAATATCCGGGGAACAGCGGAGAGCTTCCCTTGGTCACCGCTATATTCAGAGATCCAAGCAAATACTCCATAGTGTTCTCATCCAGGCTATCCTCGATTAGCACCAGGGCAATTGTCTGAACCGACGGCTGATAGGCGACGAAGATTTGGCTGCCCACCTGGCCCCAGGAGGCAGATTGCTCACTCATGTTTAGTGGGGTCGGATTGTAGACCGCCTGCGACATCGCAGGGTTATACGCATCAATTGCTGCCTTTAAGGCCGCAGCATCAAGCTGTGAGCCTAGTTCATCGCAGGGATAGAGAAGATGCACAGAGACTCTACTGCCGTTGATGAGCAGGATTGCCTTTACCTCTCTTCCACCGGTATAGTTTTCCACATCCAGTGACTGCGGCTCAACCGCGGCTGCAGTGGGAACATGGAAGCCGAGTTCTGCATAGCCGTCCAAATCTGCGCTAAACGGTGTTAAGCTGTTGGCCTGAGCCGCAACCGGCGAAAAAGCCAGAATGCATAGGCCAGAGCTAAGCAACAAGCATCCTACGAGCATCTCCAGCCCTCTTAGGGCGGATTTGCAGTGCATACTCCCGATTTTCATCCATCCACCTCATTGCTTTTTTATGCAATATTAATACTAGCTTAATTGGCTTTGGATTATTTAGCAGCATCGTTCAAACTATAAAGGTGTATCTCAAGGAAATTATGACTCTGCGACAGTATTGCTGTGTCGAAAATTTAAATGAAGGGATTGCCTTTAGGAAAGGATCTGTCCAGAAAAACATAGCTCTTTGGCCGGCTTTGCTTTGGGAATCCATGCAAGCGTAAAGCAGTATAACAGTGAATTAGCTAAAATTGGATCCAAGACATCTTATTAATAGAAAGATATATACCATATGATAATAGAATAACTATTCAGGAAATTTTTGAAATAGAGGCGGCGAAAATGATCGGAGTTTGTCCCGGTTGCGGAAAGCCCTTCAGAATAGAGCAGGCAAAAGGCGGTGAGGGCTGGGTTTACTGCGAAGATGTATGCATCAGTCCTGCGGATATGCCTACAGGGATGAGGCTGATGGCTGATCAGGCAACCAAAAAATACGTCGACGCAAATATGCACGAGATGACCCGCGAGGAGTACATCAAGGCTCACGGATTTGATCCTGAGCCGGTTATGGAGGCTATGAACAGCTGGCGCATGGAGCAGATAAGGAACTTCGTGACATCTCAGGGAGGAAGCGAAAAGGACTTGAAAGACTGGATGAAAGGCTTCCCTGGATTACAGGTCAAGCTCCCGTCATGGTGGGAGAGATAATAGGTGAGCTTATAAGCAGATATATTCTTGCGCTTTTATCCATATTTTGATTGCATTGGTTGAATAATTGCCAAAAACGATTGGCAGAGCAGGTCAATCAATCTTTTTCTCAGCAAGGTATGCTCTTGCCATATATGGATCGGTCGCCAGCTCATCGATTCGCCGCTCAGACATCTCCCAGAGCACATCATCAATCTCAACCTCTTCGTCTCTTTTTTTCCACCATGAAAGGCAGATGTCAGCCGCAAGCTTACAGGCATCCTCATCGGAAAGATGGATAGATGCACAAAACGCCTCGCCTACGCATGCGCCAACCGGTGCTCTAGTGCAGCGATCACAGGTCATATTTGCTCCTCTTTTTTTGCATATCCTTCTTGCAGGGTCGTAATATTTTCAGCCAGCCTCAACCCAACCCTTGCCCAAGGGGATTGACTTGTAAGATCGTACAAGATATGATAGATTTGCTCACATATAAGGTCTGCTATAAGATGCACGCCTGTCATATTGGTTTGCCATTAAATCCAGCCGGGAAAATGCCGCCTGCTGAAAAAGAGACTGGCAACCGAAAATGAAGAAGGCGGCTATAGAGCCGCAGCTGCGGCCAAGCTCCGCCTGGAATAGCTGGAAAGCCGGGCCCTGACAAGAAGTCCATGACAAGCGGCCCTTACGCCGCAGCCCGCATCAGCTTTGCGGCGACTGCAGGTCCCCTATGACATCTTTGAGGCTTTCCACTCTGCTGCTAATCCCGATCCACTCCTGAGGCGGGCTTGCCATTATGAGCGCTGTCAGGTTCTCCTGGAAGTATTTGTCCATGAGCTTCTCCATGTCGTACATGCCTGAGAGATACTCCTCCACGTAATGCTGATCCGACTCCAGAAGTACTATCTTCGGCTCTCCTTTAAGCTCCGGGAACGATGTCGTGTAATGGGACAGAGGATAGGAGAGGTTGAACGACAGCAGGAGGAGGATGGAGAGAACAACCAGGGCATTAAGGGCATTTCTCCGGTTAATTAGCACCACCGCGAGGGCGACGATCAAGATCAAGAGCGGCACCAGAGCCTTGTTGTACCTCTCCTCCTGGGAGACGTATTCGACCATTGACATAAACAGCGGCGCATGGTTTCCGAAGCCCACGATTCCGTTGTTGAAGTCCGTGGAATCCGTGAATAGAACGACTCTGCCCTTACCGTAATCGGTTCCGGCCAGCACAAGATGCCTGGCGAACTGGGAGTTCAGCTTGATCTCCTCTGTAAATTCCCTTGTCAGGAAGAAGGCGGAGGTCTCGTTTCGATAGTGTGCGAAGTAGCTCGGGCGGGTTATCACCTCAAATAAAGGCCTGGCATTCTTCAGCTTCTCCATGCTTGCGCTGGTCTCCCATACCTGGTCGCCTGTCATGTAGCGGGCCATGAGCGGGGGAAGCTCTCCCTTTTGAGTAATGGACCCTCTGGTATCGGTATATATGTCCTGGACGCCTGTGGGCAAAAACCTGTATCCCATCTGCTCCGAGATTGGATTTAGATAGGTGCACATGCCGTAGATATCCGTGTGCTCGCCGATCAGGAGAAGGCCGTTCCCTTCAGCCGTGAAGTTCGTAATGGCGTCTATCTCGGACTGGTTATAAGGGCTGGTCAGGCATTTGATCACCAGCACGGCCTTGCGGTCCCCGGCAATCTCTTTTAAGGTATCAAGGGATAGCTCGTCGATTTGCACAGCCTTAACAGAGCTTACCGCCGGCTGCTTCTCGGGCCGGTCGACGGTCATGGCCACATCGTAAAGCGAGGCCAGGATGCTGAGCATTCCATGGTAGTTATTCGTACCGCTAACCGGGTCCATCTTATAGGTCTGGAGATAATCTGTCCAGAAAGGCTCCCACTCGCTGTTGGACTCATCGATTATAATTATCGGATCAGTGCCTGCGGTAATGGGCGTATAGTAGAATAGGCCAAGAATGAAGAATGCCCCCAACAGCGGCAAGGTGAACTTCATATCAGCAAGAGCGCCCAGGCCTCCCTCCTGAAGCCTCCTTATGGTTGCTCCTGGGATCAGGATGGACATCAAGAGTATGCATGCAAACGGCAGGGCAAGGGACTGAAGGTTGTCTGGCAAAAAATTTGATGTAGCAGGGCCGTAGAGCATGCTTTGCAGGGTAAGGATTATGAACAGGAACGGGATCACCGCAATTATGAGAGCATTTCTCATCAGGCTCTTTCTGTCATCCTCAAGAATTGCCAGCAGAGCAAGGCCGCCAACCATCAGCGCCGCATAAAAGGGAAGCAGCAGCTTTACCTCGTCCATGAGGATCGGCAAATGGGTCTTGGTGTGGTAGAGGACCATATACCCGAGGTCGTTTATTTCGTAGCTGACCTTCAGTAGAGGCGATAGGCTCACGAAAACTATGTTCAGCCCTTTCAATAAAAACGCCGGGTTCAAAAACTGCAGGATTAAAAGGCCCGCCATCGATGGGATGAAGGCCTCGGCATGGGCGTTGATTGCGAATAGCGATAAAGCCAGAACCACGACTAGCGGCAGGAATGTGATGTTGACAAGATCTCTGTAGAAGGCCAGGGCTATTACCCCGGCCAGGGCAAATCCCAGCAGGTCCGATCTTCCGAAAACATGGTCGCGAAACGCTACCAGCAGGAGCAAGGCGGAGGACAATGCGACCATGAAGCCTGAATAGTCCCACAGGTCGAACAGCATTATGTAGCTTCCTAAAAGCAGCAGCCCTGTTGCAAACCCTGTCACTTTGGACTCAAATTCCATTCTCTTCCCTCCCGCCGATGGACACGAACAGGTTATCGACGAACTTCTTTAAATTCGGATCGGGATAGCTGAAGACAGGCTCATACCTCACGAATTCCCTAAATATCGTATGGTCTCCGACTACAATTATCCTCCCGCGGCCATAGTCCTGCAAAACAATGACGGGAGCCGTGCTGTTATACATGGCAAGGGGCGTTCCACCCAGAACCTCCACTGCAGAGTACATGGTAATATTTCCATCAATGCCTTCCACCAGGGAATTATTTTCCGGAGCGACCGGGGCGACCGGAATCCGCGTTTGCTGCATATAAGGCAGATTGAAGCCCCACGATGTGTAGTTGAAGTAGCTGATTTCTCCTAAAAGCGATCCGTTGAGGTAAAGGTCAAAGCCGTTGATCAGCGAGTTCGCTGCGCTGTTTGAGGTATTGGCAGGCGTGTCCGAATGATAGCCGTCGAATACAATCAGCGTACCGCCGCTCTGGACATAGCGTTTTATCCGCTCTGCATCCTCAGAGCTGAAGGATTCTGTCGGCCCCATCGTGACATAGGCCTTATACTTTTCAATGTCCTGTGGAACCTCTTTTATAAGTACCGGATTGAAGCCGTAGTGCTGGGCGAAAATAGACAGAAAGACGTTTTTGTACTGATGTGGAGACCCGTAGCCCTCGATGTTTGCATGTCCTACGTCCAGGGCGATCAGGTTTGACGGCTCGGGCGTTTCAGAGATAGCCGCCTGGACAAAAACCAGCACCAACACAATGGCTGTAGAGATTATAAGCGGCTGAATCGATGCCAGGCGCGCCCGGAACACTCCAAGCAGGACGAGGATTGCCATAGCTGCCTGGAACCATGTGCTCTTAAGTGGGCTGTTCTCGTAATTGAGATAGCTCAGCAGCCTGTTTACGAAGCCGTAGTTATAGAGGAGATTTGGGCCGCTTAGGGAATCGCTGTTGGCAATGGCGACAACCCGCCCCTTGCCGTAGTTGGCAGCCGCACAAATAGGCAGAACTCCATACTGCTCGTTCTCCTGAGGAATTACATCTCCCATGTAGGCATGGTTTTCTGCAGACCAGTCGCCCAGGTCGGCCCAGGTGGTGTATTTCAGGGCATAGAGGATGAGGGCGTCCGACCTGTTGAGAGACAGAGTGGCTCCTGCCGTCTCCTCAATGCTGTCGAAGCCTGCGAGGCTGACAAAATGGGGCTCCCAGAGCATGCTGTAGTCGAAGTTTAGGTGTAGGCCGAACTCATGCAAAATGGGATTTAATGTATTGTAGCAGTCCATGATATTTGTGTGGTCACCAAGGACGAACAGACCGCCTCCGCCCTTGACAAAATCGATGAGATAGCCGATCTCCTCTTTGGAGAAGGCTTCTTCGGGAGTCTCCAATATGAGCACGCTCACGCCATCCAGGGATTTGGGAGAGATCGGCTCTTCAAGAACCGAGGCGTTGTACCCCACGGTGTTCAGGTACCGCAGGGTCGAATGGGTGATCGTGTCGTTGTCAAAAAAGGCGGAGTCAAGCCCATGATGATATCCGTCGTATAAGATCTTGCTGTTTTTCTCTCTGGCGAGAGGGTCCAGCGGAGAGATGCTTATGAGGAGAAGGATGAGAGAGGCATAGAGCACTCCCTTTGTAAGAGGCTTGACTTTAACCCTCAAACCCTCCCCCAGCTCAAATCGGACTGCAATCAGGAACATGATTATGGTTATTAGGAGGGTGATCCTGATATCCAGGCCGATGCCGAGTCCCTCTACTATCGCTAAGGGAATCAGGATGAAAACGGTTTTGAGCAAATACTCATTTCTGTAGAAATAGTATACTACTGCCAGTAAAAGGAAGATATAAGGCACAGGGTTCCTAAGCAGAAACAGCATAAAGAAGATGGGTAATCCCAAAAATCTGGCCTTCTCGAACCTTCCCCAGGAGAAATAAAGAAGCAATGATAGGCCGGAGACCAGGTTCACTGCATACAAGGGAGTCATCAGCCGGAAATAGGAATGGACGATTCCCGATTCCCAGAATATGAAAAAGAGCAGGGGAATATATGGAAGGAGGTCCCTGACTCTTATCGGCTTTCGAGAGTCGCTGCTCATGGTGGATTCTCTGTCCAACCCTTTGCTCATATATGCTCTTTTATCTTGGACGCCACTCCCGGCAGCTTCTTTCTGTATCCCAAGAGAAGAGCGGCAGCGATGATGATCATGAGGCCGATGATGAACTTATTAAGGTTATCCATCATGGACAGATATGCGTTGTAGTAGTTGAAGTTCGCACGGAATACGATCTCAGTATCGTTTCCTGTATTATCGCTATGCCAGACAAGGGCGTTTCTGCTGGAGAGGGTCTCTCTTTGGAACGGCTCGCTGGAATTTCCCTTGGTTATGATCGATGTCCCGATTCTCGAATCCATTGGAGGTATTACTATTATCCCGGCGGCCTGAGGCTCACCCACATCCACGCTCGTATAGAGAGTATGCCGATCCCCGTTCCTCGTGAGGAGCCCGCTCCAATCAAAGCTCAGGTTGAACTGATAAGGCTCATTTAGCGGATAGCCTGCGAGCATGAGAGCTATTTCCCTCTGTCCGTTTGCCTCATTTACATCGGCATCCAGTATCTGGCCCAGGGAATCCTCTGCCTGATAGTTATTTGTCTCACCGCCGCGGAAGGAGTATGTATAAAGAATGGTCGGCTCTTTGGGTACAATGGTCGTAGACCAGGTGCATCTAACGCTTCCATCATCGTTGACATCGTAAATATAAGTGTGATCAATGGGCTCAAAGGCAATGGTTTCATTGCTTGTCTGGCCGGCGGCAGACATACAGAGGAGTACTAGGGTAATGAATACTTGTGAGAAGATAAAGGCCTTAGATATCTTTATACCTCCTTTTGACATAGATTAATCTCCGAATAAAGTTACTGTCTCAACATATCACTATCATAAGATATATTAATCCATCGGTTAAGGATCATAGTAATAATGATCCGATGGATATCTATTATATCCCTAATTTCGATGATTTTTTATGGGTATCATATGTTTTTTTGTCCGATTTTAGTGACATATCAAGTTTTATTAATTGAATTCCAGATCTAAATTGCAATTAATTTCTCAATAAATTTTCATCGAATTACCAGGCAGGATTAACAAAACATATAATCAAACTTATAAATTAATTTTTATTGACGGATTGAATTACAATTTATTTATAGAAAAGCAAAAAATAGAGGAACGTTCTATTGGCATATCATCTCATAGACAGAGCGCAAATTTTTTAAATATTAAGCACCAATTAAATAAAATTATAATCATCGGTCTGGGTTTATTTAGATGATTGCATTTAGATCTCTTGGGAATAAAGCCTTAAAATGATCCCGCTGTCTTCCCGTACCTTTCCCCCTGGACCGCGCAGAAAAAATTGAAGGAGAAATGGTTTTGATAAAGATTGGAATTGAATGCTCATTTGAAAAGCTGCGCTCTGACCTTCTATCCAACCCGGGGAGATACTTCTTTGTGCTCTTAAAAGATGGTCAGGCAACGCTTTGCGTGCGAACGTGCAACTCGCGAGGAGAGGAAATAAGAGCGCATATCATTGACGGCCTCGTGCCGGATTCAAAGGGGAGCTTATCCTCGATATTTGAAGAAGGAATAAAAGAATCGCTAAATAAACAAAGGCATTTTGTGCGGCAGTGCTGCGAAGGTTATGAATACCAGATCTCGCAACTTCTGGAACGGGAGCTAAAAGGCATGCCGGGCCTCATTGATTGGCTAATGAACACTATCTTGATCGAGGATAGGAATATTCTCTTAAATTCGATCTGGATAGTCTGATATTCAATTGCCCACTTATCAACTACAGGGTGGAATTAAATTGCTAATTAAAGATATTGAGAAATGCAGCTGCTTTTCGGCCATGGATGATACCCTGCTCTGTGAGCTTCTTCACCCTTCAAAGGATAACGCTGCCATTCCTTACAGCATCGCTCACGCAGTGCTGAAGCCCGGCAGCGCATCACTACCTCACAGGCTGAAAATGGCATCAGAGGTCTACTACATCCTGCAGGGATGGGGAGTCATGAGCATCGACGGCGAGGATGCAGGGGTGAAGCGAGGCCAGGCAATCTATATACCGCCTGGATCAATACAGCATATCCGAAACGCAGGGGACCTAGATTTAGAGTTCCTCTGCATAGTCCATCCTTTCTGGAGGGAAAATGACGAGGAGGTTATGGGTTAGCTTTGCGGCCTTCCTTAACTTCGCCATATGGAGGCTGAAACCCTTGAGGCTGTGGTCTATTCATCCTCGCTACCTGGATTCGCGAGGCCTGGTGGCCCTCTGGAGAGAGGCGCTGCTGACCCAAAAGGTGCTCAGGGGAGAGACCAGAGGATATAAAAATCATCCCCAGCTCATCAGGTTCAGGGAGGCGCCGGATCCGCTAGCAGCGATTGCCTTTTACCTGCATGAGGTGTGTAGTGAGGCGGCCGTTAGGGGACACAGCTTCAACAGATGCAAGATTGGCTCTGTGCCATCGACGGAGAAGCTGCCGCTGACCAGAGGACAGCTCAGGTATGAGTTCGCCCTCCTTTGCAGCAAACTTAGGTTGCGCGAGGTCGGGCGGTGCAAAGAGCTGGACGGAGTAAAGGAGATTGTTCCTCATCCCATATTCTACATAACGGAAGGCGGAATAGCCCCGTGGGAAAAGGCAAAACTGGAAATTCTAAAAGAAGACGTTAATTAGATAAATGAAGACAGATCCCTATCCCCCCGGAGATTCCCTCGTCAAGTGGGTATCGACAGACTGGCTTGCACGGCATATAAACGATGAAGGCTTGATGCTCCTGGATGTACAGCCCAATGTTCACGATTACATCATGGGGCATCTTCCTGGGGCCGTCTACCTGAACGAGGGACTATTGCGTTCCGCCTGGAATCACCTTCCGGCCATGTACATTCCGCCTGAGGCCCTAAAGCCAATCCTCGATCGGGCCGGGATCGATCCCAACCGGCCGGTGGTGGTGTATTCGGCATCCGGCAAATACAGCAAATGCGCGTCAGGTTTGGGCGACGGTCTGGAGCAGACGATGATGGCCTATTCGCTTATACGCTTCGGCCACAACAAGGTCTACATTCTAAACGGGGGATTGGAGAAATGGAAGGCTGAGGGCCATGAGCTTACAAAGGCCTTTCCGAGGTGCAATCAATCGGACTTCGATATCCATATCCGAAGGGATTACTTCGTAGACTATGAGGAGTTTAAAAGGCTTCATGGGCGCGAGAATGTGATGGTCTTCGACGCCCGTCCCTTTGAGAGCTATAAAGAGGGCGGGCTTTGGATGAAGAACGGCCACATACCGGGCGCTTTAAGCCTTCCCTGGCGCACTCTGATGACAAAGGAAAACCCAAAGCTCATGAAGAACGACGAGGAGCTGAGTCAGCTGATATCCAAGTTCAACATCACGCCGGACAAGACGCTTATCATCTACTGCGGCACAGGCCGCGAGGCCACTAACGAGTTCCTGTTCTTCAAGTTCTATCTAGGGCATGAGAAGGTCAAGATCTACGAGGGTTCGTTCACCGAGTGGTCGGCACACTCGGAGAATCCGACGGTTACTGGGGATCGCCCTCGCTCTGAATAGACTGCCAAAAAGGGAATAATTACAGGCTAATGATGGCGAAAGCTAATGATAGCGGAAGGTAATGATGCCGAAAGGATAGGCAGAGGTGAAACATGATCTTCGAGAGGATAGTCTCCCAGGGCCTGGCCCACTACTCCTATCTAATTGGGGATAAAAACGAGGCTATTGTCATCGATCCCCGCAGAGACTGCGATGTCTACAAGGATATCGCATCGGCAGAGGGCATGAGGATTGTCTACATCCTCGAAACCCACAGGAATGAGGATTACGTCATCGGGTCTATGGAGCTGGCAGCCAAAACGGGCGCCGAGATATGGCATGCAGACAGCCAGTGGGACTACAGGTATGGAAAGGCCGTAAAAGACGGCCATAGGTGGCGGTTTGGAAGGCTGGAGATAGAGGCCGTCCATACACCGGGCCACACGCCGGGAATTATGAGCTACCTCATGCACGATCCGGGCGGCGTCCCCTGGGTGCTCTTCTCCGGAGACACCCTTTTTGCCGGAGAGGTCGGCAGAATCGATCTTCTAGGGGAAGATAAGGCTCCCGAGATGGCCGGCCTTCTTTATGACAGCATATTTCAGAGGATTTTGCCTCTGGGCGACGAGGTCGTCCTCTGCCCGGCCCATGGGGCAGGCTCGGTCTGCGGCGAATCTATAGCAGAGCGGCTGTGGACCACCATCGGCCTTGAAAGAAAAAGCAATCCAAGGCTGCAGCACAGGGATAAAGGGGAGTTTGTGGCGGACCTCTTAAAGAGCCAGCCTGAGAGGCCCCCATATTTCACAACGATGGAACGGCTGAACCTGGAGGGGCCTGTCATGGGCTCGCTGCCAACGCCTGTGCCCCTCTCTCCAAAGGACTTCGAGCCTTTGATGCAGGGCTCCCAGGTGATCGACATGAGAATGGAGCTGGGATTTGGTGCGGCCCACATTCCCGGAGCGTTGTCCATATGGAAAAACGGCCTTGCCAGCTTTGCCGGATGGTTCCTCGCTTACGATAAACCCTTACTCCTGGTGAACGAGACCAACGACCCTGAGGATGTCACCAGGATACTTGTACGAATTGGATTTAACAATATCAAGGGCTATCTGGCAGGAGGGATGCTCAACTGGCATATGTCGGGCATGGAAAGCAAATCCATCAGGATGATCGATGTCTCGGAGTCATGCCGCCTGATAGATGCAGGCGAGCCTGTATCGATTTTGGATGTCAGGAGCGATGCAGAGCTTAAGAGGGACGGCGGGATTCCTGGATCGCAGCACATCCATATAACCCAGGTCCCAAAACACCTTTATGAAATACCGCAGGATAAAACTATTTACATATTCTGCGGCAGCGGTTTGCGCTCGATGATAGCTGCAAGCACTTTGCAGCGTAACGGCTGGAAAGATCTGGTGGTTATTCTCGGTGGAATGGCGGGCTGGAAGTCGCAAAGGTGCCCGGTGAAAAGGCAAAACTAGATTGCCAAAACTAAACAACGATTAAATACATAGGAGTGCGGAGGGTCACGAATTCCCCGACCTTGAAGTCGGGGATGAAGTGAACCCTCGCCCTTTTTTCATCCCCTTATAATCGCTAAGACATTACTTTTTAAAATGTGGATGCACTTGGCACTTTAGCCATAGGTGGTGCCACCCGCCTATGGCTAGGATGTGATAAGCATTGGAACTCTCGCAGTTTTAGCCACGGCTATGGTCAGGTTACCTACCACATCGTGTTGGTGCCTAAGTACCGATACAAGATATTCTACGACAGGCGAGTTAAAAAGGATTGCGAGTTGATCCTCAAAAATATTTGCATGGAGCAGGAGAATAAGATCCATGCCTTGGAACTTGCAGAGGATCATGCCCACTTATTCCTTGAATTGCATTCAAGCACCTCTCTATCAAAAGCCGTTCAAAACTTGAAAGGAGGCAGCTCTTATAGGATGTTCACGCTCCATCCTGAATTGAGGAAACGCTACTGGGGTGGAAGCCTTTGGTCAAGTGGTAAATTCTTTCGATCCGTTGGAAATGTGACTGCCGACACAGTCAAGCACTATATTAAGGAATCTCAGGGAAAACCGAAAGCAAAGCTTCAATCGTGTAGATCAAGGAAGCCGGGGCAACAAAGATTAGACGATTTCTGAATACACGAAAATCGAGATTGCGGTCCGTAGTGCGGCCCATAGCATACCCCACCCTTTAGGGTGGGGTTTTGATTTTTCAATGGGAAATTTGCGCTTTGATTTAATAAGAGGATATTATAAATCTGTTAAAAAGTTGGAAAGTACAGTAAAAAGAAATGTTGAGAATACTTAAGTAAAAATTTTGATTTTTCGATTTGTAGATTGAAATTGGATCATGAAATCAAAATGTAAATTCATGTTGGCTTGAAAATTATTTTTGCGTTAATTGAAAGTGCGGAATGTAGGTTATATAGGAATAATAGGCAAGCAAATGATTGGTGATATGATGGTGTCGTGATCAGGGCAAAATATGAAGACAAGGTTCTCAAGCCCCTCGAAGAGCTGAACCTGAAAGAAGGCGACAAGGTCGAGATAAGTATCCAGGGGAGCGCTACCAGTGGAATCTTTGGGATCGTGAAGCGCTGTGAAGGGCTAGAGGAAGCGCATGAAAACTGCGAGACAAGTGTTCATTGATGCCAATATCTTCACATACCTATATTTCCCTTCCGCCTTTTCAATCGCCGTACGACTCGCTATCTCATAAGCCTTTGACAGCAGCGATGCCAGATTGTCCTTTCCTATGGAGAATGGCGCGGCCCCAAGCCTCTCTAAAACTGCGCCCTCCACCTCCGGCCTTCTGGGATTCACCTCAAATGATCTGGGCCCGCAGCATCCCTGCCAGAAGGTATCAATGGACTCTTCCAGCGGTTTGGCTTCGTACTTCATGATATTTGCCCGGCAGGATTCCGGAACCTCCGCCTCCTCTGCAGCGGAGGAAGCGCGCCTCTCCCTCAGGGCCTCGATGAGAAATCAACAAAGCACCTTCCACATCCTCACTGCATCCTTTCCCCGCCCGTAATAATTCCTGATAAGATCGCTTTCGCGATATCCGGCGCTCCGATAAAGCTCCACAGCCCTGGGATTGTCTACCGCCGCCTCCAGCTTAATGGCCTTCGCGCCCTCGTCCAAAAGCTCCTTTTCGAGGGCTGCAATAAGCGCTCTCCCGATTCCCCTGCCCCTGTAATCGGGGTGGACATCCAGAGTGTAAACGACGCCCGTCCACCCGCTGGCGTATCCTATGATGAAGCCTGCAACTTTATTGTCAGAATCGTTTGCATCAGGTTCGCAGGCAACAATCGCAACGGAGTATCTGATCAGATAAGAGAACATGCCCGGAGGAAATGCCGTTTCCTCCGGGAAGCACAGCCCCTCGATCTCCACAATTGCTGGAAGGTCGCTTTGCTCTGCGGAGCGAATCTTCATCTCACCTTTTCTCTTCGACCTGCTTTACGACGTCCGCGTAAGCTCCGAATACCTCGGGAATATCGATTGTCCCGACGATATCCACAATTCCAATTGCCGCCACTGCCTTGCCCTCTGCAGTTACCGGGGCAACTGAAACGGGGACTCCCTTATAAGCTCCGCTGGCAGGAACCGTCCTGGCCGGCCTTCCCGTAGCCAGGACCTCCTCTAAAATAGGACCAGTGTATTTGTCGTCCAGCACTTTCCCCTTTTCCACTCTTACCCCTGCATGCTTGACGCTTCGCATAGTAACAGGGAGCCTGACGATCTCGTTGATCGCCAGGGCTAGCGGAGCCAGGTCCTGCGACCCGGCATCCTCGGATATAACGAGCCTCGGCATGCTAAATGATAGGGGCTCTTATCAAATATATCCTCGCTTTTTTCAGGCGCACCTT
>CAZHNU010000010.1:44043-57355 GCA_964534145.1 uncultured Methanotrichaceae archaeon | reverse complement strand
TTTTTCAGGCGCACCTTCTCCGCATAAGCCGCGCCTGGAATCCATGGTACTTGGCGAACCCCTCGGCGTCGCGCTGGCTTAGCGTCTGGGAGTCGAATGAGACCATGTCCTGGGCATACAGCGCATCCGGAGACTTGCGGCCCACGGGTATCGCGCAGCCGGCGTAGAGCTTCATCCTGACCGAGCCGTTTACCCTTTTCTGGCTCTGGTCTATGAAGGCGTTCAGGTCGGAGTAGAGCGGATCGTCCAGCAGGCCCATGTAGGCCAGCTCGGACCATGCCTCATCGACGGATGACTTGAAACGAAGCTCAGCTCTCGACAGCACCAGGTGCTCCAGGTCCTCATGAGCCGTCAGGAGAATCGTGGCTGCAGGATGCTCGTAGTTCTCGCGGGCCTTGAGGCCTAAAACCCTATCCTCAACCATATCGGTCCTACCGACACCGTGCTCGCCGCCAATCTCGTTTAGCCTTGCGATTAAGTCAATGCCGTCCATATCGCTGCCGTCCAGCGACACCGGAACGCCCTTTTCAAACCCGATCTCCACCACCTGCGCGGGCCTGCCGGAGTCAGGCCTCTTCGTCCAGCCGTAGATCTCCTCGGGCGGCTCGAAGTAGGGGTCCTCCAGGCGGCCTCCCTCGATCGATCTGGACCACAGGTTTTCATCAATCGACCAGGGCTTTTCTTTGGTGACGGGAACGTCGATTCCATGATCGCGCGCATACTCAATTTCCCATTCGCGAGCCAGGTCAAGCTCCCTCATCGGAGCAATGACCCTGCAGTCCGTGGCCCTGAAGACGGCCTCGAACCTGAGCTGGTCGTTTCCCCGTCCTGTGCAGCCGTGGGCCAGGTTCTTAATGCCCAGATCTTTGGCGACCTCTGCGGCCTTGCCGGCGATGAGCGGCCTGGCGATGGCAGTCCCGAGCACATAGCCCTCATAGGAGCCGTTGGCCTTGATCAGCGGGAAGATGTAATCATCCACGAACTCCTTCCTGGAATCTATGACATAATACTCGTCCGCAAGCTGCTTTGCCCTTTTTTGTCCGCGTAAAATATCCTCTTTGGGCTGTCCGACATCGACGAGAACTGTAACGACCTTATCAAATCCATAGCGCTCTCTTAAGAGCGGAATGCATACAGATGTATCCAGGCCTCCTGAATAGGCCAGCACAACTTCAGACACTCGATCACCGCTCCCGTACAGGCTGCAAGGATAATTAAACGTTATGAGCATAGCCGGACTGGCATGAAGCCTTGATTTGCGTATAGACTGCGATTTTCGCAGCCAAGCGGTGATTGGGAAAATTTCAAATAGTAGTGATGTTCTTACCGCAGTATCATACAATGTCTCAGATTAAATCCTTCGAAGTACTAGCGATAACAATTGGCTCTTTCTCCGTCATGCTTATCGCTTTGCTTTGGTGCTTAATAGCTGTTTATCCAAGCTAAACTTTCATAATTATTCAATATGATGTTCGCCAGTTTGAAGTACGCATTTTAGTCACGATCATCAATTTAGGCGTTAATTCCACCTTTTAGGCGATAACTCTATAACTCCAAGAAAAAAAGTGTTAGGCAATGACCCAGCTACTAAAAACGGCTGCCTTTACCGTGGACTTCGATCCCGACAGCCGCAAGATGGAGGCCAGTGGCGCTCTGGCACTGATGGTTCAGCCGATCTTAAGGACGATTAATCAGCGACTTTCAGAGGAGAAGCCAGCGCAGGTTCGTGTCAAGGACATTGTGGCCACTACCTGGCTTCCGCCAATCCCTAGCGGGCCCTTTACCAGGCTGCTGCTAAACGAGGCCAAGATAGCTATAGGAAGACCGGTCCCCCAGACAGTTTCCATCGAGGTCACGCGACAATGCGGAGCAAGGTGCGACCACTGCCTGATCAAGGAGGGCGAGGGGGAGCTAAGCCACGATGAGATTATCCGCGTGATCGACGAGGCCCTTGATATGGGCGCCACAATCATCACCTTCACCGAAGGAGATCCGCTTTTGAGGGAGGACATTTTCGATTTGATAAAACATGTCGATCCCGAGAAGGCTGTGGTCAACCTCTTTACGCCCGGGCTTGAGATGACTGTTGAAAAGGCAGTGAAGCTCAAAGAGGCAGGCCTGTATAATTTGATCATAGGAGTATACAGCCCCAATGCGGCAGAGCATGATGCGGTCCGGGGCGTCGAGGGAGCCCATGCCAAGGCTGTGCAGGCCATAAAGGATGCGCTTGATGCGGGCCTGATGGTTACGATGTCCTGCCATGTAAAGGCGGGCCAGGTTGAGAATATCCCCGACCTGTATCAGTTTGCCGCAGAGCTTGGCGTGCAGGAGCTATCGATCTGGGAGGGCATTCCGAAAACGCCCGAGGAGAAGCTGACCCAGCTCGAAAGAGAGAAGATAATCGATATCTATAGAAAGATCAACTCCACTCCCGGGGGTCCGAGAATATTCGCAAGCACCTACTTTGAGGGGCAGATGCTCGGCTGCATGGCTGGAAGGAGATGGCTCCACATTGGCGTTGACGGCAGCGTAAGGGGCTGTCCTTATCTGGAAAAAAGCTATGGCAGCATCGTTGAGAAGCCGCTTAAAGATATTTGGGCAAATATGAGGCGCTCAGGGGAGTTTGAGGGTTTCATCTGCAGCTGCCCAGCCCAAAACATCTATATTTAGCCATCTTTTTTTGCTCATTTTTCCAGCTGCTTTTTCTAGATCACTTTAATTCCTAGCCTTTGCCTTCCTCGCCTTTGCCCCGCGTTAGCAAAGCCAAGTGAGAATAAATGATGGAAAATTATTAGTACAGATATGGGCCTTATCAGCCTGAGGTTGGTTATGGGTATTATCAGCGGCCTCAAGATGAGCCTTGGGGCTTGGGTAAACAGAATATTCAAGAAGAGGAGGGCGAAGATCGGACTTTACGGCCCGCCTAATGCGGGCAAGACGACCCTTGCCAACAGGATAGTCAAAGACTGGACAGGTGGGGAATCATTTGGCTCGATTTCCGCTATCCCCCATGAGACGAGACGTGCTGTGAGAAAGGAGGGGATAATGATCAACTCTAACGGCTCGAGCATTGAGCTGGACATAGTGGACACTCCGGGCATGGCCACGAAAATCGACTTTAAGGAGTTCATGGCCTTCGGCCTTTCCGAACCCGAGGCCAAGAAGAGGGCTAAGGAAGCGACGGAGGGCGTTATAGAGGCCATAAAATGGCTGGACGATCTGGATGGAGTCCTGCTCATAATGGACGCCACGGAGGATCCCTATACTCAGGTCAATGTCACGGTTATCGGCAATATGGAGGCTAGAGGCCTACCACTATTGATCGTGGCCAACAAGAACGACCTTCCGGGAGCATCTCCTGCCAGGATCAAATCGGCCTTCCCGCAGCACACGATGGTTTCCATCTCGGCCCTGGAGGGATCGAACATAGACGAGCTTTATCAGGCGATTGCAGCTAATTTCGGGTGATCTGATGCGAGAAGTGGAGATGGACCTGATATCCGGGGAGAAGATGGAAAAGATGACATCCATGGAGAAGATCAGGCTGATCCTGGATAAGGTCAAAACGGGTAGAATTGTGGTTCTTGAAAACGGGCTCACTCCCGATGAGGAGGTGCGCCTGATAGAGATGACAATGACCGAGATACGGGTAGACGAGTTCTCGGGAATTGAGATTGAGACCTATCCGGTGAAGAAGGAGGGCTCGTTCTTTAATAAAATATTTGGGAAAAACGTCAAGGGCAGAATGACTGTGATTGGTCCCGCAAACCAGCTGCGAACCATTGAGAAGGATCAGTACCAGATAAGCACCAAGGTCTCCATAGGGGATTAGATGCCTCACATCTGCACCCGCTGTAACAGCGTTTTTCAATCTGGAGAGGATATCCTTAAGGGCTGTCCCGTGTGCGGCTGGAAGAAGTTCATGTTTTCGAGGACCGGTAACGCCTGGAGTCAGGGGAACGATCCTTCGGCACAAAAGCTTATAACCAAGGCCATGGGAGTGAGGGCGCCACCGGGTAGGAGGATTGGGGAGAATAAGGGCTTGGAGGCCGCAGAGAAAGGCACAGAGTCGAGCGAAAGGGGAATTGAAGCAAACCTTGGGAGAGAAAAAGAAAAGACGACAAGGCCGGAGATCGAGTCTATCGGGAGAAGGAACCTAAGAAGGCCCAGTTTCCAGCCTGATCTAAAGCCTGATTTGCAGCCAGATCAAAAGCTCGGTTTGCATTCCGATCTAAAGCCCGATTTCCAGACGCATAGCGCTCAGTCCGGCAATGTTCCTGAGGCATCTGGTCCTGAGAGCGACAAGCTGGAAAGCATAAAGATAATGGGGCCCGGAACCTATGAGCTGAATTTGCCATCGCTCTTTGAGAGGGAGGAGCTTATCATGGCAATTAAAGAAGGGACCTATTTCATTGATCTCACTTCAGCCTTTAGAAAAGGCAAGAAGGAGTGATCATTCTTGGACCTTTATTGTAATCTCCTTCCAGCCCGGGTTTACGCCCCTAAGGGACTCGGCCATGGCAACAGCCACATTCCCTATTATCTCCTGCGTGAAGTCGTTTAAGGGAATAGCCCCTCCGTCGACTACCAGCTCAATCTTCATCGTCGTTTCCCTTTAAGATCCGCCGAAAATTGCTATCGCTGGGGTGTATACGCTTGCGTTGGCAGCAACGGCCTGTGGCAGGGTGAAGACAGTATTGGCCTCGGCAGTGATGTTCAGATTTCTCACCGCAAACGATGGTGTAACCGTTATGGGAGTTGCTCCCGAAATCATGGCTGGAGCAATAGTTGGCTTGAGCGACTTCTTCCCAAGCGTGCTCAGGTCTATGACCTCCAAATTCTCATCCCCGCCCAATGCAGAGGCTGAGCCTGTGGGCATAGTGACCGAGACTCTGGGGAGCGCTACGGGCTCGATGGTGGTTTTCTTTCCAAGAGTGCTGAGATCTAATACATTTTGGGCGCTGGCCGAGGCCAGGACGCCTGCAAAAAGAACCGTAACAACTAGGACTATGAGAAATGCTTTCATCATTAACCTCCTTTCTCCTTGGCACCGCGAGTACCACAGTACGCCAGCACCATATTGTCCGGCTTTTGTAGTTTAACCATTTATTCCTTTTGCTGTCCCGCGATCCAAAATGAGGGACCATTCATCCCAAAGATTGGCCTCTCAGCCAATCCACCGCCTCATTTGACCTTTTATCAAGCTCTGCGGCCAGAAAGTCCCTGAACTGGCCCATTAGGTTGTCCTTCAGGTTCTCCAGCTGGTCGCTCAGATTGTCCCCAGGCTGGCTATACGGTACCTCTTTTGGCAGGGGTCCTTCCTCAAGGCTGAACTCGTTATCTGTAAAGTCATTTAGACTTGCATGTCCTGAATCTATAAGCAGTTGATTAAAGCTTGGGGTGCTCAAGGGCTGTCCGTAGGCCCCGGTCAGATAAGCGATACAGACAAGCCGGCCGTATTTATCGCGTCCGCTCCCTGATAGATCATCGATGTCCAGGAATACCTTCTTGTTCATGAGAACTGCATAGGTGAAATCCCTTGCTGCAGGGCCGCTCTGTGTGCCAATCTCAGGAGAATCGACGTCCGCAAGCCTGATGCGTTCCACACTTGAGGTTATCCTTGGATCGGCTTTTTCTACGGAGATATCAAAGGTATCCCCATCGACCACGTTGATTACCGTCCCGTATGACTCATCCATAGCAGCATTAGCTGCATTGAGTACGGCTGCCAGCAATATCAACGCTAATAGTATTTTTAATATCTGCATGGACATTAGCCCTTTTTTAATGATTTCCAATCTTCTCTGTGCTTATTCTTCCTCGACCATCACCCTGGCATTCGCCGATCTGTTCCTGGTCCCATTTACAGCTGTCAGAGTATATATTGTGGTTTGCGACGGCGAGACGGCTCTGGTTCCGCTAGGCGAAACATCGCCTATTCCCCCATCTATCGATACCTGTGAAGCTCCAATGACGCTCCAGCGAAGATATGCATCCTCCCCTTTCGAGATTACCGAAGGGTCTGCGTCGAAGGTCTCGATGATTGGGAAGGGCGATACAAACAGGTTAAGCGCAAGCAGAAGGCCGCCGAATATAGCGGCTAAAATGCCCATCCAAATTACAACGCCTGCAGGCGTTTTCCAGAATGACTTTTGCATCTCCCAGTAATTCATGTATTGCACCTTATCTTCTAACGGCCATTGGAGGCATCAGCCTTGAATCTTTCCTACATACCTATCGAAAGAACTGGACACGAGTCTTGACGGCACCAAGGGAGCAATACTCTTATGCGAATAACAGCTTAATCGATAAATCTCAAGGATTTCCCCTATATCGCTCCAAGATTTGGTGCTAAAGGATTGGAGCCGTGTTGCTGCCGGCAAAATTTGGCCGTTAAAATGGAGCTCTGGAAGCGCAATATCAGAATGCAATTTATTCAGTTTATGTCGGTTGATACTGCCGTTGGTTCATGCATTTAGCTTCGATCATTTTTTAATGATGTTGAGCCTGAACGTGGAATCCT
The DNA here is from genome assembly GCA_964534145.1 of uncultured Methanotrichaceae archaeon. Classification (GTDB taxonomy): domain Archaea; phylum Halobacteriota; class Methanosarcinia; order Methanotrichales; family Methanotrichaceae; genus CAWJYS01. The sequence goes on along the minus strand of CAZHNU010000010.1, from coordinate 50,832 downwards.
AATGACCGCTTCTTGACAGTTTTTATTAATAGGTGCCGGGATTTTATTGTTGAGACAAATTCAGGAGGGAACGGGAACAATCGGCTATGCATGTCATTCTTTGAAACTATTGATGTAAAGCTTTCAAATTTTACATTCAGCATCTGAATTGATCTGATGATAGGAGGATCTGACTGTAATAGCGAAGGCTATTGAATTAACTGTAGATATAGAATTTTAAAACTTCAGTATATCTTAAATATTATATAGAAAGTTTAGTAAATTGCAAAAGGGAAAAATAAAAAAAATTGTAATAATTAAAGGTCGGTTCATCTGATGGAGATTCGCGGAGCCTCTCATGTATCGAAATAAAAGAGTTTCAGTGGTAGTGCCCGCCTTCAATGAAGAATTGCTGATAAAAGAGGCCATTGCATCTATTCCAAGCTTTGTCGATAAAATCTATGTAGTAAACGACTGCTCGACCGATAGAACAAAAGAGATAATCGAGTCTTTCGGCAAGGAGAGCCAAAGAGTGATCTGCATTAATCATGAAAAAAATAAAGGTGTCGGAGCAGCGATCGTCTCGGGCTACAAAAAATCGCTGGAGGACGACATTGATATAGCTGCAGTCATGGCCGGAGACAACCAGATGGACCCTGTCTTCCTGAAATCCTTCCTGGACCCAATCATCGATGAGAGGGCCGATTATACCAAGGGAAACAGGCTTATCTCCCAGGAGTTGAGAATGGGGATGAGCAGGTGGAGATTTTTCGGAAACTCAATGCTTACCTTCATGACCAAGGTCTCCTCGGGCTACTGGCAGATGGTGGACCCGCAAAACGGCTATACTGCGATATCCAGGCATGCCCTAGAGAAGATCGATCTGAACTCCGTTTATCCGCGCTATGGATATTGCAACAACATGCTGTGCAAATTAAACGTTAAGGGATTGAGGGTTATGGACATCAGCCATCCCGCCAGGTATGGACAGGAAAAGTCAAAGATCAAATATGGGAGTTATATCGTCAAAGTATCCAACCTGCTCATATCGGACTTCCTCTGGAGGATGAGGGAGAAGTACCTGGTTGGCGGCTTTCACCCGCTAATCTTCTTTTACTTTTGCGGATTTGTGCTTGCAGCAGTGGGGATCGCAGGCGGACTTTACTCCATATACTATAAGCTCATCGTTTCAGGACCCATCTTCGAAAAGGTTATCCTGGCCCTGATAACCTTCATCCTGGGAGTTCAGTTCATCCTCTTTGCCATGGTCTTCGATATGCAAAGCGAGGATAAAATGCAGTTTCGTTAGCATTTAGCAACCGGCCTTTACCCATTAGTGGCTAGCCGTTATCCGTTAGTGCCACTTCCAGAAAAATTGACCTGATTTTCCTCGATCCATTTTGCATGGCTTATGGGTCTTTTCTCTTTGGCAAAATTTAAGGCCGACTCAAATGGAATAGGCATTAGCTATACTCACCTTTTACCTTTGGAAATACGCTTTCGCAGTCGATCTGTAAATAAAATCAGAAGGATCGCAAATCCTGCCAGCTCTGAGATAAAAGTCGCTGAAAGGGATGGGTAAAACCCTCCGGCAATGCCGGACACATAAGCGCTTACGCTTATAGGTTCATGAACCGGGAATCCTCCCATAAGAGGCCAAAAAAGAATTGCCGGCTGCTCCCACATCCTGTCCGCGACAAGGTGCAGCGCGACGGCAATTGCCAGGTAATGCGCCTGGTATAAAAGACCAATCAATATCACGATAAATAAAAATGCCAGAGTGTGCCCTATCAGCCTTCCGCTGCCAAGCGGTAGAATGACCCTTCCCAGGGGTTTGTCTATGAGGTCGGGCAATATCGAGGCCACGATTATTAACAGATAGCTGAACTTGCGCTTGGTAAAAAAGGAGAGCAGGAAAAAAATTCCGAGTGTAAGTCCGATATGCCCGAATAGAAGCATAAATTATGTCGGGGCTTTTAAAATGATTAAGCCTTTCGATATGATGTATTTTTTTCGACAAATACGATAACGGTTGTACTTTTGCAGTTTATTAAGCTAGGGCTTTAGAATTAGCCGGAAACCAGATTGGCTATGAAATATAAAATAGGTGGAATAAAATATAGTAGAAAGTCCTGAATTATCAGTCACAGTTGACGTGGAGGATTGGTATCACATCCCCTCCGTCTGCAGCTCTCCCTTCTCCGTTTATAAAAATGTGGAGGAGTTTTTTGAGGATTGGAGCACAGGATATGACTATCTCACTGAGCCGACAACAAGAGTTTTGGACCTGCTCGACGAATTCCGGATAGAGGCTACATTCTTCGTAGTTGGCGATGTGGTGAAGCGCTATCCGGGACTTGTGGAGTCAATTGTTGAAAGAGGACATGAGATCGGCTGCCATGGACTGTATCATGCCTGCAAGATACACCCCAGGACCAAGATGCCGCTGATCAGCGCCGAGGAGTTCGTAGAGAGGACCATGCAGGCCAAAAGGCTTCTTGAAAGAATCTACGGAAAAAAGGTCATAGGCTATCGCGCGCCAAATGCGCTTGTGGCGGGGTGGATGCTCGATAACCTCGAAGGATTGGGCTTCAAGTATGATTCCTCTATCTGTGTGAATTCATTTTACAATAAGACAGACTCGAACCTCCATGGTGTCTCCTCAGTGCCGTACCATCCAAAGAAAAGCTGTCTTGATGCAGGCGATGAGAGGGATTTCATCGAGTTCCCGTGGTCGCACTACAGCCTTGGAGGATTTGAAATACCAACCGGAGGAGGGCCGATGCTCAGGTTCCTGGGCACAGGGATAATGCTTAAAGGGATCAGGCAAAGCCTGAAAAGAGGACATACGGTGCTCTATTTTCATCCAATAGACATCTCGAACTCCAGGTTTCCAGGCATCGGCAGGGGAAGGCCCCTTTACTGGCTCTTCAAGGGAGAGATGGTTGAGAGAAAAATCAGGCATATACTGACCAGCTTAAGACACATAAGAAAGGTGCGGCTCGAAGATGCAATGGGTAGCTTTCAATGAGGTAGCTTTCCATGAACATCAAGGAGATATACGACGATCTGGCCTGCCAGTATGATTCAACTCACTTTTTTCCGGGATCTGCGGCCGAGTATGTGGAAAGAAGAAGGCTTGACCTTATCACGCCATGCCTTAAAAGGTCCGGCGGCCGGAGGGTTCTGGACGTCGCATGCGGAACGGGGACCTATTTGAAGCTTGCCGAAGGCTTCGGGGCGGAGGTCATCGGATGCGACATATCCAAAAGCATGGTTTCCATCTGCAAAGAAAAGGGATTGAAATCCCTCTTTATAAACGATTACCATTATCTGCCGTTCAGGGACGACACATTCGATCTGGCGCTGTGTGTGGCAGCCATTCCTTATTCTCCCAATCCGACGGTCGTTTTAAAGGAGCTTCACAGGGTGCTTCGGGACGGTGGGACGCTGATATTTACGTATTTCAACACTTTGAACTTCAGAATAACAAACTATGTCATAAAGTATTTCAAGCCGAACCACCCTATCAATCACGAGCACAGGTTCGGGCCGCAGCTTTTTTGGAAAATGTCCGGCATTGGCCTGAAAACCATCTACTCCTGTGGTGTGAATTACCTCCCCTTTCCGGCCAATGAAAAGCCGAGAAGGATGAAAACCCTCAGCTTTTTTCATTGGCTTGAAAACTGTATCGATGAAACTATGCTGATGCACCTGTCGAATGAGACCTTTTTGATACTGAAGAAAGAATGAAAAAAGTTTTCGTAACAGACGGCAGATCTCTTGCAGCCCTTGCCATTGCCAGGTCCCTGGGCCAAAAGGGCATCGAGGTTCACTGCGGAGAGGAGTTCAGACATAATATTACATTTTTTTCGAGGTACGTCAAGAAAAGGGTGGTCTACCCGTCTCCGGCGAGGGAGCCTGAGAGGTTTATGAGCGAGCTGCTCCGGCTGGCCAGAGGTGAGAGATACGATATGATCATGCCGGTGAGAGACGAGACCAGCCTCCTGCTCTCTAAAAATGAGGAAATGCTGTCGGATTACACGAACCTTTACCTGGGCGACTTCTCGACCATGAGAGTCCTTAGCGATAAGGGCGAAACTGTAAAGGCAGCACAAAAGCACGGCATTCCCTGCCCGAAGACCTACTTTCCCGAGGAGATCGGCCCTGATGAGATTAGGGAGACAGCCGCCTACCCGCTTCTGATAAGGCCGAGGGTCAGCTCGGGATCGAGGGGAATTTTGCCTGCCAAAAGCAGCGGGGATTTCGACCTGGCATACAAAAAGGTCAAAGGGTATTTTGGAGAGCCCATAATCCAGGAATACATAGCGAAAAAGGGCTACTGCACGGCATGTGTCCTGCTCGACGAAAGCTGCAGAAAGGTGGCCTCCTTCACATATGAAAGGGTAAAGGAGTACCCGATAAGCGGCGGCCCCACAGTTGTCGGAGTCAGCTGCAGCAATGAGGCGGTTGCTGAGTACGCCTTAAAGCTGCTGTGCGAGATGGGGTGGAAGGGCGTTGCGGAGGTTGAATTCATCATAGGTCCCGATGGGAAGCCAAGGCTCCTGGAGGTGAATCCGCGGTTCTGGATGCCTCTAAACCTTGCCATCTTCTGCGGGGTGGATTTCCCTTATTTGCTTTACAGGCTTGCGACGGGGGAGAGCGTTTTGCCGGTCACGTCCTATAAGCTCGGAATGAAATACCGCTGGGTTTTGCCAAACGAAATTCTCTGGCTTATGCAGACCTCAAATAAGATTCAGGGATTGAAGGATTTCTTCAGCTTCTGGGAGGATGAAACATGCTACGGCGAGCTGTCTCTTTGCGATCCTCTGCCTATCGCCGGCGTGATGCTTCAGGCGCTAAGCTACGCCTTAAATGCGGAAAAGAGAGCGCTCATATTCAACAGGGGATGGATTTTGAGGAAATAATGGCCAGGGATTTTACGCTTGACCGGTACGAGGACTTATGCAGGGAAATAACCAATAGCGGATACAGGATTTTTACTGTAAAGGATTATGTGAGTGAACTGCCGAAATCTAACTACGTAATACTCAGGCACGATGTTGACTCGCGGCCGGGGATGGCTCTCAAGATGGCGGAGCTGGAGAGCAGACAGGACATATGTTCCACCTATTATTTCAGGTTCGTAAAGGGCATCTTCGACCCCGGCATAATGAAACAGATAAGAGATATGGGCCACGAGATCGGATACCATTATGAGGTTTTGAGCAAAGCCGGAGGCAGGTATGAGGAGGCAATAAATCTTTTTAATTTTGAGCTGTCGCATTTTCGCCAGATTTGCAGCATCGACACCATCTGCATGCACGGAAGCGTTCTATCCGTTTACGATAACAAAGAGCTCTGGAGATTCTACGATTACCGGGAGTTCGGCATTATGGCAGAGGCATATCTATCTCTTGGAAACGATTTTTGCTATCTGTCCGACACCGGGTGGGACTGGAACAGGAAAAAAAAGCTGAGGGATCTCATGCCGTTTAAGGAGGGCGAGCCCTCGATCAGCAGAACCGCAGAGCTGTTTGATATAATAAATAAAAGGCAGATAAACCGCATTTACCTTCTGGTTCATCCGGGGAACTGGACTGATAAATACTTTGACTGGTATTATATTTTATTGAAAAATAAGCTGTTCAATGCAGGAAAAATCGTGATTAGGCGTGCGAAAAAGCTCGGACGTAATTGACATCGGGGAGGGCGAAATGAAATTCATGGTCAACATGGCACATCCCGCACATGTGCATTACTTTAAAAACTTTATCATAGAAATGCAAAAAAGAGGACATGAAGTCCTGATTTTGGCCTTTGATAAGGAGGTCACCTTCAAATTATTGGACAATTACGGCCTGGACTATATCCGTTTCGGGCGCCATAATAAGTCCCTTGCCAAAAAGCTGATCGATATTCCGATAGGCGATATAAAACTGTATAAGATGGCCAGGGAGTTCAATCCCGACTTCTTTATAGGATTTGGAGCCATTTACGCCTCTCACGTCTCCCGCTTGATGAACAAGACCTGCATCAACCTGGAGGATACGGAGCCAAGCCTTGAGCAGATCGGCCTTTACCTGCCCTTTGCCAGCGCCGTATTCACTCCGGCATGCTTTCGGCGAAACCTGGGCCATAAGCAAATCAGGTACGACGGCTACACTGAGCTGACTCACCTGCATCCGAAGTTCTTCAAGCCGGACAGCGCAGTGCTCGATGAGCTGGATTTAAGCAGGGACGAGCCGTTCATAATTTTGAGGTTTGTCTCCTGGACTGCCAGCCATGACTTCAGGCAATCGGGCATAAAGAGCAGGGAAAATCTGGCAGCAGGCCTTGAGAAGTTCGGAAGGGTGCTGATCACCTCAGAAGGAAGGCTTACCGGAAGGCTGGAGGATATGAGGGTAAAAGTTGCCCCCGAGCAGCTGCACAATCTGCTTTATTACGCGGCCCTCTACGTGGGCGAGGGGGGAACCACGGCCTCTGAGGCGGCAATTCTCGGAACCCATTCGATTCATATCTCAACCCTTGCCAAACACTGCGGGGTTTTCGCTGATCTTAACAGATACGGGCTGATGTGGACGTTTGATGACGAAAGGGGCGTGGTCGAGAAGGCATCGGAGATTATGGAAGGCGATCCCAGAAGGGAGGGAAAGAGAAGGAGAGAGAGGCTGATCCGGGAGAAGATAAACGTAACCGCGTTTCTTTGCTGGTTCGTTGAGGACTATCCGGAAAGCTTTGAGATAATGAAAGAGAATCCGGAATACCAGCGCAATTTCAGATGAGATGGAATTCCAAGGTGTGAGATGG
>CAZHNU010000010.1:0-43943 GCA_964534145.1 uncultured Methanotrichaceae archaeon | reverse complement strand
TGAGATGGAATTCCAAGGTGTGAGATGGGGTTCTAAGGTGATGGGGGACGACCTGATGAGAGGACGACCTTATGAGGAGATGACTTGATGAGAGGAGACAGACTGACGAGAGGTGAAGGGGCCCATGAGAATGCTTATTTTATCGCCACATACCGATGATGCTGAGCTTGGCTGCGGAGGCAGCATAGTCAAGTTCCTTGATGACGGACATAAGATTTACTGGGCCGTGTTCTCCACCGCTGAAGAGTCTCTCCCCGAGGGCCTGCCGAAGGACACCCTTCGAAACGAGTTCTGCTCGGTCCTGGAGAACCTGGGCGTAAAGGAGAAGAACTGCCCCGTGTACAACTTCCAGGTCAGAAGCCTTCATCAGCACCGGCAGGAGATCCTGGATGAACTGGTGAGGATGAAGGACGATTTCGATCCGGACATGGTCATCGGCCCTTCATTAAATGATCTTCACCAGGACCACCAGGTGGTGGCGAACGAGATGATAAGGGCGTTTAAAACTTCGTCGAGCATCATTTGCTACGAGCTGCCATGGAACCATATAAGCTTTGCAACGCAGCTCTTCATCAAGCTGAAAAAAGATTACATTGCCAGGAAATGCAGGATGCTGGATGAATATAAATCTCAGATAATGAAGAATAAGCTATACTTCTCAAAGCAGTTCATTTACGGTTTGGCGAAGACGAGGGGGGTTCAGTGCAATTCGGAGTTTGCTGAGGCTTTTGAGGTTGTGCGATGGATGATTTAACCGTTCTCGTGACGGGGTCGGGTGCCCCTGGAATAGCGGGAACACTTTATTCCCTAAAAAACAACTTCGACGGCAGGAGGATTTCCGTCATCGGCACAGATATTTCGGATGAGGCCGTTGGGAAATATTTATGTAATAAATTTTTTAAAATCCAGAGACCTTCTTCAGAGGAATATCTACCGGACCTTCTCTCCATCTGTGAGGACGAGGGTGTCGACGTGCTGCTCCCGCAAAATACTGCAGAGCTTTCTATACTCGCAGAGCATAGGGGCAACCTCGAAAAGGCAGGAACAAAGGTCGCAGTGTCCAGCAAGAAGAGCATCGATATAGCCAATAATAAATATGAGCTGATGAGGCGTGCGTCTGCCCTGAATATTCCTGTCCCGGAGTTCTACCTGGTCCGCAAGCAGGAAGATCTGATAAGCAGAGCAGAAGAGCTGGGATGGCCAGGAAGGCCTGTAGTCGTTAAGCCACCCATATCGAACGGAATGAGAGGGCTAAGAATCATAGATGAGTCCGTGGACAGAAAAAGCCTGTTTTTTTCTGAAAAGCCAGGCGGCGTTCGAGTCGGCATGAGGGACCTGGTCGATGTTCTCGGACCTGCCTTTCCCGAGCTGCTGATAACGGAATACCTGGATGGAGCCGAGTACACAGTCGATGCCCTGAAGTCCGGCAGGCTCGATGTCATCCCCAGAAAAAGAGATATGATAAAAAACGGCATCACCTTCAACGGGACGGTTGAGAGGAACGATGAGATAATCGAGCATTCGACGAGGCTCTGTCGCGACACCGGCCTGGACTTCGCCTTCGGATTTCAGTTCAAGCTGGATCGAGACGGGAGGCCTGGGCTTCTGGAATGCAATCCCAGGGTTCAGGGGACGATGGTTCTGGCGACATTTGCAGGCGCTAATGTCATTTACGGAGCAGTCAAGCATGCCCTGGGCGAAGAGGTCCCGGAGTTTAGGGTGAAATGGGGCACGAGGATTTTAAGGTACTGGGGAGGAATTGGAGTTGACGGCGAGTCCATCCTCGGTGCGCTATGAAGACCTGGAGGAAGTATCTCGATTATCTGTCCGTCGCAGAGTGGCATATTCATACAAGCTATTCTGACGGCAGAGACGGCATATCCGACTACTGCCGGAGAGCAGTTGAAATCGGTATTCCACTGGTCGCCTTTACAGAGCATGTAAGGCGAAACCTGAGCTTTGATTTAAAATTGTTTCTGGAGGATATCGAGGTCGCAAGGGAGCAGTATGACCTGATAATACTATCAGGATGCGAGGCCAAGGTTCTTCCCAGCGGAGAGCTTGATGCCGATGAGAGCGTCTTGAGGGCGGTCGATTACCCTATATTCTCGTTTCACTCCTTTCCAAGTGACCTGGAGCTTTATGCAAAATGTCTGAAGAAGGTTTTAAAGAACCCTCTTGTAAATGCCTGGGCTCATCCAGGCACGCTGGCCCAGGAGAAGATCGATCTGCCGGACAGCGAACTGGAGGAGATCTTTCTTCTCATGGAGGATAGAGACGTGCTATTGGAGATAAACAGGAAATACGGTTTGCCGAAGGAGAGATGGCTGAAGATGGCTGAGGATTTCGGCGTGAAGACGGTGAAAGGCTCGGACGTGCACAGAATTGAAGAATTATTTTAGTCGAACGTCATTAGAGTCGAATGTTATTAAAAAGCGAACGATTAACGAACTTATGATCAATAAACGCTCTATCAATAATCGCTCAATCAATGATTTTAGAAATCCACAATCATGCGAATCATTAAAGCAAAAAAAAGATCTGTGGGATATTTACACCAGACGGGAGGAGTACGCTCCGGCAATGCTGGATGGTCACGGCAGATTCGATCGCAACTCTGCTTATAAGTCAGGCGAAAATGCTGGTATAACAAATGCCGATATAACAAGTCCTGTGCTATCCCGATACCTGGTAGATAAGGGCTTCATGACAGAGTATCCCGATGACAGGAAATTCGCAATCTGTCTGACCCATGACGTGGATGAGATCTTTCCCCCGCCGTCTCATGCTCTTTTATCCTCTCTCTATCTCCTGAAGGGATTTAGAATTGAAGGCCTTAAGCGCGAGCTTTTTTGGAGGAGGCGGGGCCAAAATCACAGCCCATACTGGAACTTCGGTGATATAATGGCCCTGGAGGAGAGATATGGGGCCAAATCCACCTTCTTCTTTTTAGCGGCTGATAGGGACATAAGGAGATTTCGCTATGATATCGAGACCCTTGGAGAGGAGCTGGGCAGCATTGCGGACGGCGGCTGGGAGGTGGGCCTTCACGGAGGATATTATGCCTACGACAGTTTAGAGGAGATGGTGAAGGAGAAGCGAAGGCTGGAAAAAGCATTGGGCAGGAAGATAGCGGGATACCGCAACCATTACCTGAGGTTTAAGGTCCCTGTCACATGGGAGCTGCTCGCAAAGGCCGGCTTCAAACACGATTCTACTCTTGGTTTCGCCGATGCGGTTGGCTTTCGAAACGGAATGTGCCATCCATTCAGGCCGTTTAACCTGGAGGCTGACAGGTACGTCGATATTCTTGAGATTCCACTATGCGTTATGGACATGGCCCTTTATAGCTCAATAGCTAAGTTCAATTCTGTGAACGCCTGGGAGGCAATGGATCGGCTGATGAATGCCGCTGAGGAATGCGGCGGGGTGCTGACTGTCCTGTGGCACAACAACATGTTCAACTGTCCCTTCAGGGAGCCTCTTTGCAGGCTGTACGAAAAGATATTGGCAGATGGTCAAAGGAGAAGGGCCTGGCTTACGTCGGCTGAGGAAATCCGGAGGTGGTGGGCTGACTATTGAGATCATAAAAGATAGGGATGTCTGGGACGGATTTGTGGACAACAGCCCCTATGGAATGCTCTTTCACAAATGGGATTTTCTAAAGATCGCCGAGAAACATACCGGCTACCAGCTGCTAACCTTCGGAGTTTTTAAGGGCGAGAAGCTCCTCGGACTTTTTCCAATATTCTCCAAAAGATCTCATCTAATTAAAATACTCCTCTCCCCTCCGCCGAGAACCGGAATCTACTATCTGGGCTTTATCATGTCAAAGGAGCACGACGATCTCAAGCAGAGCAAGAAGGAGGGCGAGCTGGCCTTTTTTTCAGGCGAGATTGAGAGGAAGTTGGAGGAAATCGCCCCTGATTATGTGCTCATCAATACCGTCCCAAACTTCGTCGACGTCAGATGCTTCAAATGGAATGACTACAGCGTCGATCCAAACTATTCCTATGTCATAGATCTGTCGGGATCGACGGACGAGATCTGGGGCGGCTTTAATAGATATCTGAGAAAAGACATAAAGAGCGCAGAGAGCGCAGGCTTGAGCCTGAAATCGGCAGATGACATATCAGCCTTTTATAGCATGCTGAACAGGCGATATGAAGAGCAGGGATTGGCAGATCCATTGGTCGGTAGGGATTATCTTAAGGACTTATTTGCAGCCTATCCTGATAACATAAAAATGTATTACATCCATAACAGAGAAGGCGACTGCATTAGCGCCTTTGCAACGCTCGAATACAAGGATAGGCTTCAGGGCTGGATGGGCCTGACCAAGGCTGAAAAGCATGCCAATGAATTCTTGATTTGGAATATGATTTCCATCTCCAAGGCCAGGAAGTTCAAAAAATTTGAGATAATAGGTGCAAATGTGAAGAATCAGTGCCCTTTTAAATCCAAGTTTAATCCAATTTTGGAAACAAACTATATAATTTCTAAAAAGAATTTGCGCGGGAGCTTTGCCGAATGGGCATACATGAATGTAATAAAAAATAATAAATTAAATAAATTATGAGAATTATGAAAATAAACAAGCCGTTAATGAGATCCATGCCTTTTGCGATTAAGCCAGACCTATCTGAATTTCCGTATTAAGCTGCCTCATTAGGCTTTCCCATCAGACTGCTCTATTATGCTGTTCCATCAGTCTCCCCCCTTTAGGCAGCCTTATCAAGCTGCCTGCAAACGTGCCCGGATCTGGCGATTCATATAGTAATATTTTTAGCTAGACCGCTTCATTTATTAGCCAGATCATCGTAGTAGTTCCGGGAGATTATGATAGGACCAGATAGAATCAAAGTGGGGGTTTGGCTTGCTCTTCTCGCGATTTTTCTAGGCTTAGCGGCATTGGAGGATACAGGATCCTGCCAGGCATCAAAAGACTCTGCAGTCCTGCAGGCGAGCGGCATGCCCCTCAACAGGCTAAACGTTGATCTTGGTCCTTTGAATAATCTGCGATCTACAATCGACGGCATACTTAATAGAACGTCAGCGGCGCTCCCCAAAGGCAGCCCAATCGCATCCAAAAGCATCGAAGAGGAACCTGACAATTATTCTATCTTGGTCAGCATAAAGAATTCTTCTGTTATTGTGGAAAACGCAAAAGGAGACGTGATCTCCAAAAGGCCTGCAGGGTCGGATGATGCTGCTGCAATTAGGGAGGCAATCAATATAATCGACCAGGGAGTAATCCTTTGCATCGGAACATTCCAGATTAACTCGCCGATAGATAATTTAAAGGATGATATATCCCTAGAAGGTGTGCAGGGTCAGACGGTCTTTGACTGCACCAGGATTAAAACCGATGTATTTCCATGCGGATGCAAAGACTCGGGATATGCCCCAACGCCGACAAACCTCGAAGGAGACGCCGCCAGAGGAACGAGAATCATAAAAGTAAATGATGCCGACGGCTATAAAGAGGGCGATTTCGTCAAGATTATAGACAACGAAAGCATCATGGGATTTAAGAAAGGGGAGATCCTGAGAATCCAGAAAATTGAGGCGGGAGGGATATTGCTCGAGGAGGACCTGCAGGACGACTATTCGGTTGGAGATGAAGCAAATATCCGCAGGCTGAACTTAACGAGCGGCATTACAGTTGAGGGGATCAAATTCATAGGCCCGGGAACTGAAACGGATATGAGCCTGTTCGGCCTATTCCTGGTCAGGAACTTCCATTTCATAAACAACGATGTTTCGGACTTCGGCCGAGCCGCCATTTATATCTCGGACTCGCTTGATTCTGTCATCGAAAAAAATAATTTTAAAAATATATTCATGACCGGCCTGGGGTATTCGATAGCAGTTACAAATGCCTGCAACAACATTCAGATAATAAACAACAGCTTCAAGGTTAAGGGCAGGCATTACATAACCGCAGGGGCAGGGACCGGCAGCCGCAGTTCCGGAGGATTTTCCAGAAACATCAAGGTTGCAAACAATACCTTCGAGAACTGCCTGCAGGAGGCTATCAATACCCACCCACCATTCGTGGGGCCAATAGAAATAATCGGCAATAAATTCGAATCCTGCGGAAAAGGCGTGGAAATCTCCAACGGCAACACTGTAATCGTCGAAAACAGGTTTTCAAATTGCCCGATAGGGATCCAGCTGCTGGGCGACGAGACAAGAGAGCACAATGTGCATTCCAACGAGTTCAACGACTATAAAGAAAAGATCTTGATTGAAACGAGCAATGTGACCCTATTCGGCAACATCTGCAGCGGCCGTTTCTTGGTCAAAAAGGATGAGATAGAGTTCCTATGAATTGAAATAAATTTCCTATAGCTTGAGATGGATTTCAATAAATTTTAACCGTAATTTTTTCGCGGCAACAGATGGAATTTTTTTAACATATCGGGGGATATGAAGAATGGCAATTGCGCTAATCAAGGATCGCAGCACGTGGGACCAGTTTGTGGACGAAAGCCCTTATGGGCTTCTATCACATAAATGGGATTTTCTAAAAATTGCGGAAAAATACAGCGGCTATAAGCTGCATACCTATGGATTCTACAAAGGGGAGGAGCTTTTAGGAATTTATCCATTATTTTATACAAGCTTCAACGGCTTTAAAATGATCTTTTCGCCACCCCCGAGAAGAGGAATTCCTTATTTGGGATTTCTGGTGTCAAAGGATTATGATAAGCTGAGGCAGAGCAAAAAGGAGTCGTTATTGGATCAGTTTCTTGGCGACATCGAGGCTGAGGTTCAAAGATATTCTCCCGATTATATGCTTGTGTATACAGTGCCAAGTTTTTTGGATATGAGGTTCTTTAAATGGAACGATTACTGCGTTGCTCCCGACTTCACCTATACCGTCGGCTTAAAACAGCCTGCTGAGGACATATGGAACAGCTTCCACAAAGATGTAAGGAGGGACATCAAGCATGCAGAAAGCTCCGGCCTTGAACTTAAGGAGGGCCGGGATTTAACAATGTTTCATGAAAGGCAGGAGAGAAGGTACAAAGAGAAGGCAGCCAGCTTTTCAATGGACATAGACTATCTCAGAGATCTGTTCAGGGCATATCCGGATAATATCCATGTTTATTACGTTTACAACGACGCCGGCCAGATAGAGGCCGCATCCATGGCTCAGGAATATAAAGGTCGTTTTTTGGGATGGATCGGCCTGGCAAAGGCATCAAGCCATGCAAATGAGTTCATGATATGGAGGTTGATGGATGCTGCCAGGTCGAGGGGTCTTGAGAAATTCGAGATTGCAGGAGCAGATGTCAGATCCCAATGCCAGTTCAAGTCCAAGTTCAACCCGACGCTGGAGGTGTGCTATCATATTTATAAAAAAAGCCTTCTGGGAAAGGCGGCCGAGTGGACATATGCTAATTTGTATGAGGGCATCATAATGCATCGAAAAAAGGTAAAGGCATGAGGTTTGCCGGAAGCTTTCCATTCTTGGGCCCTTTGCGCAGCAGATTTGAAGGGTACTTCGGGACGACGCTTTATAAAAATTCTCTTTTCATAGGAACCAGCAGAGTTTTGAGCGCCTCCATCGGCCTGATCTTCTGGCAGGTTGCAGCCAGGTTCTATCCTGCCGAAATGGTCGGGACTGCCATTGCCTTAATATCATCTCTTGGACTGGTCGTCACCTTTTCGAGGCTTGGATTCGATTTTTCGATAATTCGGTTCATGCCCCTAAAGGACAGAAATTCGGTGTTCAGCACGTGTCTCACGATGACGGCCCTCTCATCGCTGATCTTCAGCTCTTTATATCTGATGTCAATTGGCTATATCTCTCCCGCCATCTCCTTCATCCGCGACTACGCCTTCATCTTCATGCTGTTTGCACTTTTTAGCTCAGTTCTCCTGACGACCGGAAATACGTTCCTTTCGTTAAAGAAGGGCGAGTACTACCTGGCCCAAAACGCCCTTGACGCAGTTAGAATACCGGCGCTGATTCCCTTCTCCATACTTGGAGCAATGGGCATTTTCCTCTCATCCGGGCTGTCCATAATGCTGTGCTCGATTGTAGCGATCTTTTTCATCTTTAGGGCCATCAAACTCAGGTTCAATTTCAGCATGGATTTTTTAAAACAGACATCAAGGCTTTCAACAATCAACTACATTTCAGATCTCCTGCTTGAGATTCCATCCCTTCTTCTGCCGCTTTTGATACTAAACCTTCTGGGCGCAACGGATGTTGCTCAGTATTACATTGCAATTGCAATCGGCAACATAATACTGCTGGTGCCGCTAGCCGTCAGCATCTCTTTTTTCGTTGAGGGGAGCCACGGCACAGATTTGAAAAGGGAGTTTTTCAGAGGCCTTAAGTTCATATATCTCATCCTGCTGCCCGCAGTGGTCTTCATCTTTTTTTTTGGAGGCCTGATACTGCAATCGTTTGGGAGCGTGTACACCCAATCCCTCGACCTGCTGAGAATTTACACCCTCTCCAGTTTCTTCATCGTCATACACTTGATGTTCGTCCCGATTCTAAACGTCAAATTGATGGTAGTGCGAAACATTGAGCTGTCCCTTCTGAGGTTTGTCGTCTTGCTCGGCTTAAGCTATATTTTTATTATCAAATTCGGCCTGATTGGAGTCGGGTATGCGTGGATGATAAGCCATGCGATTCTTTGCCTTGGGATAGTCGTTCTGTCAAAGGCGAACGGGTGGATCTGAGTTGTGTTCCAGGGAAATGTCAAATTCAAAGATGCTGCATTCAAAGGCCTGGATAATGCTTCATAGCCCCGACTCCCTTTTCGGATTGATCCATAAGCTGCTGCTATATTTGCTGCCCGTCCTGGCAATAGCCGGAATTGCGGCCCCGCTGGCTCTCGAGCAATATAATTTCTCTCTTCTGGGATGCTACCTGGCCATTCCCATGTTCCTGTCCTCCCTAATCTTCTTAAAGTACAAGGGATACTCTATCGAGCGAAAGGGAAGTTCTTTTGAGCCCAAAAATTTTGAAGCAAGGTTTTTCATCCTCTCGGTCTGTCTATATTCTTTGGCCTATATTGCCTCCTTATGCCTTCTCAGAGCATTTTTTGTAAGGCCTTTCGCATATTACGCACTTATAGCCCTGATGATGTCCCTCATCCTTTTTAATATAATGTTTTTTAAAGTTGAAGGCATTAATTCCACCATAATTCTCTTTTCATGCATGGCCCTGGTTTTAAATATCATTTGGGGCGTGAACCTGAACTATTACTTTTTCATAGGCAGAACCGATGCCATTGGACATGCATGGATCATCAAAGACATGCTTAAAGCCGGCCATGTGACTGAGCTATTCGAGCTATATAAACCGTTTCCCCTCTGGCACATTCTGGTATCTTCTTTTTATACGGTTACAGGCATAAGCATCCCAGCTCATAAGGCCATGTTCTTCGTCGGCGGGCTGATCTATTCCTTCATGATACCCTTAATTTATTTAGTCGCCATGAGGATATTTAAAAGCCAAAGGCTGTCTTTACTTTCTGCCTTATTCATGGTTGTGTACTCCGACATTATTTTTTACGGCATGTATTCCATCTCCAGAAGCATTGTATCCTTTCTTGAGGTCCTGCTGATACTATTGTTGCTTAAAAGGGGCAGGCCGGAAACGGCAGTCCTTTATATAATCACCATCTTCTCCCTCATCCTGTTTCATACCGCCTCCATGCCGTTCATAATCGTTATATTCTCCACCATCTGGCTTTTGCAAAAGGCGCTTGGAACCGATTGGAAGGACCTGTTTATTACAGGGAACTGCCTGATGCTGATGATTGTATCGACTCTTTTTTACTGGATGTTTCTGGCAGAGGACCTCTTTCGGGCAATCACCTCCAGCATATTCAGTCCTCCTCCGGTGGGCGTTTTGCCGAGCACCCTGCTCGATATGCCCTTAAGCGAGCTGTTCAACTACCTTCAGTACAGCCCGTTTCTATTTTTGGCCCTTGTCGGAATGCTCTTTTCGCTGCAGCCGGGGAGAATTTCAAACGGTAATAAGGTCCTGTTCCTGACAGCCCTCGCGCTCATCCCCGTCACCTTTCCGGGACCAAGCCTCCTGCTTTCAAGGCTTGCGACAAGCTTCAACCTGGCCAGGTTCAGCGAGTACTCTTTTATTCTCATGCTTATGGCCGGAGCTTTTGGGTTTGGAAGTCTGTTCTTCTCGTCAAAAAAATATGCAAGAATTATGCTCCTGGTGCTGTTCTTTTTGATGTCGTTTCTATCCGTTTCAAACGACTTTATCGCCTCGGACAATCCCCTTGTGAAGAGGCCCTTTTACACCTATTATCTAACAGAGGAGGAGGTTTCCGGCATCTACCAGGTCGCAAACAGCACCAGGGGGTATGTGATGTCAGATTATGTTGCGTCCAACCTCATCTTTAACTCGAAATACATATTGAAGGAGCACATTCTTGAGGTGGATACGAAGAATGCTACACTGCTTCGAAACAGCAGCGAGGACGTGATATTAATCCGCCGCGGCGAGCTTGAGAAAAGGCCGTTATATCTTTACAGTTCACCGGACGGACGGCTCCGCCTGGAGCCCAACCTCATTTCTTCCTGCGAGTACTACTATCGGGAGATGCCCCTATGGAATTCCATTGAAGGCGATGACAAGGTGTTTGAGTCCGGAAATGTCGAAGGATACATCTGATTTATTTGTCAAATTCCTTCCGATCACACTCTTATCCTAATCTCCCGCTCATCCTGTCCAGAGCATCCCGCGTATGCTCTATCAGTATGCCGACGATCTCCTCGCATTCGCCGAGTCCCTGAGGGCGGACGCCGGTCTGGATCCCCCGGCCCTCAAGGATTCGTCTCCAGGAGTTCTCATCATCTCCGGCCAGGTCCCTGAACACATGGCCCCCGGCCACCAGCAGAAGCGGGACCAGCGTTGCTCTTCTTACCTGCGACTCCATCAGCTGCATTGTCACCTCATCCAGGCCGGGATATCCCTCCAGTGTGCCCAAAAAGACGTTCTCATGGGACTGCTTTAGCACACTATCCATCTGGCAGTACAGGGACTCCCCCGGATGGGCGGAGCCGTGACCTACCAGCACCACTGCCTCCTCCTTTGGGTCTCTCTGAAGACCTGTTGTCCTACAATCAGTTGAGATCCCATCAGTTGAAATCCAGTCGAGCATCGGCCCGAGAGCAGAAGAGACCTTTTTGCAGTCGTCAAGGCTGGCCAGCAGTGGCATACCCACCACCAGGTGTTTGAAGCCAAATCGCCCCCTGATGTGGCTTATACCGCTAACGAGAGAGGCCATCTCATGAAACTCTCCTCCGGGGACAACATGCAGAGACTGGACGATAGCATCTTCGCATCCGCGGTCCTTCAGGTTTGCCAGCGCGGACAGCGGACTTGGTATAGAGGTTCCCATCGCTTCGGCCGCCTTTCGCCTCATGAGCGCTGAGGTGAAGGCCAGCACTACCTCCGAACCGGAAAACTCCTTTTGATATCGATTGGCAATGGATGCATAGGTAGCCACTGCCTTTGCATGAGCTGAGCCGTATGCGACCAGGACAATGGCAGTATCTTTTTCAGAGTGCATAGCTTATCATTCATCAAGTCCATGAAGACCCTGCGCCTTTGAGCGCCCTCAACCTGGACTGCAGAGCCTTAACGCTTACCCCATGGACCAGAGCGGCAGCTACCAGATCTCCGTACCCCTCGGCAGCGTCATTTAGAATGCTATCAATGGCCTGCTCATCCAGCATTCTATCATTTAATGAATTTTCTTTAAGTTGCACATTCGCCACTAATTCCTGCTCATATAAATACCCTATGCAATCATTCTCATTTGCCAAAACAGTACAAAAATTAACAGGGCATGAAATAGCCCTGCGATCGCTGTTCCGCTTTGCGGATGTCTTCTCTATTAAAACAGATCGATTAAGAATAATCAAATCGTTTTAGTATCTTCTTGGCGGCCTGGCTGGTCTATGCTTCTGGTAGCATTCCTGGCAGTAAACCGGCCTGGTTCCATCGGGCTTGAAGGGAACCTGACACTGCTTTCCGCATTCTGAACAGGTTACGTCATGCATCTCTCTTGGGCCGCTGCTGTAGCCGCCTCTGCTTCCATATCTCTCCATTTAATTCACTTACCTTTGTATCGATTCAAAGAACCGATATTTGCCACAAAAACATCTCAACAAAATGCCTTGAATCGACGCCATGCGGCATTCTTAAAATGCCACTCTAGATAATATACCTGTCGGTTGAGAAAAAGCCTAAGGCCTGTAAACCTTTTCTGCAGGCCTATTTGAGCCGTTTCGGCCCTATTTTTCCTATAGCTAATTCCATTTACATATTACTATTTTATGCTATTATGAACGCTAAGCAGAACCTCTGCTAGCAGACCATTTTCTCAAAGCAGGCCTTGCAGACCACCTTCCCCTTGGCGGTTCTGCCCATGATCTCCATAAAGGCCTCGCCGCATTCCTCACAGCGCAACGAGGGGTAGATTTTGGCCTTCTGAGGAGCGGGAATGTCCACCTCCTTTACGGAAAGGATCTCATCATCAGGCGCTGTCAATATCTTCTGTATCACCTGCTCTCTCAGCGCCTCGAACTCCTTTTTCTCCTCAGGTCCCAGCTCTCCCTTGAAGTACTTCTGGCGGACCTTATCCATTCCCTCGAAAACATCCCCTTTAAAGTAGATCCGCATTGCTTTGCTCTTGTCCCTGGAGTAAAAGGTAAAAGCCTGTTTCCCGTAATCCTCAAAGATCAGGTTTCCCTTGCCTGCGGTACAGCTCAGCATGTCCTGTATGGCATCGATGCTGCAGGAGCGGTTCTCAGCGATTGCCACCAGCTCCTCGTCCTCAGACCTGGGGTAATGCTCCTGCACATATTTCGCTACTCTATAGCCCATTGCCAAACCCGGGCACATGTGGCCGTGGAACTCGACTGCCTTTTTTAGATCATCTTCCATCGTTGTCACCTTTTTCAAGAGTTGATGTCGCAGATCAAATGGCCTTTTTTAGAATTGAAGGATAAGTAAAAAGCGGTCGATGAAAACCCAGTATGTAAGTGGAGAAGAAACTCGTAAAAGGGATGGAGATAAAGGGAATGAGTTCTTTTCCCCTTTCATGCTATAAGCTCTTCCAGACGCCGTTTTCTTTTACCTTCAGAGAGGATCTGGTGCTGGCATAGTTAATGGTGCTGGTCCAGTTCTTCTGGAATGACTCCCACTGCATTGCGGCTAGAGAGCTGTTCCTGAAATCCGACTGCCAGGCATTGGCAGGGAAAATGCTCGCGTTGGCCGGGCTCTGGTAGGATTGTGTTGGAAATGTAACCGTGTACTTGCCTGCGTACTTTCCAAGAGCGATAGGTTCCCTGAAGAATACAGTCCTATCAAGTGACGGGTAATAGCTGCTTGACGAGGTAACGGGCACTTTGGTGTAAAATATCGGATCGGTGAAGTACTGCCTGATCTCACCATAGTTGCCGCTGCCGACGTAGCCCCCCTCGAGCCAATCACTTCCACAAGAAACCGCAATCATTGAGCTTAACAACACGATTGCCGCACAAGATCTTATCATAGATATACCCCTTCGAGGATTATTTCTATATCTGATTTAAATCTATCTCAAATGATAGAAGTATCAATTGTTATGAATGGATGGTGGGTGGGGCTGTGAGAACGGGAGACGGAAAAGGAAGGATATGAAAAACGCTATAGCGCCCGAAACTGAGATAGCCTCCATCCTTCAAATGCCATTTATATGAAGATCGGTCGCAAGCCCAAGCCAGAATCGCCCGAAGAGATGGCCCTTGTGCACCACGCCCTGGAGAATCCCATCCGCAGGAAGATGATCATTTTAATGAACGAGGGCAGGCTAACCGTGCCCGAGATCGAGGCAGCCGTCGGGCCGAGCATGCTCGACTACCACCTGAACCGGCTGGAGCTGGCGGGGCTAATAGAGCTTCACGGAAGCACTATAGCGCTGACGGAGTCTGGAAAGGCTTATGGGGAGCTGGTGAAGCTTCAGAGGGAGAGGGGCGGGGCGGACAAGATCTGAGCTGCTCTAAATCTTAGCGTCCAAATCAGATTTACATCCAAGTGAACAGGAAAAATTATCGATCGAGGTTAATCCTCTTTTTTCTTTGAAAAAGCAATATTTCTCATCCGGCAAGTTTGTCCTGTTTTCCGCATGGTTGCGGGCACGAGGCTGATCTCGCACTTCTGGATGAGGGTTTCCTGGCATAGACCTCGTCTTGATAGCTTCGGCTATTGAATCCATTTCTAACAATGCAATAGCAGTTGCTTCCGTTTCGAACTCATATGTCTTATAGAAAAAACCGCTACCATATAAGACCAATTATCTTAAATAGTATTGATTATCCGTTATATTCATTCGAAAATGAGGTGACGACTCATGCATTCACCAACTCGGAAGCTGTTGCTTTCAGCAATCCTGACGCTCTCTTTTTTAATCATCGCTGCTGAATCAGCATCATCTCCCTTCGGCCCAGACGAGAACCGAACAGTTGAGCTGAACTTCACAAGCCATATCGACTTCCCCGTCCCAATGCCAGTACAGGATGTTTATCTCGTGCTCAACGATTCCGCTCCTGAGCTGGTATACCGTGCAACACCTGAGCAAGCAATGAATTCGGAAATTCTGGCCCTTGAGGCTTATGCCACAACCAACCATACACCTCAGGATCCTTTGATGGAGACTGCACACCCCCTCGGGCCCTTCCCCAGAGGCGAGGATCTGGGCTTTACTTTGGGCGACTGGCTGGCCGCCAGAGGTGTGGGAACTTACTTGGAGGTGGATGGAAATGCCACCATGGACCTCGTTTTCCGGAACCTCATTCCCAATGGAACCTACACAGTCTGGTGGGCCGGCGTGACACATGAGCCTTATAGGTTTGTGGTTGCACCGGCTGGAGCAGCAGACGGCTCAGAAAACTCCTTTAGAGCTAATGCTTCGGGGAATGGATCCTTCCATGTGAGAATGCCTTCCCTGCCGCCAGGAAGCAATGAGACCAGAACTCTGATCGTGGTGAGATATCACAGCGATGGTCGGACTCCTGGCAGCACCCCCGGCCCGTATGGCAAGACTGCCCACGTGCAGCTCCTCTACAGGATGCCGCTGCCCGAAATGCCGGAAGCAATCGAAGTTGAAAATGTATCTGCATCTGTCAATGTGTCTGTGCCTATTGCTCAGGCTGAGAAGAATCAGGAGACTGAGCAAGAGACACAGCCCGGTTTTGAGGGCATCATGGCACTAGGCGGGCTTTTGTCGCTGGCATATCTAATCATGGGGAGAAGAAAATAGATCCTTTCATCGGTAGGGACGCCAGGACTAAACAGGGGCGATGATCTCTATTTTCTCCCTCTGCATCTCTTTCCCTTGGATCCAGCCCCTGCTTCCCTTCTCTCCCAGGTCTGATGCATGCTCCAGCAGAATTTTCGTGTACTCGTGCTGCGGGCTGGCTATCACCTCGCTTGTCGGCCCCTCCTCCACGACCTGCCCGCGGTGAAGCACAGCTATTTTGTCGCTCACTTTTCGGGCCAGA
This sequence comes from uncultured Methanotrichaceae archaeon, assembly GCA_964534145.1. GTDB lineage: Archaea > Halobacteriota > Methanosarcinia > Methanotrichales > Methanotrichaceae > CAWJYS01. Next base: position 28,397 of record CAZHNU010000010.1, on the reverse strand, counting down.
GCTATGTCGTGGGTGATGAATAGAATCGATAGCCCTCTTTTCTCCTGCAGGTCCATCAGCAGCCGCAGGATCTTTGCCTGAACGCTTGCGTCCAATGCAGATGTCGGCTCGTCTGCTATCAGGAGCTTGGGCTGTAGGACCATGGCTCTAGCGATGGCAACCCTCTGCGCCTCGCCGCCGCTCAGCTGATGCGGATAGCGTCCCAGGAAGTGGTCGTCGGTGGAAAGCTCGACATCTTCCAGGGCCTGCTTCACCCTGGATTTCCTTTCCTCAGCATTCCCCAGCTTTTGCACATCAAGCGGCTCCTTTACCAGGTCGAAGACGCTCATCCTGTGGCTCAGCGACTCCTTGGGGTTCTGGTAGATCATCTGCACCTTCCTGTAGAACTCCAGATCCCTTTTTCCGACTGGATCCTCTTCTAAGAGCACATCTCCCTCATCGGGATCATAGAGGCCTATTGCAACCCTGGCAAGCGTTGTCTTGCCCGATCCCGATTCGCCGACGACCGCCAGCGTCTCTCCCTCGAGAAGCATGATGTTTACGTCCTTTAATATCGCTCTTTTGCCAAAGGCCTTTGTAATCCTCTCGAGCCGCATCAGGGGCACAATTCCTCCCCGGTGGCAGGCGATAAGCCTTCCGTCCAGCTCCTGCAGCTTCGGCTCCCTGAGGGCGCAGGTCTCAAGGCTCTGGGTGCAGCGCTCGTGGAATGGACAGCCGCCCACTCCGTGGGCCATGCGGCCGGGTATCCCCTGAAGGTCCTTGGTTGTCGTCATGTTGGGGTAAGACCTTATCAGGCCTCTGGTGTACGGGTGGCGCGGATTTTTCAGCAGGTCACCGGTTTTGCCCATCTCGACGATCTTTCCCGCATAAAGGACGGCCATAGTCTTCGAGAGCCTCGCAGCGGTTGAGATGTCGTGGGTGATGACCATCGAGATTTTGCCCGCAGTGGCGGCTTTGAGCAGCTCAAGTATGTCGCTTTTGGTGAGGGAGTCCAGAGAGGCAGTGGGCTCATCGAGGATGAGGACATCTGGATCGTTGGCCAGGGCCATTGCAATCAGGGCTCTCTGCCTCTCCCCGCCGCTCAGCTGGTGAGGGAAGCTCTCAGCCTTCTCCCTGTCCAGCCCAACGGCCTCCAGCAGCCTGTAGGCCCTCGCCGAGGCTGCAGACTTCGTGCCGTTATTGTGGACCGTCATGGCCTCCTGGACCTGGCCGTGAATGTCGTGAAGGGGATTGAGGGCATCCTCGACGTTTTGAAAGACCATTGCGATCTCCCTTCCGCGAAGAGACCTCATCTCCTCCTCCCTCAGGGATGTCAGATTTTTCTCCTTCAGTAGGATCTGGCCTGAGACGGAGCCATTGACAAATCCCATGACAGCCATGCCAAGCGTTGTCTTTCCCGCCCCGGACTCTCCGATTATGGCCAGGGAGTCTCCCTGCATGAGCTTCAGGTTTACTCCGTTTAAGATTTTTGTGCCGTTGTAGGACACCACCAGATCTTTTATCTCAAGCATGGCTGATCCTCGAGTTATCCATCTCTTTTCGACTGCTGCCTTTGAGCCTCGGGTCCATCGCAGACTCCAATGCGAATCCTATGAATGTCAGGCCCACCAGGGTAATGGACAGGGCCAGGCCGGTCGGAACCAGCCACCACTTCCAGACATCCAGATAGGTGAACTCTAGGGCCTGCTGCATCATCTTGCCCCAGCTTATCACCATGGGGTCCGATATGCCCAGGAAAGCCATTGACGCCTCCATGAAGACCGCCCTCCTTGCATCCTGGATCAGCAGTGCCGTGATCAGGGGTCCCAGCTCCGGAACAATGTGATTTTTTAGGATGTGCTTCCACGTAGCACCAAAAGTGCGTGAGGCATTGATGTGCTCTCTTTCCTTTAACGAGAGGACCTGAGAGCGAATGATCCTCGCACCTTGTGGCCAGGACAGCACGGAGAGCAAAAGTATCATCACCAGAAGGCTTGGTTGAATGTATGCCCCTGCCAGAATCAAGATAATGACGGGAGGAATGGCAACCATGGCATCGACCGATCTCATCCAGAATCGCTCATATGGGCCGCCCAGGAGCGCTGAGGAGGCTCCGATAGCAATGCTTAAGGAAGTGGTGAGAACGGCAACGACTACTGCCACAATCAGCGATGTTCGTGCTCCGTAGAGCAGCCTGCTCCAGATATCCTGCCCCATGGAGTCCGTGCCCAGAGGATGGCCTGGAGATGGAGGGCTAAAGATCTTGCCCGTGTAGTGATCCGGCGGATAGGTGGAGAGCACCGGCGCGAAAACTGCCATGAGAACAATAATCGATATCATGGCCAGCCCCTGCAGAGCAAAGGAATTGTGTGAAATCTCTCGCAAAGGATTAATGTGCATATCTCACCCTCGGGTCAAGCCTTTTATAGAGAAGGTCTACGAGCAGGTTGACGGTGAGCACCAGAAAGGCTATGAAAAGCAGTATTCCCTGAAGGAGAGGATAGTCCCGGGCGTTTAAGGATGTGTGGAGCAACGATCCGATGCCAGGGTAGCAGAATACTATCTCAATGAAGATCGTACGAATTAAAAGATGCGGGATGAGAAGGCCTGCGGCGGTGATTACGGGAAGCAGGGAATTTCTGCCGGCATGAGCATACTTGACGGCAAGCTCCGTGCAGCCTTTGGCTCTGGCGGTAAGGATGAACGGCTCCCCCAGCAGGGAGACAACGGTATTCCTGGTGAGGAGATACAATTCTCCGAGCTGCACCAGGATCAGAGCTGCAAGGGGAAGGGCCAGGTGTCTCAGCAGGTCTGAAACGTAGTCGAGGCCTTCCAGCCCCGAGTAAGGGGTAACCGCCCCGGAAAGCGGGGCGATTCCCAGGCTCACGCCGAAGATCAGCAGCAGTAAGATGCCCATGAAGAAGACCGGGAAGCCGTTGAGGAGCATAAGGGTCGCTGTAGTACCTCTGTCCAGAGTCTCCCCACGCCGGCTGCCGGATTCGATTCCAAGGATCATTCCAAGGGTGGTGGCGATCATGAGGCTTAGTACGACGAGAAGCAGCGTCCATGGCATGGCACCCATAATGACCGAGGATACCTGGTCTTTATAGTAGTAAGAGAAGCCCAAGTCTCCCTTAAGGAGGCCAAAGGAGTAAGCTAAGAGCTGATCTCCCCAGGATTGGTCAAGAGCGAACTTCCTTATCAGCTCGGCCTCCATCTCCGGTGTCATGGCAACCAGAGCCTCATCTCCGTAGATGGCGTGGAGCGGATCGCCTGGAATCATCCTAGGTAGCACGAAGTTGAGAGAGAATATGGCGAGCAGAGCTATAAAGTAATTGGATAAGTTAATCCGAGAGGGGCTCTCCTGGCTCATCTTTCGGCAGCGCTCCCTTTGGAAATATTTGCTGCTTGATCGTCCTTTTTCATATCGCCTTCTCTATTTTCATATAGCCTTCATTATTACCATCGGATTGCCAGCCGACTCTGGCATTGGGGAATGAATCTATGCCCGCGAAATAGGGCTTGATATCCAGGAGCATGGAGCCGTCGAGGGCGTCCATTCCCTTCACCTTCAGCCGGTTCCCGTCGACCCCAAGAAGCTCCACGATGTCCAGGGCAATTGGATTGGGCCTGCTCGGGGACCTTGTGGCAAAGACGCCGTGCTCCTTGCCATCGTGAGGGGGAGTTGCCGTCAGCCTGCTGCGGTCACCAAGGTGCAGCCAGAAAAGAACAAAGAGATGGGTACACTGATCGATGTCCTTCAGTCCTGGGACAAACTCGCGAAACACCTCTATCTCGCAGATTTCGGACGAAAGCCTGCCCTGGCGGGGGATGTCCTCTCGCCTTTTATACGGGGTATGAATTACCCCGATGGGCTTTAAGATCATGGAAATATCCTCCGGCTGCAACGTCATTTCCTCCTGGCCCTCATTTTATCATACATTCCAATGGCGCGTATTCTTTAGTATTACTGATTATTTAATTTAGCGATCCTTTAAGATCTTTTCCTTAACATGAGTTACTTATTACTATTTTTTATACAATTATCGTTTGACCAATCAGGAGGACGCTATTGAAATCTTTTCTATGGCAAATTCACTTACAAATAGAAAGGCAAAGGGGCGCGATTGTGCAGCCCCATGCCATTGCCAAACAATATGATCCATTGCTGGACAATTTTGGTCCGTCGTTGAACAATATCGTTTCGTCCCTATTGCCCACGCTCTTATAGGATTGCTGGGCCTGCTATGGTTCACACCAGGGCCATCTTATTGATGGCGATTGGTACTCCGCTTCCAACGCCGCCGTAGGTATAATAGAAGTCAACCAGATCGTCGTAGGCCCAGTAGGAGTTGGTGTAGTATAGGGTCAGAGCGGGCATGTCCTCTGCGTAGATCTCCTGTGCCTTAAAGACGAGGTCTTTCCTCTTTTCGGGGTCCATCTCGGCGTTCTGCTGCTTTAATACATCGTTTAGCTCAGGATTTGAGTCGTATCTGGCGCTGTTGAATCCCTGGCCGATGATGACCTTGTTCAAGACGTTGGGATCGCCTCCAAGTCCGCCATGTCCGCTCAGTGCCAGGTCGTAGTTCCACTCCCCAACAAGGCTGTCGAGTGTCTTGGAATCGACGCTTCTCATGTTGACCTTGAACCCGGCCTGCTCCAGCTGCTGCCTGATCATCTCACCCGCGCGCTCGTTGGTGGCCGTGACCAGCATCTCCAGCTCCAGGGGCTTTCCGTCCTCGGAGAAGTACTGGCCGTCCCTGGTGTATCCCAGCTCCTCCAGAAGCTCTCCCGCCCTGGCCGGATCGCAGTCGTACTGCTCCTCATCTGAATTGTACCAGTCGTTGTCTGAGGCGTACAGCCCTGGGCTGCCGGCAAGGCCGTATCCTCGAAGGGCAGTATCAACAAGAGCCTGGCGATCGATGGCGTAGGCCAGTGCCTGTCTGACCTTGGTCTCAGACAGAGGCTCCTTCTTGTGGTTGATCATCAGCTTGGCGCACCAGTCATGTGTGCCTTCGAGAACTGTGAATCCCTCCTTCTCCAGCTCATCCACCAGCTCTCCCTGAACTGAGGCAGCATCAACGTCTCCCTTCTTAAGGGCTGCAGGGGCCATCTCGTCGCTTACCTTTACGAACTTGAGCTGCTTGACCTTGGGAGATCCCTGATAGTAGTTTTCGTTGGCTTGAAAGAGGTACGTGCCCTGCGCCTTGTCGTAGTTCACGAGCTTGAAGGGTCCTGTTCCTGTCAGCGCAGACAGGTCCTGGAACTCCTCAGGGTTGCTCACATCCTTGTAGATGTGCCTCGGTATAATCGGCAGCGTTCCTGCAACCTGATCCAGGAAGGGTGCGTAGGGTTTTTCGAGGGTGACCTTCACTGTGCTTTCATCAAGCGCCTGGGCACCGTCGACAATTCCGGTGTCCACCCATTGATAGGGATGGTCTTTTATGTAGTCAAAGGTGAAAACCACATCATCTGCAGAAAAAGGCTCGCCGTCGTTCCAGTTTACATCCTTTCTGAGATTGAATACATAGGCGTTTTCGTCAGGCAGATATTCCCAATTCTCTGCAAGCGCGGGCATGAAGCCGTTTTCATCCTTCCACACGAGGGTGTCGAAGATGAGGCTCATTCTTACGTATCCCGGCCCGCGAGAGTAGTGGGCGTAGGGCGATGGAAAGCCCCAGTCGCCGGTGGAGTCGGCGATGGTGAGGACATCCACCGTTTCGTCCCCGGCTGCCGAACACGTGCTGAATAACAGGAGGAGCATTATCCCCCAAAAGGCCAGTCCGAGCATGGCAATCTTCGCTGGATCGGCCGCGCTCGAACGGATATGATCAATTGCTCTATGCATCTCAATTTCTCCTATATATTCTTAATAGCGGATCTTATTTTAAGAACTTTTCTATAGATAGTATGATTAAAATCAAAAAAAGCAATTGCTAATAACAGCTATTGGGCGCTAGCAAAAAATTATTCGCCAAGAATCTTATGATCAAAAAATAAAGAAAAGATATCTATGAGTTGTGGTTTAGCCCTTGATCCATTTTAATGCCGGAGGCATCCGGCCTCCAGTCAATGCGATCATCCCGTTGGCCGTCCATTCAAAGGAGAATCCCTCGCTGTCATCCTTCCACCAGATGGAGCCGCTTTCCCTTTGGAGGCTTAGCAAATGGCCGATGGGATCGGCTGATCCTTTCACCCACGCCCTGGGGCTTTGGCCTGCTGCGTTTATGGCCATAATAGCCCAGCCGTCTGTGGCAGCGTTTGACCCAAGGGACGAAAATCCCCCATCGGAGTTTTGCTCGGAGTGCAGGTATTCAAGGCCGCTCTTTACGGCATCGGAGCTGTTCTCCTCGCCTCCGCCAATCAGTGCGCATAGGATGATGCCGGTTGTGTCAGGGTCCTCCCCTTTTGCGCCTTCATTCCAGGCCCATCCTCCATTTCCGGTCTGGAGGCCTTTCAGATGGTCAACCGCGCCTTTCACCTCATCCGATCCCGATTGGTTGCAGGCAGCAAGCCCCATTATGACCCATGCATCGTCCCAGATGTAGTTCTCCGTCCCGATCTCACTGTCGGGTTTGCAGTACCCTTTCAGGATTTCGACGAAATCTTTGTCGTTAATGTCCCGCGGGTCCAGGCCGGACGATGCCAGAGCGACCACATATCTCCCGACATAGGCCTCCGAATTTGTCAAATTGTAAAGCGCCTCCTCATTTTCCAGGAGGTAATCAAGCGGACTCGTCCCGTTCTTGACGCAAGATGACGGGTCTTCGCCCAAAGATGCCAGGGCAATGGCAGCCATAGCCGTCGCCTTTATTTCGCTATCTGTTCCGGGACTCGCCCCAAAGCCGCCGTCGTCGTTCTGGCAGGATAGAATATAGCCGAGACCGGATACGATCGGCTGGTCGGTGACGCTGAGATATCCTGCATCTCCCCCGCCGGCGGCCCTTTGAAGCTGCTCGCCGACAGGGCTATCAATAGTTCCGGCTGCAATGCATGAGAAAAGGGACACCGCAATGAACGGTCCCAGTATCCAAACGCTTTTCACTCAAATCACCCGCAATTTTGCCTCATCTGATAATAACTATAAAAAATTAAATTTAATTTTATACTTTTGCTTTCTCGCCTATCGCAACCGGCGCTGCGGCAGCCTCATTGCAGGAGCAGTCGAAGATGCCTTTTGCAGAGGTCCCGATACGATCTCCTTTGGTCATGCTGAACCATCCGCCGGTACAGCAGGGGAGAAACTCATACTCCTCTTCGGATTCATTCTCGCAGTGCTGTTCGCAGTAGTCGTCACAATAGTATCCGCAATCCTGGCACTGCTCTTCGCATTGCTCCTTGCACTTTTCTTCACAGTCATCCTCGCTGTCGGTCCTGTTGACCATTGGGATTGTGCCTCTCCGGAAGATCTGGAAGCTGCCGATGTATGTCTCATAGGATTCCTCCTTCGGCTCAGCCTTCCTATCAAAGGCATAGTATTCGTCTTCGTCAAAGGTTTTTGCATGAAGCTCTGCGATCCCTTTAAAATCGGACAGCAACGAAAAGCTGATCTTATCGCTGTTATTGAAAGAGCTCTCTTTATGCAGATAATCCAGCTGGCGATACGTTTCCCTGAAGGAAGAAACCTTATGATAGTTTTTCTCGGTCACTGTGTCTTCGTACTTGGATGCATAGCTAAGAGGCCTATCGTATGCGCTAAACGTAACTGGGCTGTATTTCATCTCTACGGACTCATTGATGTCCAATTTGCTTGGCCTCTGCTTGATAATTTTCTCAACGCTGTAGCTGCCGGACCCTTTTTGATAAACCTTTGAGGAGCGTTCCGGGAATTCCCCGCCCGGATTTTCGAAATAGCACCTGCATGAGGAAAATCCCTGGCCGCTGACCGACGAGTTCTCATCATAATAGATATTGGCCCTTCCTGCACCCTCGCCCGTGATGGAGCAGATGTAAGGTCCTCCTACACCGCACTGAATATAGGGTAGGCCGAAGAAGTGATATGACGCGATGTATCCATACTTCTCAGCTGCAACGCAGAAATAGGCGTCCTGGCTCAGGACTATGTCGGAGGTGTAACCGCTCCCGTCAGTCTCGAAGGTCTTGTTGCCTACGGTAACAGTTGCTCCTAAGGAGGGACGATCGTAGCCTCCCCAAGAATAAGCGGACTTCTCCATTACCCTGACTCTGAAGATCTTACCTTTTGCCACAGTATCGGGCACATTCGTCAAGTACAGATATCCCGCAGTAGGTCCGCCATTGTTGGGGCCGATGAACTGCAGCTGATCTCCGTCTTCCACGTAGTAGCTGTTGACGCCTACATCCGATTCTTGATAGTTTACGTAAAACGCCGGTCCCCAGCTACCTCCGCAGCCGGCAATGCTATTTAAAAAATACCAGCCGCCGCCATAATCGGTTCCTGTGTAGCCCACCCCGCTGGCCTTTATGGCGTCAAGAGCTGTAGGATTGGACTTTGTCACAGTAACGGCGTTGTCATATGAGATGCCGCCACTGCAAAATACGGTTATCTGAACTGTTACCGCAGCGTATGCAGCGGAAACGGCAATAAGAAAAACACAGAACAGTGCTAAGGCTATTCGCTTCATCCATCTTCCTCAAATTATTTTTTGTTAATTCAAATTTGATTGATCAACTAATTTTGATTTTACTTAAGCTTTTTGGTTTAAGGTAAATATTGTCATTTTATTAACATTTTTAAAGTCAAAAAGCAGCGCTATGGAGGAAGATAGATAATAATATATTCTGTATTGGACAACCTATCTGAAAACCTGTATGTGGGAGATCTGAGGCTAACTTTTGTCCGCAGATGAGGTGGCGTTCTCTGGCACATAGACCACCTGCCCATTTTCCAGACGGTAGGCAGTCCCCATCCTCGTGCCCTGGCCTCCTGCCACCTTATCCGTCATGTTCAGGACCTTTATCTGGTCCAGATCTTTGATAATAATTTGCATATTCGGGTCGCCGGGATTCTTGACGATGGTCACGCTGGCCTCGGGCTGCAGCAACTCAGGAATGTTGTAGGAGACCACCAGCGCCAGCAGCAGGGCTACGGCGAAGACCATGGCCGTATCGAAGAGGTTGGCAACACCGCTCATGGGGTCCTCGTCCTCAGAGTCGCTTAAAACTCCAAGCCTACTTCGCCTCATCCATCCGGCTCCCCATGATATCTGCTGCGAACTCCAGATCGCTTAAATCCTGCCGGTACCAGCGGGACCTGACGACCAGCGATCCATAGCATATTCCGCCGACCACCAGGCCTATCACAGTTGTGGCGAAGGCTATCACCAGGTTGTCGGCCATTGACTTGATGTCCCCCTGAGATAGACCGATCAGCGCCGGACCCATGGGTATCAAAGTGCCCATCAGTCCCAGGATTGGGCCAGCCTTCACTCCGATTCTCAGCGGTTCCAAGGCCTTTGCCATTCGGAGCTCTGCGTCCTGAAGATTCTTCTCCAGCTTGGTTTTTACAAATCCCGTCTGCAAAGATGCGCCCATCTCTTCAAGGGCCATCGAGATCTGCCAGGAGGATTTATAGCTTTCAAGAGCTGTAGCGCCCTCCTTTGCCCTGCCTTCACGAGACAGGTCTGCTGCTTTAAGGCTTAAATCCTCCAGCTCTCCGAGCATCCTCCGCCTCGATGTATACTCATTTATCCCGGAGCCGACGAGGGCCAGCGACCAGCCGAAGAGGAGCAATAGTCCAGCAATGACCGGGTAGAGGAATGCCGTAGAAAATATGTAGAGCAGCTCTACGCTTGCCTCATAAAGACTCAGAGATAGGCCCCCCGCCTTCTGCCCAGGAATCCCAGGACTACAACTGACAGCATTATCAGGTAGGTGTAAGCCATATCCGCAACCGGCAGGTTCATTGGGACAAAGGAGACCTCCTGGGAACCAAGGTACGCCGGGATCAGCAGCATTGATAGGATGTAGAACATTCCTAGAAAGACCATAGCATTGCCCATGGACGAAGGAGCACTTTTGATTCTTCCGAGGGCCGATGAGAATGTGACGATGGAAAGGAAGAAGAGAAGGCCCACCATGGCGCCGATTTTCCATGAATCGATCTCCACCATCCCGGCCAGGAAGCTGCAGGATATGAAGCTCGCAGCCAGGCAGGCCGGACAGGGCATGGATAGGACCCAGAAGGTCCTGCGGGATATGTCATGATGATGGCTGTTCCATTTTCTGGCAGTCATGATGCCGAAGGCTATCAGCAGCATGGCGACTACGAGGTGGACTGCAACGCCGGTGCTCAGAGCTGCAGACAGAGCGCTCTCAGGGACCAGATCTATGGCCTTGCCCATAAAAACGGAGATCATCAAGTACATTACCGCTATTGAGAACAGCTCTCGGCGATTCAGGCTGGCCAGCCCGCAGCCCAGGCTGACCTTCAGGGCAAAGATCAGAATGCCGATCAGCACGCCGGATATGGAGAGCCAAGTTAGATCCAAAGGAAACACCCGCTAAACCTGATTGAACCGAGGGCAACTCGATTGGATTTAACTCTTGCGCAAGAAGCGATGTTTAAGAACAACATTAATTGACCATTTTCTAAAACTATAAAAAATAAAGGGAGATTGGGGCTTTGGCCCTGCTACGATCTGGCGAGGTCAAAGCGGTCGAGGTTCATGACCTTGTTCCACGCTGCTACAAAGTCGTGCAGGAACTTCTCCTGCGCGTCCGCACTTCCGTAGACCTCCGCCAGTGCTCTGAGCTGGGCGTTTGAACCGAAGATCAGATCGACACGAGTAGCGGTCCACAACAGTTCACCAGTCTTGCGGTCACGCCCCTCGAATACGTCCCCGGCAGCCGAAGCCGCCTTCCATTCCGTTCCCATGTTGAGCAGGTTCACGAAGAAGTCGTTGGTCAGGGCCTCCGGCCGTTTCGTGAAGACGCCGGCTTGGGTCTGTCCGAAGTTGGCATTCAGGGCACGCATGCCGCCCACAAGAACTGTCATCTCAGGAGCAGTCAGCGTCAGCAATTGGGCCCGATCGACCAGCAGCTCCTCAGCCGATACGGAGAATTTGGCTTTGAGGTAGTTCCTGAACCCATCAGCGAGCGGTTCGAGCACGGCGAAGGACTGCACATCGGTTTGCTCCTGCGAGGCGTCCATGCGTCCAGGCGTGAAGGGAACTGCCACATTTTGGCCTGCATTCCTCGCCGCCTGTTCGATGCCGGTGCAACCGGCAAGAACGATCAGATCCGCGAGGGATACCTTCTTTCCATCCGACCGGCCGCTGTTGAAGGCGCTCTGGATGCCTTCCAGGATCTTGAGAACCTTAGCCAGCCGGGCCGGCTGATTGACAGCCCAATCCTTTTGCGGTGCCAGACGAATGCGGGCGCCGTTCGCACCGCCGCGCTTGTCGGAGCCACGGAACGTGGATGCCGACGCCCAGGCAGTTGAAACCAGTTCCGGCACAGACAAGCCCGAGGCAAGGATCTTGCCCTTTAAGGAGTCAATGTCCTTTTCATCGATCAGTTTGTGATCGACTGCAGGAATTGGGTCCTGCCAGATCAGCTCCTCGGCAGGAACTTCCGGGCCGAGATAGCGCGTGCGTGGACCCATGTCGCGGTGCGTCAGCTTGAACCAGGCGCGGGCGAAGGCGTCTGCAAATTGGTCCGGGTTCTCATAGAAGCGCCTTGAAATTTTTTCGTAAACGGGGTCAAACCGCAGGGAGAGGTCGGTGGTCAGCATGCCCGGCGCATGACGCCTGGAGGGGTCATGGGCATCAGGAACCGTGCCGGCGTCTGCCCTCCCTTTTGGCTTCCACTGGTGTGCACCGGCGGGGCTCTTCGTCAGCTCCCACTCGTTGTTGAATAGGATTCTGAAGAAGTTGTTGCTCCACTTCGTCGGCGTGTTTGTCCAGATGCCCTCAAGGCCGCTGGTGATCGCGTCGCAGCCAATGCCTGTGCCAAAGCTGCACCTCCAGCCGAGACCCTGTTCCTCGATACCGGCCGCCTCTGGCTCAGGCCCGACATGGGACGCAGGGCCGGCGCCGTGGGTCTTGCCGAAGGTGTGGCCGCCTGCGATTAGCGCAACCGTCTCCTCATCGTTCATCGCCATGCGGGCAAAGACCTCGCGGATGTCCTTCGCCGCAGCAATCGGATCCGGATTGCCGTTTGGTCCTTCGGGATTGACGTAGATCAGCCCCATCTGTACGGCAGCCAGCGGATTCTCCAGGTTGCGCCCGTGCGTCTTCCCGTCCGGGTCGTCATCGGACACGAGCACCGTTCCGGCCTTGGCTACTCCCTCAGAGCCCTGAGCGTAGCGCTTGTCACCGCCCAGCCACTTATCTTCAGAGCCCCAATAGACGTCCTGATCCGGCTCCCAGACGTCCTCCCGGCCGCCTCCGAAGCCGAAGGTCTTAAGTCCCATCGACTCCAGGGCGACGTTTCCCGCAAGAATCATGAGGTCGGCCCAGGAGATCTTCCGGCCGTACTTCTGCTTGATCGGCCAGAGAAGCCTGCGCGCCTTGTCGAGGTTGGCGTTATCAGGCCAGCTGTTGAGCGGCGGGAAGCGCTGCTGGCCCCTCCCGCCACCGCCCCGACCATCGCCGGTGCGGTACGTGCCGGCACTGTGCCATGCCATGCGAATGAACAGAGGTCCGTAGTGTCCGAAGTCAGCCGGCCACCAGTCCTGCGAGTCGGTCATTAGCGCCGCTAGGTCTTTCTTCACAGCCGCGAGGTCGAGGCTCTTGAACTCTTCAGCATAGTTGAAGTCCTCGCCCATCGGATTGGACTTGGAGGAATGCTGGTGAAGTACCTCGAGCCGCAACTGGTTCGGCCACCAGTCCCGGTTCGACGTGCCTCTGCCCGCCCTTCTATCTTCATTCATAACGTTCACCCCTTTCGTAACCTGAATTGTTGAGCAGCGCTGCAGTTCGAGACCGTTGCTGCTCAAAATAGCCTCTTTCATTCATCCAGAGTTCCAGCCATTATTCATCATATCTGCTTATCCGATTTAATCCTACTGTTTCTCGAACATATCCTTTCCCACGCCGCATTTAGGGCAAACCCAGTCGTCAGGAAGGTCCTCAAAAGCTGTTCCTGGAGCAATACCTGAGGCTTCGTCCCCCTTCTTTGGGTCGTAAACATAGCCGCATGCCTTGCAAACGTATTTATTCATTTTACAGTCCCCGCACGATTTAAATAAACCAGTTTTTGATTTTCAATAGTTTATCTCTTCGATCTTGTCGCCTTTGGGCATTATCGAATGGTCCGGATTTCCTGATGGCTTCATCTCAATTCGCTTTCCTAAAGCCTTGAAATTTTCCATATGCTGCTTGGCATTTTCTATCTTGTCATCTTTCACAGTATGAACAACATAAGCCTCTTTCCTGGCCTCATCGTAATACAGCTCGTGTCCTGCCCAGCCATTGGCCTTCCGAATAGCCGTCCTCTCGTCGAATTTGTGTCTCCAGTCAGAGAAATCTGATACCTTATGTCTCACTACACCGATCCTGATCATAATTTCACTCCTTTATTAGTTACCAAAAGATGCCGCTTTTCGGTTTCGATTCTCAATCATAAAAATATGGATATCTATTTAAGATTGATTATTACATAATAATTCATTCAAAACCTACAAGACCCGGATTCATCCTTGCAACAATTTATATTTCTGACATATTTCAGATATAAAAGATCTTTTTATGAAAGCTGCCGATGATGGGATCCTGAAGAGTTTCCTGGACTACCAGAGGAATGAGACTACTGAATATCGTATTTACTCTGAGTTCTGATAGCAGTAGTGGGCCTGATTACGGGGATAGCGGCATCGATAATGAACATCGCCTATCCCAGCAGGCTTAAGCCCACCATCATGACAATGAATCCGCCGATTATCCCGAGGTTTGTCAGGTGCTCATCGCCGTAATTATTGGCGATAGGGATTAGCTCATCGAAGCAGATGAAAACCATTATTCCAGCCACCAGTGCGGATGAGGCCGCCAGGACCGTTGGGCTCAAGAAAGGATAGAGCAGCACTATAGCAATTATTGCCCCCAGGGGCTCGGTCAATCCCGCAGCAAATGAGATCAGGCAGGACCTCTTCCGGTTTTTCGTGCCGCAATACAGGGGAACGCTGCAGGCAATGCCCTCGGGAATGTTATGGATGGCAATAGCGATGGCAATAGGTATCCCCAACTTCAGATCCGCCAGAGCGACTAAAGCCACGGCCATCCCTTCGGGCAGGTTATGTATCGCAATTCCAACAGCGGTCATTATTCCCACCCTGCACAGCCTGCCGCTCTTTGAGTCCACCTGCCCGTCAATGTGTACATGTGGGACAATTCGATCAAGCAAATAGATAGCAAACATGCCTATTAAGAAAAAAATATTGGCGTAGGCAAAGCCGATGATTTGCTTGGACGCGCAGAAAAGGTCTGTGAAGGCCACGAAGATCATCACTCCGGCTGCAAACCCGAGGCTTAAGGAGAGATACCTCATGTCCGGCCGGGGTATGAAATAGGAGATGAGACTGCCTATGCCCGTAGCCAGTCCCGCCAGGGTGGTGAGGGCAAAGGCGGCCAGGATATCGTCTGCCACAATTAATCCCATAGGGCAGGATATATTTTAATTTTCTGAACTGGGATTTGAAAATTAGCTAAAATTATTTAAACATTAACGGTATTTAAATGTTACCGATTATAAAGAATTAATTTTTTGAAAAAAAGGTTTCACCTCATCTTTTTCCCCCTAAATCCCATCCAAATCATGAATAGCACGGCCAGCACCAATCCTATTGCAACCAGAGGCGCGCCCGATGCGCTGGGGATGGAGGTCTTTTCATTTGCTGTCTCCATTACAAATCCCCTGACTTCTCCTGAGGATGAGTCCGATTCTGCCGTCTTTTCGGGGGCAGAGGTCCCAAAACCTGAAGGCCTGGTCTGATTGTAGCTGGACTGCTTGCCGCTGGAGTGAGAGCGATTGCTGGAGGACGATTTTGTGGATCCGCTGCTGCTGCTGCTGCTGCTTTGACTGCTTGACCTTTCGGGCTCCGGGGAAGGCAAAACGCCCTGCATGTATTCCTGCAGCAGCAGATTGCCGCAGGTGTGGTGGCAGCAGGTGACGCCGTAATCCTGCACCGACTGGTCATAGCGTTCTACAAGCTCTTTCTTCATCTCTTCGGTCGGATGCCACCGGTCCTTCCTGGCCGTCTCCAGCAGCCGTCCCGTCAGAGCCTGTGAGGCCCATGGGTTGTTTTCGTCGAAGAACTCCTTTAGCCCCATCTGGTATTTGTCATCGACGTAAATCTCGTGAACCTCCGACCATGTGTTCTCGCTGACGAGATCGGGGACTGTGGTCTCCCAGCCCCAGAGGTATTCAGTGAACTTATCCATCTCCCGGGCTCCGGAGTATCCCTGCTCCATCATTCCCTTGATCCACTGGGGGTTGTAGTAGCGGCTCCGCAGCTCCTTCGAGAAGAAGTCGTGCAGGCCGGAAACCTGGGCTCTGTCAGGGTCTCTGGCGTCTGTGACGTACATGTCCGGAGTCTTCCCGGTAACGGTCCTCACCGCCAGTCCGATTCCGCCCAGGTACTGGAAGACGTCGTCGTTGTCGATGAAGCCGTAGAGGTTGGAGTTGGTGTGATGAGCAGCTGCATCCACCTCCGCCAGGTTGGCCCTGAAGATATCCTCCTGCACGCCCCTCAGGTCCTTTCCGGATGCCAGCTTGCTGCCCCAGATGCCATCGCCGTAGATGTAGGACATCCTGTCTATGAAGAGACTGCCGAGCTTAGTATCGTTTTCCCATGTATCGCTGGCGGATATCGGGCTGTCCATGTTCGGGCCGTAGGTTCCTGCCGCCTCCAGGAATATCCTGGATCTGGATAGAACCGAAGCTTCATCCTCGCTGTAGTTCCCCGTGGCCATCAAATCCTCGAACATCTTCAGGGAGTTCTCCCGGACATAGTTGGGATAATCGGTGCTCGTGTCGTTGGAGGCCAGCCTGACGGCTCTGTCGATTAGCTGCAGCTTCTCGGGGAACAGGTCCCTGTGAAGCCCTGAAGGGACGACGACCACATCAATCCTCGGTCGACCAAGCTCTGACAGAGGAATGAGCTGGA
Source organism: uncultured Methanotrichaceae archaeon (assembly GCA_964534145.1). Taxonomy (GTDB): domain Archaea; phylum Halobacteriota; class Methanosarcinia; order Methanotrichales; family Methanotrichaceae; genus CAWJYS01. Next base: position 12,334 of record CAZHNU010000010.1, on the reverse strand, counting down.
CATCGCTCACCCCTCCGTAGGCGTCGTAGACCGGCTTTGCCCCTACCATTTTTAATATCTCAGACTCCACAACGCCGTGGTCGGTCATGGCCCAGGCCCAGAGAACCATCGCCATCTTTCGGGGGTATGTCCCGTTGTGGTCCTGCCTGTAGCCGTCGATCAGCTTTTCAGCCAGGTCTGACCCCACCTCCCAGGCGGCGCCCGTCGGAACGCGCCTGGGGTCGACCGAGCGAAAGTTCCTGCCTGTCGGAAGCACCTGCGGGTCGCGGATCGGATCATCGGCAGGCGAAGGCGGCGTATAATTTGATCCGAGAGCGCTTACCAGGCGAGGGACCTCTACGGAGCAGTCGCCTATGTCCTCTGCGTATTTCAGCGAGAGGTTTAGCATGTCGGTCAGGTTGACGGAGACATTTCCGAGAACCTCCGTCTGGGCAGATTTTGGCGATGTACCGTTGATTATCATAGCCCAAAGGAGTTTTTTTGTACAGTTGTCAAGCTCAGCCTCCTTATCCAGCCGGGAGGAGTTGGGGTAGTCATAATATGAGATCATTGGGGCGACCTCTTTTTTGAACTCGTCCCCTGCCATCGACCCCACAAGGCCTGCCAGAGGCTCACCCTCAGGAGGATGGCCGAAGACGTGCAGCCCGTAGGGCATGAACTGATTTTTCAGCTCATACAGGTAATTCGTCAGATCGTCTGTGAACTGCCTGAAGTCCGACTCGTTGGCAGAGATGTTTTGGAGGTCTGCTTGAAGGTCCTCGTCCAGGTGCATCTCCCGGCTGATGTTTATGATCTGGCTTTTATAGCCCTCTCTGACGCTTTCGTTTTGAACGCTGCTGTACTCGAAGACAATCTCCGCCAGGTTGGTCAGGTTTCCGTATAGCCCTGAAGCCACAATTGGCGGCGTCAGGTGCGTTATCATCACAGCATCGCCACGACGCTTGGCCTGTGTTCCTTCTGCGATGTTGTCCACGATATATGGATAGACTACCGGCATGTCCTGGATGAGAAGCGCCGGCCAGTCCTCCCCAGATATCCCGCATTCCTTTCCGGGAAGCCACTCCTGGGTTCCATGCTTTCCCAGATGAACGACCGCATCGGCCCCAAACCCGTGCTTCAGCCAGAGGTAGAATGCTATGTACTGATGATGTGGAGGAATGTCCCTAGAGTGGTAGAGGACAGTGCTGTTCTCCAGCCATCCGCGGCTTGGCTGCGGCAGGAGAAGGACATTTCCAAAAGACAGCTTTGGAATTACAATGAACTTGCCGCTCTCGTTCTGGTAGACCATTATCTCCCCTGGGGGCGGCCCCCACATCTCTGTCACCTCCGACTGCTTATCCTCGGGCAGTGACGAAAACCACTGCTCGTACACTTCAGCCGGAAGGAGCGTGGCATTTCCTGCATCAACCATTGCCTGTAGCTCTCCGGGGGCCCAGGAGCCCACATTGGTTCCCTGGTGGGCCAGCAAATCGATGAGAACCTTCTCGTCGGGAACGGTTCCGTTCACGGAATATCCTTCGTCAATAAGTCCGTCAAGTATGCTTTGAAGGCTCCGAGGAACGTTGATATAGCAGCCCTCGATGTTGTCCTTTCCCCCGCCGTGATTGTAGTAGATGACGGCAATCTTCTTATCCGAATTATTGACCCTGCGCAGATCGGCCCAGGCAACTGCTCTATCTGCCAGCCAGTCCATCTGTCCTTCGATTGGCTGATAGGTGGTGTCGTTTCTCCCGGACATGACAATCGGCTCGATTGCGCCGTCCATCTCAGGCAGAGCAATCTGGAAATAGATCTCCGTGGGGTTGATGCCGGTGCTGTTTTTCCATTCGTCGGAGGTTTGATAGTAAAGCCTCATGCCTCGAAGCATCGGCACGTTTAGGGTTTGCAGGTCGGCTATTCCCTGATCGGGGTCGCCGTAGCTAAAACGAAAGGATTTGGTAAGGACGACTGCATCGACAATCGGGGTCCCGTTTACCGTGAAGAACCTCTCCATCGATGAGGAATTGGAGAAGCCGAGGTCTATTACGTTAGCCCCTTTTTCCTCCAGAGCGCGGATAAGGGCAGGGCGGTCAGGATGTCCCAGATCCTGGTAGTAGCTCAGAATGCCGATTGTGGGCGCTGAGTCGTTGTATCTATATCCGGTCTTGTTTTCATACCAGCTTAAATATGAGGTTAAATTTGTGAAAATGTCAGGTGCATCAGGATGATAAATATACTCTTTGGGGGCGGGCAGCGGTTCTTCAACTTCGACATTTTGGCCGCAGAAACTGGCTGCCAGGTATGAGAAGAGCCTTCTCATGTTCTCTGCACGCCCGTTATCCCAGTACTCCTGGATATAAGGGTGATTGGATAAATTGGTGTTTCCCAGATGCTCATAGCCTTCAGAGTTTAAAACTACAATGGGAACACCTTTTTCGTTCTCCTTTTGTAGAAGAGGCGAAATCCTGGTGGCTCCTTCAGCCCCGATCATCTCTATAAATATAAGGTCGTATGAGGATAAGTTGGATGCATTTTCGGGTGACTCAAGCGTCACGTTAAGGACTGAGTTTGCGGAGGCCTCCATTATTTGAGGACGATTTCCTACGGTTAAAAAAAGGGCCTCGGGCCTCCTTAAGAGAACCCTGGCCGAGATCTCAAGTCGAGGTGAATCCTCGGGCCCTGCCCGCCTGTCTCCGTAATAAAAAACGATTTTATCTCCATTTCTCGCTTCTACAAGGTCGGGTCCTGTTACCGGCATGGATTCCTGGGGGTAGTTTACCCAGAACCTCCATGTTCTGTCTCCATCGGCCCTGTAGTCGCCAAGAGACTCGACCTGCAGGCCGTAAAGGCCGTAGAGCGAGTCGTTAATGCTGAAAGGAATGCCGCCCTCATCGCAGGCCATAGACAGAGTGCCCAGGGCTGTAGTCTGGTTGACCCTATAGGTCCTGCCGCTTGAGGCCGTCAGGTTCAGGCTCTCATCATCGAGCACGACCTCCCCTTCCCACATCAGGTCCTTTGGATGGGAGCCGAAGGCATACAGCCGTCCGTCGTCGGCTCCCATGAAGATCATCCCATCCGAGGCAGAGGCAGGGGCCATGATGTAGGCGCCTACGGGATACGTCCATACAACCGATCCGTTTTGTGCGCTCAGGGCATAGAATGCTCCGTCATCCGTATTTGTCCCGAAGTAGACCTTTCCGCCTGCGACCAGCGGAGATGATTTCAGCGGACCGTTTACCTCCGTTTTCCAGATCAAAGAGCCGCTTGCCGCATCAAAGCAGCTCAAGCGGCCGCTGGTCCCGTCCTCTGATCCCGCGTAGATGCGGCCGAAGGATACGGCCGGGGACGACATTGTGCCGTTGAAGGGGGCCTTCCAGACCTCCTCGCCGGAGGCGGCTCTAAGAGCCGATATCGCTCCTTCAGATACAGAAATGACCAGGTCATCCCACAGTACAGGAGTGGCAGTTATCTTGTCTTCTGACGGAGCCTTCCAGACCAGCTCACCGGTTGAAGAGTTCACGCAGTACAGTGCCGGATCTCCGCCGGGGAAGTACAGCATACCGCCGGATGAGGCTGCCGAGCAGAAGGGGCCAACCTCGCCGGTGGAGATGTTCCATTGCTCCTCGCCCTCGAAGTTTAAGGCATGAAGCGCACCGTCGGAGAAGCTCATGACGAAGATCATTCCATCCTGCAACAGGGGCGAGGAGGCCACTCCCCACCATTTCGGATTCTTATCTAGCGTCCTGTTCCATTCCACCTCTCCGGTCGCAGCATCCAGGCAGTAAATGTCGCCTGTAAGTGAGCCGATAAAAATCCTGTCGCCCGATACGGCCGGAGTGGACGCTCCGCCCTTTCCTCCCAAAGGATTCAACCACAGAAGCTTCCCGTCTTCTTTATCCAGGCAGGCAAATCCCAGCTCGCCCTTGAATGTCATGTCGGGCCAGTTGGATACGAAGACGCGGTCGCCAAAGACTGCTGCCCCTCCGCCGATGTAGCCGTGGCCTGTCGGGCTGGTGCTCCAAAGCACGTTCGGCTCATCAGGCCCTTCACCGCTGACGTTGCCGGTTCTCTGGTTGTCTCCCTGAAATGTGGTGAAATCTGCAGAGGCCTGTGCTGCAAGGCATAAAAGGAGGAGAGACAGGAGCAGGGCGAACCTTGCCTCCCCGATAAACGGAGAGTTCAAGGTTCCCTGCCTCCCTGGCCAAAGGCGTAGACTTTGCCGCCGCCTATGGAAAAGACCATGCCATCTGCAACAGCCGGAGAGGAGCCGCCTGCCGGATGGCTCCAGACCATCTCGCCGGTGCTGGCATTAAGGGCACATAGAGCGGCGTAGTTCATGTTCACCGTCTTTCCGACAAACAGCAGGCCGTCGGCATAGGTAGGCGAGCATCTCCACTCGCCGATTCCGTCTTCCAAAGAGGTGTTCCAGAGAAGGTCGCCGCTGTCTGCATCGAAACAGTATGTCATCTTATCGCTGAATCCATCCACGCCGCCGCAGACATAAACCAGCCCGTTGGCCAGAGCAGGCGTGCAGTCGGTTCTGGCGACCGGCCTCTCCCAAAGCAGGCTTCCGTTTTGCATGGAGATGGCCATGACATCCCCGTCCCCCTCGAAGTTGTATGCAGTGACATAAGCCCTGCCGTCAGAAAGGGCTGCAGAGCCGCAGGGCGAGTTCCTGGTGGAGAGGTTCCATATCTCAGAGCCGTTGTCCAGGCTTACGCAGTGGACCCGTCCTCCGAGGCCCCAATCCCAGCCCGAAATGATCGCTTTGCCGTCATCAATTGCCGGTGTGGACTGGGCGTTTCCCTCAACTGTGAAGTTCCAAAGCTCTTCTCCAGTTTCCTCGTCGAGGCAGTAGTAGTGATGGCCGTCCCAATCGCTGACGATGACACGTCCGCCGCTCACAGCAGGACCACCATCGACTGCGCTTTTTCCTGTGGGCGCAGAGAAGCTCCATATTTCCCCACCATCGGATTCGTTCAAACAGAAGGTTTTTGCGCCGGAGAGGAAGACTTTCCCTTGATTGCAGGCAGGAGAAAATCCAAAGACCTGACAGAGATCCGGCGTAGAATTGAAGGGTGTGCTCCAAAGTACCAATCCTGTTTTCTGGTCGAGACAAGTCAGGTTGCCGACACAGTTTACGAAGACCTTGCCCTCGGATACTGAGACAGAGGAGCCCTCCTGGGCGCCGATGTCCTCGCTCTCCCAGGCGAGAGCAGCCGTATCCGGAGCCTGGCAGTCGGCACTGCCGGTGTGCTGCGGGCCCATATGGAACTGGGGCCAATCCGCGATATCGTTACACAAAGAAGGCGGAACCGCGAGCCCGAAAAATAATAGGGCCAGCGCTATCCAACCTGCAAATTTAGCTGTTTTATCATCCATCGATTCATCCTCCGCTAAGGAAGATTATCAGAAAAGGCGTACACTCGGCCGCCACCCGCTGTGAAGAGCATTCCATCGACGAGAGAGGGCGACGAGCCTCCTTCCGGATAGCTCCAGACCACATCGCCCGTAGTTGCGTTGAGGGCGAGGATTCCGGCGTATTCTATGAACTTGGGCCTTCCTGCAAACAGCATGCCGTCGGCATAGGCAGGCGAGCACCTCCAGTCCCCGATGCCCTCATCGGGCGATGTGCTCCATACCGGGTCGCCGCTGCCGGCATCAAAGCAGTAGGTGACAAGCTCGGAAAATCCCTCGCAACCGCTGCATAGGTAGACCCGGCCATCGGCCACGGCAGGCGTAGAGTCAGTCGGGCTTATCTCCGCCTTCCAGAGAACAGTGCCGTTGTCCAGAGACAAAGCTATAAGATCCCCATATCCCTCAAAGTTGTAGGTGGCCATGTAGACGGTACCGTTATCTATCGCAGCCGAGCCGCATGGAGAGTTCTCAGCGGTCAGGTTCCATATCTCAGAGCCGTCTTCGAGGTCAGCGCAGTAGATCTTTCCGCCCAGACCCCAATCCCAGCCTCCGAAGACAACCTTTCCCTGGTCGATGGCAGGCGTTGATTGGGCGTTGCCTTCAACTGTGAAGTTCCACAGCTCCTTTCCAGTATCCTCGTCGAGGCAGTAGTAGTGATGGCCGTCCCAGTCGCTGACAACTGCCCTGCCGTCTGATATGGCCGGGCTTCCATCTATTGCAAACTTTCCCGTAGGCGAAGAAAAGCTCCATATCTCGCTGCCGTCTGCAGCATTCAGGCAGTAGGTTTTATTTGAGGTAAAGAATACCCTGCCGCGGCTGTAAACCGGGGTGAATCCGAAGGCGAAGTCTCCAGAGGCATTGAACGGAAAGATCCAGAGAACATTTCCGGATTTCTGGTCGAGACAGGTTATGTTGGAGATGCAATTTACGAATGCTTTGCCGTCTGCCACAGAGACCGACGATCCGGGCTGAGCGCCGATTTCCTCGCTGATCCAGGCAGTTTTGTTGGACCTGGGGGCGCTGGAGGCACCGTACCCCACATGCCGGGGGTTGCAGTGAAACTGGGGCCATCCATCCTCGGTCTCATCTGCATCGGCACCGCCCAGGCAGTACAGCTTTCCGTAATGCTGATCGCCCTCTGTTCCGAAATACAATCGTCCCTCAGACAAGGCCACGCCTCCCAGGAGATAGCCGTCGTCCGGAGGATTAAGTCTCCACAGCAGCTTCGGGACGGCTCCGGAATCCTCAAGACAGTAGACAGAGCCGTTGACCTGAGAGGTGGTAAAGAGAATCCTCGGACGCTCTGATGCAGTCGATATTGAGGGAGAGGATTTTACACCAGCCTCAACAGGATAAGACCAGATCAGGTCGCCGCTGGTGTCGTTCAGGCAAACAAGAGCCCCGGTATGTCCGTGCTCTCCCACGCCCAAATAGACCCGTCCGTTGCAGATCGAGGGGGTGGATGTGGAAAATCCCACGGGCGAACTCCATCCTCTGTCCTCGAACTTACCTGTATTTTGGTCCAGCCCGATTTTCCAGGCGAAACCCTCCTCGGCTGAAACCTCTGAAGTGGTATAGACATAGCCGCCGTTGACGGCCACGGATGACCGGATCCTTCCAGGTCTTTCCCGGGAGAAGCCGAGCCTCGTGCTGTCGTTCAGGCTAAGCTCATCGGCCACTTCGCCGCTTGACCGGTTCACGCTCAAAATGATTCCGTCGTTTCGGCCGAATACAAGGTAGTCACCTGCCTCGGCGGCTCCGCACCATTGATAGCCCTTAGTGTTTCGGGTGATATTCCAGCACTCGGTGCCGTTTTCGTCGATGCAGAAGAACCTCTTTTGGCCTGATCCATAGGCGCTTCCCTCACCCAGGTAGAGCCTGCCGTCTATGCAGATCAGAGGCGACTCAAACCTCTTATCCGTTAGATCCCGATTCCACAGCTCCCGTCCTGTCACGGCATCAAAGGCCGCCAGCAGACCGGAATCGGTGGCAGCAAAGAGTTTGTCCCCGCTACCGGCCAGCGGAGACATCTGAAAGACCCATCCCTCCAGCTGAGACAACCACCTCATATCACCGGTTTCCTTATCAAATGCCCAGACAGAACCGTTTCCAGCCAGGGCATAGACCAGATCTGAGGAAACTGTAGGTGTGGTCTCCATCCTCTGAATGTCGGCCGACCAGAGGATGACGGGATTGTCAGGGATCCGGTCAGAACTGATGCCGGAGTTTGAGGCATCCTTCTTGAAATGGGGCCAGTCGGATGCATCGCATGGCAGGAGAAAAAACGATGCTGCCACAAAAAAGACCAGAATTGCAGTTGCTTTAGCGTTCATACAGTTCTTATCTCCATATTTTCTTTTTTCTGAGGCTTGGCTGTTCATTCTTCATACCGCCGAACAGACGCTTTGAAACCCAATATGGTTTATTTAGATCAAATAATGTTTACTTAAATGTTGTGACATACACGTTCTCATGATTAAATAAAAATATAGAAAAATAAAAGTTGGGGCACTATTCAGAACATCAGTTCGTAAATGCCCCTGCAATTCCGGTTTTAGCATTCGCTGAACTGGAACTTGAGTTCCCGGACAGGTTGATTCCACCTGCCTGAGAAACAACTGGAAGGTATCCGCCCTCCAGGCAGATCACTCCGTAGGCGGTCTGTGCCATGAAATAAGCGTTTGCTCCTGCTGTATCAGGCTTCCACCAGATCACGCCGCCTGGCTGCTGGCATGAGAGCAGGTGCGTGATGGGCGTGTTTCCGTTTTTGGACCAATCCGACATGCTGTCTCCCATTGCATTCAGGGCCATGATGACGTATTCCTCGCTGTCTGAGTTGGAGACGGCGCCGGCGTCGGCCGGAAATCCCCCGTCCGAGTTTTGAACCCGCCTGAGGAACCCAGCGGCATCCTTAATAGTCGACGATTCAACCGGCTCGCCGATCGCTATCAGGGCATTGACCATGAGCCCTGTTGCGTCCACGCCGAACCATGCTCCTCCCGATTGGGCTGCCTTTACCCATGAAACGTAATCCCTGGCCTCCTGAGACTCTCCCTGGCCTGTGGCCGCCAGCCCCATTACCACCAATGCATCTGCGAAATAGTTGGACTGAAGCCCGTTCTTCGACGCCTCTTTCAGCTTCTGGACATAGTCCACTCCTTCAACATTGCCGGGATCGCCTCCGGCAGCCAAAATGCCCATGACGTACCTGCCCAGGTAAGCGGCATAGTTGTTTTCCTCTTCCGGAGGATGGGCTGTAAGATAGTCCAGCGGAGTCTTGCCGCCCTTGACAGCGCTGCTCAGGTTGCCTGTCAGGGCAAGCGCCATGGATGCCTCGGCGGTATATATGGTGCTGCTGGGACCGCCTGGCATATACCCGAATCCTCCGTCGGGGTTCTGGCAGGATAATATATAGCTAAGCGACGACTCTATCGCATCGAGAGACTTTGGATCGAGAGCACCGGCAAAAGCCGCACCGCTCGAACTTTGGTCGGATGCATCGCATGCTTGCAGTGAAAGAGAGATCACCGCAAGCAGGAACAAGATGCTTATCTTCTTCATTTCAGGTTTCATATTCATTCACCACAAAACCCTTTCATATTCTTTTCATATCCGTTCAACCAAAAAACGCAAGCTTAGGCCCCAACTAGGGCTTAAGCTCGCAGATATCTTCACAGGTCTGGTTGTAGTACTCGCCGCCGGCGTACTCGAATCCCCAGTCGGGCGGCTTCCATCCACCGCGTGGATTCCATTCATCAAACGTGCCCACATTAACCGTGGCGCTGGCATACACAGGAACTGCAGAAGCACCTTCTGATGATTTGGCATATACCTGAGCACGGTTCACGTATGTTCCGTCACCTGAGACCTGCGTCCTGTAGGCAAGCCTGAGCGTTTCTTTGGGACCTAAAGATACCTGGTCCCAGGTTACAGTGCTGCCCTGATAGGTGGACGGCCTGGTCGAGGCGTTTAGCAGAGACATCCCTGCCTGGAGGTCATCGACAATCAGCAGCATCTTGCTGCGCTCTTCCAGGTTCTCGATGGTCAAAGTGTACCAGATGACGTTTGGCACATTCTCGTCCACTTCACCGTCCTTTGTTACGGATAGGGTCCTATTCAGGCTGCAGCTCAGCCAATCGATCTGGCGTGAGTCGAAGTTCCTTGCGCTTACCCACTCGTCATTGTATCCGCCATAGACCTCCACAAGGTTGACCAGTTCGCCATCGTTGATTATCGAGCTGGTCACATCAAGCCATAGATAGAGCTTCAGCTCGTTTCCGATGGCCAGGTGTGTCATGACCCATTCGGCGCTCTGGTCGGTGTCTCCAGTCGGCCTCGACGATGCGTTGATGAACCTGGCGCCGAGTGGGAACGTGTCCTTAATCCTGATAGGCGCCAGGGATGCGTTGCCGTCGTTTTTGATCAGGATCTCGTATTTGGCCAGAGTGCTGTCCTGCAGGTAAACGAGTTCGCCTGATTTGCTTACGGTCAGGTGGGGCTGATCGAACTTTGAAACGCCCTCGATGACTATGCTTCGTCGGATCGAGTAGTCGCCCAGGTACTGCTCGTCGAGATCAATCGACGGGTCCAGAGGCGCTCGTTTTGTAGATGTGTTGTTTGTCGAGCTATCGGCTGAGGTCTTAAACAGGTTCACTCTAAACCTGGCGCTTCCGGAGAAATGGGCCTCGGTGGCCATCTGGTTCAGCCCTTCTGCGAGAGTCTCCTTTTTGAGCCTATCGGTATCGGTATACTCCTCGCTGATCATGCCTGTGCTGTTGTCGCCTTCATACCTGGACCAGATGGCCTCGTTCCAGCCGGACGAACTTCTGGCCGTTCCTGGGCTGGAAGCTGAAACCTTAAAGCTGGAAGGCCGGCTGGTGACGTTGAGATTCTTGTAGATGTAGTTGGTGCTGGTCCTGATCTGCTCTTCAGACTCATATGAGCCGCTGCCGTATTCGCGGGTGCCCTGGCTGTTTCCGATACGTTTTTCTGCGCTGACAAACCCCGAACCTGCGGCGGACTTATCGGATTCGACGCTTGTTCCGTATTCGTCCAGTCTGCCCAGGACCTTGAAGCTTCCTTCGTAGTCCTCGCTGGACTCAAACGACCTGGACCGAGACGTCTCGCTCTTCTTGATCATTCCTATGTGGCCGGCTCCCTGGAACTCCGAATCGAACTCCATCGTCGAGCCGTTTTTGTCCATCTCGATGGATGACTCCTTATCGAGTGACGTGGTGTAACGATAAGACTCCTCCACCGACGCCCCGGTAACGCGGTTCCTGGCCTGGGCCAGGTCGCTCCACCTCGATGTGTAGGCCACAGACCGATTGCCGTAAAGCCTCAGGGATGTGTCGGAATACTCGGCCGACAGGTCCTTGTGCCTTGATATGGATTTGTTCTCGGTTTTAAGCGAGAACTCCTCATCGTTCCTGTACGTGCCGCTTCCGTGTTCCCTGGTGGTAAGCTCGGTTCCGGGGTCTCCAAGGATGGTTACGCTCTCGAGATCCGAGACTTCGGCTGTCTGGTCGGATGTGACGCTTACAAGATTGTTTAGCGTAAACGGCTCGAGAGTGGTGGAATAATCTCCGGCCACGTTCACAAATCCGACACCTCTGACCTCCAAATCGCTCCTGGCCTCAAGCAACGGCTTTGGAACTTTAACAACCAGAATGATATTTCGGCACTTTCCGGGCAAAATTTCGCTAAATCTCCAGAGCCCGTCCGATCCTGGCTCAGGCGATGCTGATATGATCTCCACGCGGCTGTTGAACTGATCCTTCACGATAACGTTCGTGGCAGTCTCGAGTCCCCTATTGCATATGGATATGTTGTAGGTTATCTCATCGCCGCGTTTGTAAGCTGTTTTGTCAGCCGTCTTGGTCACGTTGAGTGCAGCGGCCGGACAAAGCCCCACGTCCCAGGAGGTTTCCGTCACGGCCTCGCCAAGATGGATGACGTCGGTGCAGCCGTTGCTCTGGTCGGCGTCGCTGTCCATCTCGTCGTCGCCTCCCTGGTCCTTCAGGGTTATGGCGTAACCTATTGGAGCGCTGAACTCCAGGATATAATTGCCTGAGTTCAGGCCGTAGAATCCGTATATCCCCTGGTCGTCGGACCGTGTTGTCTCCAGAACCTTCCCGGGGTTGGCCGATTTGATCCTGGCCGGGACGCCTGCGAGGCCCGGCTCATTTGGGTCCTGTATTCCGTCCTCGTCCAGGTCTTCCCAGATGAGGCCCGTCAGAGTGCTGAGGTTGACTGCCACCAATTCTATGCTGGAGTTTTCATGGAGCGCTCCGAAGGAGTCGGTGGCGTTGGCCGTGACCTCGTTGACAATGACTTTGCCCAGATCGTCCGGCCCTATCTGGTACGAGACGGCAAAGCTGTAGTTTTGCCCGGGAGCCATAAGTCCGATAGGCTCAGTTTTGCCTGTGAGGTTGTCGAACGCGATTGCGTCCTTGAGGTAGGTGTTGCCGCTGTTGTTGATCCATATGGAGTATTGAACAGTATCGCCTACGCTTGCAGTCTTGACATCGGCGGTCTTAACGACCTCAATTTCTGGGTCCATCTCAGGCATTTGGGACATTGTGACTACGGGAAGAGACCCGCCTTCCAGGCAGATCACCCCGTAGGCGGTCTGGGCCATGAAGTAAGAACCGCTTCCGGCATTACTTGGCTGCCACCATATCAGGCCGCTTGGCTGCTGGCAGGTCAGAAGGTGTGTGATGGGCGTGTTTCCGTTTTTGGACCAATCCGACATGCTTTCACCCATAGCGTTTAGGGCCATTATGACGTATTCCTCGCTGTCGGTGTTGGATATGGCGCCGGCGTCGGCCGGAAATCCGCCGTCCGAGTTCTGCACCCGCCTGAAGAACCCGACGGCGTTTTGTATCGTGGACGATTCAACCGGCTCGCCGATCGCTATCAGGGCATTGGCCATGAG
>CAZHNU010000009.1:61839-82480 GCA_964534145.1 uncultured Methanotrichaceae archaeon | reverse complement strand
AAGACTGAGGACGATGCCATCGGTGTGGCCATCTCTGAGGCAGGCAAGCGGTTGAATCAGAAGAAGATGGATTTCGTCGAGGTCGAGGTCGGCCAGTGGGACTGCCCGAAGTGTGAAGAGCCCCTGGCGGGCGTTTTCCTGGTGGCGGGCACGGCCCTAGTGGCGCTACTCTTTGAGATCAAGATCTACAATGCAGAGAGCGAGGAGCATGCGGGGCGCATCGCCAAGTCGATGATAGGAAAGGCCCTGGGGGCAATTCCGCTAAATGTGGTTGAGATAATTGCGCTAGACTAAGAGCTGAGAGGCTGCAAAATCGGTACGACTTTAAATCCTTGATTTGATATCCCTGAGATTATAGCCTGAGAAAAGTCTTCGTTCATACGGCGCTTCAGGGACGACAAAAAAATTTACAATGGTATTCTGCTTTAAATAACTCCGGCTGCATGAGCGATCGCTATTGATTTTTGATTAATCGCCTGCTACTATTATAAGCAGGCTATTGCGTTCTGATTATAGAAATTATTCAATGCGAATAATATCGTTACTGCGAGGTGGATGAGTGTCTGAACTTGCACAAAAAGAGCGGCCTCCTCAGAGCTGTTCAAAGAACTGCCCTACTGTAAACAGGCAGAAGAGACTGCTGCCTACGCGCTCGCTCTTGCCCTACCAGAATCCCGACAAGGTGTCGCATGGATATGGAAAAGGAGCTGGACAGCCGGGGCTGTCGTCGGTTAAGCATTCAGCCGTTCATTTGGAAAATTTGGGTCATGACTTCAGCCGGGTAAAGGTATACGCGAATCGGAGGGCAATGCCGTCGGCCAGCCTGACAGCCATCGGGATACAGGCAAAGCTTGCGATCAGCCAGCCGGAGGATGAGTCTGAGAGGGAGGCGGATCGGGTGGCTGAGCAGGTAATACGAATTCTTGAACCTCCCCTACAGCAGACTTATGATTCTCGAAGAGAATTTTCAAAGTGCCTGGCAAAGCAACAGGACCAAGAACACCAGCTAGTGAAAAGGAGGCACATCCAGGCAAAAAATATTGGGGAATCTATAGGATATCCCATCTTGAAGGATGCCTTGTTATTTTCGTCCAGTCAGCCATTAGACTCAGTCACTAGAGCATTCTTTGAACCACGTTTCGGTTTCGATTTCAGTAGTATAAGAATTCATACTGATAGCAATGCAGCAGAAGCGGCAGAATCAATTCAATCTAGAGCCTTTACGGTAGGAAATGATATTTTTTTTGGAAGAAATCGTTATAATCCACAATCTACTAAAGGAGGACTGCTTCTAGCCCACGAACTCGCGCATACTATCCAGCAAAATGCTGGGAGTACAAGCGGAATTCTCATACAGCGAACTCTAGAAGAGGATATCAATTCTCTTTTGGAGAGAATAATGCCTTCTCCTGATACAGCCGAAAACAGAATTCTAATAATTGAGGCATTATGTCGAATGGCAATGGGGAATGAAGATGCACGAATATCTGCTAGAAGAAGGATATTGCATGAAGTTTTCCAATTAATTGTGGAAGAATCCGAGGCTTCAAGACTACATGGCAGATTGAATAGCCGCATATTAGGGGATTCGTTATCTGAGGTGTTTCACGACCAACTGGCAACGGCAACTCGCAATGAAATGCTCCAAATTCTGCAAAGACGAATAACACGCGTGAACCTAGTTGTCGAAGCCGCTCAACAGGTGCCCGCTAGACACGACTTCCCCCAAAGGCCTCCCTTATGGAGCTTCGGAACACCAGAGGAGGGTGATGGTATACTTCTTAATCCTTCATATTGGCTTGTTTCGTATCTAGCCAGGCTTGGTGATATTACAATCTCTGCTGATAACCAAAACAGAAATGGACTAAGTGCATGGCGATCACTTCAGAGTGATCCGCGGTGGACCGGCAGATACGATGAATTGACTATGGATATCAGGATTATTGATAGTGCTTCTGACGCAATCGGTGATGCGTGGAGCGAGAGATCTGCAGACCTCTATTCAATGGACTGTTACATTGCTGCTAATTTAGTCCAACTTCGAGGAATGTACCTATACTATCTATCACAGGGCCCTGAACAAGACCGATCACCTGCTGAAATGCAGAGACTATTCGATCGTGACTATACCGAGACATTTGGATTGCGTCTTAGCGGCAACAGATCTCAAAATGAGGCAGAACCGCCATCTACATCGGCCATTTCGGAATTAATGGGTGAGAGTTCTGCCATGGCAGAACTTGCTCAAGATCCTCAAGAGCGCATTCCTATTCTCTCTGGCCCTACATTCCATGGCCGGATTGTTCCAGGCGATTGGGTCACCATAGATAGCACTGATTTTATAGATGGCATCTACTCTTATGAGAATGCAATTTACATAGGAGATAATCAGTTCTTCGGTCATCCACTTGGTACTTTTACTCCGGAGGCATACGCTTCTCACATTCATCGGCATTGCAGACAATATAGAAATGACGATATTACTGAGGTTTTAAATCTACCGCCAGGGATTGAATGGCCTGAACATCCTGCGATATTTCTCAGAGCTATGTTTGTTAATCCAATAGGCCGACCCCGTGCTATACAGGTACAATCCTGATTGCGAAAGTCAAGGGCCTAGGATCGTATCTCACGAATCAAGGATTGACAATCACGATTTGTCGCTTCAAATAAGCAGCATGATAATCGATTGAACCAAAAGCATGCTCTCTTCTATTTGACTTCAATCTATCTCTTCGGTCTCTCCGCTATTACCGATTTATCCAGCCCCAAGCTCCTCACTAGATCTCTCAAGTCGCCCTTCCCCTTTCTAGCCTTACGTGGCTTATCGCTTTTCTTACCAGTTGCAGCATAGCTAGCATTCATGCTTTTGGGCTCGCTGATCCCCCACTCTTTTATCTTCTCTCTAATAAGCTCCCTTCCTCGGGCAGCATCTTCTACTATCAGCTCCTCCCTAACCCACGCTGGCAAAAACTCGTTTACGCTACCCATGCCGCTTCCCCCAAACCTGCGGTCGCAAAATAGGAGCACGCCATGCTCCGACTCTGCGCGGATGACGCGGCCCGCAGCCTGCAGTCCCCTGTTGATGGCCGGCAGCGTATAGGCGATGAGCATGCCCCTTGCCTTTCCGTACTTCCTCACGTAATAGTCGTTGATCTCACGCTGGATGTCATCGTAAACCGCCAGCGGCAGGCCGACGACTGCCACACCGTTTAAGGCCTCGCCCTTGTAGTCGATGCCCTCCGCAAGCTTTCCGCCTGCAACTCCGAGGAGCACTCCGCCGCCGCGGCCTCCCAGCCGGAAGAACTCCTCCAGCAGGTCCGGCACCTCGTCGGCGCTCCGGGGCTCGATGAAGAGCTTCTTTTTGGCGGCGCGTGCAGATGCGAGACAGATCTCCCTGTGGTTGTTCATCATCGGATAAGATGTGAAGAAAACGGCCACGTTTCCGGGAACGCATTCGATCAGCGATTTTATGTGCTCGGCGATCTCCATTCTGTTATCGGCATCCTCCCTGTTCTCCAGCTGTGTTGTCGCCCTCTCTGCAGCCAGAAGGAGCCTGTTCTCCTTTGGGAAGGGATTTGGGAGGCTGAGCTTTTTCGCCCTGTTCTCCTCCCCAAGGCAGTAGAGCTCATAGGCATCGAGAGGCGAAAAGGTTCCGCTCAGCATTATTGTTGCGTTGATGTTATCTGTCACCCTCCGGATGGTTGGTGCAGGGTCGATCCTGTTTACCTCCATCCGGGCATATTTCCTGCCGCCGATGCTGTTTACGACAATCTTTCTCTGGTAGGATGGATCCTCTTCAGCCTGCTCTATGTCTCTTAGGAAGAGCACGACCAGCGCCAGGTTGGGCTGGATGTCGCCCTGGAGGTTCTCTCTGTCTCCCTCAGCAAGGTTAAGCTCTGCCACTGCGACGGCGACATCCTGGAAGTAGGTTAGCGCATCGTCCTTATTTTCAACTCCATCGTAGAGGAACTCCCTGAAAAGGTCGGCGTCCAGCAGAGACTCGCCCTCCTGCCCTCTCTCCTGGCGCGTTTGTAGGAATCTCTTAAGCCTTGGCAATAACAGGCGAATTGCCTTAATTCCCTCCCGCCTCCACGATGCGCCCTCGCGGGACTCGTCAAGCCTTGACTGGCCCAAAGTTCCCTCGAACTTCTCAACCTCTCTCTCGCCTAGGTCGAGCATTCGCATCGTCAGAGCGCGGGAGCTCATGGACCTTACCGCATCGCCGAGGTTGTGGGCCTCGTCCACGATCAGCGTGACCTTATCCGCCTCCATTTCCAGCCACTGGAAGATCACGTCCTGAAAATCGGGGCTGAAGAGGTGGGAGTAGTTCATGATGACGATGTCGCAGTTCTTGGCGTAAAGGCTCATTACCTCATATGGGCAGACGCCCCTGCAGGAGTCCTTCAGGTCTGATGGAGATGTGATCTTCTCCTTCAGGTCCTCGACCACATCGATTGCCTGCTCGGATCTGCGGAAGTGGACCTTTCCGTCCAGCTCAAATGCCTCCTTGCTTCTCAGGTAGTACGGACAGAATGTTCTGTAGCCGGGCTCCTCCTCCGGCATGCTGTCCTTGGAGGGATCGTAGATGTTCTCCCTGCCCCTGGCAATCCTGGCGGAAACGTAGTTTCGCGTCCATTCCTTCAGCCTCGTGCAGCCTGCATAGACGCTTTCGTCCCTGAACTCCCCCTCAATTGGACAGCTCTTTTGCTTTCCAACCATGTAGGCGATCTCGGGCCTATGGCGCGTATTGGACCAGATTTTCTGGATCTCGTTTATGTAGATGTCAATCTGGGATACAGTCCTCACCGCCACCACAATCTTTCCGGGAGCACAAGCCAGGGCAGCGGATATGCAGCTCGTCTTGCCGGTTCCCGTAGGAGCATCGATCATCAGCACTCCGTGCTCTCCGGCGCTTGCCACATCATAGACGGCATCCAGCATCCTGTCCTGGTGGGGCCTAAGAGATTGATAGGGGAAGTAGTCCAGGTACACGTGCAGTGAGAATGAGGTTGGAAGAGATAAAGGCTATCCAGGGGGAAAAAGAAATCGTTGGGAAAAAGAGATGGTATCTCAAGAATGGAAAAGTTAAAATTGTATACGGACAGATAAAAGCCTGTAGCGTTAAAGGTGGGGAGAATGAAGGCAATAATTCTAGCTCTAATTTTCTTTACGATAGTTACATCCATTTTTTTGGCAGTCGGAGTCCCTGATTTTCAGGATCTTGGGCACGTTTCATCGGGCTCAAGCTTGAACGCGAATTTAAATCCCAGCAGCCTTGAGTCGAAGCTTTCGAGGGCTTTAGAAAATGTAAAAGCCATGCAGAAAACCATCAATAATTCTTCAGCGATGAACCTGACAGCCAATAACTCATCCAGCATCAACTCGAGCGTACTTAGCTCAGCAGATATTAACTTGACAGATGGCTCACAAACTAACGGCGTCTCTGCAGCCGGTGCGGCTGTATCGATGTCCAACGGCGGTTCTGGGGCTTCGTCCATCTCGGGAAACAGCTCCGCTTCTCCGCAGGAAGTAGGCTCAAACAGCAAGGCCAGCTTCAATGGCTATTGGGGAATGGAGGCCAAGCAGGGCGGAATCGGCAAAAGCGACATAAACTCCAGGACGTTCCTTAGCGGCGGCTTTGAGGTGGATAAGACTGTGCAGTTCCAGGATCGAGGCTTCTAGAGCTGATTTCCATGAAGGGTAGAGGCTGTTTTGCTCCAGCGCTTTTAATGGCGCTGTTATTTCAAACGATAATTATTTCGCCGTCTGCTGTAGCCGAAAGCCCCTCGTCTATGCCTCATGGATATCTGCCGTCTGAGGAATGGAACAGGACCTTTGGAGGGCCATACGGCGACGGCGTCTGGTCCATGCAGGAGACCGATGACCACGGATTCATCATGGCCGGCTATACCTCCAGCCTGGGCCAGAGGAGCGACCTTTGGCTGATTAGAACGGACTCCGGGGGCCGGGAAGGGTGGAACCGGACCTTTGGGGGCTCTGATGAGGATGTAGGCTATTTCGTCATGAATACCAAAGATGGCGGATTCATAGTTGTCGGCAGCACAAAATCCTATGGGGTTGGAGAAGAGCGCCTGTGGCTTATAAAGGTTGACTCCGAAGGCTGGAGGCTGTGGGACAGGACATTTGGCGGCTTCGTTTCCTCTGCAGGAGACGGCGGATGGTCGGCAAACGAAACTGATGACGGCGGATATATCATCACGGGCTACACAAGGTCGAAAGGCTCAGGCGGGAAGGACCTGTGGCTGATAAAGGTCGACGCTGCCGGGGAAAAGGAGTGGGACAGGACATTCGGGGGCAAAGAGGACGATGCAGGCATGTCTGTGATCCAGTCGGATGATGGCGGCTATGTGGTCGCGGGCAGGACGGCCTCATACGGCTCAGGCAAGGACGATATCTGGCTCCTGAAGGTTGACTCGTCGGGCCGGGAAAGGTGGAACAGGACTTTTGGAAAGACAATGGACGATGTGGGCTTTCAGGTCCTGGAGGTCGATGGGGGCTATATCGTTGTTGGCAGGACGGAGCCAGGCGGCAACGGCAAGAGGGCAACTCTGATCAGGACCGATTTGAGGGGGTCCAAGGTTTGGGAAAAGACCTATAGAATCGGAAGCTCGGGGATTTCCGTGCAAATTGCCTCGGATGGCGGCTTTGTGATCTCCGGAAGCGTCGATTTGCCCAATGGCGATAGGGATGCCGCGCTTATTAAAACAGACCCTTCAGGAAGGGAAGAATGGACGGTGGTTTTGGGCGGCCCGGGCGAGGAGATAGGAAGCTTTGCCCTTCAAAGCGGCGATGCAGGTTTTGCTCTGGCAGGGATCACGGATTCCTTTGGAGCGGGCGCTGAGGATGCCTGGCTATTTAAGCTTCGCCCGGCAGCGAATCAATCAAATGCTTCCTCAGATGATTCACAAGGTGATTCGCCAGTTGTTCCCTTGAACTCCTCCCTGAATTCCTCATCAACCAAATTGCGCTTCGATGGAGCACTGGAAAATCGTACCGATAGCAGCGCAACTGCCAATGAAAGCGCTTCAAATGGGCCCTTTGAGGACGCAGATGATGCGTCCTTTAACAACCAGAATATTTTTAAACAGAAGAGTCAATCGCTCCCTGATGTATTCACCGGTCAGGATCTCGGATATAAGCCTTTACGTCCGCTGCCCCCGTCTGATCTATTTCGATACGCTGAGCAATCTGCCAAGAAAGACTGATCCTGAGAAGCTGCTTCTCAAAAGCCTCGTGCTCTCCATCTCGGGTGAGGAAGACAGGGCCATTTTGGAGGCGAGCTTTAGGTCAGCTCTTTTAAGGCTTGAACTTGAACTTCCCTTGGTCTACGATATAGATCCTCAGACGCTCTGTCCTATCTGCAGGGAGATGGAAAAGGCGATACCTGAATTGGCATGCGGCCTTGCTCCTCATGTGAGCCGCCTTTTTCCAAACGAAGTCGAGATAGATTTGCATTCGGATAGGCTCGGACTTTCCGGAAGGCTTGATCGGATGGTTTTTGATGGAAACGGAGGATATGTCCCTTCAATTGTGAGAACTGGATCGTCTCCTGCGGACGGCATCTGGAAAAGAGATCGCTTAATGCTCGCAGGGTATGCTCTGCTGCTGTCCGAGAAGTATGGAAAAAAGATAAACAGCGGCCTTGTCGAGTATCCGCGCTCTTCTGTTGTAAGGGCGGTTGAAATACGCGCTGTGGATAAAAGCCGGGTGCTGCGCATTCGCGACAGGATCAGGCAAATAAGGGATGGAAGGCTTCCCGACAGGCCGGAGGATGCACGCTGTGAGGAATGCGATATAAAAGAGCGCTGCGAGACGCGGCATTCGCTTGCGTCTAAGTTCTTCTAAAAATAGGGGTGAAACGGGACATTACTCCCGCAACCAGGCCCAGGCCTTATCGATATCCGCAGTGTGAAAGAATTTGGTATCGCGAGCGTAGGTATGCTTTGCCAGATGGGCCATCCACTTCTCCCAGGATTTATCACCTACAATGGCCATCTTATCGATTTTCTTATGGAATTCTGATCCAAATTTCATATCCTGTATCCATGCCTCTGCCTTTTCCCATTTAAATCCGCTCATATCGAACAGCATGCGGATGTTGCCTTCTTTCTCTATCAGCGCTTTAACTTCAGGCTCCAGCTTCTTATAATCGGAGGCAGTAATCGTTCCAGCTACCTTATAGCCAACGACGTTCCCAGAGCTCTCTGACATTTTCTCGAACATTTATTCCACCTACTCATTTAACTTTCTTTAATCCTTAATTATTTATCGCCAATCTTTTTTAAATATTAAATCAAATATGCTCGCAAAATTTTATGGAAATTGCGAATTTGGGATTAGTCATTGATTCGCATCTAGATAGCTGGCCTTCGTAAGCGCGGCCAATGCCTCAGAGTTATTGTCGAGGCCCTGTAGGGCATAGCCCTTGCCATACCAGGGAACAGGGTCTTCGGGGCTCAAAGCAATGGCCTCTTCAAAGGATCTGACAGCCTCGCCGAAATTGTGGAGGAGATTAAGCACGATGCCCCTGTAACTCCATGCTGCAGCGTTTTTGGGATTAAGCTCAACTGCTCTGTCCAGAGCGAATATGGCCTCGTCCTCTCTTTCGGCCTTGCACAGAGATATTCCAAGGTTTAGCCATGCATCTGCGATTGCAGGGTCGATTGAGGTTGCCTCCATCAGGCTCTCGGCCGATTCGTTATACCTCCCCTGTCTCTGCAGTGCAATGCCCTTTAGCTGCCAGGCCGTGGCCAGACCGGGCTTGAGTTCAATTGCCCTTTCGAGGCATTCATGCGCCTCATCGATATTTCCCAGGGCAAGGAGAGAAATGCCCTTATTACACCAGACCTCGGCTGTACCTGGGCTCAGTGAAATGGTTTTGTCGTAGAAGTCAATTGACTCCTCGACATATCCCTGGTTGTACAATGCCATGCCCTTTCCGTACCATGCGATAGCCTCCCGCGGATTTATCCAGAGGGCCTCGTCATAGCATTTTAGCGCATCATCATATCTTTCCAGACGGTCAAAGGCCTGGCCTTTGTTTGCCAAGGCGGTCACATATTCCGGATCGATCTCCAAGGCTTTATCAAAAGAGCCGATGGCATCCTTGTATCTGCCCATATGATAGTAGGCGAGGCCTTTGTTATTCCAAGCCCCGGAGTAATCTGGATCAATGCTGGTGGCCCTATCGAAGCTCAAAACGGCCTCTTCATACCGCCCCAGGTCCGAAAGGGCTACGCCTCTGTTGTTCCAGGCCTTTTCTGATTTGGCATTAAGAGCAACTGCCGCATCATAGGACTCGAGGGACTCCCGGTATCGTCCGAAGGAAAATAGGACGTTGCCGCGGCCAAAGAATGCGTCTGCATTTCGCGGATCAATATCCAGAGACCTTTCATAGGCTTCAAGGGATTCGTTATACTGGCCGAGCTGGCTTAAGATATCGCCTTTGCTGTTCCATGCGGTAGCGTTCAGAGGATCGGAACTCAAAGACTTGTTTATGTATCTCAATGATAGATCGTAGAGCTTGCTGTCGTACATCTCTTTAGTTTTCTCAAGCCAGTAGCCTGCCATATCGCTGTTTCCTTCGGCTGCAGAAAGGAGAAGAATCAGCATCATCAGGGCAGCTACTGCGGCAAACCTCATCTATTATTTTTGTGCTTTCATGCTATATGAATTTTTATATCTGCTGAATTTTAATCGCTTTTTGTCGCCAGGCAGTCTCACGATCAAAAAGCGTCCTTGGTATTTCAATGACGAATTTTGCAGACTACCTTGCAGTTTCGTCGGCGAGCACAGGAAAAGCTCAATGGGCTGGCTGGCCATGAAGGGCTGAGCTGGCAAAGGGGAGTTTTCCCGGAGTTTCAGGGGAATTGACGAATAAGGCAGCTCCGAATGCTAATAGAATTGAGATGAAAACGGGCTTTCTGCCTGAAATCGACAATTCCCCCTGGTTTTTCGCATTTTTCTCGCGGGGCTGACTCATTTTTCAGGCAGGTTCTCGACGCCCAGCTTTTTCACATTGGACTTCCAGATCTTCTTGGGAAGCCATGACGGCGATCCTTTGGGCTTTTTAACCTGAACCCGCTCACCGCGGAAGAGGTGAATCCTTTTTGTCCCCTTCTCCCGAAGCCGGATCTCTGTGAAGCCCCTCGTTGCAGCCTTCAGCGCGGCCTGCCTGGGCGATTTTCCAGAAAATACGCCTATCTCCTTTCCCTCCTCGTCTCTGAGGGCGAAGTTCCTCTTGTCACCCATGGATGATTCCTCACCTGTAATATGGGTATTCTGGATATGGTGATATGATATTAATTTTTCCTCTAAAAGTATGTAGAATACCTATTATTTTATTAATTTTTTTATTCAAATAAATATATTACTATAGCTATCAAAATTTGGCTATAACAAGGGAATTGCAATAGAAAGATCGTTGCTGCTTTTTTGCGCACTCTTTTTAGCCTCTTCGTGCATAATATCGCATTATTGCTGTTCGTACATCCACTCCTTTTTCAGTGCTTCGCCCTCTTGATGCAATTTATTTCCGCAGTCATAATTAAGATTAATTATCATACTAAAGATATAAGTATCGTCATTTTTCCATAATGTTGGGCGATATGTATTTATAGAATATTTCATAACAAGAAATAACAAAAAATAGCGTTAATTCAAAAAATCAGCAATAACAAATAGGTGATAATATGAAAATAACCAACGCATGGACCTTACTGGTCCTATGCATTCTCTTGGTGGCGATGCCCGCTGCCGCCGAGGACTTTAGGCTTGACATATTCGGCAACGCCAATATGGATGATACCATCGACGAACATGATATAAAATATGTTAAAGATATCATCGCAGGAACAAGCAATGAAACAATGTTGGCAGATGCCAATATTGATGGCAATATCGATGAGGCGGATATAGGACAGATCACAATGATAATGAATGGATCTGATAATGAGATCTACTTAAGAGATATCAAAGACCGCAATGTGACAATAAAAAAGCCGGTGGAACGGATCGCGGTTCTAACCGCATCGATCGGTGAGTTAATCAAGGTTTTAGGGGCGGAAGATAGGATTGCTGCAGTATGTAACGATACCTCAGTTCAAAAGAAGCTACTCTCCGATCTGTCCGGACTGCCCAACCTCGGTAATAGCAAGACTCCTGATATGGAATTGCTTATCGAGTTTATGCCTGATATCGTATTTAGCAATGAATATACGGATTCGGATTTGATTGATAAGCTTGAATCAGCAGGCATCACAGTCATCTGCCTGCCGTGCCATGGAAGCCTCTCAAGCACGAGGTACGCTTTGAAAGACCTTGGATATATTTTGGGAGAGACTGCCGATGCTGACGAGTTCATCAGCTGGCAGGATAGCTATCTCGATTTAGTCTCCGAAAGAGTAGGTGCTCTGTCCGATGGTGATAAGCCAAGAGTTCTATATTGCTGGAGCCTCGGAGATAAAATCGGCACCAGTGGCAGAGAATGTCCGACAAAAGGCCTGATTGAATCTGCTGGAGGAATCGACATTGCCGCCGAAATGCCCGGAGAGTATATTGAGGTCGATCCAGAGTGGGTAATCGAACAAGATCCTTCTATCATAGTTAAGGAGGGAATGGGATTTTATACCGAAGCGAGTTATGAAATAAATGATACCTCAAAAGCAAAGGGTCTAATTGATTCATTTATTAATTCAACAAACTTCGAGAGAATCGATGCTGTTAAGGAAGAAAGAATTTACGTCCTTTCAACAAGCCTCATATCTTCAAACGAATGCTGGATTGGGTTAATCTATATGGCAAAGCTGCTTCATCCAGCACTCCTTAAGGATATTGATCCATTGGCTATCAATCAGGAATATTTGGATAAATTTCTTAAAGTAGATTTTAATCTATCAGAAGAGGGCATGCTGCTATATCCCGTACCCGATAGCTGGAAAATAGAATGAAGATTTGCATGAATTTTTTTACTGGTGATCCAATGATAAAAAAATTTGCCTGGATACTTCTGGCATTATGCATTTCCATAGTGGCCGTTGGCACGTCTTCCGTCGACTTCGAACTCGATATCTTCGGAAATGCCAACATGGATGACACCATAGATGATAAAGACATAGAATACGTTGAGGAAGTCATAAAGGGGACAAAGGAGTCCACAAACCTGACGGATGCCAACTTTGACGGCAAAATCGATGAGAAGGATGTAGAACAGATTAGAAAGATCATCGAAGGCACGGATGACACAATCACATTTATCGATTATGATGGCTCCATCGAGACAGTTCATAAGCCTGTGAATAGGATTATTGCGACATATACCTATCATACATGGGCATTGAGCATGCTTGATTCAGAGGATAAGATAATAGCAATTGATGAAACGGTAAAAAAAGATCAGGATAAGATCTTTCCTAAAACGAAGGATTTGCCAAGCATTGGTGATTGGTCCGGATACGATGCTGAGAAGATGCTCGAGCTAAACCCTGATGTCATCCTTATTTATACGAGACAATGGATGACCGAGGGGTCCAATCCCAAGATGGAGGAAACCATTGAGACCGCTCTGCCCAACTGCAGCGTATTCGCCTGCATGCCTAGGGATATTTCGTTGACAAAGAGCGAGATGGCAAAGCTATCTTACATTATAGGAGCAAAAAAGACAGGAGAGGAATTATTCAATTGGATCGACAGCTATTCAGGGCCAATATCCGAGAAAGTAAGCAAACTCACCGACAAAGAAAAACCGAGAGTCTTTAGAACCGATAATGATGAAACATTCTTCCACATATACACCGGCAATTCAAAGGAGTGGGAGCTTCTTCTCGAAAAGGCTGGCGGAATCAATGTCGCCAAGGATCTCACAGGGGAATTCGTTGAGATAGATCCCGAATGGGTAGTGGAATCAAACCCGGATATCATAATTGTTGGAGACGGGAAGACGATCGGCTACCCTTGGAGCAATACAACCGATGCTAATGCCTATCTGGAAAGGTTCCTGAATAACACAGCTATCAATACTACAAGGGCAGCAATGAATGGGGACGTCTACCTGATGAATTCCAAATTAGCTATGGCAGAATGGTTTATCGGCTTGCCTTATCTTGCCAAGCTGTTGCATCCAGACCTATTTGAGGATCTGAACCCCGAGGCAATTCATCAGGAGTATCTAAGCAGAATTAGGGGATTGGAATACGATTTGGATCAAGAGGGCGTTTTCATCTATCCGCCTATCGAAGTAGATAGCGGTTTAGCCGGAGCGCCTGAAAGATAGATGAGTTGGGATGAAGGCGGATAGAACGAGCATTATGGGGGAAGGATTTTGAATCCGCAAATCCCTCTTAATTTGCGTACAACTCTTAACATTTTTTGCTGAAAATCTGCAAAGATAAAGCAATGGCTATGATGCGAATGGCGTGATGAGGATGAAAAACGAGGCTAATGTTCAGGCATCTTCAGCTGAACTTAAAAGAAGAATCATTAGTCGCTGGGACGAGGCGAGCAAATACTATGACTACGAAAGATTTGCCAATGATGAAATCAATTCAAGAGAAAAGGAAAAATGGAAACGTTTTTTCGAATCTGAGCTGGGAAATGAGAAGCTGAATATCCTGGACGTGGGCACAGGTACGGGCTTTCTGTCCATTCTCCTTGCTGAGATGGGCCATGAAGTTACAGGAATAGATCTCTCTGAGGGTATGATGTCCCTGTGCCGCAAGAAAGCTCGAGATAGAGGCCTTAGAATCGGTATTTGGAAAGGAGACGCAGAATCCATTCCCTTTGAGGATGAGAGCTTCGACGTCGTCGTGAGCCGCTGGGTTTTGTGGACGCTGCTTCATCCAGAAAAGGCAATAGCTGAGTGCAAGCGAGTAATGAGGCCCGGTGGATTGGCCTATTTCTTTGATACGCCTTCTGTTGAGAAAAATCAGAGCGTAATTGAAAAGCATATCCGACCCAATTTAGCAAGGTTGATTATTTCAATATGTGAAAGAAGAAACGCCTGGTCGGAGCATTACGACAAGGAAATACGCAGCCAGCTTCCCCTGTGCTATGATAAACAAGGATCCTTCGACAGACAGATGAAGCTCTTCAAAGAATGCGGCTTTACAGATGCGACTACAGGCAGCATGGATGAGGAAAGTGCAATATCTGCGGAGAAATGGAGAAGAATGCCCTGGCAATACAGGTTGGGTTGGACCTGCAACTACGAATGGCAGTTCATTAAGGTCAGAAAGCACTGAAAACTCAAAGATGAAGGAACCCGCCATAATACCAGACTAATCTCTTGGAGAATCATTTGAGCCGAACGAACAGAGCATATAATGCCAATCAACTTCGGGTCTGGAGGGATTCGCTTATTGCAAATAACATCGTTCTAGACCACTGCATTGGACATTATAGCTTTTTCTTAAGCATTTTCGATTATTAATTAATACTCAAACAAAAAGATTTATAACTAAGGATGTACTTTGTCCTATCCCGCAGACCATGCATCTCAACTCTCTGAATTGAAATTTGAAGAGTCCCATCTTTAGATTATTGTCCTAATGACGGGCAAATATTGCTCATTCAGAGAATGCAGATGTGATCATTTTGCCAAAAATCGTTGGCAAGATCAAACTAATACGGGTCGGATTCAATCAGATGGATCAAGCAGGGTGACGAGGGTATATATTTGATGTCAAAGCGCTCAACATCGAGGCCCAAATGCACGGCTTAGTCGATAAAAGGATATTCCAGTTCGCATCGGGAGCGCGCAGGTGGATAGTCGTTACTTTCCTATCCGGACTGACGGGGTCTCTGGCGAACATCCTTCTTCTGCTCTTAGCGGGCAGGGTCATTGTCGGAATCTACGAGGGCCGTGCACTCTTATCGATGGGCGACCTGTTCCTTGGAATGCTCCTGGCAATGGGCCTTCGTGCCATGGCAGAGCGGTCCAGGGATGTCAGCGCCCAGCGAAGTGCCGGGGCTGTTAAAACGGCTGTAAGAAAAAGGCTCTATGAGCACCTGCTAGACCTGGGGCCATCCTTTCTGGAGCATCGAAATACGGGGGCTCTGACCACAACTATGGTCGATGGAGTTGAGGCACTGGAGCCCTATGTGGGACTCTACGTTCCTTACATCGCATTATCGCTGATCATGCCCCTGATTCTTTTCCTGGGATTTGCCCTTTACGTAGACCTGATCTCTGCCCTCATCCTCCTGGCCTTTGTGCCGCTGGTCCCCCTCTCAATAGTCTTCTTCACCAATATGGAGGAATGGAAGGTCGGCAGGAGGGCATGGGAGGCTTACAGGGAGCTTTCAGCCTACTTTGCCGACAGCCTGCAGGGGATCACCACCCTCAAGCTCTTCCACCAGGTGGATGCCAGGGGAGAGGAACTTCACAAAAGATCGGTGAACCTTGAGGCAGCGCTGATAAGAAGCCTGAAGCTTTACTTCGGAGTGAGCTTCATCTCCGAGGTCGTCCCCGTCCTCGGCTACTCTGTAACGCTTATAGTTGCCTCATACCGCCTGAGCGAGGGAAGCCTGGCACTGGATAAGCTCGTAATGGTCCTGCTCCTGGGGTCTCTCTTTTATGAGCATATCAGCCACCTCCTCCTTTACCATCACTACAGCCTTCTTGGAAGAAGGACAGCGGATGCCATCTCTGAGCTTCTGGACCAGAAGCCTGAGGTCATTGATTCGGCTGCCGGCACGCCTGTTCCCGCCTCTTTGGAGCCCTGCATAAGGTTTGAGCACGTTTATTTCTCCTATGACGATGAACGGCCGGTTTTGCAGGACATCTCATTCGAGGTCCCTGCAGGATCAACTGTAGCCCTGGTGGGAGCAACCGGCGCAGGCAAAAGCACAGTCATCGACCTTCTCTATCGCTTTCATGAGCCGCAACATGGGAGAGTGCTTTTGGGCGGCCGGGACGTCCGCGACCTGCCCCTGGGCTTCCTTCGATCCCAGATGGCACTGGTAGCCCAGGAGGCTTACCTGTTTTTCGATACGGTGGAAAGAAACCTGCGTCTTGGCAAGCCTCAGGCAACGGCAGAAGAGCTGGTCGAGGCGGCAGTTGCTGCAAGCGCACATGAGTTCATAAGGTCCCTGCCGGAGGGATATGAGACGATCATTGGCGAGAGGGGAGTGCGCCTTTCCGGCGGAGAACGCCAGCGAATCGCCATTGCACGGGCTCTTTTGAAGGACGCGCCCATCCTGCTGCTGGACGAGCCGACGTCAAGCGTGGACGCAGAGAACGAGGCATCCATAAAAAGGGCCCTCGACCTCCTCAAATCCAACCGCACAGTTCTCATCATCGCCCACCGTCTGAGCACCGTCAGGAATGCAGACATGATACTGGCCATGGAACATGGGAGAATAGCTGAGGCAGGAACCCACGAGGAGCTGCTCAAGCGAGGCGGCATTTATTGCCGTCTAGTCGCCGCTCAATGCCTCGATTCCTTTGTTGATTCAAGCATAATCTCCGTGGCGAGTCACGATGAGGATCTGAAGAGCGCTCCTGCAGAAGGAGGCAAATGATGTTTGAGAGCATACTTGATCCCGGATCAGAGCTTCGCCGCCTAATCCGTCCCATCAGGCCCCACATGAGGCTGATGAGCGTGGCCATCATCTCAGAGGTGCTGAGACAGGTCTCAGGCATCGGAGTTGCCGTCCTGGGGGCGGCTCTTTTCTCAATGGCCGTCGCCGGGACTCCGACGGAAAAGCTCTATCCTTATGCGGCGGGCATGATTATGCTGGGCCTTGCCAGGGGGTCATTCGGCTACCTCGGCCCCTATCTTGCCCACGTCGCAGCCTATCGAATGCTGGTTTCATTGAGGGATGAGTTCTACAGGGTGATCGAGCCCCTGGCCCCGGCAAGGCTTTCCAGACAGCGAACGGGCGATCTTGTCTCGACTGCCGTTTCAGATATTGAAATGCTGGAGCTTTTCTTTGCCCACACTGCAGGGCCGGCAGTTGTGGCTGTTGTCATCCCCATCCTATCGCTGACCGCACTTGCGATCATCAACATGAAGCTGGCAGGGGTCCTGCTCATCTTCTTGATTCTGCTCTCCCTGATGCCGTGCCTGGCCTTCCGCTTGGGCTCCGTCCTTGGAGACCGTTTGAGGGCAGAGCTGGCCCTGGTCAATTCACAGGTGCTGGACAGCCTGCAGGGCATGAGGGAGATTCTGGCCTTCGGATATGGAAAAGAGCGCCTTGATGAGCTAACGTTGAATTCGAATAATCTGGTTGGCCTTCAGGCCAGGCAGGCGAGGAACGCCGGGCTGCAGAGTGCTGTAAGCGTCAGCATTGTTTCGGTGGGCGTCATCTGTATTCTCCTAAGTGCCTCAATATTAGTTAGCAGGGGCGAGCTTTCTCAGGGATACCTGCCTATAGCCGTGATCCTTGCGGCAAGCGTCTTCACGTCCATGATGAGCGTCGTAGAGGTATCAAAGCAGCTTTCACAGGCCTTGGGAGGAGCCAGGAGGCTGTTTCGCATTCTGGACGCACAGCCAGCGGTTAAGGATGAGGGGAAATGTGAGACCACAGCACCCGCTGAGCCCTCTGTGGCCTTTGACCACGTGAGCTTCAGCTACGCTCCAGGGGAGCCGCAGGTTTTAGATGACCTCTGCCTTGAGGTTCCTGCAGGATCGGTTGTGGCGGTTGTAGGAATGAGCGGGGCGGGGAAGTCCACCTTGATCAGCCTAATGCTTCGCTTCTGGGATCCCGTATCGGGAGAAATAGTGCTTGGCGGGAGAAATTTGAAAAGCTACCCTCTCCAGGAGCTGCGCCGGAATTTCTCAGTGGTCACTCAGGATGTATTCCTCTTCAACGACACCGTGCGGGAGAACATCCGCCTGGGAAGGGCAGATGCATCCGATTCGGAGGTGGAGGTGGCTGCATCGAGAGCGCTCATTCATGATTTCGTACAGTCTCTGCCCCAGGGCTACGATACGCTCGTGGGAGAGCGGGGCATCAGGCTTTCAGGAGGCGAGCGCCAGAGGATTGCCATCGCCAGAGCGCTGCTAAAAAGTGCGCCCATTCTGATTTTGGACGAGGCCACATCCAGCCTTGATGCGGAGAGCGAAAGGGCGATCAAGGAGGCTCTTTTGGAGAAAAGCGCGGGCCGCACCACCATAATGATCGCCCACCGCCTGAGCACCGTGGTGGACGCAGATTGCATATTCGTAATGAAGGACGGCAGGGTTACAGAGCACGGCAAACATGAGGACCTGATGGCACTGCAGGGGAAATATGCAAAGCTCGTGGCGGCACAATCTGCTTCTAAATGATTGACGGTGTCCATGATGGAGGTATTATCTATTGGAGGCCGGTCAGATGCCATAAAAAAAATTACCTCCGGCTGCCCAGCGTCAGCTCATTTCCCACATGCAGGCCGTGCCCGGAGGGGGCTCTCATCTTGAGGAATAGGTCCCCTTTCTTTATGCCAGCATCGGGGATCGCCTCTTCAGCAATGTTACTCTCCAGGATCTCCACGGCCTTGCAGTGCTCTTTGGCCTGGGCGAGGAGGGCGGCAAAGTCATAGCTATCTATTTCGGCGATCACTGCGGTGATGGTCCCTTTGAACGGAAGGATTCCCTAAATGGAATCTTGGAGATCCTGCCCTGCGAAATCAAGGTCTTCAAGGACAGAGAAGCGGAGTTGAGGGTCTTCTACGAGGATCAGCCTCTGGCTGATGCAGAAGTGAAGGCGGTTTCAGATATAGAGGGGAAGCAAATGTCTCTGATAATGTTTCTGCGAGAAGGTCGGAGGCGTGAAGACCACTCATGCTAACCGCCCTTTTTTGCCTCCAGGACATGTTCGGCTGGCGCCGAGTTCAGGCTTTAAACCATTTGAACATTCAGATTCCCCTTTGCCTTTTCATACATCTTTCTGTCCAATGTCAGTAGCGGTGCTTTCTCACTCTCTGCAGCTGCCAGAAAGAGTGAATCATAAAACGTCGTCCGGTTTTCCAGTGCGATATCGTATGCCGGTCTGGCCAGATCTATTGAGCTTATCTGGGTACATGACTGAATGAATTCCAGGCACTTTGAAAGTGACTGCCATATGGCATCCTTATCTTCTCCGAACAGAACCACTCTTTTCCAGGCCACATTTCCAACCTCTGCTGCGGCCAGATCTAATGTAATCGGGTTATATTTGCCCGCCGCTGATACTGCCCGCTCCGAGGCATCTTCTTCGAAGTATAGAGCTACAATCACGCCCGTATCGAAGATTGCTCTATCTCGCATCCCGGTCCTCTCTGATCAGCTCCGATGCGCTGACACCAATATTCTTCGTCCCTGCTCTCAGTTCGGCAGCTTCGCTTAGCAGCTTATTTCTCCTCTTCTCTCTGACCAGATCCTCAACTGCTTGCCTGATGTCTGATTGCCAGTTGATATCTTTCATCTCATCCATCATCTTCCTGATCTCAGAAGAGATACGGATTGTATACACGCAACTTGTAGTCATAACAATGTGTTTGTGCCAGAGCTATATACATTTTTCTGAACCATCTGAATTGCCGTCTGATCTCAAGGCGTGCACAAGCTGAAAAGTCCTGCATGAACACGGCCTTAGGATTGTTCAGATGTGCCATATGATGCGCCTGATTATTTATCTTTTTGTTTTTTTTTGATAGTATGCAAACTTTCTTGTACAACTTAATCATTTTATGACATTAAATGTTATCTATGGAATATGAGGTATGATCTGATGAGAAATGTGAAATCAATTATCGGATATAGGGCCGCGCGCCTCGCGGCTCTGCTGATGCTGGCAGCTCTGCTCTGCGCAGGAGCGTCTACTGCCCAGGGATCAGAGAACGAATTTGGATTTGTACTCCACATTTCTGGGAATGCGAATTTGGATGACAGGATAGATGAATATGATATTGATTATGTAAGAGAGGTCATTTCAGGAGCGAAACCAGCAAATAATCTGACTGATGCTAACAACGATGGTAACATCGATGAATTGGATATAGAGCAGATACGAGCGATAATCAGAGGCGATGAGAGCAATATAACATTTATCGATTCCCATAATAAAACGGTATCACTTAAAATGCCCATAAGCAGGATAGTTCTTTTTGATGCTGCGGATGCTTTGCAGATCCTTGACTGTCAAGATCTTTTAGTTGGGGTGGGTGAGTCTTTTAAAACATACTACCCCAACCGCTATCCTGAGTTCAGCAAAAAACCAGGCGTAGGATCATCGGACGCAGAAGCTGTATTGAAGGCTCAGCCCGATATTATTATTGGAGCTTCCAGCAGTCTGGAGTCACAATTGCCATCTGAAGTTAAACCAAAGGTAGCTAGATTCGAAACCTGGGGGGGAGTTGTTAGCGGTGGTAGTAGCGGCAGCGACGGTCAAGCTACAGTTAAGGATAGTATAGCTATCATGGGCTATCTTTTTAATGCACGTGAGAAAGCCGCAGAATACTTAGAGTGGAACACGAAATATATGAACGAAATTTCAGATCGTATTTCATCCATCCCTGAGGACGAGAAGGTAAGGGTTTATGTTGAGAGCACTCCTGAAAGTGAGAACACTCTTACCTCGCGGACTGCAATAGGCAAAGGGCATGCCGCTAATATGCTAGTAGAGATCGCAGGAGGAAAAAACATCTTTGCAGGCC
>CAZHNU010000009.1:47778-61739 GCA_964534145.1 uncultured Methanotrichaceae archaeon | reverse complement strand
GGTTTGCCAGGAGTATATGGATATGATGGGCCTTTCCCTGAATGTTTCCCAGCATAGTACCTTCTGGTACCCCTAGGGTGCAAAAAAGGTGGTGGATCAAGGGAGGAAGCAACGTTTAATGGATCTCCGAAAAGCCCGGAGATCTATTTATTTCCACTATTATCACGAGATTAGATTAAATTTGTGGGATTAACATGTCTCAAAATTGGCAATCTCTCTGGGAAGAAACGATAGCAAAGTCCAGCCTCAACCATGGACCAAAGGGCTTTTCAGAGATAGAACTGTTGAACCATTATGCAGATCTTTCCTTGAAAAAATATGGCGGTGAACTTGATCAGACAGACCCCAAAAAGAAGGCTGAGTTCGAGGTAGAGCTGAGTCGCTTGAGGCGCTTCATTAACAGAGAATCCTCCGTCCTGGATATTGGCGCAGGCTACGGCAGGGTGGCTATTCCTCTGGCCAAGGAAGTTAGACGAATGACAGTCGTCGAGCCGGCCCATCCCTTCATGGACCGATTAAAAGAGAACACCAGACAGGAGGTCTCAGGCAACATAGAATTCGTGGAAGAGTTCTGGTCCGACTTCCAGCCGCGGGAGAAATACGATCTGGTCTACAGCACCTGGAGCCCTGCCATACGTGATCCCGCTGCCCTGATGAAAATGCATGAGGCTAGCCGTGGATACTGTGCATTGGAGCTGGGAGCAACGCCAGTACACATGTGGGATTTCTTCGGCCAGGTCTATCCGCTGGCCACGGGAGAAGCCTTTAGGCCGCCTGGAAATTATCTGAATATCATTACAACCCTATATGGCCATGGTATCTATGCCAACCTGGATACCTGGCGATTTGATAGCGAGATCAATTATAAGAACGTACAGGAGGCCATAGACTACTGGTCTGCACAGCTCAGCAGCTATTGCAGCGTCACCGATGAGACGGTAGAGAGGCTGAGTCGGTTCTACCAATCACGCAAGAAATCGGATGGTTCTTACAGCTTCATCCTTAAGGACGGGACCTCATGCATGGTCTGGTGGAAGGTCTAGGCTGAGGTCAGACGAATTGCTCGTTAAAAAGTGAGAACAAAAAAGAGCCGGATCGATTGAGGATCGGCTATTTAATGGACCTCCGAAATTTCAGGAGGTCCATTTCTTTTTATGAGCCCACCGCCGTTGCAGCGGAGTGCGACGTCGATTTAACTTTGTCTCAGGCTGCAGAATTCTAGTTCAAGCCCCACCTTATCTACTGCGGCGGCGGGTAGAAGAATGCCCCTTTCTCCGCGACGTCGAAGTCAAGCCCCATCATGTCTACATATTCCTGGTGAGCAGCCTGGGGGTCCAGTTCTGCGAATTGATCCGGGTAGAACCACTTGGCGAGCAGCATCAAAGCAGAAGGATAGTTGGGCGTCACGGCATAGTCGTTGGTTATTATGTAGACCCTGTCATCCTTCACAGCCGAAACATTATCGAACCCTGGAAGGGCCTTAATCTCTTCGGAATACTTTTGCAGAAGGCTGTCGTTCACGTTTTCATAGGGCCTGATCCCCTTACCCATGGCCCGGCCGACAATTACATCCGGATTTTGGGATAGAACCCATTCGGTCTCAATCTCGCCGTACTCCATCGGCGTATCCTCATATCCCGGAAGATGGCCAGCAGCGATATTTTTTCCTCCTGCCATTTCCACAAGCTTGTGTGCAGCATGGCCTGTGCCAATTGCCGTTCTGGAGACTATAGGCTTATCTCCTTCAGGGGTGCTCTCAAGGTAAACTTGCACCCGCTCATCCGCAGGGATTTTTTCAATTCTTTCATCTACCTGCGATATGCATTGGTCGTGCCATTGCAGATACTCATTCGCCTTTTCCCTGGCGCCCATAAGGATTCCAAGCAGCTTTACCTTCTCCCGCATGGCGTTAGGCCCAAGGCCGCTGCACTCGCAGTCAAACCTCAGCACCTTTGTCTCAGGCGGAAGCTTGGCATCCAGGGACTCTTCTGTAGGATAGAATGTATATGCAATGATTGCATCGGGCTTGCTGCTCAAGACCGCCTCAACATTGGGCTCTCCTCCGCTGCCGATGTCCTGTTCCTTGCTAATTGTCGGGAATCTGTTTGGCTGCTCGGCAAATGTATCCCGGACCCCCACTATTTTGTCCTGAACTCCCAAAAGCTGCAGGATCTCAGCGCACTGGTGGGTGTAGATCACCAGCCTCTCAAGGGGCTGCTTGATAGTCACCGTCTTGTTGTCTGAGTCGATCAGCGTGATCTCAGTCTGAGTGCCGTTGATGATTCGCTCCACCCGAGCAATGTCGGATTCATCTATCCGGCCATTGTCATCTGCGTCGGAAAGCTCTGTGGCCGTCAATTTTCCATCAATTATTCCCTGAAGATACGTAATATCTTGATTGTCTATATTCTCATCCATATTGGCATTGCCGAATATGTGCAGGACGTAATCACCTGCAGACGCCTGCAGCATCAAGCAGCAAAGCGCCAGCGCGATTGCCATTGAGCATTTCATCTTTGAGTCCTCCCCTGCTTTGCGATAGGCCAGCCCAACTTATCGTAGAAAGGCTGGCAGCCTATTATTTCAGCGGATGTATCTGCAGTATTTTACTATTTAATCATAACTAGATAATTGATATTCTTACTAAATCAATGAAACACGATAGAAAATAGACTGGCAAAGAGGACAAATAACAATATATCCCGATGGGCTAACTTAATTTAATATGAATAATTTGCAAGTATTACCTTCCATGCGCGACAATTTAATATGTAGCATCATGCATGCAGAATAAGGCTCAAGATTATGGAGATAATGCGACCATGAACCACTCAGCAGGCGGATGCAGATTCACAGGCATTGACAGGGAATATTCTATTGAGGACCTGGCGGCATTTCACGGCCACCTCGGTCCTTATATCGTGCTCGGCTACAGGATAGGCAGACACGTGAGAGAGCACTTCTGCAGCGACCCATTCCAGATGAAGGCTGCCGTCTTTTGCGAGGGGGTGCCTCCTCAGTCATGCCTTGCCGACGGCGTACAGATAGGCAGCGGCTGCACCCTTGGCAAGAGAAACATCGAGATTGTTGTCAGCAAGGAAATGAAATGCGAGTTTGCCTTCGGCGAGAGGAAATTGATCGTCAAGCTAAGACCGATCAAGTTCCCTCCACAGGGGGGCGACAACTACAGTCTGCTTATTGAAAGGCTAGCTGAGGAGATGTACAGCATGCCGGACTCGGTACTCTTCACGGCAGAGACAACATGACCTTGGGTGAGCGGCCTTGAGCATAATCGACCTTAAGGGCATCTACACCGCATACGAGGGAGGCGATAAGGCCGTCATCAGAGATCTGTCTTTGATGGTCGACAGGGGCGAGTACGTCGTCATCGGCGGGCCAAACAGCGCGGGCAAGACTACTCTTCTGGAGTCCATAAACGGCCTGGTAAAGATCACTCACGGCAGCGCAGCCGTATGCGGCATAGACGTGCGGCGCTCTGGAGACCAGGTGCGAAGGCGGGTGGGCTATGTCATTCAGAACTTTTATTTCGATCCTTTCACGCCCTTTACTGCCGAGCAGGTTGTGATGATGGGACGATTTGGGCGCTTGGGATTTTTAAAGAAGGTTTCGAAGGCCGACTATGATGCAACTGAGAGGGCAATGCGAACAGTAGGCATCGAAGATCTGGCCCACAAAACCATAGGAACTCTCAGCGGCGGCCAGCAGCAAAAGGTCATGATCGCCCACAACATCGCAAAGGAGCCGGAGGTCATGATGCTGGACGAGCCCTTCAGCAACCTCGACTTTAACGCCAGGGAATACCTGCAGGGCGTTTTTAAGGATGTCGTGAGGAAAGGAACGCCGATTCTAATGGTGGCCCATGCCTTCGACGGGCTCCCGGACATTCCCATCCACCTCGTCGTCATGAACGAGGGCAGAATCACCTGCGACAGGGAGTGCGCTGCCGGAGAGGTAGAGGATATCATGAGAAAGGAATGCTTGAGGAAAGGGCATAGGGAAAGAGATCTTGAGAAAAGAGTGCATGAAGAAAAAGTGCGTGACCAAAGAGTGAGCGGTGAAATGAGATGCTTGAACCGCTGATTCATAATAACGTTGTATGCCATGCGGTCGAGGCTATGATCTTCGTATCCATTGCCTGCAGCATTTTAGGTGTCATCATATCACGCATGAGCCTCTCGTCGATAGGGTTTACCATGTCGCATGCGGCCTTTGCTGGGGCCGCTATCGGAATGTTCCTGGGCATGAACGCGCAGATTGCAGCCATCGGCTTTAGCATCGCGGTGGCCGCGCTTATCGGGCCGGTGAGCGATAAGGCCAAAATGGCGGCGGATGCAACGCTTGGAGTGCTCTTCGCCATGTCCATGGCAGTGGCCATTTTTCTCATCTCCTACATGGAGTATTCCGGAAGGGGACTATCGGCGAGCGCCCTGCTGTTCGGCGATGTAATATCTCTTTACAGAGAGGAAATCTACGCTCTGGCAGCGGTTTCGGCCTTAACTGTCATTTTCGTTCTGGTGTTTTACAAGGAGATCTCGGCCATAATGTTCAACATGAAGATCGCTGAGGCATCAGGGATTCGGGTCAAGGTCGTATATTACATCCTCCTTTTTATCATTGCACTATCGGTAGCCTTAAGCCTCAACATCGTAGGAGGGCTCTTGATATTCGTCCTGCTGGTGACACCTGCCTCAATTGCCGGCCAGTTCTGCTTCAATGTGAGGAGCATGTTCATTGTAGCTCCACTGGTGGCCTTATCGGTGAGCGCGTTTGGCGTCTGGGCAGGCTTCGAGTTCACGCTGCCGGTTGTGCCTCTAGCAGCAATGCTTCTTACGGGTGTATTCGGATTATCTGTGGCTCTATCCCCTAAAAGGAAAATTAACACAAAAATCCACTAATAAATCCATTAACGGGAGAATAAAATGTCCAATCTTTCCATCAAGCAAATCGGAGATGCCCTTGCATGTGCCGTGGACCTTAAAGCCAAACCTGTATGCGCATACGGATCCGGCCGGATACCCGAAAACGCCGTCCGATCTTCGTCAGTCGGCCATTGCCTGGCATATTCCATATACAAAATTGCATCCGGATCGATCAAAGGTCCGGTCTATGTCGGAAATGAAGGCGACCAGCCTTTTTGCCGGTGCGTCGGTGGGCCTGCCTGGTTTGGATACTCCTCCTTTGACCCATGCCTACCGGGACTTATGTCCACTGGATCGAAGGGGATGGCGAACTGCGCACCAAAATATTTAAAGAAAGATGAATGCATCGCAATTTCAACATATAAAGCGCTGGGGAGAATATCGCCGCTAGGAAAGTACGCTGTGATGAGATGCTCCGAGGATATGCATGACGATCCGGGAGTAAAATGCATCATCTGCTTTGCATCCGGCGAACAGATCAGAGATCTGTGTGCATTGGCCCACTTCAGGAGCCATGATGTTTTCAATTTAATATCGGTCCCCTGGGGCCCGTCATGCGCTACGCTGGTCACCTATCCCGCAGGCATGGCCGAGAATGCTTCATCCGACCGAATTTATATCGGACCGACCGACCCTTCAGCCAGGGAATGGCTGCCGGATAATTTGATGGCCATGGGGATTCCTGTCGGAGTTGCCAGGATGATGGCTGAGGATACTCAGCAATCGTTCCTCGCAAAACGATGTCGTGTTTAATGTCTCGTTTAGCTGCTGCTTCTAATCCTTTTTCCCCGGATGGCCGGAACTTTTTCTTAAGATAATATATTAAATTGTTAAGTCAATTGCATTGTTGGTGATAATACTTAAATAATTAGTAATACTAATTGCGGTTCATGTGTAACAAGCATGGCAATTGGTTTTACAGCCTGATGATCATGATGCTGGCGGTCTCCCTGATCGCTCCGGCTCTTGCAGATCAGGCTCCTGAAAAGCGGAAGATCGTATGCACGACCAGCGTGCTCATGGACCCGGCAACATACATCGGCGGCGATAGGGTGGAGGCGATTTCCATCGCCGATCCGACGCTCTGCCCGCATCTGCAGACAGACATTATCCCCAATCGCATCCAGCTGAATATGGACTTTATCAAAGACGCCGATATGTTCTTTGCTTATAATGATACCAACGATCAAAAATACAACATGCCTGCGGTCAACGATTTCATGAATGCCAACGACTATGGAGCGGCCGAATGGAAGACGATATCCAACCCGTCCAGGGGATGGAACACTCCTGAAAACGCCAAGCTTCTTGCCGCTGAGGTGGAGGGATGGCTGGTGGAAAATGATCCGGCAAACTCGACATACTACGAGCAGCGGTATGATGAGTATGCAAAGGCATTCGATGCCGTGGAGCCGACCGACTCTGAGAAGCAGCAGCTGAACGAGACCAAGGTCGTTGTAATGCTGTGGCAAATGGACCCCGTGCAAAAGTGGCTTGGCATGAATGTGGTGAATTTCTTTGCGCCTGAGTTCGCAATGAACGGAACCAAGACGGCGGCAAAGGTCGTGGACGACATCAACGCCAACCCGGACAAATATAAGGATGTGGCTTACGTTATAGAGAACATGCAGTCCGGCGAGCTGGCCAAGGGCATTGAAGAGGCGCTGAAGGATAAGGGCATCAACGCCAAACGCGTCATCTTCACCAACTTCCCGAAGTCGGTTGAGGGAACGGACACCATGGCCGATGTGCTCAACCACAACAAGCAGCTGGTGCTTTAGAAGCCGGTGCTTTAAAGGTTTGGTCGGCGTCTCCCTTTTTTTCAAATTTTTTCTTCGCAACTGAGGAGCAAAGCCATATACAAAAAGATGCAACTCTAATTCGATGCTTCGATTGACAGCCCATATCTCAGGCGTGGTCCAGAAGACCGGCTACAGAGCCCAGGTCGTATTGCTCGCCAATGCCTTCGAGCTTCTGGGATACGTCCAGAACCTCCCGGACGGATGTGTCAAGGTAGTGGCGGAAGGC
This sequence comes from uncultured Methanotrichaceae archaeon, assembly GCA_964534145.1. Classification (GTDB taxonomy): domain Archaea; phylum Halobacteriota; class Methanosarcinia; order Methanotrichales; family Methanotrichaceae; genus CAWJYS01. The sequence continues at coordinate 54,771 of CAZHNU010000009.1, read as the reverse complement.
GAGGAGCCGGACCTGGAGAGGTTTCTTCATGCCTTAAAGATCAACGATGCGCTGATCGACGTTTGGAAAATTGAGGCGCAGTACTCTGCAGCCACCGGAGAGTTTGTGGGATTCGAGAAGATGGTGGCCAGGGGAGAGACCGATCAGCGCCTGGACAAGGCAGCCGACCTGCTGAAGGATCTGATCGTCGTCAACAAAGAGGTGGTAAAGGAGCTTAAATCCACCCGTGAGGGGCTTGGAAAGGAGATCAGGGCCACCAGGGAAGAGCTTGGGAGCCAGATAAAGGCCGCTCGCGAGGAGCTTCGGGACGAAATAAGGGCAACCCGGAATGAGGTCAAGCGCATCAACGAGAATGTCGAAGGCATCCACGAGAGCATCAAAGGCGTTCGTGAGGACATCAGAGGAGTCCAGGAGGAGGTAAAAGGCGTACGGGAGGACGTCAGATGCGTTCGCGGAGAGCTGATAACCACAGGCATAATGCTTGCCGAGAAGATCGACTGCGCTAAAAGAGAGCTTGTTGGGGAGATTGGTGGACTGCGCTCTGAGCTGCGCGGCGATTTGAAGGAGAGGCTCATTAGAATGGAGGCCGATGTGGTGCAGATAAAGACAAAGATCGGCATGTAGGAAATAACTACATGTAAGAAAAATATCACCAGTAAGAAATATCTGCATGCAAGAAGTCGTATTGCAAAAAATAAGAACTGATGAATTGTGTTTATTTATCTACCTCTTCAACTTGCGTCCCATCAGCAGCAGAGCAGCGATTGCCAGAGCCGCACCTGGTCCGGGCATGCCTCTCTCCTGGGATTGTGTTGACGGTGGTGTTGACTGCATTGGCCCTTCAGAGGCATTCGCGGCCTCTGCCAGGACAGCAGGAGCCTCAGATATGTTGTGTTGAGCCGTTTCATTTCCAGGTGGAAGCATCACATCCGTTTCTACATTTCCTCCGTTCACCACATCAACGTAGGCCTTCTTCCAGCCAGGAAGTGAACTCTTGCCAACTGTCCCCACCTCGAAGGAGTAATTTCCAGGAGCAATATCCCCTGCCCTCATAGTGAAGTTGAACCTGGTTGTGCCTGCCGGGAACACATACCTCAGCCTGTCGGAGGATGCTATTGACAGCCCCTCGCTCATATTCCTGAATACGACCTGCACATAAGCTCCCTCGCTGCCAAGACCCTTAACAGTAACAGTGAAGTTTTCATCGCTATTCGATTCCATGGAAATGGGCGACACATCGATTACCTGAAACCAGTAAGATGCACTGGTCAGGCCCGTAAAAAACAAAAAGATAAAAATAAGCAGAAGCGAAACTATGTTTTTCATGAAATGCAATTCTCGCTAATAATTATAAACGTGTTTCGGAAGGGAGATGGGGCTTCGAAGCTTGGAGATTAGACGGACATAAAGTGCATTACAGACAAAAAGGGATGGTAAGTCACGAAAAAGAAAATCCAAATCACTAAAAAAGAGTTGGCGCCGGTATTGCGGCGCTCTGGTTAAGGTTTATTTAAAGTCCGCTTCCGCCCATGCCCGGTGGCACGCCGCTCAGGTCGCCGCCGGGACCGATCTGGTCCTTGTACTTCCTAACATCGACGAACCTGGAGCTCTGTCCGAGCTGAACGGGCTGCTGAGTTGTCTGTTCGGCGGTTGATGCAGGAGTTGTCACATTATCCGTCTGGGCCGGCTGAGTTGCAGGTGCAGTCTCCTGTTGAGGCTGCGCGACCGCGGCTGGAGTATAGCTGGTTACGTCAGGATTGATCCAAATGGCTGAGAAGTCGCCTCTGTTTGTGATCTGGCCGTCGGTTACCTGGAAGAACTGGCCGTTTATGGCCTCAGCTGCAAAGGTTCCCGTCATCTTGGTGGCTGCAAGCGTTTCGCCCTTCGGGGCCGCAATGACAAGGTTTACCTGATCTCCCAAAACAGATCCGGCTACCACGCCGTTCCATGCCTCGCCGCTATCGGGCTCGAACTTGGCCTGGCCGTAAAGGTCATTGCCCTCCTGGTTCAGGGCCATTGTGATCTGTCCGCCCTCAATTCCAGTGATTGACCAGATGTACTGCAGGTTGGGTGCTGTGGCCTCTGCTGCAGCCTCTGCTGGAGCCGCAGCAGTATCGTTTGCGGCAGCTGCCGCATCAACCGGTGGCGCAATGCTTTCGGGCCCTGCTGCATCTACTGGTGCAGCTGCATCAACGGCTGCAGCCGCATCAGCGGGCACAGCGATGCTTTCTGGAACTGTAACGTTCTCTGTGCTCGTATTGTTGGCTGTATCCTGACCAAGGGATAGGCCTGCTGTGAAGATGAACACGAGCAACGCGGAAATGATAATGTGCTTCAAGCTCAAATTAATACCTCCATAATATAACCCACTCTCCGGCGATAGGCTTTTCGTCATTTGCCTAAAGTGCCCTTTAGTCTTATCTTCCCCTTTATAAGCTTTTCACTTGTCATCTTGGGCCTGATAATCGGCAAATCTTTATCTGATAGATATATGAGCGTGCATTTTACCCTCATTAGGCCAGAAAATTTCACGGCTCAGATGAATTAGGATGTTAGACTGGTGACGAAGATCGCGCGCATCTTCAGGGCTCTGTCGAATCTTTGTCTCAGATATCCAGGGAAATCGCATTGGATACAGACTCTGTCGGATATGCCTTATTCAGATGATCAGTTCCTCCTGAAATCAGCTGCCTCTTTTGTTCGAGATCCCTGTTTTTAGCTTTCCTTCACTTTAAATCGTTGTTAACACACGAAATATATTTCAACATGAAGCGCAGATATTCTCAATTCGACATATAACGAAACAGTTAGTATAACGGGAATGCAGGGCAAACAATAAATAGCAACAGATTCGATTAATTCCGGATGATAGCCCCTGAGTTCCCTGCCAATCTCGAATGGCTGAATACTGATAGGAGATATTCGATTAAAGATTTTAAAGGAAAGTTCGTCCTCCTGGATTTCTGGACCTACTGCTGCATCAACTGCATGCATGTCATGCCTGAGCTAAAGAAGCTGGAGGAGAAATATCCGGAGCTGGTGGTCATCGGCGTTCACTCTGCCAAGTTCCATAACGAAAAGATCAGGGACAATATCCTGCAGGCGGTGCTCAGGTACGATATTGAGCATCCCGTCATCGTCGATAACGACTTTATGATCTGGAAGACCTACGAAATAGACTCCTGGCCTTCGTTTATTCTAATCGGTCCCGACCGGCAGATAATCGGCAAAGCATCAGGGGAGGGGATCTTCGAGAGGCTGGACGCCGTCATGGAAAAGCTGATCAAAATCTACCAGGACGCCGGCAGGCTTGACAGGAACCGCATGGCTTTCGTTCTCGAAAAGGAAGCTGCACCGGGGGCATCAGAGACGTTTCTTAGATTTCCCGGCAAGATCGAGGCGGATTCCGGCTCTCATAGGCTTTTTATCTCAGATTCCAATCATCATCGAATCGTAATTGCAGGTCCGGAAGGCGAGGTGCTGGATATCATAGGATCAGGGATAGAGGGGAAAAGAGACGGGGCTTTTTGTGAGGCGGAGTTTTTCCGTCCGCAGGGGGTGGCATTCGATCCTGGTATGGGCTGCCTCTATATTGCAGATACCGAGAACCACCTCATCCGTCGCGCCGATTTCGAGAAGAGGGAGGTTACAACCATTGCGGGATCGGGCAAGAGCGGCATGCATGAGGGCGTCGGGGCTTCCGCTTCCATCAGCTCCCCCTGGGACCTGACGATTTTGGGCAAATGCATTTACATTGCAGTCGCCGGGACGCATCAGATCTGGAAACTGGACACCGAAAGCCGGATGGCAGAGGTTTATGCGGGCTCCGGCAGAGAGGGCATAGCTGACGGACCCAGGATGAAGGCCTCTTTAGCACAGCCCTCGGGCATAACAACGGATGGAAGGGACCTCTTTTTTACAGATAGCGAGGCATCGGCCCTGCGAATGGTTCAGGAGAATGTCGTGACGAGCCTTATAGGCAAGGGGCTATTCGTCTTCGGCGATAGTGACGGGCTGTTCCCGGAGGCGAGACTCCAGCATCCGATAGGCGTCCATTATCATGAGAACTCCCTCTACATCGCGGACAGCTACAATCATAAGCTGAGGAGGGCCAACCTTCGCACAAGGGAGGTGACGACCCTGGCAGGCACAGGAACGGCCGGCAGAGTTGACGGGGATGCCCTGAAGGCCGGCTTAAACGAGCCCAACGATGCGGTGTATCTCGATGGGAGGATCTACATAGCCGACACAAACAACCATGCCATCAGGATTTTCGAGCCGACGACCGGAAGGCTCTCTACAATGAACGTCGGCCCTGTCCACTTAAAATCTGTTCCTTCAGATCCTGTTTCTTCAATTCCTGTTCCATCAGCTGCCAGAGAAACCGCAGCTGCAATAGAAGCTGCAGCGTCCAAAGAAATGACAACGCCGATAACCCTAACTGAGAGGTCGATACCATCCAGAACAAAAGGCGTATGTTTCCAGCTCATGCTCCCCGGAGGATATCGCTGGAATAGGTCGGCAGAGCAGCAGATCAGCGTTACATCTGAAAATCCTGAAATTATTAAAGCAGCCGATCCCTCCAGAAAGAACGGCTTTAGCTATTTTATTCCCCTGGAGGTCAAAGGCAGGGGAACGACTGTTTTGCAGATCCGGATTGTAGGCTACTATTGCGATAGAGCAGGTTCCTGCTGCTTTAGGCCTGAACAGTTCCTGCTGCCTCTGAGAATTGAGGAAACGGCGCCTCTGGAGAAGATAACGGCAGTCTACAAATTGCCCATTTAGCATTTGGCATTAACATTTGGCATTAACATTTAACATTTGGCTCTTGGTATTAGGCCGCCTGCATTCAGATTCGCCGATCCTTTCATATCCCTTGGGCGAAAACTCTTCTTTGTGGATTCTTTCAGTGATCTTCCTGCTGACGAGAAGAAACGGATGCTTGGTGCTGCTCACGGCCTGGATAGGATCATGCTCCTCCTCATGTTCGAGACAGGCCTTGATGTTCCAGAGCTGATCAAGCTTCGCGTATCGGATGTGGATCTTGAGGACGGATTCATTAATCTTCCAGGCGGCAGACGGCTGGAGGTTTCCTCAGAAACGCTTTCAGAGATGAAGGGCTATTTGAGCCTGCGGCCAGGCCACAGCTTTTTGTTCGAGGGGCGCTGCGGAAAGCCCGTTACGGCGAAATGGAAAAGATGCGTCCTGGAGAGGCTGCTTTTAGAGGGCAAAGCCTGAGGATTAAAATTTTGTCGGCGGAGGAAGAACTAAGTCAATGGGAGAAGAATTAAGTCAATGGAGGAAGAGCTTTTTCCATGCAGTATTCAGAGGGCAGTCTGGGCAGGGTCTTTGTTTTGAGAATCGATGACGGCGAGGATCTGATCGAATCGCTCAGGAAGTTCGTGCAGCATAAGGGCGTAAAGTCCTGCATGGCGCTGTTCATTGGAGCCTTGAAGGAGGGACGCGCTGTGACTGGCCCGGAGCAGCCTACCATTCCACCGGTACCTCACTTCGAGGAGTATAGAGACGGATGGGAGGTCTTCGGAATGGCAACTATCTACCCCTCCTCAGAAGGCCTGAAGATTCACATCCATTCCGCAATGGGAAAGGGACGGGAGGCCCTGCTAGGCTGCGTGCGGGAAAAAGCCTCGGTTTACCTCGTAATTGAGGCCGTGCTCCTGGAGTTCTCGGGCCTCAATGTCAGACGTGAGTGGGATGAAAAGACAGAGCTGTATTTGCCATCTCTGGAGAAAAAATTAATCTAAAGAGCAGTAGAAGTCTGCTCCTTATTTTTATTGCCTTTTAGGGGACTGGCCCGACGATCCTTGCTCTCGCTCGTGCTCTTTGCCCTCCTCGATGAGGGTTTTAACTCTCTGGCCACCCTTTTCGCCGCCCTTCTGGCCGATCTCCTCGTAGAACTCTCTGCCATGCGTCTTTGCGGTCGTTTCCCCTCCACGGCGTCCGGCCTCGGAGACAGTCATCTCGCCTTTTCCTTCCTTTTCCCTCTCTCTTCTTTCTTCTGCCATTTATTTCAACTCCAATTTTAATAATCTACTGCTGTATGGCCATATATCTACAGGAGTATAACTGCAGATAATGTCAATCGGAACAGCTATCTCATGTGCAAACATACCAATCTTTTTTAGTAGATTACTAATATTATATGAAGCATATCTATTTAAAAATTTCGTTATCTGTGAGGCCTTTCGCTAGTGCAAAGATGGCATTGCAGGCATTGAGGCTGCCATGTGGCAAAGCTTGCTTAGACAGGCTCTGAAAGTAAATATGATTGCTTAGTCAGGCTTTGAAAACTAATTTCATTTGAATGTTCATAATCAAGCATCGGAATAGTGAAATATTGATAACTGCGATATCTTTTATGCTCCAAATTCTCAGAAACAGGCGCAGCATCAGGAGATATAAGGACAAAAAAATCGAACCCGAAATTATCGACCTGCTAAAGGAGGCGGCTTTGCGTTCGCCATCGTCGAGGGACATCAAGCCCTGGCGGTTCTTTTTTGTCGAGGATCGTGACCTTTTGAAGAGGCTGTCCACGGCCAAAGAGCACGGATCGGGCTTCCTTGAAAACGCAAAGCTGGGTGTTGTCGTCTGCGCAGAGGAAGGGGAATCGGATGTGTGGGTCGAAGACTGCTCAATTGCCTCAATAATTCTGCAGCTCGCAGGCCAGAGCATGGGCCTTGGCTCCTGCTGGATTCAGATAAGAAACCGGATGCACATCAGCGGCCGGTCCTCTGAGGATTACGTAAAGGAGGTGCTCGGCCTTCCTGAGGGGATAAAGGTAGAGTCGATGATATCCTTCGGCTATCCCGACGAGGAGAAAAAGCCAGTCCTAAAAGAGGATCTAGATTACGATAAAGTCATTGCAGGGAAATGAGAAAATGATGGCACCCGGAGCAGGGAGCAGGGAACAAGGAGCAGCCGGGCCCAATTAAGCATTACTTTGTTTTCTTTGCTTTATTAGAGGGTTCAATT
>CAZHNU010000009.1:0-47678 GCA_964534145.1 uncultured Methanotrichaceae archaeon | reverse complement strand
TTAGAGGGTTCAATTAATGGGTCTACTGCTCCATTCAGCATAAAGGCCTCCTCCCTCTCGATGCAGGTCGGGCACTCTCTGCAGGGCCTCTCCTCTCCCTTATAGCAGGACCATGTCATCTCATAGGGCACTTTAAGCTCCAGCCCCAGCCTCACTATCTCAGCCTTTGTCATGTCGATGAACGGCGCCTTCAGCTCCACCGGATGCCAGGCTGTTGCCAGGGAAATCGCGGGCTTCAGCGCCTCCACGAACTCCCTGCGGCAGTCGGGGTAAATTGTCGAATCGTTTCTGTGAGCCGCATAATAAACCTCAGGCACCTCATGGGCCTCTGCGTATCCCGCGGCGATAGCAAGCATTATCATGTTGCGGTTGGGCACGATTGTCTGTCTTGCTGCCTCCTCGGTGTAATGGCATTTGGGGACGCTTTTTTTGCCGAGTAGCGCGCTGTCGCCCAAAAAGCCCGAAATGCAGCCAAGATCGATGATCTTGTGGGGAACCCCTCTTAGTTCAGCGATCCTTTTGGCGCATTCGATCTCGATACTGTGTCGCTGGCCGTAATTGAAGGTCAGAGCCTCTGCATCATAGCCCTCGGACAGCATCCTGTAGAGCAGTGTTGTCGAGTCCAAGCCGCCGGACAGAATTATGACAGCCTTCATCAAATCGTCCTTATGGAACCTCAGGATATCAAGGTTCCTCAAAGGTTGATATTGTACTGCTGGCCTGTTTCGAAGTACTGCTCAGTTGAGCGCGTCTGTCCTCCAAGGGATATGGTTATCTTATGAACCTCGTCCCCCCTAACAGGGAAGCTCGCAATGCCGTCGGGAACTCCGCCTGTGCCTTCCGTGAGCGCAAACACGTCGTCGATTAAAACGTTGTAGCCTTTCCAATCCGAGACCAGGTTGACCCTTGCCCAATCATAGCCGAAGCCTGAGAATGGAGATTTCGCCACCACATCGATCACCACCTGGTTGCTGGGGATGTTGTTAATGACGAAATAGAGGGTGTGCTTTCCAGGGGTGTCTGCATAAAAGCTTATGCGGCTGTAAGGGAAGATGGTGATTGGGCTTGTCCTCGTTTGTCCGTTGGGGTATACCTCGTAAAGGTAGGCATATCCGCCTGCCGGAGCTATGGCTATAAGATCTAAGCTGGAATCCTGAGGAACCTTTGCATAGTCGGTCCAGCTGTCGTCGCCCTCGATCCAGAGGAAGTTGCCCTGGCCGTAATAGTATCGCGAGTCGGGGTAGGGAATCTTCCTTTGATCCTCTCCCATGTAAAGATAAGATGGCCCTCCGCTGGTTGTATATTCCAGAGCTCTGCTTACCTGGCCTCCTGTGGTCGAGGAACTGAAGCTGTAATACTGAGAGTACTCCTCCAGGGAATTGTCCGAGGAATAGCTCTGGGAAATCTCCTGGGTGTAGCTTCCTGTGGCCTGGGCAAAAACTGCAGGCAATGCAAGAAACATGGACAATGCAAAAAGGATATATTTTGTTTTCATTGACGATCCCAAAAATTTTATGTCATTTTAAAAGTAATAAATTTTTAGTTAATTGGAGTTAGGAGCAATAATCTTTATGTGAACAGATTCAATTGTCCGGATGTCCATGAAAGATATGCTTAATGACCTCATGAGTATCGTCGGCCGCAGGGCAACTGCATCTCCCTCTGAGAGGTGCTGCTATTCATCCGATGCGTCGTTGGTTAAAGGCATGCCTGACTATGTCGTTCGCCCCATGAGCGCCCAGGAAGTCTCCAAAATATTGAGCCTTTGCAGCGAGCGGTGCATTCCCGTTACCCCGCGTGGCGCGGGAACGGGCCTCTCGGGAGGAGCCTCTCCCGTGAAGGGGGGAGTCGTGCTGGACATGTCAGGCATGAACAGAATTTTAAGCATTGATATAGATGATCTCCAGGCAATTGTCGAGCCGGGAGTTGTGCAGGAGAAGCTGAACTCTGCTCTCAAGCCCTACGGATTCTTCTTTCCCCCGGACCCGGGAAGCTGTGCGATGTGCACAATCGGGGGGATGATCTCCAACAACAGCAGCGGCATGAGATGCGTCAAGTACGGAACAACGCGTTGCTACGTCCTGGACCTGGAGGTTGTTCTGGCCGACGGAAGGATCATCCATACAGGCTCAAAGGTCCTTAAATCAGCGGCGGGATACGATTTAACGCGGCTGATTGCTGGATCCGAGGGGACGCTCGGAGTGATAACCAGAGCCGGGCTAAAGATCGTTCCCCTGCCTGCCTCACGGAAGCTTGTGACCGTCTCTTTTCCGGATGCGGAGACGGCAGGAAGGGCGGTGACGAAGGTGTTTGCAGGCGGGGTTGTGCCCTCAGCGTGTGAGATCCTTGATAAGACCACCCTGCAGGTGCTGAAAATGTGCGACCCGAACCTGTGTTTGCCTGATGCCGGAGACGTAATATTGTTCGAGGTGGACGGAACTCATGTCTCGACCGATGAGGAAGCAAGGCGGATCGAGGCGATTTGCGCGCCCACGGCTCTCAGCGCGAAGATTGCATCGGAGCAGAGGGAGATGGATGCAATTTGGGCAGCCAGAAGGCTTGTAGGAGCTGCCGTATCGAGGCTAAGTCCAAGGATGAGCCGCGTGTATCTGGGAGAGGACGTTGGGGTTCCCGTCAGCAGGATTCCCGAGCTTATAAAAAAGGTTTCGCAGATATCTGCCAAGGCGGATCTCCCTGCCATGAAATACGGCCATATCGGAGACGGTAACCTTCACGTGGCCTTTTTCATCGATGTGATGGATGAAGATTCGTGGGAGAGGCTCTATTCGGCAGCAGACAGAATACACAGGGCGGCAATTGAGCTTGGCGGCACTGTAAGCTCCGAGCACGGCATCGGCCTTGCCAGAGCCGGGTACTTGCCTGAGCAAACAGGAGAGGCTCTGAATGTGATGAGGGCGATCAAAAGGGCTCTGGACCCAAAGGGCATTTTAAATCCCGGTAAGATGTGTCTATGACGGAGATGAACCCGGATATAAATCTGGACAAAAGAGCGATTAACACCTGTGTCCGCTGCGGCACCTGCCGCTCCGTCTGTCCCGTATTCGAGGAGGTCGGATGGGAGTCGTCGGGCACAAGGGGCCGCATCATGATAATGAAGGGCCTCATGGACGGGCTGAGGCCGGGCCCTGAGGTCCTGGACAGCCTGAATACCTGCACCACCTGCGGCATCTGCACAGAGAACTGCCCTGCAGCCGTGAACCCCGTCGACCTCGTGGAGGCTGCCCGAAGAGAGCTTGCCCGTCGCGGCATTACGACAAAAGAGCAGCTGGATCTTCGCCGGAGGATCTATTCCAGCGGGAACACCTTTGGCGAAGTCTCCGGCAGGAAGGCCTGGCTTAAAGACTCAGGCCTTGGGCCTCTGAAGGAGAAGGCGGACTATGTTTACTTCGTAGGCTGCATGAACTCCTACCGCTACAGCGAGACGGCAGCAAAGACGTTTGGGCTCCTAAGCCGCTTTGGAGCGACGCTTCTGCCGGACGAGCAGTGCTGCGGCTCTCCGCTGATTCGAACCGGCTTTGATGCCCGGCGGTTCATGGAATCTAATATTTCGCAGATAGAAAAGATCGGTGCCGGCACAGTTATTACCGGCTGCGCGGGATGCTATACAACCCTCAAGAAAAACTATTCGGCCAACTTTCAGGTGCTAAGCGTCCCTGAGTTCCTGGCGGAGCATATTTCGGAGCTAAGCCTTCGCCATCTTGATCTTACAGTGACCTATCACGATCCCTGCCATCTTGGAAGGCACAACAAAATATACGAGCAGCCGCGCCGGGTGATTGAGGCCGTTTGCAGGCTCGAGGAGATGGGCGCATCGGGAAGGGCGGCAAGATGCTGCGGAGGCGGCGGCGGAGTCAGGGCCGGATACGGGGAGTTGTCCTTAAGAATGGCCAGAAGGAGGCTCCAGGATGTTCCGCAGGGCGCTGAATACATAGTGACTTCATGTCCTTTATGCGTTCGAAACTTGAGCGATGCAGGGGCTGGAGAAAAGGTAATAGATCTTGTGGACCTCGTTGGCCTCTCTATGAATGCTTCAACAGCTAAGCATTAAGGCCATTAATGATTAAAATATTAATAATTGCGCTCCCATTACAGTTGCAGTCACAACTGCACCTGCGATCAGCACTCCTGCTGCAATAGCCGCAAATGCCGGCCAGAATCTGAACCCTAAAAGGAACGCAATGGCGCAGCCCGTCCAGGCCCCTGTCATGGGAAGGGGAATGGCCACAAATAGGGTCAGCGCCGTAAGCCCGAAGCTTTCGTGCTCCTTAATGTACTTGCTCCGCGTGCGCGCAAAGAGCCAGGCGAAGAATTTATCCCAGAGGGGAAATCTCCTGAGAAAATCCGATACAGGGCCGAGGAACAGCAGAAGCGGAATTACCGGCAGAAGGTTGCCGAGGACGGCCGTTAGATACGCCTCCAGCGGAGTATACCCGTAGACTCCGATTGCCAGAGGTATCGCCCCGCGCACCTCGGATACGGGCAGGGCGGCAAAAATGAGGACAACCAGCCAGCCGGGTTCTATGATTATCACCCTTACAAAAGGTCCATCCCAAAAGCAGGCCCGGCTGCTTATTCTCCTACAGTGCCCTTGATCTCGACCTTAAACACGGTCTCTTGCGCAGGCGAGGAGACGGAAATAGTCAGGTCGACAGGGATTTTTCCTAGAGCAACTGAAATCGGGGACCCTCCCTGATTTGATACTTCTACCTTTAGGCCCTCCGTTAATTTCGCGATTGAGCTGATGAGGCTAGGAATGTTCAGGCATTCAGCTGCCTGCTTGATATCTGGGATGACAGATATCGGCGCGACAGAGATTGGTGCGACAGCTATCGGATTGCCGGAATCGCCTGATATTCGGGCGGACACCGGGGCAGAGCCTTCGCCTGAGACCTGGATGCTAAGTCCGCCGTCCTTTCCCGTTCCCTTGACTTTGGCCACTATCGGATATCTCTCCTGATCCTCTGTGCCCTGAACCTTGGCTCTGGCCTCAGCATCTAGCTTAAACGTAACCATCTTACCACCTTTTTCTCCTAGTATATTCACAGATATAAAGGATGGCAGAGTTCAAGGCAGCGGCAGGATTGGACGACTTTTTAAACTTTATCATATATCTGGTAAGCGAAAGGCTGATATCTTCGAAGGCCCCTGTCCACGCCCTGATGCTTGAAGTCGGATATCTCAGTCTTGATAATCCCATTGCAATCATTTCTTCATACCGCAGGCCGGCCTCCAATGGCGCCGCCGGGCTGCTATTATTGGACGGATTCGACCTTGACGATATATCAATGCCCGAGGTTGAGTCGGCGCTTAAAAAAGTGGATACAAAGGCTGCCATTGGCTTCTCTGTTTCCTGCTCGGAGGAGGGCCCCATCCTTGAGGCCGCAAGGCTCGCGAGCCGCAACCTCTACCTTCTCGACCTGAACTTCTCAGGGGCTGATGACGGCGACATGCTCCTGGACCTGGTTCCAAAGATAAAGAGGTGCGGAACCACGCTGTCGGTGAGGATCAGGCCCGACGACCTCTCCGATGATGTCTTTTCGAGGCTAAATAGCGCCGGAGCAGACCTGATACACCTGGACCTGCAGGGCCTAAATGGAGAAGGTCCAAAGGTCGTCAAGAGGGCATCGGACGGTCGCAGGCCTGCAGGTCGCGGGCCAGCAGTCATGGCTCTCGGCGATGTGGGCGACTTCGAGGATGCAAAAGACCTCATGGCCATGGGCGCAGACCTCGTCTCCCTTCGCGGAGCCGATCCGGAGTTTGCAGAGTGGCTTGCGGGGGCCGTGAAGGAGTACGATTCATTAAGCGGCTGGTACAACGCGCCAAAGCACATCTGCTCGGGAGGCGACCTCCGGGGACTGGCGTTTTGCTGTCCTCCTGTCAAGCGATGCCCGGTTCTGGGGGCCATCAAGAAGGCAGGAATGACGCCGGACGAGTTCGTGGAGAAGAAGCTCCGGCTCGCCAAGGGCACGCCCCTGGAAAATGGCGAAGGCACATGCTTTGGAAGCCTCACGTGGTGTTGCAAGATCAGCAAACCCTGCTACCTCAGAGATGCCGCTTTAGCGAGAGTCGGCCTTTCTGGAAAAGAGTACATGGCGCTTAAAAGAAAGCTGGCGAAAGATCTCTTAAAGGCATGAACCTCAGCCCGGATCGGGTGGCGCAGTGTGCCCAGATTGCCATGCTTCTTGAGCTTTCCTCAAGCCCGAAGCCCGGCAACGTCGACAGGTGTCATGACTTTCCTGATATCGGATTTCACCATTTTTTGGTAAGCGCCTCATCGGCTTACCCCGTCTTTCGGGCTGCCGCATCGGGCAGCGGAAAGGTGGGATCGCTGATTTTCGAAGGAGTAAAGGCCTGGAGTGACTGGAATCTTACCAGCAACACTCACTTTGGCTCTTTAATTCTAATGGTCCCCATCGCAATTGCTGCGACAAGGCCTGGGCCCTTAAGAGATGAGCTGAGTATGATTTTGAAGGGCACAACGGTGGAGGATGCATTGGACTTTTACAGGGCCTTTGATCTTTCCGGCGCCAGGGTCGCTGATGTGGAAGCGTTCAGCCTAAAGGATCCAGGCTCCGATAAAATGCTTCATTCAAAGAGGATGACGCTTTTAGACCTCATGCGCCTCTCCCAGGGACACGACCTTGTCGCTCGCGAATGGGCCACATCGTATGAGAGGTCCTTTAGGCTGGCGGCTCATCTGCAGGAAAGAGCAGCCGTAGGGGGCCTCAACGAGAGCGTGGTCAGGACGTTTCTAGAAGCTCTTTCAGAGGTTCCTGACAGCCTGGTCATGGCCAAGTTTGGGGAAAGGAAGGCAAAAGAGGTTTCCATCAAGGCAGGGCTCGCTTTAAACGACAAAACGCTTGATGCTGCCCGGAGGCTCGACCGGGAGCTGCTTTCCGAGGACATAAATCCCGGATCAACAGCCGATCTCATTGCGGCATCTTTATTTATCGCCCTGCTGAATGGTTTGAGGTTTTGATGATGTTTTATGGCAACGAGGCTTTAGACGAGCTGGGAATTCTCGACGGAATAAACGAAATCATCGCAACTACTGAGAAAAACGGGAGGATAAACGCCGCTCCCATTGGCATAATCAGGGACGGAGATAGCCTTTACATCCGACTTTTCACAGGAACCCATACCTACGACAATGTCCTTGAAAACGGCTGGTTTGTGGCCAATGTGACCCATGACGCATGGCTCTTTGCCGAGACTGCCATGGAGGACCTAACGGAAGATCACTTCATGCGCCGGGATGGCTTGCCGGTCCTGAAGGATGCGGAGGCATGGGGGCTCTTTAAGTGCAAGCCGTACCCTCTCGACATTGTGATCGCCAACGTCTGTCTGGTGAAGGGAGAGGTTTTAAGAAGGGACTTTCGGGCCTTAAATCGCGGCACAAGCCTTGTAATTGAGGCTGCAGTGGCGGCCACTCGCTATCTGGCCCTTCGCGCAGACTCCTATTATGAGGAGCTGATAAAGATGCAGAGGATCATCAACCGCTGCGGCGGTCCCAGGGAGAGGGAGGCCATGGACCGGCTGATGGAGAGGATCGATAGTTACTGCCATATATGATTAGAACCAATGGTCGCTGATATGCTGGATCGACTTCCCTCCGGCTGTGAAAGCCTGGACAGCCTGCTTGGCGGCGGACTTGAGTCTGGAATAATAACCGAGTTCTACGGAGAGGCGGGCACTGGAAAGACCAACATTGTCCTGCAGCTTGCAGTACAGGCGGTGTCCAGGGGCTTTAGAGTCGTATTCATAGATACAGAGGGGTTTTCACCGGAGAGGTTTTCCCAGATAGCGGGCGAAAATGCAAAGGAGACCGCAGGCAGGATAATGATCTTTGAGCCCATGAACCTCGAGCAGCAGCATATATCCATTCAGGAGGCCTCGAAGATTGCAGGCAGAGACCTGGGCCTGGTAATACTCGACTCGGCCACATCCCTTTATCGGGTCCTCCTTGAGTCTGAGGATAACAGGCCGGTTAGAAGGATGCTCTCGGTCCAGCTATCGGAGCTGTCGGAGCTGGCGAGAAGGCACAGGATTCCTGTGGTCATAACCAACCAGGTCTACACAGAAATTGAGACTGGAGCTTTGCGGCCGCTTGGTGGAACCTATATGGAGCACCTCTGCAAGGCTGTGGTTTCGCTGGAGAAGATTGGAGACGGGCTTCGCCGTGCACGGATAGTGAAGCACCGGTCGCAGCCTGAGGGAAAGATATCAGAGTTTCGAATCACAGCAAAAGGCGTCGAATGACCGCCGGAAAGATTTCTACAGGCTTCGCCTCATGATGATCGCAGCCTCTCCGTCCGAGTAATAACCTGGAAAAATGCCTGTCATCTCAAAGCCCATGGCAGAATAGAGACTTTGCGCCTTTTTATTGCTGACTCTGACCTCAAGAGTTGCGCTGACTGCGCCCATAAGCCGAAACGCCCTGAGAACGGCCGTAAGAAGCCTGGTCGCAACGCCCCGACATTGATAGCCGGGCTTCACGGCCAGCCAGAAAATCCTTCCCTCGAAGGGAGTATGCTTGAAGCCGAGGATGAATCCTACAACAGTTCCCATCGATTCGGCAACAAGAGTTGTTCGGGGGTGGTATTCGTAGAAGGCCGTGAATATATTTGGATCATAGCCTCCGAAAACCTCCTTATCGATCTCGAGGGCTTCTGCCATATCGCTGGGCTTCAGCCTCCTGATCAATATCGAATCCTGGCTGATCATTTCCATAAATCTCTCTGGACCTTACCATGATGTGAGACTATCAGGGCTTTATAGCGGTTTCCCTTTAGATGCTCGATTCTCCATGTCCATTTCTCCTTAGATACATCTTAGGTGAAATAGTTATTGAAGCAATAAATGATAGCTATAATGACGATATCCATTTGCTTTGCCAATCTAATTTGCTAAAAATATCAGCACCAGAGTTGACCTGCCGCATTTTTGCCATGCACTTCTTCAAACAACGATGAACTGGCCTGCCATCCATCTGGATGGATATCGCATATGAAGAAGTAGGTGCCGTAGCCAACAGGTATAATTCCTCATTTTACCACTGACCTATAAATTTTAATCATTATATCTCCTTAATCCTTTAATTGATTTTCCATGAAATTCGCTGAATATTGGTCTGTGATTTCTTATTTTAAAGATATATGTGAAAAATTATTTATCCAATCATGTTTCTATTAGTTACGAGCATATGAACTAATTTTGAGAAATTGGTAAGACAAGGAGTGAAAACATGTTAGGAAGGTACAGTTTGCTTATTATGATAATTCTGGCAGCATCGCAGACTCCGGCACTTGGCTCAGATCAATCTGTGCAGTCTGCAACCGTTGAGATCAGAGGCTTCTCCTTCCAGCCGTCCTTGATAAATGTGTCGGCCGGGACCGCTGTGACCTGGATCAACCGCGATCCCGTCGTCCACACGGTAACGGCAGATGACGGGACGCTTGATTCAGGCAGCATTAGCAGCGGAGAGGAGTTCGAGCACACCTTCTCGGAGCCTGGAGTATACAGATACCACTGCACTCCTCACCCGTCCATGAGGGGAACTGTAGCGGTAACTGATGTTCAGGCTCAAAATTCCACGACGTCCACAAGAGTTGGCCTTGAGCTGGTTGCAGACGGTTTTACAGCGCCAATGGCCCTCATAAGCGCCGGAGACGGAACAGGGCGAATGTTCCTTGTCGAGCAGACGGGAACTGTCAGGATCGTTCTGGCCAACGGCACAGTGCTAGACGAGCCGTTCCTGGATGTCGGCGACCGGATGATAAAGCTGATGACGGGATTTGACGAGCGGGGCCTTTTAGGCCTGGCATTCCATCCCGATTTTGCTGATAACGGTCGGGTCTTTGTCTTTTACACTGCGCCGCTAAGGTCACAGGCGCCTGCCGACTGGAACGCAACCAACCATCTGTCCGAGTTCGCAATCGCAGAGGATGATCCCAATAGGGTAGACATGGCCTCTGAGAGAGTCATCCTGGAGGTAGACAAGCCCCAGTTCAACCACAACGGTGGAGGGATCGCCTTTGGGCCTGATGGATATCTCTATGTGCCCTTAGGCGACGGCGGCGGGGCTGATGATGTGGGCCTCGGACATGCGCCAGATGGAAATGGCCAGAATGCTTCAACGCTTCTCGGAAAGATTCTTCGATTGGATGTTGATAATGCGAGCAGGGGTTTGGCTTACGGCATCCCCGAGGACAATCCGTTCGTGGGCAAGGCCGGATTTCTATCTGAAATATATGCCCTGGGGCTCAGGAATCCGTGGAGGATGTCCTTTGATTCCGGCGGGAACAGGGAGCTTTTAGTCTCCGACGCAGGACAGAACCTGTGGGAGGAGGTAGACCTGGTAACTTCAGGAGGAAACTACGGCTGGAACCTCAAAGAGGGAACTCACTGCTTCGATCCGGAAAATCCAAACAGGTCCCCGGATCGCTGCCAAAACGAGAGCGCCAGAGGCGAGCCGCTGATCGATCCCGTAATCGAGTATGGACATGATTTGGGCACGACGGTTGTAGGAGGATACATCTACCGCGGCCAGCATATCCCGCAGATGAACGGCAGGTACATATTTGCAGACTGGTCCAACAGCTTCTCAGAGGGCAACGGCACTCTCCTGGCGGCAACTCCCTCATCTGAAGGGCTCTGGAGCTGGGAGGAGATCGAGGTCTCAGACAATCCGGGCGGCAGAGTAGATGCATTCATAAGGTCCTTCGGGCTTGACGATGAGGGAGAGATTTATGTCCTGACATCTGATGTGGCCGGCCCCACGAACGAAACTGGGAGGATATTCAAGATCGTGCCAGCTTAAAGAACCCATGACGATACACTACGATAACGGACTATGATGATGGACCAGCTGGTCCATCTTCGTTTCTTAGATATCTGGCCTCTGAAAGCAGAAGGTTCCTCAAATCGTCCTCAGCTTTATCGAACCATCTCATAAACCTCAGTGCATTGACCAGATAGGCAGCCTTCTTAATCAGATCATCTTCAATTTTTATGTAAAAACCGATGGCGAATAGAAACGCTCCTCTCATGAGCGCAGGCATTGCCTTTATTTCCGTTTCGCCAATAGGCATCTCTGCCTGATAGGCCGCGAAAAAGGCCCTGGCGCGGTCCAGATCGATCCAGGGATCAATATCCCTCTGGTCTTTGTAATCAGGATTAAGCGTCGAGAAGCTGAGTATTCCTCTAGCAACATCATATGATCGATAGGATAGAGCTGCATTGCCCAGATCTATTACGGCCACCGCCTCATCGCCTCTGAAAATAACGTTGGATGGCTGGTAGTCTCCGTGGACAATCGTGAGAAGGCTGCCCGAGAGCGGCAGGATTCCGTTAATTAAAATCTCCTCCTGCGACTCAATTAAGGCAATGACTCCGGGCTCAAGAACGGTTCCGAGAGTGCTTGTCTTGAGCTCGTTTGCAGCCTCTTTTTTTATTTGGTCGATTATTCCGACAATGGTCCCCAGGTCTACCTTTCGAAAAAGAATGCCGTCCGCTCTTTGCTGATAGCCGGCCGCTAGCTTATGAAACCTCGATAAAAGCCTGGCAGCGCTTCTTATCTGATTAGGGTTGTCTGCAGAAAACGGCTCGCCTGTAATGTATTCGTAAAGCTCCCAGGTCCTCCCGCCGACATGGGCGCTAAGAGCGCCCTCAGATGTTCGAATGAGCTTTGGCGTAGGAAATCCCTGGCTTGATAGATGCTCCACGAGATTAAGCTCGAACTCGATTGAGGAAGATGGGAATATTTCGCTACGTCGTCTCAAAAAATACTTGCCGGTATCTGTATCCACGAACCAATTCTCGTTCATCAATCCGCCCGTAGCAGGTTCGGCCTTTTTCAGGGTTCCGACAGTATAGCTGGCCAGTATCTTTGAGAGCAATTCATCAACGCTTTCCGGTGCAGGTTCTAGTAGATCCATTTCAAAACCTTTCTGTATAATATATTAAATGTTTTTTTATTTAATTATATCGTAGCGAAGCCAGATTGCGTCTCCTCCTAGGCGTTCAATGCTCTTAAGCGAAAGGGGAATTGCACCCTCGGGCGATTGAATGTTGGGAGCGCGAAAGATTGAGCTATATGTGGTCCCTCCGACAAGGCACGGATAGACGAGCACGCTGACCTCGTCGGCCAGTCTCTGGCGCAGCAGGACCCCGTTTAGAACTCCGCCGCTGTCAGCACGAACGACCTTTACATCGTAGCGGGAGTTGAGCTCCTCCAGCGCCTGCCTTAAATCGACATGATCATCGCCGGCGATGATGCAATCTATGTTCCTCTTTTTAAGGTATTCGAGATGCTCCCGTTCTGTAGACCGGGAGCAAAGAGAGACAAAGCGGCTCCAGTAGGGCCAGGTCTTCAGGAAATGCCAGCAGCGAACCCTGCCCCGGCTGTCGGGAATGGCGAGCAAAGGACGCCGGTCGTCACGGTCTCCGTTGGACGGCAAAAAGGCCGTCTCGTCCTCGGGCGGCGCATCACGGCAGGCCTTGAGTATTGTTTCTGCGCCCGCAAGGGTGGCATCCTCTTTCCAGCTGGCAGCAAGCCCATAGAACTGGCCCAGGTCGGGATTGAAGCCGTCGATGCGGCCGTCAAGGCTTACGGCATTAAATAGAATCACTCGCGGCAGCAATGCGACAGCTCCTTTGCAGCCTGGTAGAATTCATCCATGGTAATCAGTTCCCGGCTGACGCCCTTTGAGGCCTCGTCCGATATCCGGCCCTCTCTTACAAGCTGGCCTCCGGCATCCCTGGCCGAGCTGAAAACCTCCTCCATCAGCCTTCGCCCACCATTCGTTTCCATCATGGATCTCATGAAATCGGCATGAGGGCGCAGGAGTGCTCCAGCGAACTCGGAAACACCGTCAATTCCGGCAGCCTCCTCCAGCCCCTTTTGCTCTTTGCCTCTGCCATAGAGCGCTTCCATCCACTTCAGCAGCATATCGAACATGGACAGCTCCCAGGCCCCGCAGGTTGAAACAAGCACGATCTTCTGCTTTTTAAAGACCCTCGAACCCGGCACATGAAGCGGCATCTGTCTATCTATCAGGTTTTTTAAGGGTCCCGGAACGCCGAGGTAATAGACAGGCGCTGCAAAAATTATGATATCTGCCTCGTGAAATTTGGGATAAAGCATCTGCATGTCGTCTTTTACAGCGCATTCTCCCGGAAGCGTTAGCCAGCAGCTCAGGTCGCCGCGGCAGGGCTCGATTTTCAGCCTGCTTATGTAGAAGAGGTCCACATCGGCTCCAGCCTCCTTCATCCCTTCCAGGAAAGGGTTAAGGATCATTGCTGTGTTTCCCTTATCCATGTGAGGGCTGGCGTTTATCGCTAGAATTTTCATGTCACGGATTCTTGCAGCTCTTTCGACATATTTCTTCTGGCCATCTTTCCTGCAAGATACGATGATGCCCATCTTCATCCGACCTCCCTTCGAAGCATCAGCGTAGCTGCAATGAACATCACCGCAAAAAACGCTCCTAAAAACAGCAGATCCGGCAGGATCTGCGATAGTCCCGCGCCTTTAAGCATCACGGCCCGCAGGGCAGCGCTGGAATATGTCAGGGGCAAAATGTACGAGATTGGCCGGAGGAACGGCGGAATGGACTGCAGCGGCCAGAAAACTCCGCAAAGGACTATCTGCGGGGTGATGACGACGGGTATGAACTGGACCACCTGGAACTCGCTTCTGGCAAAGTTGGAAAAGAAGGACCCCAGCACCAGAGCGCCTGCTCCCAGCAGCAAAACGATGAAAAACGCGAGAAGCGGATTTCCCCTCATCGGCACCCCGAAAACGAATACTACGATCATCAGGGTGGTTGCCGACTGAACGGCGGCAAAGAGGCTGAAGCCGAGGATGTAGCCAGAGACCATCTCAAATCTGCTCAAGGGGGATACCATGAACTTCTCAAGCGTTCCCTGCACACGCTCCCGAAGGAACGAAATTGCCGCGGTGATGAACGTGAAAAAGAAAATCACAAGCCCGAGGATTGCAGGCCCCACGGTCTCGATCATCTCCAGTTCGTAGCCGTAGATGTAGCGCACCTCCAGGGCTGGCCTCGTCCCGCGCAGGAGCGCGGCAGTCTCCAGTTGCATTCCCGCATTCACCTGTGCCAGGATGACATCGGATATCTGCAGGCTGGTGGCGTCCTGCAGCACGCTGACACCTTCGGGCATGAGCACCACAGCGCCGTTAAGCTGCCCATCGGAGATCAGCCTTTCCGCATCCGACTCTGATCCCAGATAGATTATACTGAAGTCGTCGATTCCCTCCAGGTGCGATCTGAGGATCTCATGTCCGCCGCCGTCCACAAGGCCCAGCCGTACGCCGCTCATCTCGCCTGAAAGCGCATAGCCGAAGAGAACCATCAGGAAGATTGGAGCAAATGTGATAAGCCCTATGGTGCGCCTGTCCCTTTTCAGCTGGCGCACGACTCTTAAAGCCACGACCCCGATCCGGCGGGGGCTGAATGAAATGGAATTTAGCGGGAATGAAAGGGCGGACGATCTCACAGGCGATTTCATGGGCGATTTCATGGGCGGTTCTCCTCGGAGAGCTTCAGGAAAGCTTCTTCGAGAGTTGGCTCGATCAGCCTTATGTCCTGGGGCTTTGCCTCATTTAAGATCTCATTTATCTGGCCATGTGATTCAAGGCTTACCTGAAGCTCGTTTTCCTGGCCGGCCATGATGGCGGCATCATAGCCCATTTCCAAAAGCCTGGATAAAACCGCGCCGGGATTTTCGGCCCACAGCCTGAGAATCGGCCGAAGACCGGCCAGCCTCTTGATTTCCTCAGGGCTTCCGACCGCCTGCATCCTGCCAGCGCGCATGTAGCCCACGATCCTGCACTTCTCTGCCTCGTCCATGAGGTGCGTTGTGATTAAAATTGTCTTTCCGTCCTCGGTTAAGCGGTTGAAGTAGTCCCAGAATGTCTGTCTTAAGCGCGGGTCGACGCCAACGGTCGGCTCGTCCAGCAAGAGCAGGTCCGGCTCGTGAATGAGGGTGGCGGCAAGCGAAAGCCTCTGGTACATGCCGCCGCTTAGGTCGCCGGCCAGCCTATGCCTGTGCTCTGAGAGATCGACCATCTCCAGCAGCTCATCGATTCTCTCGCGTCTCCTCTGGCCGTCTATCCCGTAAAGGCCTGCGAAGAACTCCATGTTCTCCTGCAGCGTGAGGTCGGGATAGAGGGCCTTATGCTGGGTCATATAGCCTATTTTCGGGTAAATCTCCTGCACCTCTGAGACAGGCCGATCGAGGACGAAAAGCCGGCCCGAGTCATGGCGCATCAGGCCCACGGCGATTCTTATAAGCGTTGTCTTGCCGGACCCGTTGGGGCCGAGCAGACAGTAGGTCGAACCGCGGGGGATGGCGATTGATAGATCCCTCAGCACCTTTAGGCTTCCAAAGCTCTTGTTCAGGCCCTGGCTTATCATCGCATACCTATCCAATGGAAAATCTTCGGTCAAGGGCAGTTCTGTCGACAATTGATCGTCCGTCATTGGCCCTTTTGCCGCAAGTTTTTTTGCCGCTGGTTTCTTTACCATTGTCATGCCGCCGGAGCTTTTTGACCTCAGACAGTCTTTCTTCGTTTCCTGATGACGATAAAGGCAGCAGCGGCAACTATTATGATCACAGCTCCAAATAACAAATAGGTCGGCATGCCTCCGGAGCCAATGGTCAGGTAAACGTTTTCCGTGTCTGTTAGGCCGTCCCTGAAGCTGTCGGAGAACTCGAACAAAAGCTTGAACATGTATCTTTTATCGGGCACTGCATCTTTGGATACGTCCACTTTGTATACAAGCTCGGCTCTTTCGCCGGGGGCTAGGACCGGTATTGGCGACTCGTCCACGCTCACGTAGATACCGCTCTCTGGCCGGAGCCTTGCTACGACATCGTAAGCAGTATCATATCCGATATTCTCAATCGTGACCTTGAGGATGTTGTCGCTTGATCCAGCCGACAGGTGATCAGGCGATGCTCCCACAACCTCGAACTCTGCCCCGCTTCTCCGCTCCACGCGCAGCTTCAGCGGGACCACCTGGCTCGCGCTGTCGTAGAGGTAGTAGATATCGGGATTCTGGGGACGATCGGATTCCGGCTTGACTGCTACATCGCTCTGGTATGTGTAGTTGATTATGGCATACACTATGTAGTCTCCAGGCGTCGTATTTTTGTAAACCTCTATCGGGAACGGCAACAAAGAGGATACCTGTCCCTCCCGGAGATTGCCTGCATAGGCCACGGCTCGCTTGATCTCCAGAGGACTGACGCTTTGCGGATACGGCATTGATAGGACAACCGAGATGTCCTGGGCTGTCGTCCCGGCTCTCTCCAGCTCCAGCTCCATTTTGGCGGCGTAAAGCTCCTCAGGAGCGTTTGCTGCCGGCTCCTCGTTGACCCTGATAGAACTGACGTTTCCCGAGTTCTTCAGGGATAAAAGGAGCGTTGTGTTCTCGTCCTGGTAGACGGTGTCCTTCTCAAGGTTTGCTTCCAGATAGGGCGATCCCGTCATCTTGTAGTAATCACCAGGGAAGTTTTCCAGGGGATTGGCTGAATTTGGAAGCACTCCGCTTGAGGGCGAAATGCAGCAAAAAAATAAAAGCACGGCTGCAGCAAAGGCGATCCCAAGTCCTTTTGTCCATCCAAGCGTCAGAGATCCTATGAGTGAACCAAGTAGCGACATTACAGATAAGAATTGGGCGCGGAAAGATATTTAATTTTGTTGTAACTGACAAAGTTACAATGAAAGAGAGCATAGTTGAGGGCTTAAAAAAGCTTGGATTGACTGAGTATGAGGCGAGGGCTTAT
The DNA here is from genome assembly GCA_964534145.1 of uncultured Methanotrichaceae archaeon. GTDB lineage: Archaea > Halobacteriota > Methanosarcinia > Methanotrichales > Methanotrichaceae > CAWJYS01. The sequence continues at coordinate 30,842 of CAZHNU010000009.1, read as the reverse complement.
GCTGCGCTGGTGGGCCTTGGCGAGGCAACGGCGCGGGAGATTCACGAGGCGAGCGGTGTCCCCAGAACCAGGATCTACGATATTCTAAGAGATCTCGCAGAAAAGGGATTTGTGGAATTCATCCAGGGATCGCCCACATATTACCGAGTGGTAGAGCCTGAAAGGGTCATGGAGCGGATGAGAGAAGAGCTCTTGGAGGCTATCGACCTTTCGAGGAGGGAGCTAAAGGGCTTAAACCTGGAGGCACAGGGCTCGTCGCCAGTCTGGTGCATACGAAGCGAGTGGGCAATAAAAAATAGGGTGAGAAATTTCCTGGAGGCGGTGGATGGAGATCTGACCATCTTCTGCCAAAACCCGGATTTTCTCATGGAATATAGACCCGAGCTGAGGAGGCATAGTCTTCGAATTATTGTAGATGACGCTTTGAAGTTCAAATGGCTGGGGCAGAAGATGGAGTCAATGCGACTAGAGACACTTCGGCCGCAGTCCGCCAGGCTCTTTCACGATATGGTTGCTGAGGAAGGGGGCTTCATTTTGGAGTGCGCGATGATCAAGAGGGGCATGGAGTCGCTGGTCATCGGCAAAACTGGAAATGAACGGCTGGCCATAATAATTAAAATACCATTTCTCACGATGATTCAGACGGCCTTTCTGGATTCGCTGCTGTAAGCAGGGATAAAAGAAGAAAGGTTAATGATGCGCGCCGTGGGAGCCATGGGCATCGTGCGACCCGTGGGCTCCGTGGGGAGCGGCGTTGGTCCCTGCCTTTACTTCCAGGAAGCTCTTATCCAGATAGGCCTGGTGGGCCAGATCGAGGCATTCCTTGCATATGTTGAACATCTCGTCCTTGGGGCCGTGAATAGTTGCCAGGTTAATCTTAACGGGCACAGTCTCCTTCTCCACATTGCACAGCGCGCACTTCATATAATCACCTGGGACCCAGCTCTGATGCTAACGGTTATAAGCGTTTCCTCCCCATCGGCGGTAGAGGTCGTGCGAAATCCCCAGGAGGTCGAGCACGCGGCCCACCAGAACATCCACAAGGTCGTCCAGGGTTCTTGGTCTTGAGTAGAATGCCGGGCTTGCAGGCAGAATAACGGCTCCGGCCTCTGCGGCAGATACCATGTTCCTGAGCTGAATGAGGCTTACAGGCGTCTCTCTTGGAACTAAAATAAGCCTTCTCCTCTCCTTCAAGCAGACGTCTGCGGCCCTTGTAATGAGAGTGCTTGATGATCCTGCGGCGACTCCGGCCAGGGTTCCCATGCTGCAGGGAACGATGGCCATGGCATCGAAGAGATGTGATCCGCTGGCTACCGGCGCAGTGAAATCATAAGGGGCATAAGCGATGTCTGCCATAGCCTCCACAGCCTCGGATCTGATGTCGGTTTCTACATCCATTATCTTCCTTGCAGAGTCGGTCATTATCAGATGGACAAAACAGCCCTTCTCCTTCAATGCCTGCAAAAGGCGTATTCCGTAATTTACGCCCGAGGCCCCGCTTATGCCCAAAACGATCTCCAAGAATACTACCTCTTTTTTTGGCCTTTTGCCAGCCCAATAGCCTGGCATGCCAATTCTTCAGCATGGCATGCTAATAGGCCTTTGGTCGGCCGCCGGAAATAAAGGGGAAGCAAAGGGATGGATCCGGGAATGGACCTAGGAATGGATCTGGAAATAGCCCTCCCAGTCCAATGCCTCACGGCCTTATTTCAAAGCGACTATGGCTCTTGGTTCGCGAATGAGCAGCGCCAGGCTTTCGGATATGGAAAACTCCAGGTTCTCGCCGACAGGTCCTATGAATCCTACGGCCATATCCTGGCCTAAAACGATCGATGCGAACTGTTTTCCTGAGGCCATGAGAACGCCGCCACTATCGAGAATGGGGGCCTTGAAGACTCCGTCGGTAACTATGCTTTCTATGTGCTCCAACTCTGTACCTCTTGGAGGAAGACGGCGGAGAAGAAGGTTATATAGGCCTGGTGAAAGCGCCATTGTGTATGGCCCATGAAATCCCGCCTTATCCAGGAGAGTAATAGCAGAGATTATATCATCCGCAGCTTTTCCAATTGTCTCCCATGAATTGAGCTGATAGTTGTTTATGCCGTTTGCATTCAAAAGCCCCTGCGCTGCACGTATGCCGTTGAAGATCAATGAATCCTCAATCATTGCCGCCTCAATGGCTGCAGAGGCCACAGGCGCAGTGTTCAAAGACAGGCCATCTCTTTCTGCGGCAGCAAGATCTCTCTTGCTCAGGGTAAATGTCTTGTGAATCAGATTTACGGGCACAAAATTGCTGGCGATCAGCCCATCCTCTTGCGGGCTGTCCTGCATGGGAACGGCTTTTAGTCCCAGGCCGAAGGGCCCTTCAATGTGCAGAAGCCTTCTTCCTGCAAGCACGCTTTTGGCTGCCTCGGCCATTGTGCTGTCCAGGATCTTCCAGGCATCAGATCCTATAGGCGCATCCTCGCGCCCCAAGTAATTGTTTTCCATATCAAAAACCTCCAGGTCACTTCTTGAGAGACCCTATGGACCTCTCCTCGGCTGCAGGCGTGGATGCTGCGGGCTTCGAGGCCTCTTTTGGCAAAGTTAGCCCCTCCGCCATCTCGTCAACCTCCTGGGCTCCTTCTGCCAGCAGCGCATCCTCATCGTCCGCGAGAATTGAAAGCAGCCGTGCAAACTCGCCGGCATGGACGCGCTCCTCGTTGGCAATATCTATGAGCACCTTTTTGGCGAGAGGATGGTCGGTCGCATCCGCATGGGCCATATAAATATGCACAGCCTCATGTTCTGCAGCAAGATTGAGGCGAATCGCCCTGATAAGCTCTCCCATTGTGAGAGTGCGGTCAGGCACTTTGCCTATGAATGGGTTAGTGAATTCTGGCATTCTTTTTGTCTCCCCGGATTTTTATCCTAACGATTGGATAATCATTTAGAGTGATTATGTCTTTTAGTTTTTGGCGAATGAACAGAGATATTTAAATTCTCTATCTCTCTTGACATGCTATTTTAATTTAGTACATTCTTATACTTAAGCCTTAGTTTTTTTAAACATTTACGAAGGATTCGATTCCACTAATCAACCTGCAAATGAAATCTTTATCTTACATGAGGCTGCCCTTATGCATTTGGGTGAATTGATGAGAAAGATCGCGGACATACTCGGCTGCTTTGGCAGATCATGCAAAGCAGCCGACCCGCTGGACCCAGGCACCTGGCATAATCGAGGAGTGGAACTGCTAAGCCACGGCAGTTACGCAGAGGCTGAAAAGTGCTTTGACAAAGCCCTGGAGCTTTCGCCTGCAGACATCAGGTCATGGAATAATAAGGGCATCAGCCTCCTCTATCAGAGCCGTTTTGATGATGCCATAAAATGCATAGATAGGGCCATCGAGCTGGACCCGGATCATGCCTTCTACCGGTACAACAAAGGCATATGCCAAGAAAGCCTGGGCCATATAAAAGAGGCGCTGGATTCTTTCAACAAGGCCATTCTGCTTTATCCCAATTATTCTGAAGCCTGGTTCAATAAGGCGGAGGCCCTGGAGGCGTTAGGCGACAAGCAGGCAGCAATAGATGCCTGGCAAAACTACATCAAGGTCGCGGCTAAAGATCGCAGGCAAAGGGACTGGATAAGAGAGGCGCAAAAGCATCTGGAAGAACTAACAACAAAAACGAAACAAAAATGATCAAGGAACAAAAAAGGCGATCTACCACTCCCACTTTGCGTCGGTGATGCCCTGGCTTTTCAGCTGCTCTCTTAGCGCCTTTCCTTCGTCCTCAGTCTTAAATGTTTTTTCTGCCTTCTTACCGCTCTTATCTGTATAAGTGACCTTCATACCAACACCTTGTTCCTCTTTTAAAATATCAGGTAAATACTAATATTATTTCAAACTTTTTAAACTTTATGCTTAAAATAATTGGGTACGCTAAAGGCTTAACCGGAGGCAGATTTAATCAAAATTTGAAATAGGCAATTGCAAGCCTCTAATCCCTGTCCCTTTAAAGGAGAGATTCGCGAATAAAATCGCGAATGTGCCTCCTTGTCTGGCCCTTTTGGCCTTAGGCGTTTTGCTCGATCTTAATGGAGCTTATCAGGCGCTCCGTTGTGTTGAAATCGTAGGTCGATACTATTACGCCGAGGGCGTCGGACGCAAGCGCACGGCCCGATTTATCGAAGTAATAGCTTACAGGATAAACGGCTATGTATACCGGCTCTCCATCGGAACACCGGGAGCCGCTGACGAAGGCGCCAGGACGGCCCTCGATCATCCTTGCCGAGGCAGACAGCCTCTTGCATACACCTGACCTGGATAGAGCCTCATCCGCCCTCAACATGAGAATGGAGGTGTTCACGAGATCTCTATCGCGCGATAGGTATTTCATGATAGAGAGCTTGATCGTCTCTTTTGGCTCAGCCGTTGATGTTATGATCAGTGTGTCGGTTTCGACTTTGACTCCGCCGCTTTCGCTGTTGCCGTGAGACGCGCTTTTTTTATAATCATCCGAACTTGACCAGTTGAAGCCCACCTTCCAGTCGCCGCATTGCTCAGAGATGAATGATACGGCGGGGTTGTCCGCCGATGCCAGCACGCCGGCCGAGAAAAATAAAGTCAAAGCTATGATTGAGATGAAAGCTAACCTCATATGCCCCTCCTATGACAGCATTGAGTGACTAAGAACAATTACATATAAAGAATTCTCGGTGTGAATTCGCGCAGGCAGGGCATTCGAGGGATTTTTATTTCCGGAAGGCAAATATATGTCGATATGCAGTATCGTGAGCCGTGGACCGTCGACTATCTGGAAGAAAAGTACTCCAGGCCCGATCCCTGGAAATATAAGACATCTCCTTATGAGATGAACAAATATAAGCGCCAAATCGAGGTCATAAAAGACCGAATGCCTAGTCCCCGAAGCATCCTTGAAATTGGATCGGCTGAAGGAGCGCATACGAAAATGGTCCTCGATAGCTTTCCCTCGGCCGCAGTCACGGCAGTTGAGATCTCCTTCAATGCAATAATGAGGGCGAGGGATTTGCTGCAGGATTATCCGGGCAGAGTAGAACTGATCAATGCGGATATAATTGAGCATGAGGCTCTGATAAAAGAGGGCAGCTTCGATGTCTGCATCTGGAGCGAGTCAGTCTATTATGTAGGCGCCAGGTCGTCGCTGAATGAGACCTACCGTCTGCTGGAAAGAGTTGTCGGAAAACTCGTCCCCGGCGGAATGCTGGTAATGGCCAACACCGTTGACCTTCCAGAAAAAATACCTGAATTTTCAATCACCAGGAGGCCTCTGATCGATTGCTACCATCGTATGCTCTCAAGCCTTGCAAAGCCCGCGCAAAAGGCCATATATTTCGACGAAAAGCTCGGATGGATCTATGAGTATCAGATATGGGCCTTTTTCAGGCCGCCTTCTGAATCGGCTCATGATGCGGCATCGACGGGCGTTTTGGCAAGATGATCGGCGGCTGGAAAACTGAAAGCTAAAGCGGTGCGCTCCTCGGCATGATGTTCGGGTCTATTCCCTTTGCCAGGTCTCTGACATCTTTAAAGGCGCTCCTCCTGGCCTGAACAGCTGGTTGTTGAACAGCCGTCTGTTCTTCGGCCTGAGGCTGCTGCTCGGACTGCTGATAGGCCTGCTGGTCCGACTGGTCGGCTGCATTCGCTAACGCGGCTGCAGGAGGCGCTTTCACTTCAGCTGGAATGTATCCCGTCGTATCAGGGCTTATTCTGGCAGCCGTAAATTCGCCCTTTGCGGCGGCGCCGTCGCTGTTAGACCTCACATAGCTTCCCTTAATCGAATCATCCAGAGCCGTGCCGCTAAGCTCTGTTGAGACAAGAACATTTCCCTGCATTGCAGCCAGCGCAATATGGACTGCTCTCCCTGATAGCGATCCTGCGATGACGCCGTTCCATGGGTCGTCTCCCTCAAACTTTGCCTGTCCGAAGATGGAGTCGCCTGACTGGTTTACCGCCAGCGTGATATCCATATCTCCCAGGGATAGTGCCCAAATCCCTTGAATGCTTAGATCCTCTGCAGCCGCAGCGCTTTCCGATGGGACAGCGACCGGTTCCCCGGCAGCGACTCCAAATGTCGCATCCCCAGAGGCTGTCGTGTTATCCTGGGCAATTCCTGAAGAGATTGACATCGCCAAAAGAATAATCATCAAAGCTATACAGAAATTTTTCAAGGCCCTGACCTCCAGTTCTTCTCGCTTAAGCTGCAGCCTATATTGCCATCGTATTAATACCCATCCATCATGAGGACCCGGGCATTGAACTCATTTCTTACATATCGCAATAAATGGCCTTATCATCGCCAAATATATATGGCCTGTTGCTTTTTGGCAGGAGAGGTGACCTGGCTTGATGGGAATAAATGAGATGGGATTTGAGGTCTTCGAGGAGATGCTCGACTTTGCAGAGGAGCTGCAGCTCGAAGTAACTGAACTGGACAACGGAACGGTGGTCGTGGATGCTGGCGTTAAGGCCCAGGGCGGCTTCGGCGCGGGCATATATTTGAGCCGCCTTTGCATGGCCGACCTCGCCGATATTCAGATCATGCCCTGTGATGTTAAAGGCATCCTGCTTCCCGGGGTTTCAGTGGCGACAGATCATCCGGCCGTCTCCTGCATGGCATCGCAGTGCGCCATGTGGCAGATAAAGGTGGACAAGTACTTTGCAATGGGCAGCGGCCCGGCGCGCGTGCTGGCCCGAAAGACCAAGGATCTTTACGATAAAATCGGCTTCGAGGAGTTCTCGGATGTGGGCGTGCTTGTATTGGAGTCAAACAAGCTCCCCGATTCAGGAGTTTCTGCTCATATCGCCGAGAAGTGCGGCATAGATCCGTCAGACCTCCGACTGGCCGTCGCTCCCACCAACTCTGTTGCGGGGCTGGTCCAGGTCTCGGCGCGCGTAGTCGAGACGGGCCTGCATAAGCTGTTCTCCATGGGCTTTGACATAACTTCAATAAAGAGCGGCTGGGGCAGGGCTCCGGTTTCTCCGATCGTAGGCGATGCGACCATGTGCATGGGCTCCTCCAACGACGCGATCATCTACGGCGGAGAGACATATTACACGCTCAATTACGAGAACCTCGACGAGCTGCGGCAGTATCTGAAGGGCATGCCCTCAGAGGCTTCCAGGGATTGGGGTGCTCCCTTCTACAAGACCTTTAAGGCAGCGGGCTTTGATTTCTTTAAGGTGGACCACAATGTCTTCGCTCCTGCAAAGGTCGTCCTAAATGAGCTTGGATCAAGGAAAACATTTGCCGCAGGTAGAGTCAGCCCCGATGTGCTCATGGAGTCATTCGGCATTGAGGGCTTGGGGTCTCGTTAATGGAAATAGCAATAATGGAGAAGAAGGTACTCATTCTTCAATTTTTATTAAAAATTCTTTAGAAAACTGAATTTTGCGCCGTGCATTTTTTCAGCGCCCTAACAAGCTCTTCAATGCGAACAGGCTTGCTTATGTAATCGTCCATTCCGGATGCCAGGCATTTCTCCCTGTCTCCGTCAAGCGAATGAGCTGTGACCGCTATGATGTGCGGCTGTCTGGATTTCCGGTCGCGAATAGCGCGAGCCGCCTCAAATCCGTCCATCTCAGGCATTGCCACATCCATGAGAATCACATCATAGGGCTGGCGCTCTAGCGCCTGAAGAACCTCAATTCCGTTTGCAGCCACGTCCGCCGAAATGCCGATCTTCTTTAGCATATGAAGGGCGACTTTTTGGTTGACGATATTATCCTCTGCCAGGAGAATGCGAATGCCGTCAAGTCCATCTATGTCCAAGACCTCTGCCTTCGGTCTCTCCGTATTCTCAATATTGATCTTTTCAGATGCAATTTGAGTCCTCATTGTAAAGTGGAATGTAGATCCTTTGCCTTCCTCGCTTTCCGCCCAAATTTTACCTCCCATCAGCTCGACTAACCTTTTAGAGATCGCCAGCCCCAGCCCTGTTCCTCCATACCGGCGGGTGAGCGTGGAATCCCCCTGGCTGAAGGATTGGAAGAGCTTGGCCATCTGGTCCTGAGCAATCCCGATGCCTGTGTCCTTCACTGAGAATTCCAGATCCAGGCATCCAGGAGAATCCTTGCATTCAACTGATAGGACGACCTCTCCCCTTTCGGTGAACTTGATTGCGTTGCTGAGCAGGTTCAATAAAACCTGGCGCAGACATGTGACATCCCCCACAATATTTTCTGGAACGCCCTTATGCACGGCAAGCTTCAAGGCTATATCCTTCTCCCTAACCTTTGCCTCGATCAGCTCAATTGAGCCCTCCAGACAGCCCCTCAGATTGAAAGGCTGCTTTTCCAGCTCCCTTTTTCCGGCATCGATCTTTGAGAAGTCGAGAATATCGCTTATTATCGACATGAGGGCATCGCCGCTGTTACGAAGGGTTTCTACTACATCCTTTTGTTTGGGGGTCAGCTCCATGTCCAGAAGTATTCCCGTCATGCCTATGATGGCGTTAAGGGGAGTTCTTATCTCGTGGCTCATGTTGGCCAGGAACTCCGACTTGGCCTGTGCTGCAGCCTCTGCGGCCTCTTTGGCTTTAATCAATGCCTCCTGGGCAAGAATTTCATCTGTGATGTCCTCACCGATGGCCTGATACTCAGCTATATATCCCTGATCATCGAAAAGCGCACGGTTTGTCCAGAGATACCAGCGGCTTTCACCATTGGGCATCATCATCTGCAGCTCATGGGAGGCAACAGGGATGATAACAGAAAGGTTGGCCAGGTTTTCTCTGATCATTTTCCGGGCATCTTCGGGAACCAGCTGATAGAATGAGCAGCCAATCGACTCATCTCTAATGATGCCCGTGATTTTGCAGTACTCATCGTTGACATACGTCAGTGTCCCATCCGGTTTGAAGCGGCAAAGCGCATTGGGCATATCCTCCACTATCGCCCTGTATTTGGATTCGCTGATCTTCAGGGCCTCCTCGGATCTCTTCCTTTCGGTGATGTCGCGGATGGACTCAATTGCTCCAATGATCTCTCCACGAGAGTTGAAGAGCGCTGCGGCATTTCCCATCAGATAAACGCTTCCTCCCTGAAGATTAGGCATATACGCCTCGCCGGTCAAAATGCCATAATCAAGCTTATTGATACTGGTGTATTTCCTTTCCACCTCCAACTCGGATTTCAAAACCAGATCGATTAAAATAGGCCGACGTTCGCCGTAAAATGGAATGGCATACTCATAATCGCCGGCGCCAATTATCTCACCGGCCTTAATGCCGGTCATCTTCTCAATGGCCTTATTCCAGGCAATCACCTTCCCTTCAATATCTATTACAAAAGTTGCATCCGGAAGGAAATCGATTATCTCCGCCATTCTATTCTGATACTCCAGGATGGCCTCTTCCGCGATCTTTCGCTCAGAGACGTCCGTCACCATGGCGCGAATCTCAATAATCCTTCCCTGATCATCCTTAACGGCGTTTACGGTTAAGCTAACCCATATAGGCAAACCATTGCTGTTTTGCATCTGCATTTCTATTTCGTTTGTGGGTTCGCATATGAGAACATCGTGAAATACTGACTCTGCTTTCTCCTTTCCGTAAGGCGTTTTTGCAAATAGTTCAAAAAACGATTTGCCTATCAGGCCCTGATGCTGGCAGCTCAGCAGCTTTCCGGCGCGTATATTGCACTCTACAATTTCTCCGTTGGCTCCAATGGAGAAATAGGCGCTGGGCGCGTTATTATAAAGATCCAAATACTTTGCCTCGCTCTGGCGAAGCCCTTCATGTACGATTTTCTGCTCTGTGATGTCCCTGGCAATCCCGGCGGTTCCTATGACAAGTCCTCCCTCGTCGAAGATGGGAGTTTTGGTAGTCTCTATCCACTGTATTTTTCCCTCAGCATCCGCCAAGGGCTCTTTCACTACCTTGCGCCTTCGCTTGGCCATTACATCAATATCATCCACGCGGTAGCGCTCTGCCAGGCTTTTCGGCCAGACATCCAGATCGCTCTTGCCAATCAGCTCTTCTGGAGCATGCCCGCAAGCTCTGGCAAAAGGCTCGTTTGCCGCAATGAAGCGGCCCTGTGAGTCTTTAAGCCAGGCCATATCAGGGATGTTGTTCAGAAGTGCGCGCTGCTGGCTCTCTTTTTCCTGAATGGCTAATGTTGCCGTCTTGGACTCTGTGATGTCGGCATCTATTCCAATCATCCTCGATGCCTTTCCGTCCTGATCCGGAAAGACTCTGCCTCGGCTGGAAATCCAGCGGACTTTCCCTTTGGGAAGAATTATTCGAAATTCAATATTATAATCGCTGCATTTTTCAATGGCGTTTTTCACTGCAGAGTTAACCTTTTGTCGATCTCCAAGATGAATGAGCCTTTGGAACCAATAGTTTTCGGGATTTAAGATGCATCCTTTTCTCAATCCTTTAATATCCAGCAGCTCCCCTCGCAAAAAGAGCTTATCGGCTGGAATATCCCATTCCCAGTAGGTCATATTGGCGGCATCGAGGGAAAGCTTGAGGCGCTCTTCGCTTCTCTTAAGCTCTTCCGCAGCCTGATTTCGCTCTGTGATGTCATGCGATTGAGAAAGTAGATAATCCTGACCTGTCAAGGTAATAAAACTGGCAGAGAAGAGCACATCCCGAATGGTTCCATCCTTTCTTCTCACCTTCACTGCATAATCGCGAATTTCTTTCTTATCGTTAAGCAATGATATAATATTTTCCCGATCTTTTGGATCTACCCAGATATTAAGCTCTAATGCGGAATGCCCAAAAAGCTCGTCTCTTGAAAAACCGCTGTCTCGTTCATATGATTTATTTATCTCTATAAATTTTCCAGTTTTAATGTCAGTTATGGCAAGGGGATCGGGGCCTATTTGGAAGGCCGCCGAGAACTTGCCTTCAGATGCGATTAGACGCTCCTCAAATGCCTTTCGTTCTGTAATATCCTGTACCTGGACAATGTAATTGCTCGGGCTCTTTAATCCCTCTAGAAATAAAGGGGAAATGATAACATAAACATAGATAATACCGGATTTGGCTGTTTCGTAGAGTCCTAATTTTTTTACTTTCTCGAAATCAAAGGCAGTCTCATACTTTACTGTCTCTCCTCCAAGCAGCGATTCCCTGGCATAATCAGGGAGATTTGGATCATCAAATAGGCTGAAGCCCTGTATGGCTTCGATATTCGAGACTCCGAAAATATACATGCAGGCTTTATTGATGTGGATTAGCCTGCCGAGAGAATCATAAATCTCTATCCCTATGGGTGAGTGCTCGTATATGCCCTTAAATCTGGCTTCGCTCTCTTTATGCGATTCTTCGGCCTTTTTTCGCTTCGTGATATCGGTGATGATTCCGACCAATCCGAGGAACTTGCCATCGCTATGCGAAAGCCTGCGGCCTGACAAATGCCCCCAGAACTCCTGGCCGTTCTTTCGCATATAGCGCCGCTCGATGCTAACGTTATCGATTTCCCCTGCAATTAGCGATTTCATATTGGCAAGGCCGACAGCCTTCAGGTCCGGATGCAGGAGATCCACGTAGGCTACGCCGTGCAGGTCGTCGATGCTGCAGGCAAACAGGTCCGCCATGCTCCGATTAGCAATGGTTATTCTCCCCTTCGGATCCACCAGGATGATGCCGGCGGGAGATGTCTCGAATATCGCTTTGAGGCTCTCCTCGCTATTTCGTAGCGCCTCCTCGGTACTTTTATAGCTTGAAATATCGTGAACCTGTAAAATAACTAAGGATATATTGCCGTCTTTATCAATGATGGGACTGGCCGTACGCTGAAAATGTCGGCCCAGTTCAGGCACATATCTCTCGGCGATTTTTATTTGTCTTGAGGAAATTGCAGCGAGAGCAACGCAGTTATCGCAGGGGTTTTGTCTGCCGACAAGCTCAAAGCACTTCCTGCCGATGACATCATCCGGCCTTTTTCCAAGAAGCTTATATCCGGATCTATTGCACCATAGAACAGTGTGATCGGGTTTTATGGTGGCGATCGTATCCTCAATGCCGTTAAAAGCAGCCAAAACAGCGTTCATCTGTGAATCCATCTCAATTCCCCGGCATGTTGAATCCAAGCTTTTATTCATGCTCAATCCATTTCCGCTAGAGTTATTGCCGGTCATTGAGGAAACCTGCAGTACTGTTTACTGATTCTAATTAATATTCATTTCGATGTTGATCTTTTATCTGTTTGGATGAATTAATTTTTAAAATATGGATAATGGCGAAAAATATTCAGTAAATTCAGATGCTGTAAAATAAATCCCTTCTATTTTGCAGCTATTTCTGGCTACACCGGCCTACCCAAAGGCTTTAACGTCTCCTCTTACTACTCCCTGTAACATGAACTTCGGCAGCCTCTTCAAATCCAAGCTTAAACCGCGAATCGCTGAGAGTCCTCCAGTCAATTACCTTGACCTTAAAACCAAGCCGTATTACATTGTAGCCTCAGTAGAGGTCGGCAATACAACAACCAAGAGCATCCTTACAGCGACAGACATGACCAGCGGGCGGACATATATCGTCAATAAAACAGTAAAAATGACCAGGAATGTTCGCAAGCCCAAATTAGGCGAGGAGATTTTTGCCCATACCATCAACGGCACGGCCCTGACGAAGGAATCGATAGCCGAGCTTGTCAGAGACACTCTTATCGAGAGCCATGAAAAGGCTCGGCTGGATATCAAGACCGATCTGCATTTCGTTGTGAGATCGACAGGCGTTGTCGCAGAGCTGGAGTCGCCGGATCAGGTCGGAGCGTTCATCCAGGCACTGGCACAGGGCTGCCTCATGGCAGGCGTTCCGCCAAGGCTCATGACTCCCGCCATGAGCATCCACAATATCATAGATAAATTTAAGCGGTACACAATGATTGAAAAGGTCATTTTCATGGGCGCTGTCGCCTCCTGCTATCCGCCTCAGGGAGCAACCGGCGTTGAGGTTGTGGCCAACGAGATGGAGGGCGAGCTGGCGACGGCAGGAATAAAGGAGGGCAGCCGCTGGACAGACGTGGACTACCGCAACCCATGCCTCTCCATGGACTTCGGAACGACCCTGGACGGAAGGGTCACCAGCGAGGAGCTGCCCTATGCCCATACCATTGGAAACCTGCTGGGCCTGGCAGGTGCCATTCCCGATGCAGTGGTCCAGGGGACGGGACTTGTCGACAGGCAGACGGGCGCGGTGCTCGATATTTTTGACTCAAAGACAAAGCCCGATTACGGAAAAGAATCCCTGGACTGTGCCAGGCAGATCGATGACCTGATAATAATCGAGAAGGTCCCCAATAGCCGCAGCAAGTACGGCATGGTTCCTGTCAGCCCTGTGGCAGCCTGTGCAAACAACGTTGTCCTGATCGGCTGCGATGTGGGCGTTAATGGAAGCAATTTGCGCAAGCTGTCGGATATTGGAGCGGACCTTTACCGATCCAAGGGACTGAAAACGCTTTTCGGCACGCTGGATTTGGTTGCTGCGTATATGGCTCGGAGGCTTGTGAAGGTCGGGATCGATGAGGGCGTTGTGACCAAGAAGACGGCTTTGGGCGTGACAGGACGGGCCGGGATCAGCGGCAACAAGCCGAGCCTGATTCTTGAGGAAATCCAGAAGCTCGGCCTCTATGATGGGGTGGAGAAAAACGTTGTCTTCGTGGACGACGGCCTCGCTCGCGGAGCTGCAGTCATGGCCAGGTGCATGAACTCCATGGGCACGCCTAAAAACCCATTGGGCGGAATCCGTATGGGCAGATGCATTCTGCAGCAGAGGATGGAGTACGAGTCCATGAAAGGATCATCCCCTGTTCCGCAGGCGGCAAAGCCTCAGAAAGAGACACAGGCTTATTTCGTGGGAGGCCACAAGTAGAGCCTGAAAAGATGTCATTGAAAAGAAATAAGCTAAATCCCAGGGAAGGCGAGGAGATCCCCGTATCGGTCCTGTCGATCGAGAGGCGAGAGGAGATGCTGTGGATCTCCTCAAGGCCCGTTCCTGCGGAAAATTTTCCTCCGTGCATCAACAACATTCTTCGAGCCGGTGGCGAGAGGGGCAGGCACAGGTCTGCGGCAATCCTGGCATCATTTCTCGGACAGGCGGGCTGGAGCGAGGATGATGCCAGAAGCCTATGGTCCGGGGTCTTTGGAGATGGCGTGGAAGACAGGATATTTGCCGAGTGGTTCGCCAGGATGCACTGCCCCAAGTGCGAGACAATGATTAGAAAAAGCAGCGGTTATCCATATCTTGGGATTGCGAACCTTGGCCTCTGCATGCCTGATGAAAGGTGCAGGGAGTTCCAGGGGCCTGTGGAATACGCGGCCAACGTTTTGACTGTGGATGATAGATCAAGGGGGCATCTGCTGCATATAAGAACGCTTTGTAGCGTAAGGGTCTTTGATTGGTCATCGGGGCGTGAAGGGGAGATCGAGCTGTCCGCTCCTGAGAGTGCGGAGCTTGAAGGCCTCCTCAAAGAGCCTAAAGATGAGCAGGACAAAACGCTTATATTTTCCAGGACAAAGGTCAGAGGAAGGCTCAGGCCAAAGTTCCTCCTAAAGCAGGCGGAAGGGCCGAGAAGGCAAATGCTGTCGGAATTTCTTTAATGATGGATGTACCAAAACTTGAATGGAGATCGAATTTTAAGCTAGTTCTAATATTTATATATCAATATTTCAGAAATATTTAATTAGTATGAGAGATATAAAAAAATTATAAATGTTAGACGGGATTTCAATAGATACGGCCGGGGATGAATGCCTCGGAGAATCCTTGGATTGCATAATGGCTAAAAGAGCCCTAAGTCGGCAACTCGATAAAGGCATCTTTTGCTGGAAAGGTACTTGGAAAGTGCAGGGGAATGCCACTTTAGAGCATCAGCATTTCTAGCATTTAAGTCGTTTTAATTCATGGGGAGGTGCGTTTTGAATGTCTGAGTTCATTTTAAGGCAATGCTGTCCCGCTTTCTGGGCCTTCTGCTCTGCATCACAAGAATACCTGGACGATAGCAATAGGCATTATGTCAACCTGGCAAAGCTCAATCAAGAGGTGGAGATTGGCATCTGCACTATTGCCTGGCTTACGGAGGAATGAAAATGATAGAAGAATGGATCGAGGAGCATTGGGCCATGATCATTATGAGCGAGCTTATGCCCGTTCCCGTATGGTTTTGATCTTTAGAAGTTCGCGGCCGCCACCATTATGCCACCATTATCTCCAAAAGAATAATGGAATTGCATAGCCTCGCGGCCTCGCTCACACCTGCCATATCTCCTGCGGCAGCCGGGTCAGCCTTTCAGCTCCGTTAGTTGTGGTCAAGAAGGTATCTTCAATTCCCACGACGCCTCTTCCGGGATAGATCATCTTGGGCTCGACTGCTATGGTCATGTTCGGCTTTATCAGATGGTCTGTAGGTCCCAAAACCGGGTACTCGTCGATCTCTAGGCCCACGCCGTGGCCCACGAATCCGACCTTGGCTCCGGCCGGACCTCCCAGGCGGTCACTGTAGCCAAGCTCAGCACCTTTTGCTTCTGAGATCTCGAACAGATCTCGACCTGTCCTTCCTGAAACCAGCGATTTGGCCACTGCCTCTTCGATCGCCACGGCGGCCAGGTGAGCCTCCTCCAGGTCCTTATCGAGCCTTCCGATTGAGAAAATCCTCGTCTCATCGGCGGTGTATCCGTTGTAAACCCCGCCGAAGTCTACCAGCACGGGCTCGTTCCTCCTTATCTTCCTGAAGCCCGGACCCTGAGGATGAAGCAGAGATACGCCTGTACCGCCGGTGGGCGATGCCACGTAGCTTGGAACCGCTGCATTCGGGCCCGCCATGAGGTGGCCCATGGGAAGCGTGTGGTTGAACCTGCGGAAGCGAATCAGTCCCTGGTGGCCCAAGCTTCTCATGGTCGACTCCACAACGGCTGCCAGCTCTATCTCGGTTACGCCCTCTCTCAGGCTTTCAGGAACGCTCGAGAGGCCGGCGTCTACAATCCTGGCAGCCTCTCTGATCAGGCCTATCTCGAACTCTGATTTAACTGAGCGAATGTGCCTGATCCTTTCTGAGATATCTGTGAACCTGGCGTCCCCCAGGGCCTGAGAGATTCGAATGTAGTTGTTGTAGGGCAGCACGTCGAGCTCAAGGCCGATAACAGCCCTCGAGGGAATGTCCAGCTCTGCTTTAATTGTCTTCAGGCCCTTTAGGGAACGCACGTCCAGCGGAGACTCCTGAAC
This sequence comes from uncultured Methanotrichaceae archaeon, assembly GCA_964534145.1. GTDB lineage: Archaea > Halobacteriota > Methanosarcinia > Methanotrichales > Methanotrichaceae > CAWJYS01. Next base: position 14,641 of record CAZHNU010000009.1, on the reverse strand, counting down.
CGCTCTTGACAGGCTTTTTCTGATCATGACGACCGGCTGTCCGTCCCTTGGGATGTAGGTCAGCCCTTCCTGGGCGGTACCTGAGAAGTAAAGCATATCAACAGATTGAAACAGAATTGCTCCGTCCATATCCCCCATCTGGCTTGAGAGCTTTTCGATTCTTGCGTTGATCTCTGATTTAGGGTGCAAAACCATCTCCATTACTATCCCTCAGCTATCCTTCAATCTCACTTTTTAGGTCCATGAGATATCTTCTCATAACCTCAGATCTCTTTTTGGCCAGATCTCTTGCGGTCTTTGTATGCATTCCAGATTCAAGCTTCAGGAGTTTGCTGTAGAAATGGTCCAGGTTCCATTTTTTGTCATCGGGCTCTCTGAAGCTGCAGAAAGGGTCATCGGGACTGTACAGATTTCTCATTAGGCTTCCGCCTGTTAAAAAAACCCTTGCAATTCCGATTGCGCCAAGGGCATCCAGGCGATCTGCATCCTGCAGTATTTCAGCCTCCAGCGTTGAAGGAACAATGCCCTTAGAGAAACTGTGAACCTCTATGGCGTATAGAACCTTCTTCCTCAAATCCTCCTGGATGACCAGTCCCGCCATGAAATCCTCAGCCATTTTAAGGGTCCTGGCAGTAGAATCTGGCATCCTGGACGATTTTGATCCCGCGCCTGCATCGTGAAGAAGGGCGGCCAGGATAAGGACCTTCATATCGGCCCCCTCCTGCTCTCCAATTAGTCTGGCATTTTTGCATACCCGTAGGACATGCGAGAAATCATGGGCAGGGTCCGCTCCTTCATACAAATGCCCTATTTCCTCGATTAATTGGCTGTCATCAAAGGCTATGCCGGTGCGTTTCATCGTATGTATGGATCTCGAATTCGATATAAATAACCTATTAAGGATGTAAGAAAAAAGCTGCTATCGGCTGAGGAGATAGAGATCTCCTGATAGTTTTCAACAGCTACTCAAAGTCAATTATTTCGTCCTTCAGCTGTACCTTGCTGACATCGTATGTATCGAAGGTCCAGGCAACCTTTTGCTGGCCGCAGTTGCCCTGGTCCAGCTCAACCTGCAGCTCGGCTCTGGCCTTTTCAATGGCCTCTTCCTCGCACTTCGCCACAACTGCAAGGGTCATTCCCAGACATACCGCATAGATCGTCAAATCTCTTATCCCTCCTAAAGCCCTCTGGTATGAGCGATTACCCCTACTTTTACTATTAATTAGAACATTTTGACCTTATAAAACTTTCGTAACTGCTATACTGATGAGGATTTTCTTGAAATACTTAATTATATTAGCAAAAATAATTAATGATGGCCTTCAATCAGTGGCAATCACTTGTTGAATTGAAAAATAATTAAGGCTAATCCTCAGTCTCCTCTCTAAAGATTGTTTGCTCTCTTCCCGGGCCTATGGACACTGCGGAAATATCCACGCCTAAAAGGTCTTCCAGCTTTTCCACGTACGATCTGGCATTCTCAGGCAGGTCTTCGTACTGCTCTACGTTCGAAATGTCCTCATCCCATCCGGGCGACTCCTCGTAGATGGGCTCGCATTTTGCCAGAAGATGAGTACTCTCAGGCGGGTATCCGATCGTGTCGCCGTTTAGCCTATAGCCGACGCAGATCTTTATGGGGCCGATGCCTGTCAAAACGTCCATTTTTGTCAGGGCCAGTTCGGTATATCCGTTCAGATATACTGATTTAAGCGCCAGTACGGCATCGAACCAGCCGCACCTTCGGGGCCGTCCCGTGGTGGTTCCGTATTCTCCGCCCTTCTCGCGCATCCTCTCTCCAAGCTCGTCTTTTAGCTCGGTCGGCATCGGGCCCTCCCCAACGCGGGTGATATAGGCCTTTACCACGCCCACTACATTGTCAACCATAACAGGCCCGACGCCCAGGTTGGCGCAGGCGCTGCCGGCCGTAGTGAAGCTTGAGGTGACGAACTTCTGCGTCCCGTGAATTACATCCAAGAATGCTCCCTGGGCCCCTTCCGCCAGGACGTCCTTTTCCTCGATCAGCGCGATGTTGATCTCGCGTGAGACATCGACGACGCTGTCCTTGAGCTTCCGGCCGATCTCGAGGTACTCGTCCAGTCCTGACCTCACGACCGAGCGGTCTCCGCCCATATCGGCTATGGCCTTCTCCTTGGCCGGAGCGATCTCATTTAGCTTGGACTCCAAGAGTGCAGGGTCTGTGAGGTCCTGCATCTGGACCTCCTCGCGAGCAACCTTATCCACATAGGCAAAGCCTATTCCCCGGTTGGTCGTGCCTATCTTCTCGGTCCTGGCCTTCTCCCTCAGGCCGTCAAGCTCTATGTGATAAGGCATAATGATGCTGGTCTTGGCATCTATTCCCAGGTCAACATTTATGCCCTCGGACTTCAGTGCCTGGATCTCGCCCCAGAGGACTCGCGGATTGAGCACGACTCCAGGACCGATGAGCAGCCTCCTTCCAAAGATTGCGCCGCTCGGGACCAGGTGGAGCTTGTACTTCTTGCCGCCCACGACCACTGTATGGCCGGCATTGTCGCCGCCCTGGAACCTTACGACCACATCATAGTTCTCGGCGAGGAGATCAATTATTTTGCCCTTGCCTTCATCCCCAAACTGCGCACCGGTGAGTATTGTAAACATGCCTCTTCAGTGGCGCGGCAACGTAGATAACTATTTTGATACATGCGGCTGCAGGACATAGTCCGCTATGGCTGATGTTACGTCAACTCCCTGCGCCTCGAAAATTCCCTTGCCCGATGGAGTGCCGTTCACCTCTATCACCTTCAGGCCGTCAGAGGTTTCCAGGAGGTCCACGCCGCAGTAAACCGTGCCGACGGCCTTGCTGGCTCTCACTGCCAGACTTTTCAGCTCGTCCGTCAGACCGCAGGCCTCCCCGGTGCCGCCGCGGGCGAGGTTGCTTATCCACTGTCCGAGAGGCGCCACCCTGTAGATGGCCCCAAGGGCCCTCCCGCCCACAACGAAGGCCCTGATATCGCGCGGCCTTTCCATCGAAATGAACTCCTGAAGATATATCATGCCCTGCTTATCGATGATGGCTCTCAGGCGATCTCTATCCGATCGATTCCCGTCTTCAAGCCTGACGATATCCCGGCCTTTGTAGCCGAACAGCGGCTTGGAGACCGCCCATCCGTACTCCTGCAAGGCGGCCTCGGCCTCGTCCAGGCTGGTGGTGATGGTGGTCCTTGGAGTCGGAATCCCGGCATTTCGGAGAGCCAGCGTTGTGGCGAACTTGTTTGCAGCCCTGGCGATGGCAGCAGGCGGATTTACGATGGCGATCCCGAGCTCCTCCAGGGCCTGAAGCGTCTCAAACCTGAAGGCCACGTCATGCGCGCCCCTGCGGCCCAGGTCGCGCACTATCAGGCCGTTTAGGTCTAAAAGATTTACCCCGTTGCTCCGAAAGGATAGATCGCCTTCAATAGAGGCCGAAAGCTCTGAGAAGTTCAGGAAAACCGCATCCTCTCTTCTCCTGATAAAAGATGAAAGAATTGCCCTTGCAGTCCAGTCCTCAGGGTCTGAGACGACTATTCCAAAGCGCATGGTAGGCTTTTGGCCGGCTATATATCTTAATCTTGTCTTTTACTAAGGGCCGTGCCCTAATCTGGCGCTGTCGTATGGCGCTTTGGCTGCTTTGCGCTTCGCTCGCCTGCAGTGGCCGTCGCTTTTTACGATTTGCGTCTGGATGCCGGCATGGTGGCCAGCCGCAGCCACCTCTGGGAAGGCCGGAGACACAATAGATATAAACCTTGAGCGTTAAACATAAGAGCACTGTGATTCTGGCAAGTATGCGCCCTCAAGTAGAGGGCCGTCCAGCCAGAGAACGGATCGATGATAAGTTCTATTTCACGCACTTAGGTGGTGCCCAAAATCCCGGAAGGTGCGTGAAAGGTCTGAGCTTATCGAAAAATCGTTTTTTGATCGTCAACTTTCTGAAAGAACTGCAATAAGTTAACGGAGTGCGTGAAAATCGGCTTTTTTTCGATAGCAGTAAAGGCCGAAAAATCGCCGCCGTCTCCTGGCTAAAAGGCAATCTCTCAATTGATCTGGGCTTTCATTTTTTGGGATGCCGCGCGCGCTGCCTATTTTCGCGCGCGAGAGCTGGAGGGGGCGTCCCCATGGCCGGACGGCCCCCCTGACCCCGTGGCCAGGGGGAACCTGCCGTGAATAAGTTGGATGCCGCATTGTTATTATGGTAATAGGAAAAAGCTGCAGATATCGCCAGGCCAGCGGATGCCTTCCCCCATAAAGGAGGGTAGCCCGCGCGGCGACTGAGCAGGGCCCAACCACACTCGCGCGAGAACCGGCAACGTGCGGAGTCCCAAAAAGAGCAGATGCGATCTGTAGTGGCAATTTCTACCAAAACAAAGATTGAGGCCGAAAGTTATCGCTGGCCAGCATAGAATCCAAGGCTATCCAACGGCACGTTCTAAAAAGCAACGAAAAAACAAAACCGCATGCATCATCAGATCAGCAGATGCCCTCCCCCTACAGAGGGACTGGGATAGCCGTCCGGCGTTTTAGGGCCGTCCCGCTTGCAAGTGCGCACAAGAAACCGACAGTGTGCGGGCACGCCAAGAGATTAAGCTTAATATCCCGCCGAAGCGTTAAATCACGCCCTTGGTGCTCGGAACCCCTGTCCCCTCCTTCGCCACCGCCTGTCGAATCGCAAATCCAAGCGCCTTGAAAATGCTCTCCGCCTTGTGGTGGTCGTTCTCGCCGTAGAAGCGGACGTGCAGCGTCAGGCGGGCTCCATTGGCCAGAGCCTCCAGAAAGGCCCTGATCTGCCGGGTCTCGAAGTCGCCAATTCCGTCTCCCCTGAACTCCCCGGCAAATACGAGATAAGGCCGGCCGCTGAAGTCCAGAGCCACCTCGGCCAGGGCCTCGTCCATCGGAACGGCCGCACTGCCGTAGCGGCGGATTCCGCTTCGGTCTCCCAATGCTCTATCCAGGGCCTGGCCGATTGCTTTTCCCAGGGCCTCGGCTCTATAGTATCCTCCCTCAGACTGGGCCTTGAGGTCAAAAAGCCCTGTCCTGGAAAATGCATTCAGCATGTGGTCGAAAAATCCCCAGCCGGAACACAGATCGACAGCTCCCGAACCGTCCAGGTTCAGGCTTACACAGGCCTTACTGCCTTTAAACTCAACCTCAGCCTCGCCATTCCTCAATTTTGCCGCCTCCCCGCTCACTGTCCTCTAAACCAATGCCTCTTAATCGATGCCCTCAAAATCAATTCTCTGAATCAATTCTCTAAATCAGTTCCCTTTAAGCGTTTCCAGCGTCTGCCGGACGCTTAGCTTTCCCGTGTAGATTGCCGTTCCGGCCACGGCTCCGGCCGCACCTGCATCCCTGAGGGCAATGACATCCTCAACAGAGGTGACACCTCCGGCAGCGATGACCGGGATATTTACAGCCTCTATAAGCTGCCTCGTCGGCCCGAGGTTGATTCCCCTCTGCTGGCCTTCCACGTCGATATTGGTGAACAGGATTGACCCGGCACCCTTCTGCTCGAAAAGCCTTCCCAGATCGACAGCCCGCTTTCCAATAGTCCTCTGCCAGCCCTCGGTTGTGACATCTCCCTTCCTCACGTCCAGGGCCACCATGATTCTTTCCCGACCGTGATCATCGGCCAGATCTCGCACCATATCTGGATTCTTCAGGGCAGCAGTCCCAAGGATTGCTCTATCCACGCCAAGGCCCAGGATCTCCTGCACATCATCCTTTGTCCTGATGCCGCCGCCCACCTGGGTGAAGAGATCGAGCTTATTCACGATCTGTCTTAATATCGGGGCGTTGATCCTCTTCCCCTGAATTGCCCCGTCCAGGTCGATGATGTGCAGATTGTCGGCGCCTTCAGCTACCCAGCGCTCTGCCTGAGCCAGCGGGTCATCAAGGGCCACCACCTCAGTTCCCGGAACGCCGCCCACGAGCTGCACGCACTTGCCGCCGCGTAAGTCGACGGCGGGAAAGAATGCAAAGGTCATGGGATAGAGTCTTTTGGCTCATGCTTTAAAGGTTTTTCAGGTAGCTAAAGTGCATACACGTTTTTACGACGGCTGAATAATCCCCACCATAGGGCTCATCATCTGCATTCCATAGCTTTTAACCCCAGAGACGCAACAATCGCCTGGAACCGGATCTGGGACTTCATCCTTCAGCCAGCACCTGGCGCTGCTTCCCTGCATATCAGGCTTGACATAGGTGAAGGCTTTGCACTTGGGATCGCCATCGCACTCCATTCGACATAGTTCCGGATTCGGAACTGACAGGTCAAAGTCGCGGTAATCCGACCCCGGCCGATTTGTGTTCTCCTCCAGATTGCCGGGTGCTGGCTGGCTGCCCCCTTCAAACTGGCCCTCTGCAATTGCAGTCGCAATCACTGTTACAGGCACGACAGAAGGCTCTTCGATGAACCCTGCATCCTCTCCAGAAGAGAGCACGGTAGCATTTCTGAACTGCGATGAGCACGGCCCCCAGCATATTGGCGCGAAATAGAAGTACCCGTGGTTACTTACATCGCCTCCTTCTCCAAACGAAGGAACGAACCGGCCGACAGTGAAGTAAAGGACATTTGCCCCGTTATCTACGTTAAGCATAACGTCAATTCCTGCGGCTGATGACTCGTCCCCGAACCAGCCATCGAGGTTAACGGGCTTATCCCACTTTGCCACCCGTCCTGATTTGTCCATATCCCAGCCTATGCGATACCATCCGCTGTTGCTGTCGTCCGGATTGTCTATGTGGAAGACCATCAGCTCAGGGTAACCGTTCTTGTTTAGATCGGCCAGCGTTACGTCTCCTCCCTGGGTCTCCTCTCCGAACCAGCCCTCCACGGGCAGCGGAGCTTCTATCATCACCGGGTCCCAGGAACCAACTTCGCCTTTTTCGTCCAGATCCCAGCCGATTCTATACCATCCGCGGTTCTCTCCATCCGGGTTATCGATATGGAATATCACCAGGTCTTGCTTGCCGTTATCATTGATATCGGCCAGGGCAACTCCTGCGCCTCCGTTCTCTGCGCCAAACCAGCCGGGAATATTCACGGGCGATCCCAGGTGGCTGTCCCATCTGCCAACCTGTCCGTCGGCCTTCAGGTCCCAGGCAACCCTGTACCAGCCTCTGTTTTCACCTTCAGGATCGTCGATGTGGAAGATGACCATATCCTTTTGGCCGTTATTGTTCAGGTCCGCGAGGGCGATGTCTCCTGCAGCAGTTGCAGCTCCAAACCACCCAGGTATCTTCATGGTGGATGTCCACAGGGCGTCGCCGTTACTCTTTAAGTCGAAGCCTACCCGGTAGTAACCGTTATTCTCACCATCCGGATTGTCGATGTTGAGGACCACAAGATCGAGCTGGCCGTTATTATTCAGGTCCGCCAGTGCTGCTCCACCTCCCTGGTTCTCCTCTCCAAACCATCCCATATCACTATAAGCGCATGCAGCGGGTATTAATAAAATAGCTGCTATAGATATAGACAAAGCGAATCTAATTTTAGAAAGGAACGACGACTTTACCGCCATCTGAAGAGCTCCTCCAATGCTGGGCCATAGCTAGGCCCTAGACCTGGTAACGGAATGATAGCGTTTAATTGAGATAAACCTGCCGATCTGAAAAGCGACGTTTGCTCCTTTCTATTTGTCTTATGAATACGCGAATGCCGCTGAGGACCAGAGATCGACGACAAGGAAAATTTGGGAAAGGTGGAAATGGAAGGGGAAAGAAGGGGAAGGAAGGGGAAGGAAGGGGAAGGAAGGGAAAAGAAGGGAAAAGAAGGGAAAGATGAAAGCCGATATTCATATCGCTTTATTCGCCACCAGATCCCATCCTGCCTTAACGGTTTCTTTCACACCAGTGGCCTCGTTAGTCTTCGTATAGCTCCACTCGATCTTGCCGTAACTCAAGGACACCCGTTCCAGAGGCATCCAGCCCTCGACCTCCTCCTTGCCAAAGGCCTCGACCGAGGTAACCGTCACATCATTAAGCCTGTATTGCAGGACCATCACGCCATTCTGGAGGATTTCCAGCTTCGCCTCAGGGATGTGATCTCCATTGCTGGTCAGGAGGTAGACCTTGGGGGAGGATTTATCCATAGGCTTGACGATTACGAGGTCTCCCAGTGCAGGGCGCTCTGAGGCTGCAGCACCAGCAATGGCATGACTGCCAGCTCCCGGATTGGAAATGCTGTAGTTAAAGGCTAAAACATCAATCCAGTTTCTGTGTTTGTCCTCAGCAGAATCTCCAGGAACGCCGCTTATGAAGAGATATGCCCCGCTCGTCCCTTCTGAAGATGATCCCCCCGGCCCCATAATGTCTGTAGACTGGCCACCGGCTGACGAAGAAGGAGATGAAGATGACGATGAAAGCCCGGGCGCTATGGGCAGCAGAGATCCAAGCATCATCTCCTGTCCAAACTGCGTTGCCTGGGCTCCGGCCTTTACCCCGGAGACGGCACAATCATCCGGCACTGCCTCCGGAACGCCATTCTTCAGCCAGCAGAGGGCCTTTTCCCCCTGACATCCTGGCTTGACATAGGTGAAGGACCGGCAGTTGGGATCGTTGCTGCACGCAGCCGAACAGATATTGGGGTCCGGCTGGTCCATTTCAAAGCTGCTTATGTCCATTCCCGGGCGGTTCGTATTGTCCTCCAGCTGGGCAAGTGCCGGCACAGCCATAAACAGAAGCAGCAGCAGAAATGCCGCCGCTGACGATAGGATATGGTATATTCGGTTTTCATCCCTCATTCAAATTGCCTCCTCAAACGATTTTGATTCGACAGCAATGGGTGTGTCTTCTCAATTGCTAAAGTGGTGATCAATAATTATAATTCCCCTGGAGAGATAAAGCTGCTGGCTAAGAAAAGGAGGAATTAGCGGGCTAACGCATTGGATGCATTGCAGCCGTTAATAAAAATTAATTAAATTAAAGGGACTACTTTTTCATTCTGAAAAGGCGGCCGGCTGCAATGGCTCCTGCAATGGCGAAGGACATCTCGAAGCCGGGCATGCCCCTTCCTTCTTCATCCTCGTCATCGCCGCCCAGTCCGCCTAGAGTCCCTTCTTCGCCATCGTCGCCTTCATCGTCCTCGTCGTCATCGGCATAAACGGGTAGGGTTGATGCCGTGAGCATGAGGGCCAACATGAGCAAAAGTGCTAATGCCTTTTTCAATTCGTTCACCTCATTTTACATCTTCACGTTAGTATGAATTCACCAGTATATTACCCTTTCAGACCTGAGAATTTTCTGATCTGGCTTTAATTTCATATGCCCTTACCCCCAAAACCTCTTCGTCCTTGCGTACTCCCTCTCCGCCTTCAGAATATCCCTGTAGAACTCCTGCTCGTCCGTTCGGAGCTTCCCGATCACCCTTGATGCCGTCTCCGGCCCGAGTCCCCGGCTGGCGAGAGCTATGGCCGCAGTCTTCCCGTAGCTGAGGACCAGGTTGGCGTTCCTAAACACACGCTTGGTCCTCCGCCGGTCCTCCGCGTTCTTGGCCTTCTCGGGCTTTCTGACAACCTTGATCTCCTCCTCCTCCCAGGGCTTTAAGGCGGCAACCATTCTCGAACCGCAAAGAGGGCACTCGGGCTGCTCCGGAACCCTCCCCACGGGCCGCAAGGACTTCCATTTCTTGCAGTTGACGCAGAAAAGAATCACCCGGTCGTTCAATATCCTGGACTTCAGAAGATCTATTACGGCCGCGTCGGCATGCTCTGGAGAGGTCACGTCTCTACCGCCGCCCCGTCCGCTGCCTCCAATTGGGCTTAAGCTGCTGGTGGTGACCGAAACTCCGCCGTCACGAATCGCCTCCAGGATCTGCTTTGCCCTTGGAAGATCCAGGCGGTCGTGATAGATCTCCCGCAGCGCCTCTTTATATATGGGCGTCCCCTCGAAGACGGAGAGCAGCCTGGCCATGCTGATCCTCTGGTAGTCTACATCCCTCGATATGGCTCCGAACTTGCGGGCCACGTGGACCATCTTCCAGCGCAGAAGCGTTGTGTTCTTGAGCGTCATCTCCAAAATGGGCTCGATGTGCTCGGGAGACATCTCCTCCAGCATACTCGCTATCTTCTCTGCAGCCATTGCCTTTGGAAGCTCAAGCTCAATTCTGTAGGGATCGATCTCCATTGCCACGCTGCTTCCAAAGCGGGCTGACAAAAGTGAGGTCAGGGCCCTGCCAAGGGCATCGTTGGCCTTGTGGCCGAAGCAGGCGTTGACGACCGCAGAGGGCCCGCTTCCCTCGACGATGACGTGGGCATCGTCTGGTATGGGCAGTTTTTCATCAAGCTGCTTTTTGATCAGCCCTACAAGCTCGGCGGCGGCCTCATGGTCTATAGGATAACTCTCGACCAGATAATCAACTGCAGCCTCCTCACCCCCTGACTCTTTGGACTCCAGCGCCTCGCCGATCTCCTTTCGAATCCGGCCGACCTCCTGGGCAACATCGAAAGGCACCGGGATTTCCTCACCCGTCCAGGATGGAATCTCCCCGCTCCTCTGGATGGGAACGACCTTTACCTCGTCGTCCACGATCTCCGTGATCTCCCAGATTTCTCCCTTGGTTACGAAGGTGGCCCCCGGCTGGGCAAAGCTGACGACGAATGCCTCGTCCAAGGTTCCCACAGACTTTCTGCCGACGATATCGTACACGTTATACCTCTTCTCGTCGGGTATCATTGAGAGGTTCTCGAAGTAGTACTCCCTTGCCTTCCTTGTCCTCTGCAGCACCTCGTTCTCCAGCCTTGTGAGCCTGGAATCGGCGATCTGGAGGGCAACCTCCCTCATCTCCTCTAAAGTCAGATTCCTGAATGGATAGGCCCTGGTGATTATATCGTAGGCTCTCTGCAGGCTTATGTCCCCGAAGTCCATCTCGAGGCCCACGATCTGGTTTGCCAGGACATCGGTCGGCTTCTCGTGAATTTTGGTCTCCTCCAAAAGTCCGGCTGAGGCCCTCCTGGCTATGGCGCAGGCCTCGGCGATATCGTCAGGGCATGTGGCAATGATGGTCCCAGAGGCTACCTTTCCGATCTTATGTCCCGCTCTGCCCACTCGCTGCAGCAGCCTGGAGACCTCTCTTGGAGAGCTGTACTGGATGACGTGCTCGACGTCGCCTATGTCGATCCCCAGCTCCATTGAGGATGTGCAGATGAGCCCTCGCAGAGAGCCGCCCTTGAATGCCTCCTCAGCCTCCACCCGTGCCTCCACCGAAAGGCTCCCGTGGTGAACTCCAATCGGCTCTCCCATCTGGCGAAAGCGCGATCCCAGGACCTCGGCCGCCTGCCTTGTGTTGACGAAGATGAGGCACTTCCTGTCCCTGACAGTCTGCCTGATCCAGCTAATCTGGGCTGCAAGCCTTGGATCGCACTCGAGCTGTCCCGCCAGGGCAAAGTCGGCGCGCGTGGGAGAAGGGCTCACGACCCGAAAATCGTTTGCCCGCTCCACGTCCGCCCTGACAATTTTACATCCTCTGTGCATTCCCGCCAGCAGCCGGGCGACCTCACCGGGCGATCCGACTGTGGCCGAAAGCCCTACTCTCTGGAACTCGCCCGCCAGCTCGAATAGCCTTTCCAGCAATACGGATAGCTGGCTGCCGCGCTTGGATGAGGCCAGCTCATGGACCTCGTCCACCACAACCATCCTGACGGTCGACAGGTTCTTTCTAAGCCTCTTTCCCGTCAGCATGACCTGAAGGGTTTCAGGAGTAGTAATCAGGAAATCGGGCGGCTGCAGAGCCTGTCTTCTGCGGTCGCCCTTCCCCGTATCCCCGTGCCGAACGGCAACGGAGACCTTGAGCCTCTCGCCCCACTCCTGAAACCGCCTGAGCATATCCCTGTTAAGGGCCCGAAGGGGCGTGATGTAGATCGCCCTGATTCCCCCTCGCTCCCCATCGAGTATCCTGTTGAAGACGGGGAGAGCAGCAGCCTCAGTCTTGCCGGTCCCCGTGGGCGCGATCAAAAGCACGTTCTCTCCCCGGAGGATTGCGGGGATCGTCAGCTCCTGAGGCATGGTCGGCTCAACGATTGATTGCTCTGCCAGCATTCCCTGTATTTGGGGACGGAGCTGTCCGAAGGCGTTCACAAATGATTTTAATCACCAGAGGTATATGAATACCTTGCGCAAAAAGACGTAAACACGTTGCGCTGCGGTACGGCGATAGACGATTCTGCGGGAGATAGAGATGCAAATAGCGGTAGTGGGCGGCGGAGAATGCAGCCCTGCTGTGAGGGAGATGGCATGGCGCCTGGGCAGGCTTCTGGCCGAAGGCGGCCACGTCCTCCTCTGCGGGGGACTTGGGGGCGTGATGCAGGCGGTCTGCTGCGGAGCCAGGGATGCGGGCGGTCTGACCGTAGGCATAGTGCCGGGCGACGGATGGGAGGCCAATCGATGTGTTGAAATAACCATCGCCACGGGCATGGGACACGCCAGGAACGTGATAATCGTAAAGAGCGCCGACGCAGTTATTGCCCTTCCGGGCGAGCACGGCACCCTTTCGGAAATCGCCCTTGCTCTAAAGATGGGAAAGCGAGTGATAAGCCTGAAGAGCTGGGAGATTCCCGGAGCCTTGAGGGCCGAGACGCCGGAGGAGGCAGTGAGGCTTCTCGAATGAAAGAGCTGCTATAAAGGGCTTTTATGAATGAAAAGATTGTTATATTTGAGAAGATAACCAATCAATAAGCCTTGGCTAAAGACCGGAGGGAACTATTGATGAGGATCCGCAAAGCTCGTTTACCAGCTCAGATGACATTGGCAATTTCCATTTTGTTTCTATCCTGCCTGGGGGCAGCCGCCGATGCCTCGCTGAAGGATGATGCCTACCACTTCCTGCACAACGGGATTGACGATCAGCTGTACAACGAGTGGTGGTACTTCAACGGCGTATCGAACGATACACAATTCTCCATAAGCTACCTCATAAGCGATCCTGAAAACCTGACGGGAATGAGGCGTTTTCAGGTGAGAGCCATTGTAATGGAAGACGACAAGCCCGCAGTCATAGGCATTCACCAGAGCAAGGGTTTTGGCGGCGACAAAAACGGCCCCAATGTGGACATAGATCAAAGCGGACTGGCATATGAGGACGACTACAACTTCCATGTCTGGGGAACTGTGGAAGACATATCCGCAGGAGCGCCGATAAAATGGGACCTGGCCTATGAATCAGCATCCAGCCCCTGGTATGCAACGCCGGTTCAATCGCACATAGGCCACCTCAAAGGCGACTGGATGAAGTGGCTGGTCTACATGCCGTCGGCCAGGGCAAAAGGAACTCTCAGCTGGAATAACCAGACCAGGGAAATAGATGCCGTGGGCTATCACGATCACAACTGGGGCAGGTGGGCCTTCAATGACCCCCAGCTGAACTGGGCCCAGGTTTCAGTACCCGATGACGGCTTCAGCCTCGTTTTGGGAGACATAATTGGGGAGCAGAGGAACACCCTCCTTGGTGTGAGCCTTGGCGGAGAGGCGCTTAAGTTTTCCGGCAGGCAGATAGGGATGAACTACACCGACTTTGCCCTGGACCCGCTCACCTCCAGAATGTATCCAATCGCCTATCAGGCGTCGGCAGATAACGGTGACTATGAGCTCGACCTGAACATCAGCGTTGTCAAAAATATGCCCCTGATCATCAGCTATCCTGCGCCGCAGCCGTCCTATATCGTCTTCGAGCAGGTAGCGCTGTTCAATGGAACCCTCAGACCTGAAGAAGGCGAAGCATACAGGTTCGAGAAGCTAGGCTTTGCGCAGTACACAACTCACAGGCTGCATCCCATCTTCGGCAGGATTAATGTGTCGAGGACAAATGCAGAAAATAATTATAACGACATCACCGTAACAGCCACAAACGAGAGGACCGGCCAGGTCAAGACGGGTAATGCAAGCTTGGAGGGCTCTTTCAGCTTCGATGCAGACTATGCAGATTATCTCGCCAACAGCGCGGCGCCTTGGGTTGTGGATGGAGATACGGTGAGGGTGGAGGCGAAGGATGCAGCAGGGCGACAGAGCAATAGCACGATCACTGTTGATATGGCGAAGGATAGGCAAGAGGTGGGTGCGATAGAGCTGAACTGAGATATAAGCAATCAAATTTTTACTGAGTGCTCCGGCATATATCCAGGCCTATTTGCATAATTTTAATTTGCACAGTATTTACCATCATATGCTATGGATAACCTGCAAATACAAAATGCTCTGATTTTATTAGTAGGGATGAAACTCAAGATCACGATTATCGGCCCTATAGTCCATGATGTGGGATACAGGCCCTGTCTTACGGAGTTGGCCATGCGTCTGGCTCTCAGGGGCTTTGAAGTCTACAATGATGAGGAAAATGGAAAGCAAGCGGTCATTGCTCTCGTCGAAGGTGATGAGCATAGAGTCATGAGGTTTTATAATCTGGCCATGACAAAGCGACCTAAGCTTGCTGTTGTGGGTGATGGGAAATCTGAGGACTATTCTGGGGATGTTATGCCGTTGTGGCAATTTGCATCGATAAACACGGCGTCTCAGATGAATAAAGCCGTGCCCATTTTATTGGAAATACGTGAATACGCTAAAGACATCCCAAAGATCAAAGCCAATACCGATGACATCCCAAAGATCAAAGCCAATACAGATCATATTCCCCAGGTCCTAG
>CAZHNU010000008.1:0-85974 GCA_964534145.1 uncultured Methanotrichaceae archaeon | reverse complement strand
TGCCGGGGGCGGGATTCGAGCCCGCGACTTCGAGATGCCTCAGGCGCGGTTCTTCGCATTTACCCTATGAGTCTCGCGCCCTAACCAGCTAGGCCACCCCGGCACGGCATACTCCCTGAGATGATTTGTTAAATAAGGTTTGTGCTCCCCTGGATGAAGCGAAACAACCTTTTTAAATGACCTCATAAATTCTCATGAGTCTTTATGCCTTCAGACATATCAGGAACTGTAAGCAAAACCCTATCCGGCAAGCGGATAGTGGTGGGTGTTACGGGCAGCATCGCGGCTGTGCGCGCTGTTGATCTGGTGCGCGACCTCATCCGCCGCGGCGCCGAGGTGCACTGCGTCATGAGCCCTGCCGCCATGCAAATCATTCACCCTTATGCCCTGGAGTATGCAAGTGCCAATCCCGTCATAACGGGAATTACGGGCAGGGTCGAGCATGTTGAGTTCTGCGGCGTATCGGGAAGGGCCGACCTGCTCCTGATCGCGCCGGCCACCGCCAACACCATCGGCAAAATGGCTCTTGGAATAGACGACACGCCCGTGACCACATTTGCCACAACTGCTCTTGGCAGCGGCAAGCCCGTCATGGTCGTGCCGGCCATGCACGAGGCCATGTATTGCCACCCGGCGGTCATCAGGAATCTTGAGGCCCTGCGGTCCTTCGGCGTCGCAGTGATTGACCCAAGGATCGAGGAGGGAAAGGCCAAGATCGCCGACACCTATCGCGTGGTGATCGAGGTGGAGAGGCTTCTTGGGCCGCGCGACCTGGTGGGGAAGAGAGTCCTCATCACCAGCGGTTCCAATGCTGAGCGCGTCGATCCCATCCGCATCCTGACCAACCGGGCATCAGGAAAGACAGGCGTGGCACTCGGCCTTGAGGCCTATCGGAGGGGCGCAGATGTAACCATCATCCACCGCTTCATGCAGGAGCTTCCCGGCATCAGGCAGGTCTATGCCGAAGGCGCCGGGGATATGCTGGACGCCGTCCTAGAAGAGCTGAAAGGGGACGATGGCTACGATGCAATGATTGGCGCTGCCGCAGTTGCCGATTACACCCTGGATGCAAATGCGGATAAGATCAAGTCGGGCCAGGAGCTCGTGCTGAGGCTTAAGCCCACCAGGAAGATCCTGAAGGCCGTGAGGGCTGCCTATCCTGACCTCAGGATCGTCGGCTTCAAGGCCGAGACGAACATCTCCGAGGAGGAGCTGATCAGGCGTGCCACCGAGTCCATGCGGTCCTCCGGCCTCGACCTGATGGTCGCGAACGATGTGGGTCGAATGGGAATGGGAACCGACGAGAACAGAGTATTGATAATCGATAGGCGGGGCGTATACAGGCTGGCAGAGGGCAAAAAAAGTGCAATTGCGGGAAGCATCATCGACGCTCTGGCGGAGATCCTATGAAAGCCTTTGTGCCTTCGCACATCACGGGATTTTTCGCCGCCAAACGAAGCGACGACCTGATCAGGTCCGGCTCAATAGGCTGCGGCCTTTGTCTTTCCCTGGGCGCAACAACTACAGTCCAGGCTGCGGACGAGACTCTAATTGAGACTCAGGTTCTTTTAAACGGTCGGGCAGATCCTGCTCCCGTCAGCAGGTTTGTCGTGGAGAGGATGGCAATGTCAAGGCTTCCGGTCCGCGTTAAAACGCAGCTCGATATGCCTCTTGGAGCAGGATTTGGGGCCAGCGGCGCGGGGGCCCTGGGTGCTGCCTACGCGCTTAACGCTTACTTCAACCTTGGGCTAACCGCCAACGGCGCAGCGACCATTGCCCATATGGCTGAGGTCTCGCACAGAACGGGCCTTGGGGATGTGATAGCTCAGAACACGGGCGGCCTTGTAGTGCGAATGGAGGCGGGAGCCCCAGGTATTGGAGTCGTCGACAAGATTCCGGTCCAGCCCCTCAAGGTCAGCTATGTGGTCAGGGGTCCCATATCCACAAAAGAGGTTCTGTCGGACCAAAGGGCGATGAACGAGATAAACAGGCAGGGTGAGGCATGCCTAAAAGAGCTTTTAAGGAGGCCAACTTTAAGTGAGTTCATGGCTTTATCGAGGCGCTTTACAGCCAGGATCGGCCTGGCAAGCGATTGGGCGCTGGATGCAATTGAGGCCGTTGAGGCCGCTGGAGGAATGGCCAGCATGATAATGCTCGGAGACTCAGTTTTCGCCATAGGCGGAGGCGATGCCCTGAAGGAGTTCGGAGAAGTGGGTTCAGCTTACATTTCGCAGAGGGGGGCCAACCTTGACTGACATTCCCAAATCCCATCCCCGCTATGCCTCTTTGGTTGCCAGGGAGCGTGTAGCCGCCGGAGTTAAGAAGGGATTTACCAGCACCCAGGGGCTGATTGCCCAGGGCAGGGGCGAGGCCTTCGATTATCTCCTTGGAGAAAAAACCGTTCCTTCTGCTGCAAAGGCAACGTGGGCCGCCGCAGCCATGCTTTTGCTGGCAGAGCGCCCGGCACTTAGCGTCAACGGCAACGTGGCTGCCCTAGTCCCTGAGGAGATGGTGGAGCTTTCCAGAGTGCTTAACGCCCCTCTGGAGGTAAACCTCTTCCACCGTACCGAGGAGCGCGTGGGAAGGATAGCAGATCTTCTTCGAGCCTTCGGCGCAGATAATGTTTTGGGCGAGAGTCCCGACGCAGCCGTCCCTGGACTCGATCATGCCAGGGCCAAAGCCACCAGGGGAGGGATCTACGATGCTGACGTTGTGCTCATCCCATTGGAGGATGGCGACCGCTGCGAGGCTCTTGTGAAGATGGGCAAGAAGGTCATCGCCATCGATCTAAATCCCCTTTCCAGGACATCTAGGATGGCCACAGTTGCCATTGTTGACAATATCGTGAGGGCCGTTCCCAACCTGACATCCGCGGCCAGGGAGCTTGCAGGATTGCAGGAGGACGTTTTATTGAAAATGCTGGAGGACTACGACAACAAAAAAGTTTTGCGCCAGGCAGTTTTGGAGATCCGGGCGCATCTCGACGAGCAGTTCACGGATGATTAAGCCATTCGAGCTTAAGCCATTATTATTTTGGGTATCTGCTCATCCTTTTTCTATCAGCAGGTCGCCGGTCACAACTCCCACCAGGGTTCCATCCTCATCGTAGATGGGAACTGAGTAGGTGGTCATCAGCACATCTGCTCCGGCTCCTGCCTCGTCGTAATACGGCTCGCTCCAGACAGGCTCTCCGAGCTGGACCGGCTTTGCATACCAGGGATCACTGACGTAATCGTAACTCTCTGCTATGTCTTTATGCGAAATAGACTCTCCTTCCCTGTAGACATAGTATGCGCCCCTCACCATCTCGCCGTTTCTTTCAAAGGGGGCAAGGGCAAACGCTGCTCCGAAAACCTCAGGATTCTCGTCCAGGTGCTTTTCGAGCAGGTCATAAATAGAGCTGGGGTCGATTGCAGTTGCGTTGGATTTCAACTCCTCTGCAAGGCTTGAGGTGGCGCTCTCTATTTTCGCTGCTGTATCATTATTTTCCCGGTCGTTCACATCGGCAAGGCTGCCGGATGTCAGGCAGAGCAGGGACATCCCTGCAAGAAATACGGCTAAATAACTCATGGCTGCACGGCTCATTTGGATCACCGCTCAACAAATCATAATCTAAGACTAAATGCAATTACTATTAAAAAAACATATTGTTGTGAGATTGCAATGTTGATTGGTGAGATCTTTTTGATAGCTTAGATTATCGCAACAGAGGCAGCACCAAATTATATATCATAAATTTTTTAAGAATATAGTAAAAAACAATATAATAATATTATTTATAGTACGTCTTGCGACGCATTACTGGTTCATGCGCTTCTGCGCCGCCTTCTGCACGCTCTGGTCTGGGTCTTCTGCCAGCCTTTTTAAAACATCAACAGGGGTCCTGGGATTCTCAGCTACAGCCTCTCTCACTCTCCATGACCAATGGGTTGAGAGGTCTTCGAGTATCTTTGAATCAGCCTTTGTGTTCTGGGCTACAGCCTGCCTGATCTCCCAGCTCTTGTCATTTGACAGAGCTGTCAGGGATTGAGGCCTTGTCCTGGGGTTGAGGGCAACGGAGATGCGCACATCCATTATCCTGTCTGCGGATAGATAGTCGAGAGTGTCCTCGTCGGCAGCGGGATTTTTGGCGACTTTGTCCCTGACCAGCCAGCTCCCGTCTCTTGAAAGCCTGCAAAGAAGATCTGGCGATGCCCTGGGATTGGACACGGCTGCGGCCCTTACATGCTCGTCATGCTCGCGTGCCAGGAAAATCAGGGCCTCCTCTGTGATGTTCGGGTTTCTGGCAGCTGCCTCCTTCACAAGGTAGCGATTTTTTCCAAGCGTGCAGTCGTAGTCCATCATCTCGTCAGCAGCCAGTTCATCCAGAACCTCAGAGGGTGCTCTGCTGTTCAAGGCCACTGCCGCTCTGACAAAGCCGGAACTGTCGCTGGCCAGCTGCACAAGAATATCCTCAGGAGATCTCTGGTTCCCTGCGACTGCCTCCCTCACCCACTGGCTCTCGTCTCTGGAAAGGGCACGCAGGACATCCTCCGGTGCCTCTGGGCTCCAGGCAGCCTTCCTGCGATCATGCCAATCCCTGGATCTTGATAGTTCGGATGGATCCGGGATTTCCTTTTCTTTTATCTCAATATTCATATTATTCACAGTATTATACTATTCACATCCGCTATTCTCCAAAAACCTCATGCACGATAAAGGGTGAATCCGTAAACCTCGTCCCTGAGCCTGTCGAGCCTTTTTGCGTCATGCCTTTCCAGCCTTCTGGAGACCGCAGGAAGGCCGATGAATGGAGCTATCTGTTTTATTAGAGCCGGATCTCCACCAATTACAGCGAACTTCACGACAGATCCATATTTCCCCTTCATCACTCCGAGCTTCTCTTTTACATCCTCGATGTGATTTTTTATATCCTCCTCGCGCAGCCGTTCAAACCTCTTCTGGCTCCAGCCGCCTTTGGAGTGCTTCTCCTTGACCTGGCTGCTGATCAGCTCCTGCGCCTCGAAGCCGTTCTTATTCAGGGCAACCCCGAGGAATGTATCGCCGGCATGTGCAGATACGACGAGAACGGGAGTCTCCATGATCTCTTCGAGCGGCTCCGTATCGAATGCACCTCCAAGCGTTGAGCAGTTCACGGTCAGCGGCAGAGGCGGCTTTAAAACCAGAGTGAAGAGCCACGGAAAGTGCATCACTGCAAATCCCCTTTCAAATCCTAGAGCGCCTATCAGCCTTTGGGCTTCTCTGGGCAGGACGGAAGGCAGGCTCTCGGAGCCGTCCATATAGGCAGTGAGCAGATCCTCCTCTGGCGATTTGAGCATTGATAGCCGCTTTAAAAGCCGGTCGAACTCCCGGGGAGTGATCTTCATCCCCTGGGGCATTTGCCCTTCCACAGGCTTCAGCTGCTGCATGCTGACATTCGCTGGTGACACCTTTTTCTCTGTTGACTTGAGCGCAACATTTGCCTCCTGAAGGCTGCTTGTGAGCTTCTTGATTTTATCGTCGCGCCTTTCAATTGTCTTTAAAAGATCCTCCTTCTCCTTTTGCATCTCCTGGAGGCCGGTTTCCAGCTCCCTTACGCGGTCATCCAGCTTCTTTTTGCCGAAGAGGTCTACCATTGGCTCACTTCCCGCGATTAAAATTGAACGGATCGGCAAAAAGAGTTTCTATAGCGGACTCGCTGGGAATCGAACCCAGGTCAGCGGGTTTCTTCGAATCGTCTCCGAAGCCCGCTAGGATATCCTCTACCCTACGAGCCCACCAAAAATTACATCGTAGCTTCAATGCTATTAAGCTTTCCAGCTGTTGTCGGCTGCACCCAGGATTAGCCCCCCTCGATGGCGGCCGTCATAATGGTCATATCCTGGGTGATGCATATAATTACTGTATGTGATGCATATAATTGCTGGATGATGCGATGAATGTGGAGGTTTAAAAAAGCGGATGAAAACCCTGTTTATGACCTGCGTCGGATCCCACATGTGGCGCATGAACGACATGGATAGCGATGTGGATCTGGCTGTGATTTACATCGTCCAAACGAGGTCCATTCTGAGGGGCGAGCGCGTGTGCGCCACCACCGGCCAGCGGATGGAGTCCAGGAACGGAATTGTATACGATACTCTGGGCTGGGAAATAGGCCATCTCATAAACCAGCTCTTAAAGGGAAATATCAACGCCATCTGGTATGCGACGAGCCCAATCGTTATTTCGCCGTCTCCATACCAGGAGGAGCTGAGGAACCTTGTTGAGGCCAACCTTTGCAGGAATACATATCGGTCCCTGTGTGGAATGACTGAGAGCCAGATTGCAGAAGGGCTGAAATCCAAAGGGTCAAACGGCAAGGGACTTCGAACCGCTCTCAGGACCATAAACTTCGGCATTGAGCTTCTGTCCAGAGGCAAACTCCTCTATGAGCCTGCGTGCTACACTCCGGACCTGGACGTGATCATGGATAAAAAGCAGGAGCTTGCGACTGCATACGAGAACAGCATCCTCCCCGATTTGCCCGGTGAAGAAATCTTCCGGGATTTCCTCTTCAGGCTTCGGATGGATGAGCTGGCCGACAAGATATCGGTTTGAGTTGCCGCTCTTAATCGAAATGGGTTGTCTGCACAAGGTAGACGAATGTACGAGGTAGATAGAATGTACGAGGTAGATGAATGTCGGAGATGCATAAGGCCTGCCCGTTCGTAGCCAGGGAGTGTCTGGCCGAAGGCTGCCTGGCCTGGGGAGATGACGGCTGCAGGCTGATTCCTGGAAGAGCGCCAGGTTTTCCACAAAGTCCCTTCGAGCAGAAGCTGCAAAGCTCCGGCCCGCTGATGTACCGCTCGCTGCTGGAGCTTGTGAAGGTGATGGAGGAAATGTCCAGAGACTGTACCAGATGCGGGCCGGATCTCTGGAACTATGCTCAGGAGGTAAGAGGCTGCCTGCTGGACGATTTGATAAAGGCGGAGCTGGCTGAGGCCGGGATTAAGGAGAATAGATCCGGATAGGAAAAACTGCCGTTCATGAGCGTATGACATGAGAACAAGCCACTTAATCTTGCTCCGGCTTTACCACGATCCCAGGTACGAATTCGGCAAGGTGGTCGTCAAGTATGCAGACCGGGGAGCCCCAGGAGATATATCTTCGGTTGGAGGGAACTGCATCTTAGAGCTGGAGCAGGGCGGGATGGAAATAAAATCGGATATGAAGGCCAAGTTCATTCCCTACCACCGGATTCGAAGCATTTCATATGACGGCAAGGCAATGTGGGAGAAAGGTTAAGGCGGAAGAGTGACTAACGGGAGAGTGGCCAAGGGGAAAGATTGCCAAAAAGTCGGCATCTGATGTTTCAATGAAATGATATCGATTTTTCCTCGCCCATTCATCCGTTTGCTATTAGTCTATCCGTTTGCCCTGCGCACCCGGCGTTCATGGCGATCGAGGAACTCCTCCACTGCCTCTGCTATGACATCTGAGCGCTGGACGTAAAGAGTTCCCCTGCACCGCACTACATATTTCATTAGCCTATCATTGAGTTCCGGAGTGAGATCAACCTCGACCTTGGGCATGAATCGCAGTTATGACCTCATGAGGTTAATATAAGTTATCTGTGTCAAGGCAAAGCTAGAGGCTGCACAAATGAATCTGCGTCTGCGAGATACGTATGTGAGGTCGCTCATATGCGCATCATCCCTGCAGACCAAAAATCTCCTCAGGTCCAAAACCGAATCGTTCCATTAATCGCTTTTTCCGTTGCTGCACAAGAATCGCTTTCCCCCTTAACTATAAAATTTTTGGTAATGTTTTTAAACTTTGGGCTTATATTTATAATTATGGCTGAAGAAAGCTATAGAGAATATATGTGCGGCCGCGTAGAGGGCGGCTGCGGCTTCCAGGTGAGGACGCAAACCGAGATGGAGGCAATGGAGCATGCGCGCCGCCATCAGAAGCAGTCTCATGGAATGAAGGAGATGTCTCCCGAGATGGAGAGGAGCATCAAGGGAAATATAAGGCCGGTATCGGAAAGTGAGCTGCATAAAGAATACAAGGAGTACACCTGCAGCGATCCCAACTGCGATTTTTCAGTAAGCGCGAAAGGCGAGGATGAAATCATTGAGCATGCGCATATGCATCAGGATCTGGCTCATGGAGTTAAGGAATCCTTATCTGAGACCGAAGAAAAGATTAAGGGAAAGATCAAATCAGTATAGCATATCAGCATTTGCGATCTGAAATTTAATTTTTCTCCATATTTTAACTCTTCTTTGCAATTGGGCAGTCAGGCGGAACCAAGCCGTTTTTCATCAATCGCTTTTTATATGATTTATAGTATTTTTTGGGAATGTTTTTAAACCTTGAAGGGATAAATATACTTATGGCTGCTAGAACTGAATCTCAAATTAATGCCGAAGAGGAATACAGAGAATATCTCTGCAGAGTGGAATATAAAAATAAAGAATGCGGCTTTAGGGTACAGGCGCCGACCGAGGAGGAAACCGTACAGCATGTGCTACGGCACAGGGAGCAGGCGCATGGAATGACAGAAACATCTCCTGAAATTGAGAGGGCTATTAGAGAGGAAATTAAGCCCGCCTCATTGGAGGAGGAGTACAGAGAATACACCTGCCCGGAGCCTGGATGCGACTTCTCGATTCGTGGAAAAAATGAGGATGAGCTTATCGAACATGCTCATATGCATCAGGATTTGGAGCATGGCCGGAAGGAGAGGACTCCAGAGACAGAGAGGAATATCAGAAGAAACATCAGGCCTGCCTCAATGGAGGAGGGATACGAGGGATACACCTGCCCTGAGCCCGGGTGCGACTTTTCGGTGAGCGCGAGAGGCGAGGATGAGGTCATCGAGCATGCGCATATGCATCAAGAGCTGGAGCATGGCGCGAGCGAGAGGTCGCCTGAAATAGAGAGCGATATCAGACGAGATATCAGGCCGATCTCCGCTTCTGAAGGGTATAAAGAATACACCTGCAGCGATCCTGAGTGTGATTTCTCAATTCGGGGAAAGAGTGAGGATGTGATCATCGAGCATGCGCACATGCATCAAGAACTGGAGCACGGCCTGGGTGAGAGGTCTGCAAAATCAGAAAAGGAAATCGTAGCGCATATAACGCCTGTTACTATCCTGTGACTTCGGATTTACAGGTAAATTTACGCCGAGGGTGAGATTCGAACTCACGAGACCCTTGCGAGTCACCAGCTTTCCAGGAGATCTCTCCAGGCTGGCGCCCTACCGCTAGACGACCTCGGCCCAGTATCCTATCTTTTTGTCTTTGCAGCCTCTTCGGCTGCGCCTTTCGTGGAGCCTTCCCTTTCGGAGAGCTTCCACGCCCTCGGATAGATGCCCGGCTCCATTATTACCCTTTCGGTCCTGGACACTATGCCCGTCTCTGAGGCCAGCATTTCAGAACTGGAAAGCTCGGCCCTTGCTATGGCCACTGCTTCGCCTTTGAGGGTGAAGAGAGCCACATCGTCTCCCTTGTTTATATCCGTTTCAAGGCTCAAAAGCCCCGGAGCTGCCAGCGGCGCGCCGTGGCAGACAGCATCAACGGCCTTATCGCTGATCACGAGCCTTGGCAAATGCCTGAGCGCCGACTCAACGGGCAATATCAGCCGCCTCAGCTCCTTTTCATTTCCCGTCTCCTCCCAGGAAACATAGGCGTCCTTCAGCTGGTGCAGAGTCACCAGTGTCTCGTCCTCGCGGAAGGGGCCTGCTTTGCTTCGACGCAGCTCTTCCATATTCGCGCCGGTGCCTAGAGCCAGGCCTATGTCGTAGCAGAGCTTGCGAATATATGTCCCTGCCTCACAGCCCACCCTCATCAAAACGTGCTGCTCATCGATCTCCAATACGTCCAAATAATAGATCTCTCTTGTTCTTAGCTGTTTTACCACAGATGACTTGAGAGGAGGCTTCTGGTAGATTTGTCCCACGAACTCGCCGCAAACATCCATTATGCGCTTCTTAGGCCTTGGCTTATGTATCCTCATCAGACAGATGTACTCTTTTCCGGCCAGGAGAAGCGTGTCCATCACTCTTGTGGCATCGCCTAAAAGGACCGGCAGAATGCCCGTCACCTTCGGGTCTAAAGTCCCGCTGTGGCCCGCCTTTTCCACCTTTAGGATTCTCTTTACCCAGGCCACAACCTCGTGGCTGGTGGGCCCGGACGGCTTGTCAAGGTTGATGGCACCCAGGCGCAGATGCATATCCAGAGGCCTTTTGTCGGGCGGCATTCCAAAAGAGGGATCTGTCTTGGCCTTTCTCTTAACCAAAACTGACCTTTTCCTGTCCGAGGGCAGCTGACCGGAATTGGCTGTGGTGCTGGTGGGAGTTGCGTCAGCCGCAGTTGCGTTAGCTACAGTTGCTTTAGCTGTAGTTATATTAGTCGTAGTTGCATTAGCGGCTGTTGTGTTATGGGCGGTAGCGAGACCTCTGTTATCGCCGGAATTGGCCTTCATCTCTTGAGCGCCCTCGCAGCGGCCAGAACTATGTCAAGCGTGCCGCGCTCGTTGAACCTTCCTGTGTCCACCACCAGGTCATAGACGCTGTAATCGTTGATGTCTATGTTGTAGTACATCTTGTACCTTCTTGCCTCGCTCTCCTCGCGGGCTCTCGTCTCCTGGAGGGCATCCTCCCGAAGCTTCGATTCCCGCTTGGAAATGCGCTCTGCCCTCTCTTTGAGGTCTGTTTTTAAAAGGACCTTCAGGTCCGCCGGCAGAAGGTGGCCCGACAGTCTTCCTTCAAAGACTCCGTTGCCCTCTTTTGCCAGCGCCTTCTGGGCATCATCGATAAGATAATCGATCTCCGGTCCCTTCTCGGCAAGCCGGTTAAGCTCCTTCACTGAGACGCATTTTTCGCTGGCAATGCGGCGGAAAAGCTCACCTGAGTTGATCCACCTCAGACCTAAGGCAGTTGCCAACTCCCGTGCCAGCGTTGTGGTTCCGGTTCCAGGCGCCCCGCTGATGGCTATGATCATCTTCAGCTCAAGCTCCCGATATTCAGGGCCTTGCGTATGACCTGCGAGACGGGAATGGAGCATATGAAGTACCAGTAGAACCAGTATATTACCGGTCCTATTACCGAGCCGGTAATGATCTGCTCACCCCAGAAGGGAAAAACCATGGCGAGCTGATGCTCCTCTATGTAGAGATACGCCCACATGAACAGAGGAATGGAGACTATGCCTATGTAAAGCATGGGCTTGAACTGCATCTGCATCATCTTGCCCTGCTCGGAGACCATCTTCATCTGCTCATTTTGGAGCTGCTGCTGCCTGGCCTGATCTCCTGACAGCTGAGCCTCCCTCATATCCCTCTGAAGGCTCCGCATCTTCTCCTGCTGGTTCTTCAGGAAATCCCAGTCCATGGTGTACTTCTGGATGAGGCTGGCATAAAGGCCGGTTATGGCCGCCAGAACGAAGAGCACGACATGGAACGGCAGAATGCCTGGAAGCCATCCTATGGCATGGTCCATTACCACGCCCAGGCCGTGCCTGAGCTCTGCGCTGATCATAATCCCAAAAAAAAGGACAAAGCCCACTGCGAGGGCAACTTTATCCAGGGAATCCATCAGGTTGGATGACCTCATACCGCTCATGCCGTCGCTCCGAAGAACTTCTGCATCATCGGGTACATCTCCTGGATCTGCTCGCTCGCTATCTGCTCATAGAGCCTGTAGACAATGCTCACAGCCAGAAGCAGGCCGGTTCCGCCTGCGCCTCCAAGGGTTCCAAGCAGGCTTGCAATCAGCGTTAAAAGCCCGATGATCACGCCGCCTATCACTGTAACCTTGGGAATGTACCTCTCCATAAGCCTCTCAATGCTTGCAGGGTTCCTCCTGTAGCCCGGTATTTGAAGTCCTGAGTTGTGGATCTTTGCAGCCACGTTCTTTGCGCCCATGCCTGTGGTCTCAATCCAGAATATGGCGAAGATTATGCCTCCTACGATTAGGAAGGCTGAGTCAACCATCACATGCAGGACTATCTGCCATATGGCTATTGGATCGAAGCCAAGCTCAGTCATGCCGGGGTAGCTTTGAGACACCAAACTCGGTATCCAGTCGCTCGGCCCGTTAAGGGGCGACAGGTAGTACATCAGCCCTGATATGGGCTGCGGAGATGAGGCGCTTAGAGCTGCACCTGTTGTCGCGTCATAGCGTGCTGTTGAGATGAAGTCCCCCAGCCAGCTTGAATAGCCAGTGTAGACGGTTGTCACCCCTTCTCCTGTGACTGTGCTCGTGGTTATTGCGCCAAGCCTCGATGCCATGAGTGCGCCAATCATCTGGATGTTCGCCTGGATTGCGCGGACGAGTATCATTGGAAGGACGCTGGCGTAGACGAGCTTAACAGGGAACCTTCCGCGAGCGCCGCGGACTCTGCTGTGTGCGAGAGGAATCTCGATTCTTGTGGATTCTACAAGCACGACAAGCAGTATTATTATTATTGTGGATATGAGTGCCAGAATTCCGCCCGTCACCAGAATGAACTGCATGCCTTCAGCGGTGAATATTTCATTGAAGCTTATCAGCTGCAGCCTTATGATATCTATCCACTTAGGGATTATTCCAACCGATAGGCCGGCATCTCCCGTGGCCGGGTTGATAAGTCCTGTGACCAGCGATTGGCTTATTCCCGCCACAATGAACAGGCCGACACCTGACCCCACGCCCCATTTGGAGACAACCTCGTCCATGAAGAGGATCAGTACTCCGCCAAGGCATACCTGCAGGAATATCAAGAGCGTGAT
Organism: uncultured Methanotrichaceae archaeon; assembly: GCA_964534145.1. Lineage (GTDB taxonomy): Archaea > Halobacteriota > Methanosarcinia > Methanotrichales > Methanotrichaceae > CAWJYS01. The sequence continues at coordinate 73,233 of CAZHNU010000008.1, read as the reverse complement.
CACTCCAACGGACACGCCCAAGATGGCTGCTGTATTCGTATCAGGCTGCAGATATCCGCCCAAGACCTGCGGCAGCGCCTCAACTGCAATCATCACAAAGACCAGGGCCTTCTGAGTTCCCTGAAACACCGCCTGGTCCCGAGGGTCGCTTAAATTTAGCTTGATGATCTCTGCGCCCACCAGCAGCTGCAGGACGATTGATGCCGTCACTATCGGACCGATCCCTAAAAGCATGAGCGATCCGAAGGAACCTGCGAAGAATGCACGATAAGCGCTGAAGATGTCAATGGATGCAGGCGAGAGGCCGAATAGGGGAACGTTTCCGAGAGCGAAGTAGAGAAGCAGAACTATTAGCGTCCACGTCAGCTTTCTCTTAAAATGGACATGCCCTGTGGGCCGTTCCACTGCGGGAAGCCGGCGCACAAAGGGCTCTATTGCATAAAAGAAACTGTGCTGGTTCATGCTACTTCTGCTTGACCACCAGCAGCCTCGATTTTATCCTTGGCTGAGGCAGAGAACCCGGCCGCGCTCACGAAGAGCTTCCTGGTCACTCTGCCACGGCCGAGCACCTTCATCTGAGGTATTTCGATCCTGCCGTCCTGGCCTGCAATCTGGTCCAGCACATCCACATTAACGACCTCTATGTCCTTGCTGTTAGGCTGGACGAATCCGTGCCTGCCCATTTCGGTCCCGAGCAGCATTGAGCGCATGAAGTGGTGCTTGCACTTGCCTGAGTCACCGCGACCGCCCCTAGAGCCGCCTCCCCGGGCGTTCTTGTGTTTGCCGTGATATGTCCTGTGCCCTCGCTTCTCCTTGGTCTTTGGTCTAACCATGATTCTACCTCATCTTCTTGATAAGATCCCCAATGTCCTGACGGAATCCGAGATCTCCGCCCTGTTGAGCCGTTTTTTTGGTGCTCCTGAGGCCCTTCCTGGCCGGATGCAGCCGGAATACCGGCTTTATCCCCAGGTCCTTCAGGCTGGCATTGCCGGAGTTGACGGCCTTTGCAAGCTCCTCAATTGAGCTGTAGGGGGTCTTTTCTTTTACAACTTGGTTGGTTAAGCGCACATTGCCGGCCAGCCTTCCTCTCTTCTCCAAAAGCAAGGCCAGCGTCTCATCGCCGATCTTTCCCCAGGCAACGTAGTCCTTTACCTTCTGGATCATGCCCCGGTAATGGGAGTCTTCCTTGACGACGACACAGTGGTTGACCCTGTTGATGCGCAGCATTTCCAGAGTGTCCTTGATCTCCGGCCTGGTATGAACGTCTCCTCTGAGCCGAACTATTGCAAACATCTTCAGGCCCTCACTGTTATGGTATTGAGCAGCGCGTTGTAGGTTGCCTTGGCGAAGTTCAGCGTGGTCCTGGTGGAGCCTTCCGTCCTTGTCCAGATATCCTTGATGCCGGCCATATCCATGACCTTCTTAGCCGTATCGCCTGCGGCGATGCCTAAACCTCGCGGCGCGGGTATAAGGACGATCCTGACGCTGCCGGACTCCCCCATGACCTCGTACGGCACAGTATGGGGCTGGCCGCAGCCGCATTCCCAGGAACCGCAACCGCGCTTAACCTTAAGCAGGTTCAGCTTGGCGTTTCCTATGCCCTTTTTAATGGCCATTCCAACCTGGACATCCTTGCCCTCTCCAAGGCCGATGTACCCATCGCGGTTGCCCACAATTACAGTGGTTCTGAACTTGACCCTTCTGCCCGAGTCGGTCATCCTCTGGACCATGTTGATGTCCAGAACTTCGTCCTCGAGGCCGGGAATCAGCGCGTCTACAAGCCTTGATTCCTTTATGGGAAGGCCTGATGCCAGCGCCTCATCAAATGTGGTCACCTGGCCGTCATATACGAGCCTGCCCAGCCTTGTCCTTGGGACCCATTCCTCTTCGTAGTAATCGCGCTTTTCTTTTGGTTTTGGCTTTCTTCGGTCCACGTTTTCACCCCAAAATCTTCTCACGGGCCTGCTCGAACTGGGCCACAATGTCCGTTCCTGTATGCTCCTTTATGTGCTCGCCTCTGATCCTCTCATCATCGGGAAAGATCTCAGAGCTATGGGGCACATTTGCGCCTGCATCGACGACGCCCTTAATGGCGGCATATATCCTCGCTCCCTTGGTAGAGGCGTGAAGGCCGATGTCGGCGATGCCCTCGTCAACTCCCAGGGCCAGCATCTTCTTTCCGAAGAGCAGGCCTGTTAGATAAGCGGCAGGCAGGTTGCCTGTGCTCAGGGTGTATCCGAAATCCTTCAGTTCCCTGGAGTTTACCGTCAGCAGAGTCTTGTCGCCCTCCTGCTCAGCAACCACTAGCTGTAGCGTCATATTGGCGTTGCTCTTCCTGACCACTACCCTGGGTTTCTTTGATAGTATAAGTTTGTATCTTACGTGATAGTTTGTTTTGCCCTCTCTCCGCCTTCTGAAGGGCACCTTATATCTTGGTCCCGTTGCCAAGTCACTCACCTCTTGACAGCCCTTTTGCCTTGATGTAGGCATTGAGGTGGGCAGTGCTCCTGTATTCCCCGCCCTTGGACTTCCGGTAGAGCATTCTGTATGTATGCTGGTCGATCTGGCCTTCTTCGCGAAGCTCCTTCAGCCTCTTTCTAAGAGCCCTGATCTTGGCCATCCACTGCTCTTTTCTCGGAGTCCTGGCGCCTTTTGCGCCCTTCCTGTGGCCGTGGCCTTTCCTGTGGCCATAGGCTCTCTTCTCGGCCCTCGCCCTGAACCTGGCTCTGCTGTTGCCCTTCTTTGGCTTAGCCTTGATGTTCCCGGCATCGATCTGGGCGCGAATATCCTCATGGGTAATGGCATCGGCTATGTCGCCTGCCACCTCCGGGTCGGGATTGATCCAGACCCGGCTCTCTCCCACCTTTAGCTCTGCTGCTGCCAGGCGCCGGTGTGTTGAAAAGTCGGGCATTTTCAGGCCCCTCCTGTCTTGAGGTTTAACACCTTGAGGTTCATCTCTGCGGCCTTGGCCTGGATTTCAGTTCGCTTCTTCATCCCCACGGCGGAGGCAATGCGCACCACACAGCCCTGTGCCTTCTCCAGGTCCGCTACGTTGTTGACCAGGACCTCTGGAAATCCTGAAGGATGGAATCCCCTAACGGCCTTCGGGCTTCCAAAACCGGGACGAACCGGCTTGCCCTTGGCGGATACCTGCCTTCTAAGCTTGTTGTGCAGGCCTCTGGGCTTTCTCCACGAGAGGCCGAGCCTCTTCTTCTTTTGGTGATCGTGACGATTGAAATCAGGCTTCTTTGCCTTCTGACGGGATCTAACCTTCATTAACCGCTCTGCCATCTCCGTCACCTCTTCTCCACCAGGTACACTCCGTCCTGGAATACCCTGATATCGAATCCGTGGACTCTTGTAGCCTGTTCTATGTTGGCCATAGTCTGGCCGACATTCTCCTTATCGATACCGGTTACCACTACCTCGTCCTTCAAGACGTCTACCTTCACGCCGTCCAGAATCTTGGCTGTCCTGGATTTCCGCTCTCCGAGGAAGTTGTTTATAACCAGCTCTCCGGGCGCAGCCTTGAGCTGTATGGGGAAGTGAGAGTAAACTACCTTCATCCTGTACTCAAAGCCCTTCGTCACGCCTGCAATCATGTTGCCCGCATGAGCGGCCAGAGTGCCTACCATTGCCCTTTGCTGCTTTCTGTCGAGCTTGGAATTCACGACAAGATAGGAATCCTCTTTCTTGATCTCGATCTCGGGATAGGATAGCCTTCTGGAGATCTGTCCCTTGGGGCCCTTGATTGTAACCTGCTGCCCCTCAATGGAGACGTCCACTCCTTCAGGGATCTCTACCTGCCGTGCTATCTCTTTGACCATTGCGACCACCTAATACACGTATGCCAGGAGCTGTCCGCCTATGGACTGAGCCCTGGCGTCGCTATGGGCCATGACTCCCTTGCTTGTGCTTAAGATCAGCACCCCAAAGTTCCTGGCAGGGAGGTATCGCTTCTCCCATTTCTCTAGTTCCATCGCCTTGGTGGCAAACCGGGGCTTAATCACGCCGCAACGGTTGATCCTGCCAAGGAGCTTCACTCGAAACATTCCCGACTTTCCGTCATCTACGAACTCGAATTCGCCGATGTATCCCCTATCGGCCATCACCTTCAGCGTTCTGCCGATTAGCTTGGAGGCCGGATGGATGATACATTCTGGCTTGCCCACGCTCTCCGCATTCTTGATGATGGACATAGCGTCGGCCAGTGGATCCAATAACACTGCAACCACCTACGAATATTTTTCAAAGCCCATCTCGGGGGCGATCTCTCGGAAGCACTGCCTGCAGAGGTATATCCCGTATTTTCTTACGAGTCCGTGTTGACAGCCGCAGCGCCTGCACTGATTCGCGCCTCTTCCGAAGACCTTCTTGCCTTTCTTCATGCTTCCTCCAAGATCTGTACGCTGAACTTCTTTTGCACGAAGTCCATGGTATCTGTCTTATTCAGCCTCTGCCTTTGCGGAAGCTTCTTTTGACATACCCGCCTTCTAGCGATTCTATATCCTGCCCTCTTCATGGCAACAGATACGTCCATTCCGAAAATGCCTATCTCCGGATCGTACTTCATTCCTGGGAAGTCGGTATGCTCCTCTATGCCGAATGAGAAGTTGCCCTGCTCATCGAAGGAGCTGCTCTTAAGGCTGTTGCCGGCTGCCTTCAGGGCTGTCGCCAGGAAGTCCTCAGCGGCCTGTCCCCTGAGGGTGAGCTTGGCTCCTATCGGCTCCCTCTTCTTGATGCCGAAGTTGGGAAGTGTCTTCTTGGCGATGGACCGAACGGGGGTTTGATGAGTTATGGCCTTTAGAATGGTCTCTGCATTGACCAGCCGCTGGCCGCTCTCGCCTACGCCCACGTGGACGACCACCTTGTCTACACGGGGCTCAAGCATTACATTCATTTAACTGCCCCCAGCTTAATTACAGGCGTATCCTTGCCGATCATGTAAACGTAGTCCACAATGGTTTCGAACTCATCATCGCCTGAGATGATGACCCTGTTAGGCCTGGAGCTTTTCACGACCATTATGTCCTTGATCTTTCCTATCTGGCCGGCATGCTTTCCGCCAACGACCATTGCAAGGTTTCCTACCTTGAACTCAATCCTGTCCTCGATGCTCTTCTCTGGGATGGATAGAACCAGGGAATCGCCTGTCTTGAACTCGCCGTCTATCAGCTTGTTAGAACCGTCGGAAAGGTTTAGCTGCTGCTTGTTGCCCTTCAGAGTGGTCTTGTTCTCGATCCTGGCCAGCTTTCTGACGTTTCCTGGCTCAAGCAGGCTTAGGTAGAACTTGCCCCTGGCATCTTTGAGCATTCTGTAGTTTTGGTTCAGCAGGGGGATGGATATGACGTCGAATATTCCCACAGGCAGCTTGTAGTCCTTCTGGACTCGTCCGTCGACCAGAACCTTTCCCTCATAGAGGATCCTCTTTGCCTCGCGGGCATTATCTGTGAGCTTGAGCATGTCCCTGATGATTGTCAGGAGCGGAATGCTCTCCTCTGCAGAGTGAGGGCCCGGGCTGGTCTTGGCTACCCATTTCTTGGTTTTTCTGGCAATGGGCCAGCTTACGGGTACTGTTACTCTCTTTTGATGTCTGCTCACTGCAACCGCCTCGCGAAGATCTTCTCTCGCTTTGCATCCTCTAGGTCGAGCTTTGTAATCATTACGTTGGAGGGATGGATGGGTCTTGGGACCTCTGTCCCGTCGGCCCGGAAATTGCTGACGCCTGCAACCTTCAGGGTGCACCTCTTGAGGTTCACTTCCTCAACCAGCCCTTCGGTTCCGGCGTGGTCGCCGCGCATGACCTTGACCGTATCCCCTTTACGCACCTGGGCGTTGCGTTTCTTCAGCTCCGCCCGAAGCTCCTTGCTAAGGGGGGAGTGCATGTACTTCTGTCGCCGATGAAGCGGCGCAGTAAATCTCTCTTTGCGCTGCTTTCGTGGCTGTATGCTGTTCATGATCATCACACTATGATTGATGCAGCAGAAGCGATCTTGCCGAATCTCTCCGCAACCTCGCGGGCCACAGGTCCCTTAACCTCGGACCCCTTGGGAACGCCCTCATCATCGACGATGACTGCGGCGTTATCCTCGAAGCTGACCCGAAGTCCGTCAGGCCTGCGGAACTCCTTCTTCTGGCGGATGATGACGGCCTTGAAGATCTGCTTCCTCATCTCTGGAGTTCCCTTCTTTACAGATACTATCACAACGTCCCCGATTCCCGCGCAGGGCTGTCGGTTTTTCACGCCTCGGTACTTCATGACCGCAATGACGTGTAGCGTCCGCGCACCTGTATTGTCAACGCAATCCAGGTATGCGCCAGTGTTGATCGCCCTTGGGATCTTGGCCTTATGCCCTCTCATCTCAGGACCTCCACAACGACATAGGACTTGGTCTTGGAGAGTGGCCTACACTCCGCTATCCTGACACGATCCCCGGCCTTTGCTTCCATGCAAGGGGGGTTGTGCGCATGAATCTTGGACTGTCTCTTCTCGAATCTTTCGTATTTCGTTGCTCTCTTCTCGAACTCGCGCATGACTACCACGGTGTTGTCCATCTTGTCGCTGACCACGGTGCAATCGAAGACCTGGCCGCGTACAGGAAGGGTTCCGTGGAAGGGACAATTCGGGTCGCTGCAATCCTTTTGAGGAGTGCTTACATCCAGTCCGATATCCCTCATAACTTCCACCTCATTTTCTGCATTTTCTTGTTTATTCTGTTCTCGGGCTGCGAGATCAAGATCGAACCTGCGACCATCAACCTTCTGCCGTCAGGCAAAATGAAGATCAGGCTCGTGTTCGACTTGGGAATGCGCTTGCAACCGCGCTCCGTCTCCAAAAGGAACGTATTCCTGGTCTCGTCCACCACTTTGCCGGAGAGCCCTTTAAGGCATGGGTTTGTGCTGTTCTCGACCATTAGACTAAGGCCGATGAGCTCATGTCTTGCCAGGTTCTCCGGGGCGAGCATCACGCCTTGCGCTCCCTCTGGACGGTCTTGATCCTGGCTATCGTCCTGCGGATGTCCTTAATTCTGCCCGGCTTCTCCGGCGCGCCTCCGGCTGTGACGATGCCTCTCTCGCGGATAAGTTCGCTTTCCAGCTTCTGCAGCTCCTCTGTGATCTCCTCCTCGCTCATGTTTCGAATTTCATCGATTTTGAATATGGCCATCCTTGATCACTCCTGGGGCTTTTGCTCGGGCGCAGATTCGGGTGCGGATTCGGGCACGGGTTCCGATTCCGGTACGCCTGCCTCTTCCACGGCCTTCTCCTCAATCTCAGGAGCAGGCACTTCCTTCTCTGCGGGAGTCTCGGCTTCCAGCAGCTGATCAAGATCGCTCTTCTTCTCCTCAGGCGCAGCCTCCGCAGGAGCGGGTGTCGGCTGCACTGGCGTGGCAACTGCCGCAACAGCGGGAGCTGCCTCGACCGGCTTCTCCTGGGAAGCAGGCGAAGCCTGCACCTCGATGATCTTGAACTGATCGGGCGGGGTTACGTCGGGCGGTATAATCCTTACCTGACAGCCGATAACGCCTAGCTTCTTAATGGCAATGGAGTATCCCTTATCGACGATATCCTCTGCGGGCTTTCCTGAGTGCTTGATGTAGCCGGCGATGAACTTCTCGGTCCTGGATCGAGGACCAGTAAGCTTTCCGCTGATCACTATCTCGCAGCCTCTGGCGCCCGAGTCCATTACTCTTCGAAGCATCGATTGACCGGCCTTGCGGAAGTACCAGCCGCGCTCCAGCGATGAGGCGAGCCTGTTGGCCACGACTTGGCTGTTCAGGTCTCCCTTGCCCACGTCCTGGACATCGATCTGGGGATTGTCCAGGTGGAAACGGCGATCCAGGTCGCGAGTGATCTTTCGAATCAGCTTGCCGCCCTTGCCGATCACCATGCCGGGCTTCTCGGCATAAACGGTGATCTGGGTTCCCATGGGCGTCCTGTTCATGACCATGCCGCCGTAACCTGCCCTCTCCAGCTCTTTTGCCAGATATTCGTTCACGAGCGCCTTGGTGAAGCCGTCCTGCACGAACTTTCGTTCAACTGCCATTAGCTCTTCACCTCTGTCAGGACCATCTCCACGGATACGGTCTCTGTGTTCTTCGGAGTGGCTCTTCCCATGGCTCTTGGCATCCATCCGCGAATGGTTCTTCCCTTCTTGGTTCCTGCATGGTATATCTTCAGCTTCTCCGATTCCATGCCCTTGTATTCTGCGTTTGCAGTGGCATTCTCCAAAACGTTCAGCACGGCTCTTGCAGCCTTTTGCGGATATCTTCCAGCGTCGGCCTTTACGAGCCCGTGCCTATGGGCCACATTCCTCGCATAGCGCTTGAAGGGCACGGCCTTTTTCAGGGCAATTACATCCTCAAGATAGGCCTTTGCGATGCTCACGCGCATGCCTCGCAGAGTTCTACAAATCTCGCGGGCCGCTTTTGGTGAGATGTGAAGCTCCATCCCCATGGCCCTTGATGAGCGCCCTGCAGGCGTAAGCGAATAGTCTAATCTTCCCAAAGTTACACACCTCACTTCAGCGGCACGAACTTGCTGGACCTGGTCGCACCAACGCCCGCAGCTCCGTGCTGGACTCTTCCCCTGGTCAGTGCGAACTCGCCGAAGTAGTGCCCGATCATCTCAGGCATGACCTCAACCTTCTCGAAGCTCTTGCCGTTATATACCTCGATGCTCTTTCCCACCATCTCCGGCAGGATTATCATGTCCCTCAGATGGGTTCTGATGGAATCCTGGCCTCTTATGGTTGCCAGGAGCTTCTTGTGCTCCTTGGAGACGCCTCTCTTTATCGATCTGCGCTGCCGCGCTGGAAGCAGCTCGGCAAGCTCCTCTATGCTCAACTTGGCGAGGTCGGAGATCCTCCGGCCCCGGTACAAGAACTCTTCCTTCCTCTTGGGAAGCTTGGATCCTGCTTTCTTTGCCAAAATTATTCCCCGCTAATGCTTAACGCTTACCGGTCTTCCTTGCGGCAATAGAACCTACCTTTCTGCCCGGAGGTGTATTCCTGCCGACGGTCTTCGGCCTACCCGGATGCTGCCGTCCGCCGCCTCCAAAGGGGTGATCTACGGCATTCATGGCTACGCCCCTGACTATCGGCCACTTCTTGGCCTTGGACTGGAACTTGTAGAAGCTCTTTCCGGCCTTGACCAGGGGTTTATCCAGACGGCCTCCTCCGGCTACAACTCCAATCGTTGCCATGCACTTGGGATTCAGCCATTTCATCTCTCCGCTAGGCAGCTGGACAACCGTGGCTCCTACATCGTGAGCCACAAGGATAGCACAGACGCCCGATGATCTGGCGAACTGCCCTCCGTGTCCGGGCTGAGACTCAACGTTACAGATGGGCACGCCTTCCGGTATCTCCGCCAGAGGCAGAGTATTTCCGGGATGAATTTCAGCTGATACCCCGCAGGCTATCTCCTGGCCTACGTACATGCCCTCAGGCACGAGTATATACCTCTCTTCACCGTTATCCAGCGTTACCAGCGCGACGGGGGCGCTCCTGGCTGGATCGCGGACGATCTCCTCTACTATGCCCTTCACTGTCTGATCCCTATCGGGCTTGATATGAACGATATCTGCCCTGTACCTGTGAGAGGGCGCCCTGTATGTAGGAGTTCCTTTTCCTCTGTTCTGAGATATGATTCGATGTCCCATAGTTTTACCCACCTACAGTAGTCCTAGCCTTGTAGCAAGCTCGTTTGCGCCGCCCTCTTTGGCCAGCTTCACTATGGCTTTTTTATCTCCCCTGGATGTGATCATAGTTCTGACGGATACTACCTCGACGTCGTAAAGCTCCTCCAGGGACTTCTTTATCTCCGGCTTTGTGGCCCTCATGTCCACCAGGAACTCCAGGGTATTATTGGCGTCTACCATTCCGGTGACCTTCTCTGTGATGTAGGGACTTTTGATGATCATTTACTTTGTCTCCTGGGAGTTCTTCTCGTTTAGCTTCTGCAGCGACCCTTCGGTCCAGATGGTAAGCCTTCCGGCGTGGGTTCCGGGCGCTAAAAGCTCTGCGTTCAGCTTTTCGACGGTTGTGAAATCGACGCCCGGCAGGTTTCTGGCCGCCTTTCCGAGGCCCTGGTCGGATGCTGCGACGATGAGCAGGCTCTTTTTACCCTTATATTTGCGTCCGCGCATCTTTCCCTTGCCTGCTCGAATATTTCGTCCGAACTTTGCCCTCTCCACATCGTCCCACAGGCCTGCTGCAACCAGGAACTTCATAACATCTGCAGTTTTGTTAATGGTTTCGATATCGTTTTGGGCGACAACCGGCAACTCTCGGGAGAACCTGTGTCCTCTGGCGGTGACAAGCTCAGTGCAGGCTGTAGCTGCAATGGCCGAACGGATGGCCTTTCGTCTCTCCTTGATGTTTATCTTCTCGGTCCTGTCGGCCTCGGGCCTCGGTGCATGAGACCTTCTTCCGCCCACAGCCATTGGTATGCCTGCTGCCTTTCTGCCGTTCTTCAACCTGGGAACTCTGGAGACTCCGTGTCCCGGACCCCAGGACTGTGCAGAGGTATTCATTCCTGCATAGAAGTGCGGACCATAGGGCTGAAGCCTGTTGGCCTGTGCTGCCAGAACGGCTCTCTTGATCAAATCGGGCCTGTAGTCCTCCTCGAACACGGGGGGCAGCTCGATCTGGCCTGTTACGTTTCCTGAAAGATCAATTATCTTTGCCTGCATTGCTTAGACCCCCTGCTTGGATTCCTGGCTCACGTAAAGGAACTCAGGCGCCTTCACGAAGTTCTTGCCTGGCCGAATTGCATGTCTCATCCTGACAAGCCGCTTGATTGGCCCGGGCAGGCTGCCCTTGATAAGCACATACTGGTTTCGGACAAGGCCGTACCCTGGGAAGCCGCCCTCTGGATTGATTTTTGCGCCGTCGGTGCCTACGAGCATGAGCCTCTTGTTGAACTCTGTTCTCTGCTGGTAGCCCATCTGGCCTAGCTGCGGAACGCGCCAGCTGATATGCGCCGGATGCCACGGTCCGAGGTTGCCGACATGCCTCATTTTTCCTGTCCTCGCGTGCTTCCTCTTCTGTATGGCGATTCCCCAGCGCCTGACCGGTCCCTGAGTGCCTTTGCCCTTGGTGACTGCGGAGACGTCCACCAGGTCTCCTATATCAAAGACGCTGCTGATTGGGACCTGCTGGCCCAGCAGCTCGCTTGCGAACTTTATTCTTTCGGCCATCGAGCCGCCGCTTATCGGCATCTCCATCAGGTCAGGAACCTTCTTCGGAACGCCGGTGATGAGCATTGGATTGGTGTGGGCGATGATCCTCACATCGGCGATATCGTCGCCTAAAGACTGCAGGTCTCCGAGAGGCGTTCCCCTGGTCTTCTTGGGAACGGTGAGCGCTCTTGTCAGATCGGGGCTCAGGTTCTCTGCCCATGCCTCGCCCGCGGGCCGAAGGCCCCCGTTGTAGTTTTCATAAGCCCTGACTGCAATCACGTTCATGGGCGGGACCTCCAGAACGGTTACCGGCACGGAGATCTCCATGCCCTCAGTGAGGCTTCTGGGTCTATCGTCGATCATCATGACGTGGGTCATGCCGGCCTTGTACCCTGCAAAGCCTGCCATCCTGGCTTTATCCTCTTGGGACCAGCTTCTAATTCTTGGGACCTCGCTTTTTGCCCTCTTTCTCGGACTGAAGGCCAGCGAACCTCGTCTTGGTCGGTGAATCTTTGCCATTTATTCCTCCACGCGCACAAGGTTGAGAAGGGCAAGGCTGGCGAATACCGCCTCTTCTACCCTGACCGTCTCCGTTCCCTGGTGCGGAATGGTGTTAATCATGCAATACCTGTCAACTGCGGATTCACTCAAGAACGCATCAACGCCGTACGCAGGGGAGCCGAATACCACCGCGAGATCGCGCTTCTGGCCTATTTCTCCCAGGAGTTTGGGAGTCACGACTCTTCCTTTCCTGGAGGTAAGCACGACGAAGGCATCAAGGGAACCCAGGTATTTCTCCAGGCTCTCTACTACCTCTGTCTCATAGCCCCAGTACTCGGGAATCTCTTTCCTGTCCACAGGCTCAGCGGCGAGCGGGTTTCGCGAAAAGATTCTGATATTCAGGCGCTGCCCTGCCGCGTACTCCTTATCAGTGCGGAGGGGTATTGGGCGATCGACACCGATTTCCACCCATGCGCCACCATCAGATCCGACGCTTTCGACGACTGCTCCGACTCGGTACTCGCCGATCTTGAGCGCTGACGTCTTTGAGTTTATTGGGTGATGAGCGGTTCGTAGCGGCGGCAGCATTCCGACGTGGCGAAGCTCCTCCCTTCGGGGGATGAGCATCTTTCGCAGGTACTGCGGGGTATCCATATACCGCAGTATCATGCCTATGAACCGGGAGTCATCGAACTCTTTGTCCTTGTAGATGACTATCCTGTTCACGCGGAAGACTGCAGCTGCCCTGGCGATTAAGCCAACCTTAAGCGTGTTCACACGCAAATCCCTGCTCTCCATGGTGAGAGAGGACGGGATAAGGATGGCTCTCTCGCTGCAGCCGGTCATCAGATGTCCATCTTGGAAAGAGAGAGGATATATAAAAAGGTTTGGAGATGCGCGGGAGGTGGGCGGGGAATGGAGGCAATCTTGTCAAGGCTGTTATACTTCATTTAAAAGGGAGATTTAGGGATTTGAGGCGATGATATTTTTATTATTATAATGACAGAGAGACGATTTACCAGATTATTAATATTTTTAGTGCGCTCCAAAAGATACAAATAATCGTGAAGATCTTGAAGAGTCGGCTGAGAAACTGAGCCTGGAATCTGCAAATGCATCGATGGACTTTTGCCTGCATAGTGCTCGCTTTGATGGTACAATACGGATGAATTTATGTCAGTCCTGACAACATCTGATGGAAGCTATGTTGCGGCGGGCAGGACGAACTCCTTTGGAGCCGGAGGCTACGACGCCTGGCTGGTCAAAGTCGCCCCCGATTGAACTACGACGTGCTCAAGTGTTCGCGTTCATACTGCCCGGTGGCATGGCTACAGTTCACGGGGAAATGAATCCGTCTAGCCAGCAATCAGTAGCTATGCTCAGCTCGCCAACCACGACAGCCCGAACGCAAGGGCGATGGGAGGTTAGTGTTGGACCCGCGGGCGGCTAGCATCGCCCCGTGGGACCGGACGCACCTTGCGAGCGCCTGCCCGAAATCAGCCGTCCGCCTCACACGGGCGAGCGAATCAATATGGTGATTTGAATCTGTCGAGGCCCCAAACAAGAGTTAAATCCTTCCATGTCCATAATTCATTACATGTTCGCAGAGTATGTTCAGGCAGCATTGAGGCATGCCAGGTATGAAACCCTGGAAGACGGCACCTACATGGCTACCGTTCCAGGTCTCCAGGGCGTCATAGCTGTGGGAGATGCAATCGAAGATTGTCGAGATGATCTGATTGGGGCCATTGAAGGCTGGGTAGCATTGGGATTGCGCCTGGGCCATGCCATCCCGCCGATTGACGGTCACGCCATAAACGTGTCGGTGGAGCCGGTTCCCGTTGTCGAGTAAGCTCGTTCCTGTGTCCAGGCGTGAACTGATTCACAGATTGAAGGTTCTGGGATTCAACGGGCCTTTCAAGGGCTCGGACCATGATTACATGGTCAGAAGAGAGACCCGTGTTACCATACCCAACTTGCATAAGGGCCAGGATATAGGGATTCGGCTCCTAACGCAGGTCTTGAAAGAGGCGGAAATCGATAGAGACGATTGGATTTCATTCGCTTGAAGCCAGAGTGATCTTGTTCGCGCCGACGCCCACGAACGAGCGGGGTGACTTTTGCATCCAACAGGGCCGGGCCGCATCCTGCGAACGCCTGCTCAACCCCAGACGCCAGCCTCACACGAGCGAGCAGGCCCGCGGGCGTGCTGGAAGGGCAGATGAGCAATCAGCAGCTTGCCCACGCTCACAATATTTTCATCCAAGAATCTTTTACAGCTTTCTTTCCTGGATCTTCTGAGAAGAATTTCAAGAAAGACGTTTGTATCAACTATATAGAAGAAAGGTCATCGCCATTCCATACTTCTATGCGAAAGCTCAACTGATGATATATCTTCCCCAATATCCGCCAGCCCCCCCCTCCCAGTTGAACCTGAACTTCTCTTTTCTGGCCTTCTTCCCCAATTGCTTGCTTAATAAGAAATCCGCGAAGTCCAGAACCTCTCGCTTCAATGATTCAGGAAGTGCCTGCACCTTGGCAGCGATTTCATCTTCATACATTGACTCTCATTTTGTGCTGCATGTTTATCTACTTAGTCTTAAAAGAAGCTGGAGAATTATAACAAGCTGAATTGATGGATATCTTTCGGATTGCTCAATTTGTTGTCTGTCCTCCTCGGCAATTTCAAGATGCGTAGACCGCAGCCCGCTGGAGTGTGCCCGCCCGGGCGTGCTGGCGCGCCCAATGGCCCATGGGCACAGCGATCCAAACAGCGCTCTGCCTGGAATCCCAGGACCGCTACGGGGCTCATTTGGCGCATAAGATTGGATGGCAGATGGCCTGGCAGGCAATGCGGTCGATGGATCGCTTTTGACTAGGTGAACTCCGCCTACCAGCGATCGAACACTTGCGTGAGAGATTGAAACCGGCTTTCCCAGAATACAGCCCTTCCCGTAGCTCTTGGGAATGCTGATATACAAGTAAATACACGTACATTTATCATGTCCACCAAGACCATTACAATTACCGAAGAGGCATATGAGCGGCTAAAAAGCCGAAAGGGCGAGAACCAGAGCTTTTCCGAGGTAATCTTACAGAACTTTCCCGCAAAAAGAAAGCTTTCTGAGATTCTGGAAGAGATCGGAAGAGACGACGAGCTGGCGGACAGAATCGAGGCCGCATCCAAAGAGATGCGCCAGTCCAAATTGCGAGAGGCATGCCTCTAATGCTGATAGTAGACACCTCCATTCTGATTGATGCCCTGCGCAGAAAGGAAACAACTATCAGGAAGATCCAGGAGCTTGAAGGTACCGGCGAAACGTTATGCACAACGCAGATCAATGTGCTGGAGTTGTATAAGGGCGTCTTCACTCCCACCAAATCTGAGGATGGGCTGGAGAAGATCAAAAAGATGCTCAATGCATTCTACATCCTGCCCATTGATGAAGATACCTATGAGATGTTTGGGGCGCTGGCAGCTATTCTCAAACAGAGGGGAAATGCTATTGGAGACTTCGATGAACTGATCGCCTCTATTGCGCTAATTCAGGGAGCTGCAGTGGTCTCACGGGATAGCCACTTTGAGCGTGTGCCGGGTTTGAAGGTTATTTCGTTATAGAGCTTCTGGGCGCGAGGCCGTTCCCTTTTGGAGAAGGCTACGAGAGATTGTCATCGGGCGGCGAAACTTCCAAGCAGCCAGTTGGTCGCAGGAAGAAGCTACAAGAGTCGCACGAGTCCGGGCCGCCAAGGCGATCTTGCCAGCGTCGTGGCCTACGGGCGGCGAGCCGGACGGCCTTTGAACCTGCAGAGAACGGACGCATCTCGCGAGCGCCCACCGTGACCCAACAGTCTCGTCTCACACGAGCGGGGCTCGCCCGTGGCATTATACAGGACTCCTACAATTATTGTGAGGATAACAAAGAACTGGTGTTTATCACTGAAGGTATTCCACCTAATGCGGATGGGCTGCATTGGATCGAAGATCCTATCGCTCATATTGAAAGGGATTGTATTAAGAATATTCAATTGCTGCTATTAAGTAATTCACCCCATCGGCGGGATTACTTCAAGCTTTTTGTTAAATATTGATGAAAATACTGTGATAATTATAGCTATTCAGGCTAAAACGGCGAAAAACTTATTTATATCTTTTCAAGGGATAATTATTCTTTAGAGAAATCCAGTTTTAGCCAAAGGAGAGATTGAGATGAGAGAATGGTTTGAGAACAGAATAACGATAACTCTGTTAGCTGCGATGCTAATGCTTCTGATCTGGCCAGTGGTCCTGGCAGAAGACGTGACCAGCCCTCTTGGCGATCAGGCCGAAGATGTGGGCGATTCCTTCCAGCAAACCCTGGATGGCGGATTCATCGTTGTCGCTACCAATGAGACCTCGGCCCCGGATGGAAATGATGTCTGGCTGATCAAGGCGGACGCCGACGGCAACGAGGCTTGGAGGAAGGCCTTCAGCTTCGGGCCCGGAGAGGACGGCGGGGCGTCTGTTCAGCAGACCCTGGATGGCGGATACATAATAGCAGGCTACACAGATTCCATGAGCGACACCTATGATGTCCTGCTCATGAAGACCGATGCGGACGGAGTCGAGCTGTGGAGAAAGACATTCTCCTTGGGAGACAGCAACGATATCGGTAGCGATGTCAGGGAGACTGATGACGGTGGCTTTGTCATAGTCGGCAGAACAGGTTCCATGAATACTGGCGGCAGCGACGTCCTGCTTCTGAAGACCGACTCTGAAGGAAATGAGCTTTGGAGCAGGACCTCCAGCTTTGGAATGGGCGAGGATATAGGCGTCTCTGTACAGCAGTCCAAGGATGGAGGATATATTGTGGCGGGCTATACCAATTCCACGGGCTCAAGCTACGATGTCCTGCTGCTGAAGGCGGATGCTGAGGGCAACGAGATATGGAATAGGACCTTTAGCCTTGGCGCCGGGAACGACATCGGTGGAGATGTCGTGGAGACTGATGACGGCTATATCATCGCAGGACGGACGGGCTCAATGGAGACCGGCGGAAAAGATGTGATGGTAATCAAGGCTGATATGCAGGGAAATGAGGTATGGAACAAAACGTTCTCGCTTGGAACCGGCGAGGAGGGCGGCTCATCAATTGCACAGTCCGGAGACGGGGGTTTCATACTGGCAGGCTTTACAGGCTCTGCAGATCCGGACAGCTATGATGTTCTGCTGCTAAAAGTCGATGAAAACGGGGACGAGCAGTGGCAGAGAACCTTCAGCATTGGGGAGGAACACGACATCGGCGGCGATGTTGTGGCGGCTGAGGACGGCTACATCGTCGCAGGGCTGACAAACTCTACCTCAAACGGAGGCAGCGGAATTCTTCTCATCAAGACTGATTTGGAAGGAGAGGAGCAGTGGCGCAAGACCTTTGAAGGGGGCGAGTAGCCCCAATTTTTCCTCTATTTTCTTTTCAGTGTTTTTTGTCCTTCTTCCAGCGGCGCAAAGGTTCTCGGGTCCAGTGACACCTTGTTCTGGCAGTAAGTGCATATGGTCTCAAGGCACGATCCCTTAGCCAGGGCGTTGTCCACCTCCTCCTGAGTGGTGAGGTACTGCGTCATCTCCTCGCCGCACTTGGGGCATGTCACCTTCAGCCACTCCAGGCGGCTCAAGTCTCTAAACGTTTTTATTAGGATGCCGACGGCATCCTTGAACTCGCTATCCGCGTAGCTGATGGGCCGCAGGTGCTCGATTAAAAAGGGAGGCATTGTGCCCTTCTCCAGGAGCGGAATGATGAGCAAATCGATGCCCCGTGCGAGGCCTATCTCCTGGTTCACAGTCGGAGATGTCGTACTCGTTGCCGTCAGCAGGGCTACGAGGCACTCTGAGTTTCGTATTCCAAAGGATACCCGCTCGCCGCGCGATATGCCGGGAGCCAGGCTGTAGATTGCAGCATAGCTCTCCAGCCCGACTCTCCATAAGGCCTGCGCCAGCTCCAGCGCGCGCCCTTCATCCTGTTCGCTGTGAGATATGTATACTCTTGAGATCATTCCTAGTTATTTTTGGGCGCATGCATTAAAGCTATTTCCTTCAAGCAACATATCCCGGCCCATTGCCAAAAGGCTTATAGAAGAACGCCTTGATGAAGTTGCATTCTGATTCGGATAGAAAGCCGCAGGGAAACAAAGGAAAAATTGCAATGAGCCAATATAAACTTCTGGCAAGAAGGATCGGCCTTGTGGCCATAACCAACCTTCTTGTGGAGCTGAACTCCCTCATCATGCTGCCGCTGCTCACCAAGAACCTGCCGACCTCGGAATACGGCATCTGGGTTCAAATCTCAGTTACGATCGCCCTGGTTCCTGCCGTGGCTCTTCTGGGACTTCCCTACGCCATGGCCAGGTTTCTGCCGTCTGCCAGAGCACGAGAAAATATCCAGGAGATTTTCTACTCCCTGGCCGCCATAATTTCTCTATTCGGCCTTGCAGCATCGCTGGCAATTTTCCTGCTGGCAAAACCCATAGCATCGGCGCTATTTGATGACCGGTTGATCATCGTGCAGGTGCTCTCCCTATTGGTCCTTCTTGAGTGCTTGATCAGCATTCCTTTTGCATATTTCCGCAGTGTCCAGCAGATCAAGAAGTACTCGGCCTTCAATGTAGTGAAGGTATTTTTCAGCCTGCTCCTGGTAGTTTATTTGGTGCTTTCCGGCTGGGGGATTTTGGGGGCAGTAATTGGGCTCCTGATCTCCGATACCCTGATGCTTTTTGTCATGAGCGCATTCGTGGTCATGGACCTCGGGGTGGCCGTTCCGAGATTTAAGAATCTAAGGGAATACCTCGCCTTCGGCATGCCTACAGTTCCGGGAAATCTTTCCAGCTGGGTCGTGAACTCCAGCAACCGCTACGTGATAGGATTGCTGATGGGCACGACCTTCGTGGGCTACTACTCGCCGGGACACACTCTGGGAAGCATGATCAACATGTTCATAGTCCCCATCTCTTTCATGCTGACCACGGCCCTCTCCAGGCACTACGATGAGAATGAGCTGGAGAAGGTTAAGGTCATCCTGGGCTTTTCCCTGAAGTGCTTTCTGGCCCTCGGGATACCGTCAGCCTTTGGCCTCTCAATTCTTTCCCGGCCCATTTTGGAGGAGCTTTCGACGCCGGAGATTGCGGCTCAGGGCTATATGGTTACGCCTTTCGTCGCCTTGAGCGTTTTATTTTTGGGCATTTACTCTGTGATGGCCCAGATAATCATTCTCGAGAAAAAGACGGTGATTACAGGATCCATCTGGATTGCGGCCGCAGTCTTAAACCTCGGCTTAAACTGCCTTCTGGTTCCTTTTATTGGCATACTCGGGGCGGCAGTGGCGACGCTGGCGGCATTTGCTCTTGCATTCATCCTAACAGCGCATTACGCAAACAAATCCCTGAAAATCCACTTCAGCCTGAGCTTTGTCCTCAAGAGCATTGCCGCATCTCTTGTAATGTCCCTGTTCCTCCTGGCAATAAGCCCTGCGGGAGCGTTCGAGCTGCTCATGTCCATTGCTCTAGGAGCTTTAGTCTACTTTGCGGTTTTGTTCCTGTTGAAGGGCATAACAATCGGCGAAATCTATTTTTTAAAGGAGCTCTTGCACAAATGAGATTCCAGGAGAGGCTATCAGGTCTATCTGGGCATGTCTTTCAAAAAAGGCCATAAAGTGCTTTTGCGATTCTTTTAATATCTGGGGCACCCTCATGCCCTCTGGTAAGATTAATATTTGTGTCGATATGCCTTTAGTTCATACCGCGCATAGATCAACTTGATGCGTCTGCTGAAAAATAATCTAAAAGGGAATGCGATGTTCGATGATCTAAATGTTCTAGTAACGGGCGGAACCGGCTCCTTCGGCAGGAAGTTCGCGGAGATCGTGCTTCGTGAATACCGCCCCAAAAGGCTGGTAATCTTCAGCAGGGGAGAGCTGAAGCAGCATGAGATGAGGCAAATCTTTCCGGATACCGATGGTTTGCCCATTCGTTATTTCATTGGCGATGTAAGGGATAAGGAACGCCTATACAGGGCCTTCCATGATGTGGATGTGGTAATTCATGCGGCAGCCCTAAAGCAGGTGCCTGCATGCGAGTATAATCCTTTTGAGGCCGTTCAGACCAACATCATAGGCGCCAAGAATGTCATTGATGCGGCCATTGATAGGGGTGTTGAAAAGGTGATGGCCATCAGCACAGATAAGGCAGTCAACCCGATCAACCTTTACGGGGCCACAAAGCTGTGCGCTGAGAAGATGTTCGTGCAGGCCAATGCCTATTCCGGGGCTGGAGGCACGAAGTTTTCCGTCTGCCGCTACGGCAATGTTGTGGGGAGCAGGGGAAGCGTCATACCGCTCTTCGTCAAACAGCGCGAGTGCGGAACGGTTACGGTAACCGATCCCAGGATGACAAGATTTCTGATCACTCTGGAGCAGGGTGTCCGGTTCGTGATGAGATGCACGAAAGACATGCACGGCGGCGAGATCTTCGTACCCAAGATCCCAAGCGCCAAGATCATGGATCTGACCGAGGCCATAGCTCCGGGATGCAGCATTAACTACATCGGCATAAGGGCGGGTGAGAAGCTGCATGAGGTTCTTGTCTCAGAGGACGAGGCCCGCCATTCCGTGGAGCTTGATGATATGTATGTGATAATGCCCACCCATCCGTGGTGGCAGGTGGAGAACTGGGCAGGCTCGGACAGGATGGCAGAAGGGTCGCGCTATTCGAGCGACGCCAATGAAGAATGGCTATCCATTGAGTCTCTGAGGAGGCTAGCCGAGGGTGAGGAGTAAAGAGGCGCTTGCCATCTTTGGCGGACGGCCGGTGAGACAGTCTCTGCTGCCCTACGGCCACCAGAGCATAGACGAGGAGGACATACAGGCCGTGACGGATGTCCTCCGCTCTGATTGGATCACCACAGGCCCCAAGGTGGCCGAGTTCGAGGAGGCCTTTGCAGATTATGTTCGCGCCGAATATGCGGTGAGCTTCAGCTCGGGGACTGCGGCCCTGCACGGCGCGGCATTTGCGGCAGGACTTAAAAGCGGAGACGAGGCCGTCACAACTCCCATGACATTTTGCGCCACAGCCAACTGCGTTTTATATCAGGGCGCAAGGCCGGTTTTCGCAGATGTTGCGCCCGACACTTTGAACATGGACCCCGGTGAGGCTGCAAAATGCATAACGCCGAGGACAAAGGCCATCATCCCCGTCGATTACGCCGGCCACCCGGCCGATTTAGAGGAGTTATCTTTGCTGGCTCAAGAGAGCGGCATTGCGGTCATAGAGGATGCCTGTCACGCTTTAGGCGCAGAGTACAAAGGCCGTCGGGTGGGAGGAATAAGCGACATGACCGTTTTCAGCTTCCATCCTGTGAAGCACATAACGACGGGCGAGGGCGGCATGGTCACCACAAACAGCCTGGACTTCGCCCGGCGCCTCAGGCTTCTTAGAAACCACGGAATCGAGGGAGATGCCAGACAGCGCCAGGCAAAGGGCCAGTGGTACTACGAGATGGTCGATCTTGGCTACAATTATAGGCTCACCGATATTGCATGCGCCCTTGGGCTGGCTCAGCTGAGGAGGCTTGACAAAAACCTGGCCAGAAGGCGAGAGATCGCTCTCCATTACAGCAAGGCACTCGGAGACCTGTCGGGCATCAGGATTCCTGCCCAGAGAAGCTATGTCTCTTCTGCCTGGCACCTGTATCCCGTCCGCCTTCTGCCGGACGTGCTCAAAGTCGGCCGTGCGGACATCTTCGCAGCTGTGCGAAAGGAGAACATCGGGGTTAACGTCCATTATATTCCTGTTCACATTCACCCTTACTACCGCTCAAGGTTCGGGTACCGTGGCGGCGAATATCCTGTTGCCGAAAGGGCATATGAAGCTCTGATATCCTTGCCCATGTTCCACGCAATGACTGACCAGGATGTTTTGGATGTGGTCGAGGCCGTCAGGAAGGTGCTGGAATATTATATGGCCTGAACATTACGCGGCCTGAATGCTAAACGAACAAGAAACGAATGAGACAGATGCTATGCGAATTGTAGCCATTATCCAGGCCCGAATGGGGAGCACCCGCCTTCCGGGAAAAGCGCTGAGAGATATATGCGGCAGGACGATGCTTGCCAGGGTCGTTAGGCGAGCCGACCGCTCCCGGCTGGTGGATGAGGTGGTCGTGGCTACCACCACCAGGCTAGAGGATACTGCCATAGTCGACGAGTGCAGATCGCTTGGCGTACGGTCCTTTCGCGGATCTGAGCAGGATGTGCTGGATCGATACCACGGGGCAGCAAGCGAATTTAATGCAGATTCAATCGTCCGCATAACCTCGGATTGTCCGCTGATCGATCCTGAAATAATAGATAACATAGTTCAGGCCTTTCTGGAAAAAAGGCCTGATTATGCGAGCAACACTCTGGTGAGCACCTACCCAAGGGGTCTGGATGTCGAGGTCTTTTCAAGGGCTGCCCTGGATAGGGCCCACGCAGAGGCAAGGCTTGCTCATCAGAGAGTCCATGTTACTCCTTACCTGTACCAGAATCCGGCCATTTTCCGTTTGCTCTCCATCGCAGCCGAAGAGGACTACAGTCGTTATCGCTGGACTGTTGACACAAAGGAGGACCTGGACCTCTTGAGGGCGGTCTACGGGAAACTGGGCGGTGATGACGGGGTATCCTGGAGAGATGTCATCGTTCTGATGGGGCGAGAGCCCGGTCTGGCGGAAATCAACCGCCATATCCGTCAGAAGTCTCTGGAGGAGTGCTAGAATAGGCCGCACAATGGCAATCAGGGCCGATGCGGGCGCCAGAATAGGGACAGGGCATGTTATGCGCTGCCTTGCTCTGGCCCAGGCCTGGAGATCTGCAGGGGGAAGAGCTGTGTTCATCATGGCAGCAGATGCCCCTGTGATAGAGTCGAGGCTCCAGTCCGATGGCTTTATGGTCGAGCATATCTCAGCCGAGCCAGGCGGAGCTGAGGATGCGCGCAAGACCTGCGATATTGCCGGTCTGAATGGGGCAGATATAATAGTAGTCGATGGCTATCACTTCAACTCAGAGTATCAGGCCTTAATCAAAGCCTCTGGAAAATGCCTCCTGTTCGTGGACGATTACGGGCATGCGGACCGATACTTCGCCGATTTGGTCTTAAATCAGAACATCTACGCAGACGAGGGCCTTTACTGGGCGAGAGAGCCCTATACACGACTGCTGCTCGGCAGCCCTTTTGTTCTTTTAAGAAGGGAGTTCTGGCCCTGGCGCGGCTGGGGGCGCACAGTCCTCCCGAAGGCTTGCAGGGTGCTGATAACGCTTGGAGGCAGCGACCCGGATAACGTTACCCTCAAGGTCATTGAATCGCTTCATTCTCTGGTTGCTGAAGGGCTGGAGGCGGTCGCGGTTGTGGGCGGCAGCAACTGCCACTGCGATGAGATCAGGCTGGCATGCGAAAGCTCTCCAATTCATTTGAGACTGGTACAAAATGCATCGAACATGCCCGAGTTGATGGCATGGGCCGATGTGGCCATCTCATCTGCAGGCACGACCTCCTGGGAGCTGGCCTTCATGGGACTGCCGTCCTTGAGCATAGTCCTTGCCGACAATCAGGTCAGGGTGGCGGAAAAGCTCTCGGAGGCAGGGGTTTCGACCAACCTGGGATGGCACGACCGCCTTTCTGCAGAGGCGCTGGTCGATGCATTAGCGGCTCTGCTATGTGATCCTCTTAGAAGATCCTCAATGGCGGTGGCAGGGAGGCAGATGGTTGATGGTCTCGGCCCTTTGAGGGTTGTTTCCTCCATTTTGGAGATGCTCATTCCTCTAAGAGCTGCCTGCCGGGATGATTGCGGGCTGATCTTTCGGTGGGCCAACGACCCTGACTGCAGAGCAGCATCATTTTCAACAGGCCTTATCCCCTGGGAGGAGCACGTCAGGTGGTTTGAAGGAAAGCTCGCCGACCCGGACTGCACTCTCTTTATTGCCCTTGACCAAAAAAGCAGCCCAATGGGACAGGTGCGCTTCGAGGTCAAGGGCAAAGTGGCAGTGATCAGCGTGAGCATTGACCCCTGCATCAGGGGCCAGGGCATGGGCAGCTTGATGGTCTTAAGAGCAGCGGAAGAGATCTTCAAGAGAAGGCCGATATCTCTGGTTAACGCCTTCATCAAGCCTGAGAACCAGAGGTCGATAAGGGCCTTTGAGAAGGCGGGATTCACTCTCGCGGGCCAAGAGGTAGTGAAGGGATGTCAGGCCCTTCGCTATATAAAAGAAAGAATCGATTAGCAAAAGAAAAAGCCAATTAGAATGAGAAAGAGCCAATTAGAATGAGAGTGAATCGATCAGCACATTTTAGGCGGCAAAGAAGATGTCCTACATAAACGTGAGCGATAGGTGCATTGGTCCTGGAAGCCCGGTCTATATCGTCGCTGAGATATCTGCCAACCACAATCATAGCTACGACGAGGCGGTCCGCCTCATCCATACCGCAAAAGAAGCCGGCGCAGATGCCGTCAAGCTGCAGACCTATACGCCCGACACCATCACGATAGACTGCAGGGGCGAGGCCTTTTTGGCGGGCAAGGGCACTCTTTGGGCCGGCAGATGCCTCTACGACCTCTACCGCGAGGCCTATACGCCCTGGGAGTGGCATGCCGGACTGTTCAGCACTGCAAGGGAGCTTGGAATGGACATCTTTTCAACAGCCTTCGATTCCTCTGCAGTCGACTTTCTGGAAGGGCTGTCCGTGCCTCTCCATAAGGTTGCCTCCTTTGAGATTGTGGACATCCCGCTAATTGAGAAAATGGCTGCCACCGGCAAGCCGCTGATGATTTCAACGGGAATGGCCTCTTTAGGCGAGATCGAGGAGGCGGTTTTTGCCGCCAGGCGCGCAGGCGCGAATGAAATAGCACTGCTCAAGTGCACGAGCGCATATCCGGCTCCCCCTGAGGAGATGAACCTGCGAACAATTCCCCATATGGCAGAGGCATTCGACGTGCCAGTCGGCCTTTCAGATCACACACTCGGCATAGAGGTTCCTGTTGCAGCGGTGGCTGCAGGAGCCTGCATAATCGAGAAGCACTTCACCCTCTCTCGGTCCGTAAAAGGTCCGGACAGCGCCTTTTCCCTTGAGCCATCGGAGTTTTTCGCCATGGTCAAAGCAGTCCGAACTGCTGAGAAGGCGATGGGAAAGGTAAGCTACGGCATAGGTGAGAACGAAGATAAAAGCCGCGCCTTCAGGAGGTCCATATTCGCAGTTAAGGCGATCCTGGCGGGAGAGGCCTTTACCGAAGATAACATCAGGTCCATCCGCCCTTCAGGGGGGCTGCATCCCAGGCATTTAAAGGATATTCTGGGACGAAAGGCTCGGAGGGACATACCTTTCGGGACGCCTCTTGAATGGGCGATGGTGGACTAAGGCGAAGTCTACAACTAGTTGAAGCCCGCAGGGTGGTTTGAATCATGCATATGGTGCACGAGAATTTACGGAGGACATGCTAAGTGGCCGAAAAAGAGACTATTCTATTTTCGCAGTCTGATTTGACTGATTCCATAAATATAATTAAATACATCAACGGATTTAAAAACGATTTCAACGTCGTCTATGCAACATTTGCCAACTCTGAGATGCTCGATGCAGAGTCTCAAAAATCTGATATTCGCCCCTATTATATCCCTCTACTGAAAGATACAAAAATTCCTGCAAAGTCCGATATCGAGGAAAAGCTGCAGACGATTGAGAGAGAAGCCGGCATGCCTCTGGAAAAGATCTTCTTTGGCGACAGGGAGTTTTATCAGATATATAAAAAGAAGGAGATGCTGTGCCTTGCATGGTTCATAGACGTGTGGGAGAAGTACCGGACGATCATCGAAGAAAACGATGTTATGCATCATTTCTGCTTCGGCGAGGACAGGCTTCCCAACCTGGTCCCCTACTTCCTGTTAAAAAACCGAGGAGGCAGGTCCTATCTCGTCAGAATCGTCCCTTACTTCGGCGTCACTTATACAAACGATTTCTTCGGGAAGTTCACCCACGATTACAGCATGAAAGTAAATAAAACAAATTTCGAGGAGTATAAACGGCATTTGAGGGAAAACAAGGTCTATTTCAATATAGACATGGTCAACAGGATCGATTATAATAAATATGCCAACTTAGGCCGTCTCTTCTCGCGCCTGATGG
Organism: uncultured Methanotrichaceae archaeon; assembly: GCA_964534145.1. Classification (GTDB taxonomy): domain Archaea; phylum Halobacteriota; class Methanosarcinia; order Methanotrichales; family Methanotrichaceae; genus CAWJYS01. The sequence continues at coordinate 47,376 of CAZHNU010000008.1, read as the reverse complement.
AGATCGAGAGGATCAATCGGCAGGACAGGGACAACATTTATAAAAATCATAATTTCAGGTTGTTCAACACCTTTGTCCATAAGCCGCTTGTCAAACACATCAGAGGAAGGCTGACCAAGGCTCTCGCCTATCAGCAGATAGAAAAAGATCAGAGGTACATTTATTATCCGCTCCACTTTACCGAGGATGCTCAGGTCAGGCTGAAGTACCCGGAGGGGTATAATCAATATGAGCTTATCAGGAACATCGCCAGAAACATCCCCTCAAGCCTCAAGCTGCTCGTGAAGGAGCACCCCGGCTATATCGGAAACTACTCTATAGGGGAGCTGCGGGATTTATCAAAGCTTCCCAATATCACGGTAATAGATCCGAGGATATCTTCCAAGGATATTTTCGGCTATAGCGATTATGTGATTACCATCAACTCAACTGTAGGCTATGAGGCGCTGTTTTACGATAAAATTGTGATCACCATGGGCAAATCCTTCTACGACGACTTCCCGGGCGTAATAAACATGGGGGATGTCAAGGATCTCCACAAGATATTGTCCGACAGCGAGCTGATTGGAAGAAAGAGAGAGGAACTTGCGTCGAGATTGAAGGAGAAGACGACTGCACTCCTTGAGTCCACGCTTCAATATGACTATTACGGCTTTTACAGCGAGGAAAATATCAGGAGGATCAAGGATCTGTTGCTGCTTCACATAGATGCTTTAAAAAAGTGAAATGCTTAATTTTTTGCCTCTGCTGTTTCGTACAGCTCAGATAAAACCCGCGCTATTTTGTCTGAGTCGTGAATGCGCTCTGCGAAGTCCCTGGCTTTTTTGCCCTCTTTCGCCCTCAAATGAGGATTTTCTATCAAGGCCCTTAGATCCTCTTTGAGGCCCTCTGGAGATGTAGCCACCACCGGAGAGCCTCGGCTCGAGCTCTGGAGATAGTGCTTAAGATCATCCTTTATGTATACGCATACAGGCTTTCCAAGGGCCATGCACTCAATCGCCAGCACTCCGTACCAGCCTACCAAGAGCTGGTCGACCACTATGTCTGCCCGCCTGTAATGCTCCACTGCCTCGTCGTGGGCCATGTTCTCGATGAGGTCCAGCTCTACATCACAGCCCTCCTCCTGCAGGGACTTCACAGCTCGAACTACGTGCTCAGTGCCCTTGACCTTCCTGTCGCTTGGAGCATGAAGTATCCTGATTTTGCCATCGTGCTCATCGGCTCCGACGCACTTGTAGCGCTTCAGATCTATTGGATTGGGAATCCACTTTGCGTGGGGCGACCACTGCAGGAGGTCAGGGGTAGAGACGAGGACGGCGTCGGCAAATCGGCTATACAGCCTGCCCTCGCCCTTTCCCCGGACATCGTCCCCGTGATAGTGGATTATGATTCGCTTTCCTTTCATTCTCCAGAGGGGAAGATCCAGCCCGAAGGGAACAACAGACGACCAGTGAAAGTGGAGTATTTCGTAGCCGTCCAGAACTTTAAGGAAATAGCTCATCTTCTCGGGGTACTTCAAGGGAAAGGGCATCCGTGTAGGGCGGTAGATATCAACCACGTACTCGAACTGATGGGGCTGAAAGGACATGACATCGCTCTTCCAGCCAAGTCTCCTCTGTGCTCTGGACAGCTCCTGAGGCACGCCGGCGATGCTTCCCACATGCAGGACTGAGGGCATCAATAGGTCACCGGATCGCCCTGCAAAGGCATAAAAGCATAGTCTCCCTGGATCTCATTATATCGGATTCCTCGTCTTGAACGGCTCTAAAGCGGCTTCTTGTTTTTTTCAATCACCCTCATCGATGAAGGCCCTGAGCCAAAGCTCGGTGTTGATTATTCTCCAGACGGCATCGCTTCGGTTCCTCTTTCCGTTGAACTGCTCCTCAACCAGTTTTGCGGCCTCTTCGTCCCTCCAGTATCTTCTGGATTTGAACTGGCTCGACCCGATTATTCCCTTTGCCATCTCTTTGAAGGCCGGAGTGGAGAACCAGTCCTCGTCCGGGGTGACGAAGCCGAGCTTATCTCTCCGTGAAAGGATTCTTTGGGATACAAGGCTTTGCAGAGCCTTTCTGAGTATATATTTGGTCGTCCCCTTTCGGATCTTGCAACCAGAGGGCATGGACATGGCCGCCTCGACGAGCCTGTAGTCCAGGAAAGGGACTCTGGTCTCTATCGACCATCTCATTGAGTTCTTGTCCTCGTACCTCAGAAGCTGGGGTATGCTGTATCTGGCAAGATCGCTGTACAATGCCCTATTCAGGCTAAAGCCCCTGTCCTTTAGGGGATTGTCCAGTTCTATCCCGTCTAGGTTATCCAGATATCTGGCCTTCTTCAGCCACATGTTTTTCAGTAGCCAATTCGAGAGTCCCAGCCTGCTGAGAATGGTGGCCGCAGGAAAGAGAAGAATGTCGTTTACCTTGTCGCTTATCGCTCCAGCTGTCAGCCGTGCCTCATTAAGCCTGAGCCCGAGCAGAGATTCAAATAAGTAGTATTTATAATATATAAAATATCCTGCAAAAAGCTCATCGCTTCCCTGGCCGTCGAGGAGAACCTTCATGCCGTTTTCGTGCGCCAGCTGCATGACCTTGTACTGGCCGTAAATGCTCGGAGTCCTGAAGGGCTCCTCCTGTGTCCAGATGAGGTCCTTCAGGTCTTTCTGCAAATCTTCTGATGTCGGACTGATCTTGTGAGGCTTCGCATCCGTATCCCTCACAACCTCGTCGGCAAAGGACGACTCGTCTATCTTCGTTCCGGGAAAGACCATCGAGAACGTCCTTATTTCCGCCTTGCGGTTTTGATCCCTCATTGCATAGACAATGGCCGATGAGTCGATTCCGCCGCTAAGGCACGATCCCACAGGCACGTCTGCGATAAGCCGGTAGCGCACGCTGTCTTTAAAGAGGTCCAGGATCTTTTTTGCAATTGCCTCTCCGGATTGCTCTCCAATCTCCTTTTGTCTATCCTTTTGTCTCTCTTGCAGGTGTTTTTCTTCTAGATTGTACCACTGCCACACCTTCATCGATCCATCGGATAGGCTGTAGACAAGGTTTCCACCGGGAATGAGCCTGAACACTCCCTTAAAGAACGTCTCGGGCAGGTGGTCCACAAATCCCAGGGCCAGGTAGTCGTAGATCGCCTTGTCGTTCGTCTGCCTCAAAATATCGTGCTGCAGGATTCCCTTGATCTCCGATGAGAAGATCAGGCCCTTCTCGTTCTGATAATAGTAGAGCGGCTTCACTCCGAAGCGATCTCTGCTGAGGAACAGGATGCCTTTGGCCATGTCGTAAACGGCAAAGGCCCACATGCCGTTGAACCTCTCAACGCAATCGCATCCCCACTCCTCGTAGGCGTGGATGATGACCTCCGTATCGCTGTTGGAGCTGAACCTGTGGCCTTTCTTCTCCAGCTCCGGCCTGATCTCGCCGAAGTTGTAGATCTCTCCGTTGAAGACTATCAATATGCTTCCGTCCTCGTTTGCCATGGGCTGCCTTCCTGCGGGCGAGAGGTCGATGATGGACAGCCTCCGGTGGCCTAGAGATACTTTATCGTCGATGTAGGTGCTCTGGTCATCCGGTCCCCTGTGCTTTAGCGCACAGTTCATCCTCTCAATTTGAGCCGGATCCTTCCAGGTAAATCCGTTGATGCCGCACATAGGAGATCTTATTCCGTCGCCCTTTCAAGAACCGCTTCATATCTTTTAGCCAGCGCCTTCCAGTCGTACTTCTCTGCAATGGACCGAAGTTTCTGCTCATTATCCCCATGCTTTAAAATCTCTGTGACTTTGAGGACGAAGCTCTCCACATCATCGTAATAGTATATTTCGTCTCCGAGAAGCCTCTCAAGGGATATCATCCTGCTTGAGAGGACCGGCCTTCCGCAGGCAAGGTAGTTGAAGACCTTTCCGCCGGCTGCATACTCGTTCTTCTTCATCCTTTTAAGGGGATTCAAGCCTATGTCCATGGCGGAAATGTACCTGCTTAGATCCGAGTACTTCACTGCTCCAGTAAACACAATTCTGTCAGAAACTCCAAGGTCCGATGCCATCTTTTTTATCAGATCCCCGTAATCGGTAAAAAGCCCGGGACCGATCACCAGAAGCGTTACGTCCAGCCTTGGTAGGGCCTGCACTACGGTCTCCAGGTCCACCCAGTGCTCCAGGGAGCCCACGTATCCTATTACATGGCCCTTAAGCCCCAGGGCCCTCTTGGCCTCATCTGCAGGAATGGGCCTTAGGACCTCCGCATCCACGCCGTTGGGGATGACTGTTATGTCTTTTACCCCGAAGCCTTTGAGAAAACCTGCCAGCTCATCGGTCACTGTGATGACCGACATGGCGTGCCTCAGGTTATACCTTGTTATCCAGCTGACGCCCGTCTTCACCAGTCTGCCGAAGGCCGAGCCCGGATAGTAGATGGATGCCGACTCCTCCAGATGGTCCAGATAATCGAAGACCACAGGCGATCCGCTGAAGTTGGCGAGAAACGAGGGCAAAATATTGGTTGATAAAACGACGTCTATCTTTTTGTCCCGGACTGTTTCACGTATCTTTTGCAGATGCGGGAGAGAGTTCATCAGGTAGTAGCTGGATGGATCATCGGCCTCAAACCAGCCGGCATCCACAAGCTGACACCTGGTATCACGGGCCTCCAGGTCTTTGAACCTCTTGAGCTTAAAGTGAATGACATAGACCTCGTGCCTCTCAGCCAGAGCATCGAAAATGAAGTTGAGCCTGTTTGGCACGGGATGTCTCACCCAGTCTGTTGTAGGTATTACCAGTATCCTCATCTATGTACCATCTTCAATTCCGTATTTCGTTCAGGCGCCATCTTTGCCCTTTTATGCCTTCAATCGTGGTCTTCCAGAATGACCTTCCAGAACGATGTAGTACGGAGTGCCACTATAAAAGCTTGGGCTTCATCCCCACGCATTCATTTATAAATTTTAAGATTCATGGACCGAAAAGATATAAAGCAAGTTCCGCATTAACTTCTGTACGAGTTATCCTGGCTGTGATTAATTTGAAGGCTGTCATTTTAGCGGCCGGAGAGGGCCGCAGGTGCAGGCCGCTCACCCAGACGAGGTCCAAGGTAATGCTTCCCGTCGGGAACAGGCCGTTCATGGAGCACGTCATATTAGCTCTGGCCAAGAATGGGGTAAAAGATCTCTATATCGTGGTCGGCTATCAAAAGGAACGGGTCATGGACCACTTCGAGGACGGCATTGATTTCGGCGTCCGGATAACCTACCTCGAGCAAAAGGAGCTTTTAGGAACTGCCCATGCCCTTCGAAGGGCTGAGCCTTATGTGGACGAGCCTTTTTTGGTCGTCAACGGTGACAACCTGATAGATGCCTCGGCCATTAGAGAGCTGATATCCGCTGAGGGCGATAATGTTATTTTGGCGGCGCTGCGCCGGCATACGGGCGATTACGGGGTTTTAACTGTGGAGCAGGACAGGGTTCGGGGGATAATAGAGAAGCCAGGAAGGCCCTGTGCAGGCATTTTAAACACAGGCGCCTATAAGTTTGGCCCCGGCATTTTCGAGGAACTCCTTAAGACGCCGATATCGGAGCGCGGCTCCTATGAGCTGACCCAGACCCTGTCCCAGATGATACAGGACGGAAAGGAAATAACGGCAACGATTACCGGAGGCGTTTGGGCTGATGCTATATTTGCCTGGGACCTTCTCAATGCCAACAGCCTGGCCTTAAGCATGAAGGACTCGAAGGTTTCAGGCGAGGTCGAGGAGGGAGCGAGGCTTCGAGGCGCAGTGGAGATTGGGGATGGAAGCATAATCCGTTCCGGATCCTATATCGTGGGACCTGTCTCCATCGGCGAGGACTGCGATATAGGCCCCAATGCAACTTTGCTGCCTTCAACATCTGTGGGCGATTCGGTGAGAATCGGCTCAAGCACTGAGGTCAGGAACAGCATTATCATGAACGGAGCAAGGATTGGCTCAGGAGCCATAGTCTCCGACTCGGTGATTGGAGCGAGCTGTACTTTGGGGGATCAGATGGCAGTGGAGACGGGCGAAGCGGTGATCGAGGTGGAGGAGGAGTTCCGCAGGGCAGAGTTTGGCGCAATATTGGCTGACGACGTAACTGTGGGAAGCCGCGTGCTCGTGAATCCTGGGACCATTGTGGGAACGGGAGCAATCATCGGCTCGGGTACCCAAATTAGGGGATGGATTGAGAGGGAGTGCAGGGTGATCTGATATGTGCGGAATCGTCGCATACATTGGCGACAGCAAGGCCGGACCGGTGCTCTTTGACACCCTCAAGAGGCTGGAGTACCGGGGTTATGACTCTGCCGGCGTAGCGCTGAAGTCAGGCGGAGAGCTTGAAATCATAAAATCTGCAGGAAGAATAGGCGACCTGGAGAAAATTTACATTTCGCTGGGATCTCCGGGCGATAGCATGGGCATTGGGCACACACGCTGGGCCACTCACGGAAAACCCAGCGACAGGAATGCCCATCCCCACACGTCGGGCGAGATCGCCGTTGTGCACAACGGGATCATAGAGAACTACCTCGACCTTCGGGATCTTCTGACCGAAATGGGCTATGAGTTCAAGTCCGAAACCGATACCGAGGTACTGGCACATCTCATCAACATGTATTACAAGGGCGACCTCGTGGAGGCCGTTATAAAGTCCCTAAAGCAGGTCGAGGGATCGTATGCCATAGCAGTTCTTGCAGCCAGCTCGCCCTTTTTGGTCTGTGCCAGGAAGGACAGCCCTCTCGTGTTGGGCATTGGAAATGGGGCCACCTATCTAGCCTCGGATGTGTCTGCGCTTCTCCCCTACACGAGGGATGTCGTCAGGATGAAGGACGGGGAGATCGCCCGGCTTTACGGCGACAGAATAGAGCTCATGGACATGGCGGGAGCACTGCATCAGGCAAACGTGGAGAAGATCAACTGGGACATCGATGCAGCCGAAAAAGGGGGCTATCCCCACTTCATGCTGAAGGAGATCCACGAGCAGCCGCGCGCAATCAGGGAGACCATTGCCGGAAGGATCTCTGAGATAGACGGCGATGTGAGGCTTTCTTTAGGAATGAGCGATGAGGAGATCCGCTCTTTGGAGAGGGTATCCATCATCGCATGCGGAACGTCCTATCATGCTGGGATGCTGGCCAAGTACCTCTTTACCCGCGCCTCCGGCCTGCCTGTGGATGTGGATGTGGCCTCTGAGTTCCTGCACCTTCAGGTCCGTCCCGGCACTCTGGTGCTGGGAATTACCCAGTCGGGAGAGACAGCCGATACGCTGCTTGCCCTTAAGAAGGCGAGGACCTGCGGAACGCGCAGCCTTGCCATTACGAATGTGGTTGGGAGCACTGTGACGGAGCTTGTGAACGGCACGATCTACACCCGCTGCGGACCTGAGATAGGCGTCGCTGCGACAAAGACCTTCACGAGCCAGCTGGTGGCAATCATATTGCTCGGCATTAGACTTGGACGAGCCAGAGGGCATCTTACGCCCGACCAGGGAAGGAAGATGATCGTGGAGCTGACCCGCCTGCCGGGACTCGTGCAGAGGGTCTTGGAGAAGCGAGATGAGATAAAGGAAATAGCGGAGCAGTATGTCGGTGCAGGCTGCTACTTTTTCATAGGGCGAGACTTCCTCTATCCGATATCGCTTGAAGGGGCCCTGAAGATGAAGGAGATCGCCTACATTCCATCTGAGGGCTATGCCGGAGGAGAGCTGAAGCATGGGCCGCTGGCCCTGATTACCGATAACACTCCCGTTGTGGCTCTGGCCACCTGCGGCAAGAAGATCCAGTCCAACATAAAGGAGGTCCGCGCCAGGGGAGCTGAGGTCATTGCCCTTGCGACTGAAGGGGACCCGGATATCGGCAAGGTGGCAAGCGTTGTGGTGGAGCTTCCTCAAACGAGGCCGGTGTTCTCTGCCGTTTTGTGCACAGTGGTCGTGCAGATGCTGGCCTATTACACGGCCAACAGGCTGGAGCTGCCCATAGACAAGCCCAGGAACCTGGCGAAGTGCGTGACTGTGGAGTAAAACCCCAAAGCCGAAGGCCCCCTTCAAGAGTTCATGAAGGGGGCTGCAGTCCTCTAAGGCTGCAGGACTGCTAAAAAATTATAAGGCATCCTCTACACTGCTCCAGAAGGCTCCCTCATTTGGATTGAAGACGTACTTGGTCAAGGGCACGTTTCGGAATGAGTCTTTTGATGGCTTTAATGACCAGATGGTATAGATGGCGAAGGCCCTATCGCCAGCATCGTTTAAGGCCGAATCTCCCGAGTATCCCCTGTATGTTTTTGCAAAATTCGGCAGCAGTTTTTTAAAGACCGCGGGATCGTCCGATCCGGCGATCAGGTAGACGTAGGCAACCATCCACGCTGTATCGTAATCGTTTATCGCATATGTGACAGCGTCAATCCCGTACCTCTGCCTGACCTCTTCGCATATCCTCCTGTAGACGGTAGAATTCTCCTGACCGAATGTTGGGTACACAAAGTGGACTTTCCAGGCGAACCTGGCAGCCTTTTCGTTCTCATGAAACGAGACTGCTGACGGATCGCTGCCGTACCATCTCACAGATGAGAGGACAGGGTCCCCGGATGCCTGGGATAGAATGCTAGTGCCCTCATTGAATGCAATCAGATCGACGGCGACTGAGCCGTTGCCGTATTGGTTTATGGCTTTTGCCAGGGCGGTCCTCAGGTCAGCCAGAGTTCGAGCAAAGTCCTTTGTGTTGGGGTTGTATTTAACGGGACTCAGCATTACGCCGCCTTTGGAATCAAGGCTCTTCGCCGTGGCGTTGATGAGATCGTTTCCCCAGATGTCCTCCCTGGCGAGGGGCAATACCGCTTTGATTCCGTCTTTTTGCATAAGTGCTGCCATCACATTTGCCAGGTGCGTATCATCAGAGGCAAATCTGAATGTCGTATCGTTGGCAACTGCCAGGCTCGGGGCAGTGCTGGAGCTGCTGATCAGAATTATGCCGCTTTCATTGGCGTACTCTCTTACTCTTGAAAGCGAGGCGCTGTCCTCTGGGCCTATGATAATCTTCAATCCCTGGTCCATAAAGTCCTTCAGCTCTTCGAAGGTCACTTCCGGGTCGGTCTTCGTATCCTTTATGAGCATCTGTATTCTTGCAGATCTGCCCATATCTGAAAGGGCCTCATTGATATCGGCCTCTGCCAGTTCGAGGGCAATCTGAGCCGATTTTCCAATGCTGGCATAGTCGCCGCTTAATGGAAGAAGGGCTCCTATGGTCAGATTTCCCTGGTCGGTTATGTCGCTGCAGGATTGAGGACCAATGGATAATAGCATGGCCATTAACGCCATTATTGCTATAAGCTTCATGGTATTAAGATAACTTCTTTTAAAAGATAAATCTGACGAGAAAATAGATGTAATATCAATTGTTCGATAGCTCATTTGGAGGATCTAAGAGAGGGCTAAAGATCTCGAAGACAGGAAAGATCAGCGAAAAGTAATTATAGAGAGGACTAGATTTACCCGCCAAAAGCTAATAAAGCGGTAAGGATATGAAGAAAAATTGGACGAGACCTGAACTGGCAGTTCTTGTAAGAGGATCGGATGAGGAAAGAGTGCTTGAAGCGTGTAAGAGTTCCGATTCTGGCAACTCGCAGACTGCATTTAACGGCTACTGCTTCGTGTATTACGGTCAGGGAATCTGCAGGTGCTGCAGTTCTTACGCTAACTCTTAGCCATCTCTCTTGGCCTTTTGCCCTAGGGATCGCCCGTAAGGCAGGTCGGGGTCTAAGGACCCTGCAGCGGAGCTATTTAGGACTGTGTTCCTCGTCTGATGCGTGAAAGGGGCGGGGGGCCGGTGCTGCTGTCGGACTACGACTTGGGCCTCTTCCGTCGGGTGGGTGCAGTTGAATCTATGCCGTGCCCGCATGGAATGACTAACTGCCTGATAAAGAGCGCCTTCAAGAAATGAAGGCTGGATCTTCTGGCGCGTCCTGCAAATAAGTTGGAAGCAAATTGCCTCGGCGATCAAGTGATTAATAAGCGCTAGGGAAGCGATTTTCAACTGCAGCAATTCACAATGCAAGCTACACAGGGTCTGTCTCCAGCCACCAAGCAACCGTTATTTAAGTTGCTTGAACCCGAATTTCCCATGAGTTTGCAGCCGCTCAGAACGTTCTCCTCAGCATTCCCTCTGGTGACTATAACAAGCTCTGGCTTTTTCCACTGGTTTTCCATTTGCCATCTCCTCCTCGAATGCCTGCATTATCGAGCACATATTAATTAGTCTTATATTATTTAGAAATTGCGAATTTAAAGTTCATATTGCGGATCAATCGAAATAATGCGGATAATACTATCTTAAATCTATTCAGAAGCAACTATACCTGGTCCAGGACTGAGATACTTGATATGGGTAAACTACTTTTCTAGCCATATCTTTGTTATTCCTTGCTTCATCGAATTGTCTGTGATATGGATCAGTGAAAACGGACTTAGCCTCGGATTTATTTTGGCTATTTTCCAATCTGGTGTAAAAATATCGGGCAGGGTCTAGCGCCACTTGAGCCATTTTGTTAATTAATTTATGCAAGTTGTTGTTTACTGCAGTCTAAAGCCTTCCTTAATTAGCAATTGGTCAAATAGTTATAAATAAGTTAGCGAAAAGCTTTTAAGGGAACAGACATAGAAATCGCAACTAGTATAGGGTGAGATTATGGAGATTGAAGCAGAAATCGGTTCTAAATATGTACCCTCAGAGGATGTCGTGGCAAGGGACATCGAGGGCGAACTGATCATCGTTCCCCTGACCGCAGGCATCGGAGATATGGAGGACGAGATCTACACGCTGAACGAGACAGGAAGAGCCATCTGGGAGAGGCTTGACGGCCGAAGCCTTCAAGAGGTGGCTGAGGCACTGAAGGCCGAGTATGAGGCAAAGCCTGGCGAAGTTGAGCGGGATGTGGTCGGCCTGGCAAGTGAGCTTTTAAAGAGAAAGATGCTGGTTCCGGCTTCAGGATGAACTCTTACGTCCACTTTGAAGAGCCCCGGAGCCGGAGGGCGCCGCCGCTTAAAGAGCTGATGCGCTCCGTAATCGAAAAGGGCGTGCCTTTCCGCTTCCGTGCCCGGGGACTCAGCATGCACCCTTTCATCAGGGATAGAGATATTGTCACTCTGGTGCCATTGAATATGCATGGGCCTTTAAGAGTTGGCGATGTTGTGGCCTTCAGGCAGCCCCATGCCGACAAGCTCGCCGTCCACCGCATAGTCCAGAGGAGGAACGGCTCATTCCTTATCAAGGGGGATAACGTCCATGTGCCCGACGGGCTGATTGCGCTGGAGAATATCCTAGCCGTGGCCGTGACAGTCGAACGAAAGGGTCGTCGGGTCGGCGGCGGGCTTGGACCTGCAAGGGGTCTCCTGGCCTATCTGTCCCGCAACAACATGCTCTGGGCCTGCAATCCAAGGTTGCTCCTGATCCCTGTAGCCTTCATTCTCCAAAAAATCCAGGGTTTGAAGATCTACCGCAAAACCATCCCGCATCTCCTCCACCCGGCAGTCGTGATCAGCAAAGCAGGCCAGGTAGATCTGGAGGAGGCCGAAGATCGGCTGGGCTTCATGGGATCGTTAAATCCGCATATTACCGGCTTCGTGGCCCGCATGAACTCGCGGGTCGTCGGCTATGCGGACCTGGTGAGGCATCCTCCTGAGAACTATCCTTACAGCGGCTACTGGATCTTCGGCCTATTCGTCTGGCTGCCCACTCGCGGCATGGGGATAGGAGATGCCCTATGCCGCCGGGCCATCGAGCTTGCAAGAGAAGAAGGGGCGAAAGAGCTTTGCCTCCTTGTCTATCCCGAGAATAGTGCGGCTGTAAACCTTTACAGGAGCCTGGGATTTGAACCCTCGACCATAAGCGGCCTCGAAAAGCAGCTGGGGGATGAGCTGAAGGCCACAGGGCGAAGGCGAATGGCAATGCGTCTAAAACTTGTGGCCTGAATCCCTGGATTATAATCCTGGATAATAATGCAGGAGTGCCCATGTCCGATTCAAGCAAACCTAATTCCACAAATGAACTGAAATCGAAAGAAGGTTTCCATACCGTTTTAAGAAAGCTTCCAGACCTGGACCTCTGGGACAAAATGAGGTCGAATAATCGCATCATCTCCTTTGACCTGGAGGTCACTGCACGCTGCAACAACGACTGCGGCCACTGCTACATATGCCTTCCTGCAGGCGACAAAGCCGCCCGGAAGGCTGAGCCCAACCTTGAGGAGATCATGAATGTAGCAGACTGGGCCGTAAAAATGGGCGCTCTGTGGTGTCTGATCACAGGCGGCGAGCCCCTTTTAAGAGACGATTTCGAGGATATTTACATCGGCCTCAAGAAAAAAGGGCTGCTGGTTTCCGTATTTACCAATGCCTGCCTGATCGATGAAGGGCATATTGAGCTCTTTAAAAAATATCCTCCGAGGGATATCGAAGTGACTGTTTACGGCGTGACCAGGGATACCTATGAGGCGGTCACCCGTCGGCCCGGTTCTTTTGATGCTTTTATGCGGGGATTGAACCTGTTGCTGGACGCCGGGCTCAAGGTCAGGCTGAAGGCGATGGCCATTCGATCGAACAGCCATGAGCTTCCGGTGATCGCCCGGTTCTGCAGGGAGAGGACAAAGGACTACTTCAGGTTCGATCCGTTGCTCCACCTGAGGCTTGATCGCAACCCTGCCAGGAACGAGGAGATAAAATCAGAGCGGCTGAGGCCCGAGGAGATTGTAGCCCTTGAGATGGCAGATCATGAGAGGTTTGGCGCCCTTGAAAAGGGCTGTGATAAGCTAATCAATCCGGGATTTTGCGACATTAAATGCAATCACCTCTTCCACTGCGGAACCGGTGTCGGGAGCTTCACGATGGGATGCGACGGCAAAATGCGGCTTTGCTCGTCCCTCCGGCAGCCGGACTGCGTTTATGACATTCGAAAAGGCCTCAAGCATCAAGCCTGGCAGGAGTTCGTGCAAAGCGTCAGGGATATGAGGTCCGAAAACGAGGAGTTCTTGAAAACCTGCAGGAGATGCCCAATAATCAACCTCTGCTCATGGTGTCCTGCCCACGCCTATCTTGAAGAGGGATCAATGGACGCCCAGGTGCCGTACTTTTGCAGTGTGGCTCATGCCAGGGCTGAGGCATTGGGTTACGATGGAAAAACAAGTTTAGTATAATATCTGTATAATATTAATATAGTTAATCCAAAAGAGAGGGAATGTTTACGAACGATAACTTAACCGGCGGCTATCTCCGGTCTAGCCCATTATCAGTTATGCCCCGCCTGCCAATCGAAGGCAGCCTTGATCTCACCTACAGATGCAACAACAACTGTCTTCACTGCTGGCTTCGGATTTCGCCGGGAGACAGGGATATGCAGGCACAGGAGCTGTCCTTAGAGGAGATCAGGGGAATCGTCGATGAAGCCAGAAGCATGGGATGCCGCAGGTGGTCGATCTCAGGAGGCGAGCCGATGCTGCGGCCCGACTTCCCGGAGATCTTCGACTACATAACCAGCCATAGCGCCTCATATTCAATCAACACCAACGGGACATTGATCACTCCGGAAATTGCAGTTTTGATGAAGAAAAAGGGCACGAAGATGGTGGCCCTCTATGGAGCTACCCCTGAGGTTCACGACAGAGTCACTCGAAATCCTGGCTCCTTCAAGGCCACGATGAGGGGATTCGAATACCTTAAAGAGGCCGGAGCAGGATTTACAGTGCAGCTAATCCCCATGAGGGAAAACTATCACCAGTACCCGGATATGGTAGCGCTGGCCAAGAGCTTGAGCCCTCATTATAGAGTCGGAGCAGCATGGCTTTATTTGTCTGCCTGCAGCTCGGAGGAGAGGAACTCCGAGATCGCAGCCCAGCGGCTTGACCCTGCGGATGTCATCTCTCTGGATAATCCTAATGTGTCTTACGAGGAGCATCATGAGGCAGTGCACTCCTACCAAACGGATGCCTCTGAGGATCCATCGGCGGCCCCATCGGACGACAGGCTCTTTGCCAGGTGCATTCAGGGACGCAGGGACTTTCACATCGATCCTTACGGCAGGATGACATTTTGCAGTTTCATCAAGGACCCTGGCCTCAGATACGACCTGAGGAAAGGAAGCTTCCAGGAAGCCTGGGACGAGTTCATACCTTCGCTGGCCGATCGGATCAGGGGCGGAAAAGAGTACCTGGATAACTGCGGTTCGTGCGATAAGAGATCTGACTGCCGCTGGTGTCCTGTCTATGCCTATCTGGAGCACGGCCGGTACGGGGCGAAAATAGATTACCTCTGCAAGGTGGCCGGGGAGGCCAGGGCCTTCAAGGAGTGCTGGAAGCGTGATCATCGGCGATATTATCGAATAGGGGGCGTCATCGTTTTGGTCGAGTCGGACCTTCCCATCACCGATGGCACATTTGATTCGAAGTTCGAGCAGTTCCGAACGGAAAAGCCTGACGGCGATATGATATCAATTCGTCACCACTTCAGCCTGCCTGATATGGATGGAAGGGATCTGGGAAAGGAGGTCTATAGGAAGGCTCCCTGGGCCATTTATCGCAAAGGTCGGTCCTGGATCTATTTGGGCATATCCCCGACCGAAGGCGACCCAAGCCTTCACAGGGTGGCGGTCTTTAACGATGACCACTCTCGGGCCGAGATATACAACGATAGGGATGATATCTTCCTTAAAGGCGGCCTGCATTCCCTGAGCCTCTTTCCATCAGACCAGATACTCCTGGCGAGGATTCTGGCAGACCGCCAGGCATGCTTCATGCACTCAGCCGGCCTGATAATGGACGGACGCGGCCTGCTTTTCGTAGGGCACTCCGAGGCAGGGAAATCGACCACCGTGAAGATGCTAAAAGATAGGGCCGAGATACTTTGCGACGACAGGAACATCGTCCGGCTCTGGCCTGACGGCTTCCGGGTACACGGCAGCTGGTCCCACGGAGAGGTGCCTCTGGTTTCGGCATCGTCTGCACCCCTAAATGCCATTCTGTTTTTAAAGAAGTCCGACAAAAACCGCTTAACTCCCATCGAGGACCGACAGGAGATCATCAGAAGGCTGATGGGCTGCATAATCAAGCCTTTTGTGACGGCAGACTGGTGGCAAAAGATGATGACCCTCCTGGAGAAGATGGCGAGAGGCGTTCCGTGCTACCTGATGGAGTTCGACAAGAGCGGTGGAATTGTGGCCGAGCTGGAGAAGCTACCGGCCCGGCCGTCGATCAAGCAAATGGAGAAAACGGTGGCCTGATGACAGGGACTTCGCAGCCTTCCTATTCGGTTTCGGTCAATGCCTCAAAGCACAGGATCTGGAAGGGCGGCGGCCCGCTGCTTGGCCGGCTGGACATGGAGCTGACCGAGAGGTGCAACAACGACTGCATCCACTGCTGCATCAACCTGCCGGAGGATGATCCTGCCAGATGTCGTGAGATGACGACTGCTGAGGTTAAGCATATCCTGATGGAGGCAGCGTCTTTAGGCTGCATGACCGTCAGGTTCACGGGGGGCGAGCCGCTGCTCCGTGACGACTTCCAGGAGCTGTATCTTTTCGCCCGCAGGCTGGGCATCACGGTGCTGCTGTTCACTAACGCCCGTCTCATAACTCAGGAGATTGCCGACCTGCTTGCAAGGGTTCCGCCCCGTGAGACGGTGGAGGTCACAGTCTACGGGATGACCCGCCAGTCCTATGAGGCAGTCACCAGGTCGAAGGGCTCCTTCGATCAGTTCATGCGGGGGCTTGATCTTCTCCTGGAAAAAAAGATCCCTTTTGTGGTCAAAGGGGCGCTGCTGCCACCCAACAAGGGCGAAATGGACCAATTCGAGCAGTGGGCAATGACTCTCCCGGCAATGGACCACCCTCCGACTCATTCGATGTTCTTCGACCTGCGCTGCCGCAGGGACTCTGCGGCCAGGAACAGGCTGATTGAAAGGCTGAGGCTCTCCCCCGAGGAGGGCGTATCAGTCCTCTCAAGGAACCGGGAAAGGTATCTGAAGGATATGGTTCAGTTCTGCACCAGGTTCATGGGGCCGCCCGGCGATAAACTGTTCTCCTGCGGAGCAGGGCACGGAGCCTGTGTGGACGCTTACGGATACCTGCAGCCATGCATGATGCTCCGGCATCCAGACGCTGTTTACGACCTTAAAAAGGGCTCTCTTAAAGATGCCCTGACGGATTTTTTCCCTAGACTCAGGGAAATGAAGGCCAAAAACCCCGACTACCTGGCCCGCTGTGCCCGGTGCTTCCTGAAGGGACTGTGCGAGCAGTGCCCGGCCAAATCGTGGATGGAGCACGGGACCTTTGATACGCCTGTGGAATACCTCTGCAGGGTGGCTCATGCCCGGGCGCTGGATCTGGGGCTACTGAAGGAAGGCGAGCGATCATGGGAAGTGGAGGACTGGAAAGAGAGAGTTAAGGACTTTGGAGATAAAAAAGGTAGCGAAAATCAATTATAGAGAGTGCTTGCTTTGACAGGTCAAAGCTATAATAGGAGGTAGGTATATGAGGAAAACTTGGACGAGACCTGAATTGGTAGTCCTTGTAAGAGGATCGGATGAGCAAAGAGTGCTAGATGGATGTAAGGGAGGGTGGATTCAAGGCGAAAGTACTTACAATGATTATTGTTGGCGGTCGTTCTCTGGGGGTGCCTGTGTTCCGTGCGCATCGACCCTTCCCTCCTAGCCCTATCTCCAATGGCCTTTGGCATTTGTACCTTGGGATCGCCCGTAAGGCAGGTCGGGGTCTAAGGACCCTGCAGCGGAGCTATTTAGGGTCATGCTCATCGTCTGATGTATGAAAGGGGCGGGCGGGGGCCGCTGCCGGGCTCCGACTTGGATCTCAGTCCGTTGGTGGGCATAGCTGCATCTACATGAGGAGCGGCTTATATATCCATTTGAAAGCGAAGTGCTTCCACGACCTCTTGGCGCAGTTCCGCATCAACCAGTTCGCCTACATCCTCTTCCAGTCGGCTCTTGTCTAACGTGCGGATTTGGTAGCACAAGGCGATTGAATCTATCTGCAGGCCAACAACATCTGCGGGCAATAAAACCTCATTTGGATAAATGTTGCGGGCGGCGGATTTTCTAGAGGTCAGCGGAATGATATTGACTACTGGCAGTATTTGGTTAATGCTTTCTCGACTGATAATCAGCACGGGCCGACGACCAGCTTGTTCAGATCCTTTTGATGGATTCAGTGAGGCAAGAAAGATATGCCATTGATACTTCATTAGTCCGGCTCCGACCACTGGGCATCTACTTGCTCAAATGCATTCATCGTTTCGTATAGGTCCGCCATGAATTGATCGTCATTTACCGTTTTTTTCATTTGAGCGAGCTTGTCCGCAGTACTTGGAGTCGATAATAGTTGCTTAAGAGTTTCTTCAACCAGCACAAATTCCTCCAGCGGCAGAATAACGCCAACAGGGTTTCCCTCAGCATCCCTGATGAACTGACGTTTGAGACCATGTGCAGCCATTAATTATCTCCTTTTGTCTTGCCAAGTGCCATAGCCAATGAGACGCAATTGAAATATCGTGCGAGGCAATGCTGGCAAGATCCGCCGCCATTTGCAGCTTGCAATGCATTATACGTTGGGATCCGCGAGATTTAAAAGTTTCCGATGAAGCGCAATATACGATGCATCATACGGTCTTCAAAACGGCTGCCTCAATAAGGAACTGACCGAGTTATTCCCCAGATTGGGGGCGATGACGGCACAAGATCTCTGCTACCTGGCCCGCTGTGCCCGCTGCTTCCTGAAGGGACTGTGCGAGCAGTGCCCGGCCAAGTCCTGGATGGAGCACGGGACCTTTGATACGCCAGTGGAGTACCTCTGTCGGGTTGCTCATGCCCGGGCGCTGGACCTGGGGCTACTGAAGGAGGGCGAGCGATCATGGGAAGTGGAGGACGGACGGGAGAGAGTTAAGGCATTCGGCGATAAAAATGGTGGCGAAAGGTAATTATAGGGAATGCTTGATTTGCCAGGGCGAGCTTATTATGGGGTCAGGAATTTGAAGAAAAATTGGACTAGCCCTGAACTGGTAGTCGTTGCAAGAGGATCTGATGTGGAAAGAGTGTTGTCTGGCTGTAAGACATCAGCGATTCTTGGCCCCGTTTCGGCTAATGGACTGTGTGTCAAGGGCACGGCATCGTTCGATGTGTTGCGAAGATTGCGTTTCCATCGCTCGCTCTTAGCTCTATCTCCCTTGGCCTTTTGCTCTTAGGATCATCCGTGATTTGGGCCAGAGACTGCGGACCCTGCTGGGGAATTAATTAGAGCTGTATTTCTCATCTGATGTTTAAGAGGCCGGGCTGGGGCCGATGTTGCAGCCAGGCTCAGATTTTGCCTTATTTCTCAAGATGATTGAGCTTTTAAGAAACCTTTGCCTTAATGTCTGAAAGGGTGGCCTTTATCTCAGCAATTTCCCTGGAGAGTTCGAAGTACTTTTCCAGGATTGTATCCATAGTATCTTTCTTAAGCTCTGAGATATCATTTCTGATTGACGAAGTGTCCTCTTTAACATCTTTCAATACGCCGACGGTCGTGTCCTGTTTCTCAAGCATAGACGAGGTATCCTCTTTAACTTCCCTCAGTATGTCTATGGTCACGTCCTGCTTCTCAAGCATAGACGAGGTATCCTCTTTAACTTCCCTCAGTATGTCTATGGTCACATCCTGTTTCTCAAGCATGGACGAGGTGTCCTCTTTAACCTCTTTTAAAACTGCGATCGTCACATCCTGTTTTTCAAGCATAGACGAGGTATCTCCCTTAACTTCCCTCAGTATGTCTATGGTTACATCCTGCTTCTTCTCCATTCTGAGTATTGCATCTATGCCCCTACCCAGATGCTGAGAACTCATCCTCTGGTGAAATAGTAAGGTCTCCCCAACCTGTCCCTGATAGTCCTGGATGGTGATTGACGATACCTCAGCCTCCGGCGGCTTTTCAGTTTCAATAAACCTTTGAAACTCCACGACCTGGCTCTCATCGCCCTCGAAGAAGGCCAGCACGACCTGACGGCCGTCCTCGATTCTGTTCTGAGCTGAAAATCCAGGAAGATCCAGATCTATGGCTCTATTGGCCATAAACAACCTGTAACCCACCCGATGGACCTTTGAGCCTTCAATCCTCACCCTGAGCTTCATTCAAGATTAAATATGAACTCTATGTATTAAAAGCAAATGGTGTGGTTGGATCATCCAGAAATCGTCATCGCTTTGCAGTCATCGCAAAAGACGATTGGCCATTTAAAGTAAATATTAACTCCTCCCTTCAATTTCTGGCCTGCTTCATTATCGATACCAACATACCCTTGGCCAGCTCATAAAGGTTCGGATCTGCAGCCTGCTGGAAATTCCTACTGCTCGGCCCGCCGCGCCTGGTGCTTTCTGAAAGGATTATACGAGCAGTGCCCAGCCAAGTCCTGGATGGAGCACGGACGGGACCTTTGATACGCCCAGTGGAGTACCTCTGCAGGGTGGCTCTAGCCGAGGATCTGGACCTGGGGCTCCTGAAGGAGGGCGTTCGGTAGTGGGAGGTGGAGGACTGGAAGCAGAGAGTTAAGGCCTTCGGAGATACGAAAAGTTAGCGAAAAGTAATTATAGAGAGGGCTTGCTCTAACAGCTAAAATCCAATGAAGAGGTAGGAATATGAAGAGAGCTTGGACGAAACCCGAACTCGTAATCCTTGTAAGAGAATCGACATAGGAAAGAGTGCTTACTGTCTGCAAGGATCATTCTAGTGGCCCGGATGGGGCAAATGGTTGGTGTACCACGCATACGGGAAACTGCCAGTTCAACTGCAATACAATGGGTTTAAGCTAAGCCTGTTTCACTGAGATTGGCTCCAAGCATATCGCCTGCAAGGTTAGTCGGGGCCTAAATGCTTGTGTAAGGCTTCCTGCATAACCCTTTTCGATGCTATCATCGGTGCTTCCTGTTATGGCTATGCGAGCAGTGCCCGGTCAAGTCCTGGATGATGCATAGGACGTTGGACACTTCCGTGGAGTACCTCCGTCGGGTTGCTCATGCTCAGGCGCTGGATCTGGGGCTCTTGAAGGAGGGCAAGCGGTCCTGGGGAGTGGAGGATTGGGATGAGAGGATTAATGCCTTCGGAGACTGGAAATGCTCAGCGAAAAGTAATTATAGAGAGGGCTTGTTTTGCCGGCCAAGAGCTATAATAGGAGTTAGGAAAATGAAGAAAACTTGGACGAGGCCTGAACTGGTAGTCCTTGTGAGAGGATCAGATGAGGAAAGAGTTTTGGGTGGTTGCAAGACCGATGTCTCTTATGGTGGTCCCGCCGAGAAGGACAACCCATGCGCTTCATTCATTCCGCTACATGGTTTGTGTATCAACTGCGATGCATTAGTCCCCTCCTAGCCCTATCTCCCTTGGCCTTTGGCCCTTGGGATCGTCCATGAGGTAGGTTGGGGTCTATGCACACTGCCGCGGGATTGTAAGGGCTATGTTCCTCGTCTGATGTATGAATGGGGCGGGCGGGAGCCGGCACCGTATCTGCTTTAGCCTGCCAACTTAGAGACTCTCGTAAACCTCCCTTATAGCCTCCGTATTGGAATCCCAGTACTTGAAATCCTCTTCCCCCATTTTCTGCGGGCGATAGTCGAGATGCCTGATTATCTCCTCCTTCAGCCCGGCGCTCTCCACGATTATGAGGTTCTTCCTTGGCTCCTCCCGGCTGATGCCGGAGGCCACCACCAGCTTCCCCATGTTCAGGTACTCGTTCAGCTTCCAGACGCTCTTGTCCGTCGAATAGGGCGTGATCACGCTCTCCTCCCTGGGGATGAGGCAGATCTTGGCCTTCCTGATGAGCCCTGCCACCTTCTCGTGGGGCTGCCACCCAAGGTTCTTCACGTTTGGCGGCATGTTCCTCAGGAACCACCAGGCAAAGGGGCCTCCGCCTACGATCCAGAACTCCTGCTCAGGGATTGCTCTTGCCACCGCCAGAAGCGTTTGTATCCCTTCCTGGGTGCAGACGCGGCCTATGAAAATGATCGGTGCTTTGCTCATGGCCTCGTGATCTTTTTCTCCCGTACCGGCTGCCTCAAGGCCATCCGAATCCTTCTCCTTGACCTTCGAAAATGATCTTGATGGGTAGTTCGCTATGACATGGGGCTCTTTGTTCGGTGCGAAAGACCTCGCCTTCTCCCCAAGCGGCCTGTTGACCGTTGTGATGACGTCCGCTGCTTTTGCCAGCTCTCTTTCGAAGCGCTCGCCGAAAGCCTTTCCGGGAGCGCCGAATGTCTGCTGAAGCTCCAGGCCCCAGGGGGAGCGGTAGTCGTAGATGAGCTTCTTGAAGCCCCTGCCTCTCAGATCAGGGAACCTATGGTAAATGATATCGGGAACGTTGAAGATGTGAACCACGTCGGGCTGCTCTGCAAGAGCCACCTTTCTGGCGAGACCTGCAATCCTGATCCAGTTGCGCGTATCAAACCTTGGGACCACGACCTCATAGCCCAGCTCCTTCAGAGTGCCCTCGAACATCCGGAGCCTCGTGGTTCTCTCAGGTTGGTTGGCGAGCAGAAGTATCTTCATTTGCTCACTCCTGGCTTGCCTTCTCCTGACTTCATAACCAGCTCGGCGATGCACTCTGCAGTCCTTATGCTGGCGTCACCCGTACCGAATACGTCTCTCTGTTCGGACTTGGGCTCGAAGCTTCCTGTCAGGCCGACGATCTTCTCCTTGTCGGCTCCTGCCAGCACGTTCCAGCCGTCCTCCACAGTCTCCACCCACTCGGTCTCATCACGGAGGGTGATGCATGGCACGCCCAGAAGATAAGCCTCCTTCTGCACCCCGCCCGAGTCGGTCAGTATTTTCCGGGCGCTTTTCTCAAGCATTATCATGTCCAGGTAGCCCACGGGCCTGATCACCCTGGCACGGGCGATCAGGCTTTCCCAGAGTCCCAGCTGCTTCAGGCACTTCTCAGCCCTCGGGTGGCAGGGGAAAACGACGTCTCCGATCTCCTCCAGGGCTTCAGCTATATTTTTTAGTCTCCCCGGATCGTCTGTGTTCTCGGCCCTGTGAATTGTGGCAAGATGGTAATCCCTGGGCTTAAGTCCCAGCTCTTCCAGGATGTGCGACCTCTTCTCGGCAATGAGAGTGCAGTCCCTTTGGGCATCGACCATGACGTCGCCGGTGAGGTGGACACCGCTGACTATGCCCTCCTTTTTCAGATTCGAAACGGCAGTCCTTGTAGGGCATAAAAGCAGGTCTGAGCAGTGGTCAACCAAAACGCGGTTGATCTCCTCGGGCATGCGGCGGTTGAATGACCGAAGACCAGCCTCGACGTGAGCCACAGGGATATGCAGCTTTGCAGCCGCAAGGGCCCCGGCCAGAGTGGTGTTAGTGTCGCCGAAGACCAGGACCGCATCGGGCCTCTCATCCAGCAAAATCTCCTCGATCCTCTTCAGCATCTCTCCAGTCTGGTAGCCGTGGTTCCCCGAGCCCACGCCCAGGTGATATCCTGGCTCAGGGATGCCCATATCTTCGAAGAAAATTTTGTCCATCTCGTAGTTGTAATGCTGGCCGGTATGGATGATGACCTCGTCGAACCTCCTTCGAAGCTCCCGGGAAACGGGAGACAGCTTCACGAAATTGGGCCTGGCCCCGACAACCGATGCTATCTTCATTTATGCGGCCTCTCCATTTCCTTCATCATTAATATCAAAGGAAAGGCGGAAGCAGTCGAAGACCAGGTCAGCCTCCTCAGGCCTGATGTACGAAAATCCCTTGCCTTCTACCTCCTTCTCGCTCAGCAGATCGTCGAAGACGTATGTATCCAGGCCTTTTTCCTTCAAGAGCTTTGCCAGGGCCATATTCCTGCTGTGATAGAACTCCTTCACGCCCGCCCTGAAGGTTATTCCGCGAATGCAAATTCTCACATCGGCCAGAGGCTTGTCGATCTTCATGCACTCTGCAACGATTCTTTTAGCCCAGTATTCTATCATCTCGTCGTTGATCTCCCTTGAGGTTCGGAGCAGCCGCACATGGCAAAACTTCCCCCTCTTCTCCATCTCCTTTATCAAAAACCATGGATAAACGGGGATGCAGTGGCCTCCAACGCCGGTGGATGGCAGATGAATGTGGCAAAACTGGTGATTGGCGTTTTCCCTTGCCTCAAAGAAGTCCAGGCCCAAGGCTTCAGATATCTTGAAAAGCTCGTTGGCGAGGCAGATGTTCACATCCCTGTAGCAGCCCTCCATGACCTTGATCATCTCTGCCACCTTTGCCGACGAGACCAGGTGAAGGTTGGCTATGAACTTTTTGTAAACCTCATAGGCCTTGAAACCGCTTTCCTCGTCTGTCCCGCCTATGACCTTCGGAAACTCACGGAGCCTAGAGATGCTGTAGCCCGTCATTATCCTCTCGGGAGAGTAGGCCAGGAAAAAGTCCTCGGGCGGAAGGCCGCTTGACTCAGTCAGCCAGAGCCTTACCAGGGAGTCGGTCGTTCCGGGTGGGAATGTGGTCTCGACCACGACCAGATCTCCCTTTTTCAAGACCCTGCCCACCGACCAGACGGCGTCCTTCATTATAGAAAAATCCGGGCTGAAGCTTACATCGACGAACACAGGCACTATTATTATGAAGACGCTACAGCCTTTGGCATCCTCGTAGCTGGCAGTGGCAATGAGTCCCTTGCCGCCGTGAAGCTTGATCAGCTCATCCAGGCCTGCCTCCTGCGGTATGGGATTTATCCCCTGATTTATCAGCTTGCAGCGTCCCTCATTTATGTCCACGCCTATGACCTTTAGTCCGCTGTCGGCAATTACCGCTGCCAGGGGAAGTCCGGCGTTCCCCAGGCCGATGACCGCAATATCCTCTACCATTCTGTTTTCCCGTCCGATGTCCATCTGGCTTTTCTGTTTTCCATTTTTATATCTTTTTGATCTCCACATCTTTTCCGCAGGCATCGCATCTGTAGAGCTTGCCGGAGGCGGTCTCTTCTATGACATTATGAAGCCCGCGGCCGCAGTAGCAGATCCATTTTTTAACCTCTGCAGGATTTCCCAGCACCAGTGCGAAGGCTGGGACGTCTCTTGTGACAACACTCCCTGCTCCAACCATTGCATACTCGCCGATGGTCACGCCGCAAATTATTGTGGAGTTGGCGCCGATGCTTGCACCCCGGCAGACCTTTGTTGAAACCACGTGCTCCTCATCCCATATGAAGGCGCGGGGGTAAAGGTCGTTTGTAAATGCGGCAGAGGGCCCCACAAATACGTCGTCCTCGATCGTCACGCCCTTATAGACTGAAACGAAGTTTTGAATTTTCACATTGTCCCCGATTTTCGCTCCTGTATCCACGTAAACGCTCTTCCCCACGTTGCAGTTTTTTCCGATCCTGGAGCCTCTTCGGACGTGGGCGAAGTGCCAGATCCTGGTTCCCTCTCCGATCTCCTCACCTTCGACAACGGCTGTAGGGTGTGCAAAAAAGCTCATCTGATTCCCTTCTTGATCTCTTCGCATATCACCAGGTTCTTCAGGGCCTCCTCGGGCGTGACGGGAAAGCTCTTTCCCTGCCGGGCGCAGTCGATGAAGGTCTTCAGCTCCACCTTCAGCGGCTCCACCTTATTCACGAGGACCTTCTCGATGATGTTCTCCTGGGTATACCGCTCGTTCTCCAGGCGGTACTTATCAGGCTTTCTGTAGACGAATACCTCCTGGGCCATGAAGTCCCCTTCAGTTGTGAAGTCCTCGGCCTCCACATAAAAGGTCCTAAACTTCTTGGAGGACATGCGGCTTGCTGAGATGGTCACCACAGAGTCGCTGAAGACGACCATTGCCTCGCAGACGTTCCGGGTTCCGGCCGAGTAGATCCTGTAGTCCTCGTCTCCTTTGAAGAGCACGTTGAAGACTATGTCTATGTCGTGGATCATCAGGTCCTCGATCACAGAGGCGTCGGTGATGCGGTTGGATGTGGGATTATGCCTTTTGATTGACACATAGTCCGGCCGCTCGGCGATCTTTTTAATCTCATCGACGATTGGATTGAACCTCTCTATGTGGCCTACTCCGGCCATGACTCCTGAGGACTTCAGGAGCTTTAGAAGCTCGCGTCCTTCCTCGACTGTGAGCGTTATGGGCTTTTCTATAAGACAGCTAACACCAGCGCCAATTGCCTTTTTGGCCACATCGAAGTGATACCTGGTGGGGACGCAGATGCTGACGGCATCGGACTTTTTTAAAAGGTCCTCAGCAGAGCTGCAAACTGTGGCAATATCCTTTGTCCTCTCGGCGTTTTCTGCTGCCGGGTCAAAAACATATACGTTCTCGACTCCCTTTAGCTCCGAATAGACGCGCACGTGGTTGCGGCCCATGGAGCCGATGCCAATTACTCCAACGTCCATGTTCACCCCTCAAAGGAGTTCAGCGTGCTCGCGATATGCTCCAGATCCTCGGGCTTTAGTGACGGATGGACCGGCAGGCTAAGCACTCTTTTAGAAACGTCCTCTGCCTCCGGGCATCTCGGCCATTTAATCCCCATCTCTTTATAAAGAGGCTGCTCGTAGATGGGCCTCGGGTAGTGAACGGCGGAGGCGATGCCCTTTTCCTGCAGATAGCCCATGAGTCTCTCCCTCGTTGCAGGGAAATCCTCCTCAGCTCTGACCACGTACTGGTGGTAGACGTGCCTCACGTTGGCTGCTTTAAAGGGCGTGGTTAGCCCCTTGATGCGGATGTCTCTGTTTAGCGACCCTGCATTAGAAATCCTCTTGGCCGTGAACTCCTCGAGCCTGTCGAGCTGCACAAGTCCTATGGCCGCCTGGATGTTCATCATCCTGTAGTTGTATCCAAGGGCCACGTGGTTGTACTTCCCGGTGTCTCCGTGGTTTCTGAGAAGGCGAAGCCTTGCTGCAATGGCATCGTCGTCGGTTGTGATCATGCCGCCCTCGCCCGTCGTCATGTTCTTGGTAGGATAGAAGGAGAAGCAGCCAACGCCAAAGCCCCCTACCTTTTTGCCCTCGTATTCAGCGCCGTGGGCCTGGGCGCAGTCTTCTACTAAAATCAGGCCTTTGTCCTCGCAGATCTGCTGCACAGCATTCAGGTCGAAGGGCTGGCCGTAGAGATGAACTCCGATGACGGCCCTGGTCTTTGGAGTGATCCTCTCCTTCAGGCTTTCGGGATCTATGTTGAACGTCTTTGGATCCACATCTGAAAATACGGGCTTTAGTCCCTGATAGAGTATTGAGTTGGACGTGGCTATGAATGTGAATGCTGGTGAGACGACCTCGTCTCCCGGCTGAAGGTCTAGCGCCTTTAAGGCCAGGTCAAGGGCGATAGTGCCGTTGTTGACAGCGATTGAGTTCTTGACGCCTATATACGCCGAAAACTTTTCCTCGAACCTTCTCACATCCTCTCCCTGGGTGAGCATGCCGGATTGCAGCACGTCCCTCACCGCTTCTATTTCCTCTTGTCCGATGATGGGCTTGGCTATGGGAATGAAATCTCTCATTAAGATCTCCTTTTATTGCTTTTTCTTTTGTCTCTCTGCTGTCAACCTATGTTCATTTTCTGCGTTTAAAAGGCCTTGCTATATCAGACGGGTCAGCCGGACAGCCTTCTGCCAGTACAGTCTTCCCAATGTTTTTAAGGCAAGCTTAAAAACCTTTGTCCCTGGTGAGAATGTAGCAGTATCAAGCTTTCGGAGGCTGCAGGTTTTTTATCGAGCGGATACAAATCCCTTGATCACTGCGCCGGGCAGTCCCCTGTGGCCTGATTCGATTACGGTTCCCGGATATATGGTGGTGTGAATTCCCGTTTTGACGTCGTCGGCCATGATGGCGCCGAGCTTTCGCCTGCCGCTGTCCTCGATCCGGCCCTTGACGTAAGATCCGATATTCGCCTTATCGTGCCGCAGGTTGGCGCAAATAGTACCGGCGCCGAAGTTGCAGTTCTCTCCAATCACGCTGTCACCAACATATGAGAGGTGGCCTATTTTAGTCCCGTCCATGACGGCGCTGTTCTTTACCTCCACGGCGTTCCCCACGCGGACATCGCTTCCCAGAACCGTTGAGGGCCGGATGTAGCAGTTGGGGCCTATCTTGCAGTTCTCTCCGATGATTACAGGCCCTTCGATATAGGATCCGGCCATGATGAGCGTGCCTTTTCCCACGCACACATTTCCCTTCAAAACCGCCCCCGGCTCCACGTCTCCCATGACTGTAGCCTGAATGTCTTTAAGCAGGGCCTCGTTTGCGGCCAGGATATCCCAGGGACGTCCTATCTCAAGCCAGCTTTTCAGGGAGACTATCCTGATCCTCTCTTTGGCCGCCAGGATGTTTAAGCCGTCCGTCAGCTCGTACTCGCCCCTCTCGGAGAGCGGCGCCTGCCGGAGCGCATCGAAGATGCTCCTCCTCAGGGAGTAGATGCCGGCGTTGGCCAGGTTCGAGGGAGGACTGGGACTTTTCTCCACAACCGATTTGAAGTAGCCGTCCTCCTGCAGGAAGACTCCATATCTTCTGGGATCATCAACTGCGATGGCGGATGCGGCGTTTTCTTCTGAGTCTGCCAGCTCTCTCAGCGAGCCGGAATCGGGAAGGACATCTCCGTTTAAAACCAGGAAGCGGTCAGAGGCTTTGTGCTCTGCGGCCTGCAGGGCGTGGCCGGTCCCCAGCTGCTTTTCCTGAACGGCGTAGTCGATCTTCACATCCAGCCTGCCTCCATCGCCGAAATGGCTCATGACTGAGCCCTGGCCGTAGCCCACAACGAATACGAAGCTGTCCACGCCTGCCTCTCTGGCTCTTATTACTATCTGCTCCAAAAGCGGCCTTCCTGCCACCGGCAGCATGACCTTGGGCCGCTTCGATGTGAGGGGCCTCATGCGGCTGCCCTCGCCTGCGGCCAGAACTATCGCCTGCATGATGGTAGCTCAGGGCGGCAGTATAAAAAAGGTTTGCAAAGATGGCGAAAAGGTTTTACACTTATTTGCCCCATCTACGTGCATGTTGGATGAATTCCGGCGCTACTGCAGCCTGCAGCGCGATCAGGTTCCTCTGGCCTCGCTACTGATCTACCTCAAGCGAAAAGGGGGCTTTGTGCAGCTGAACCAAATCTGGAAGGACCTGGGACCCTCAAGCGGCGGCCCTTTCTGGAACCAGACAACGCTCATCAACAAGCTCGACAAGCTTGAGCGCCTGGAGATCGTGATTGTGGAGAAAAGGGTGCTTCCGTCCTTGCGGGCCGAGGCCAAACGGAAGACCAACACATTCTACCGGATCAGTCCCTCAACGCCGATTAACTCCCATATCTACGGCATGCTCAAGATTTACAAGGAGGAGTCGGATAAGTACTCATCAGAGCTGGCCGAAAAGCCGCTTGAGCGCCTGGGAGATCTGTCTGCCAGGTCAGAGAGATGCGATCCCGTCGCCGAGCGCGAGCTGGAGGTGGCCATGGAGCTGATAGGCGAGGTCTTCAATGTGGGCGGGGATGAGGTCCGGAAAATGATCAAGGAGAGGATGGAGAGAAAGGGGCTGGTCAGGAAGGCGCGGAGCGAGCGTAAGGCGGGCCTGAATAAAGACGCCGGGAAGGACGCCGATAAGGACAGGAACACAAAGAAGGGCGATAAAAAGGAGGCAAAGAAGACTGCCAGGAGAGGCGCAAAGAAGAAGGAGGAAAGTGCTCGGACAAATGAGGAAGAGGTGGCTGGAGAAGCGTCGGATGAGTAATCGATGGATAAATAATCGATGATAATCGATGGATGGGATGCCGGGCTCTGCTTTTTGCAGTCCCTGCTAGCTCCATCCTCTCTTCTTGTAATATATTCTCAACATCTCCTCCACCGTCTCAGGAGTCACCGTTCCCATAGTCGATATTGTCTCGTAGAACCTTTTCGGAATTCTGGCCTTGGAAGGATCAAAGCCCTCGCGAGCCTTAAACTTGTACTTCTCATCGAATATCTTTTTGCCCAGATCCTGCAGCTCCTCTTTGGTTTTATTGATTCCAACGGCCGCCAGGGCCTCCACGATGTTGTCCTCGGTATAGACATTCCTGGCGAACAGGCATCCCACCAGCGAGTTGAAAACACCCCTTGAGTTATCTTCTTTGATGATCTCGTCGACCATCTTCTCGATATCCATTCCCTTTTTGGCAGCTTTCTGGTCGATGCTGTATCCGGCATTGTCGAGGTGGGAGTGGCGCACTCCAACCAGCTGGCCGATTATCGATGCAGGGCCGGTGTGGTATCCTGATACCTCGTTTCCTCCAAGAGCCATTGCGAACTCCTGGCCTCCATATTTCGCAGAGGCATAGTCGACGCCCATCCCCAGATCGGAGTAGAACTCATTTGAAGGCCTGGCTATATTTTCCAGAGCCTTAACGTAGGCATCCACGTTATTCCATTGCAGCGGAAGACCTAGCGTCTCTTGGGGCGTGATGATGCCGCGCTCGTAGGCCTCGGTTGCCCAGGAGAGTGCGACTCCTGCGGACATTACATCGAGTCCGAGGCGCTCGCAGGCATCTATCAGCCTCAGGATCCCCTCGGCTGAGGTGATTCCCAGATTCGACCCCAGCGAGTAAATGGGCTCAAAGTCGTAGGAGACCTTTTTTACCTCAAACTCATGGTGGGGCGAGAACGGGGACTTGAGGGCGGCTATATGGACGCAGCCTATGGGGCATCCCGCGCAGGACAGCCTCCTGAAGAGGTAGTTGTCCGCGAACATTTCGCCGCTTATATTCTCGGCCTCCGGGAAGGATGAGGCCTGGAAGTTCTTTGTCGGAAGGCCTTTCAGCCAGTTGAGGACCTTGATGTTGACGGAGGTCCCGATATCGTGGTACTTCTCCATGGCATCTGTTTGAACCGTAGCCTGGTAGAGCTTGTTGTAGACCTCTCTGTATTTTTTGGGATCAGGAACCTCCACATGCTCCGTTCCCGATATTACAATCGCCTTGAGGTTCTTCGAGCCGAATGTCGCTCCGAGGCCCAGGCGTCCGAAGTGCCTGTAGGTATCGACAACCACTCCGGCGTACCTCACAAGGTTCTCGCCAGCCGGGCCGATGCGAATGATGCTCCTTCGTCCGACGCCCGTCTCGTGCTCGCGAAGGATCATGCCCGTAGTAATGGCGTCAACTCCCCAGATGGATGAGGCATCCTTGATCCTGACATCGGCATCGTTGATGGAGATATAGCGGGGCTGGCTTGCTTTTCCTCTAATGACGATGGCCTCGTGTCCGGCAAACCTCATGGCCAGGTGCAGCCTGCCACCGGCATAGGACTCGCCCAGTTCTCCTGTCAGGGGCGATTTGAACATGGCAACAGTCTTAGTAGCCACAGGAAACATGCCGTTTAAGGGGCCGATGCAAAAGATTGCGGGGGCTTCAGGGCTTAAGGGATCTGTGCCGGGCTTACATTCTTCCATCAGCAGCCTGATCCCAACTCCAGTTCCTCCCATCCACTCGTCGAAGAGCTTCTGCCTCTCCTCAACCCAGGACTCCTCGCGCGCGAGGTCTATGTAGAGGACCTTTCTTAGCATCAGGCGGTCACCTCCTCCAGTTCGAGCACTCCGTGGGGACAGAAGGCG
The DNA here is from genome assembly GCA_964534145.1 of uncultured Methanotrichaceae archaeon. GTDB lineage: Archaea > Halobacteriota > Methanosarcinia > Methanotrichales > Methanotrichaceae > CAWJYS01. The sequence continues at coordinate 16,836 of CAZHNU010000008.1, read as the reverse complement.
ACACAGGCTCCGCAGTGAATGCACTTGATGGGCTTGCCGTTTTTGCCGGATGATATGGCTCCTATGAGGCATGCCTCCTCGCATTTCTTGCAGCCCGTACAAAGCTCTTCATGAAAAACAACTCTGCCGTCCGGCTTTCGCTCCAGCGCGGCGCTCTCACAGGCGCGGACGCACGGCGGGTTTTCGCATCCGCGGCACACCACAACAACGAAATCCCCCTCTATGCCGCCTCGCGTCTGTATTTTTATGGCGCTGTCCTGAAGCGATACCGTGCCCTGGCGGATGCGGGAGCATGCAAACATGCAGCCGAGGCATCCTATGCACCGCTCTGGGTGGGCGACTTTGAGCCTGCGTCTCTTTTTGGGCTTTGGCTGTGAGGCTTTCACAGGAGCTGCAGCTGTCGCGGGCTCGGGGGGCTTGGGGGCGGCATCCTTACTCTCAATGGCTTTTTCCTGAGTCTCCATATCGGCTCCCAAATATCGGGTGGGATCTATAATGCGATATTAAGATATTAAGAAATGCAAACTATAAAAAAACTATAGGCCTAATCGGCCGGGAAAATAAAAAAAGGCAAAACTATCGCTTCTGCGGGCTATTCAGCATCCACGAACCTGTTCCCGAGGTTCTTCATCACATGCGGAAGCGTCGTGTACTCCATATCCTCCATGGGCAGACGCTGCGGCTCGAAGGGACCGTGCGCCCTCATATAGTCGGTGATCTCAAGGCATCTCTTTCGGGCCAGGTCGAAGGCAACGTCCTTGAAGAGGTCTGCCGGCCCGACGAAGTTGCCGTAAGCCATCTGGAATCCTGCGGCAATTACGCGCGGCGGTCCGTCGAACCTGGTTGGGTGTGCAGTTTCAAACGAGCAGGGCATTAGAGGACCGTTGTGGCTTCCGCGCATCCATCCGCTCACCAGATGGCCGAGCGCGAAGGGCTCCAGGACCTCACCCAGGGCAGGCAGCCCGGACTGGGATCTGACCAGCGCGACGGGATCGTCTTTTCCGACATAGGTTCCTGCCGTCTGGAAAAGCTTTTCTGTGCTTATCACTGCTACCGGCTCCTGCTCAGAGATCTTGCTTCCGGGCTTGCAGAAGACTCTCTTGATCACATATCGGCTCTTAGCGCCTATCAGCGCCAGCAGATCGTACATCTCGCCTGGGCAGTCCATGAAGACCTTTTTATGCTCCATTATGTCCCAGACCTCGAATGTGAATCCGTGGTGGCATGCAGGGTCGATCACCAGGCCGGCGGTGTTGAATGGGTCTGCAAACATCTTGAAGATCGGCAGGTTGAAGGCTCCAGGCTCGGTTTTGTCCATCATGAAGGCGACGATGGGCTCGCTGATGCGCTCGTTGATCTCCATCTCGGCGACACCGGGTCCCATGCCTCTGATGTTGCCGCTGAAGGCATCTGAAAGAAGATCCTGGCCTGCTCCATAGAGTTTGAGCTTCTTGGCCTTCTCTGTGGCCTCTTCAAAGGTCTCCCAGGCCAGAGCATGAATTTCGCCGTTATCGCAGCCGTTCTTATGGCTCATTAAAAGCTCCAGGTCGTCGCCACAGGCCATCACCCTAAAGTCTATCAGTGCGCAGGCTTTCTTGGCCTGTGCAAGCTTTGCCTCTGCGGTCTCGATCAATGCGGGATGGACCGATGAGTGGCCAGGATAGCCGCCCACATCGGCCTTAATAAGGCTGATTGTTATTTTCGTCATCTCAACCCCATCTGATGTTTTTTGGCGAATATTGCTGTTTGTCTTTGTCATCAGCTCTTCAGCGCCATAGGCATATTCAGTGGCACATCAACCGGCTTGATGTATTGACCCAGTACAGGCCGGGTACCATTGACCTTGAGCTTATCAAATAAGAAGGCGAATTGCCTCTCCAGCTCGGCGCATATTTCGTCGCGGACATCAGAAGGCAGGTGCCATAACTCACGTTTGAACGGCCCGAAGCCTTTCTTGCGAGTCTTGTAAATGAATTGCTCTTCCGTGTCCTTCTCTTTCCATTCGTCTTTCAGGCTGGCTTTCAGATAGTCAAAAATTCTCATCCGCAGGTCCGCAGGGAAGCCTTTGCTATCGTATATCATGTTTTGGAAACCTGTAGCCAGGTGGATCTCGGCCGTTCCTGTGGCTGGAAAGCGGTCAAACGCTTCATTTGGCAGCGTTGAAGCGCCGTGCTGAACCGCACCTGACAGACCGTATTGCGCGCGGGAGGTCTCCGATAGTTTCGCCAGCACCTCAAAATCAATTTTAACCTTTGCAACCGTACCGTCAGCCAGCGGCACACCGCCATGCGTAGTCCCGGTCTGCACGCTGATCTTGCTGATTCCTTTTAAAGCCTCGCCCTGCTTTTTAAGTTCTTCCAGATAACCGTCCATGAAAACCTGCAATTCATCGACAGTGCTGTTCTTGCCGCCAACCTCGCCGATTTCGCCGCCCACAGACACAGTGATGCCTTCCGGCTCCAGATCGCGAATCAGAGTGGTTAACTCTGCCGCAAGCGTAAAGTTGGTTCTTTGCTGATCTTTGACTGTGGGCTGCGACAGATCAACCAATGTAGATGTATCGATGTCGATATTGTAAAAACCGGCATCAATAGCTTCCCTGATTAAGTTCTTAACCGCCTGAGTTTCCTTTTCCGCGTCCGCCGAGTACTTTTTGGCGTTTATCTGAAAATGGTCACCCTGCAAAAATATCGGACCGCGCCAACCGGATTTAACAGCCGCGGCCGTAACGGCGCAGGTGTATTCCAGCGGCCTTTGCTTTGTATAGCCTATTTCCGAACGGGCGATTTCAAAGAGGATAGGACCTGCATCCCCTTTGATCGCGGCGCGGAATACTGCCTGCGCCACATCGTAGGTAATGCCGCGGATATTGATTGCCGGAACGGTAAACCCGCTAAGTTCGTTGCGGCCCATGGCTTCGTAAAGGGATTGGATCGACGCAGAAATGATTCCTAAGCTTGCAGCTCCCCGGCGAATCAGAAATCCTGCTGCTTCCGAAGTAGCAGGGTCAGGACTGAAAACTGCCGTGTAGATTAAATCATCAATCAACTTTTCCCGAAACCTGAGTTCATTCAAGACGCAAACATCTTTGCCGTCATAGGCAAGGATGAATTCGCATCCTTTCTTTAGCTGATCCTTATTCTCGTAAATCATTGCTGCTCCTCTGAAATATATTTATTGCTAGAGGAATTTATTGCGAGAGGAATTGCTCCGCCATTGTGACTTCCGCAGACGAGCCTATGTAGATGGGCGACCGTTGATTGACGGAGGTCACTTTTAGGGAGAGAATATCCTCTTTTCCGTCTGTAGCTCTGCCACCGGCCTGCTCCACGATGAATGCCATGGGCTGAAGTTCAAACAGCAACCGCAGCTTCCCCTGGGGCGATCTCTTCAGTGCAGGATAGGTGAATATGCCTCCTCGCTTGATTATCACCTGATTGATGTCGGGAACAAAACCGCCGCTGTAGCGCAGCTTGTAGCCATCTGCCTCCAGCTTATCGATATATTTGCGATGGTTGTCCGTCCAGTCCTTGCGCAGACCACCAGGTGAAAATATCGCTCCTTTCTCATTGAGCCGGATATTTTCCTCGGACAGGACGTACTCTCCTTCGCGATCCAATACGAACTCATGCACGCCCTTTCCGGCCGAGTAAATCATAGTCATAAGTGGGCCGTATGTAATATAAAGAGCGGCAACCATTGAATTTCTCCCACTGTCAAATATTGAATTTTTGTGGATGCCTATGATCGTTCCGATGGCCAGATTGGTATCCACCAGGGAAGAACCGTCTAATGGGTCGGCGGTAACAATATATTTTTCCTGCCCTTCACCGATGGTGACGATATCTTTGAGCTCCTCTGAGGCATACTCCCGAACAAATCCTGAGTTCCGCAGCATATTTTTCAATATGTTATCGGAAATACGGTCTAGCGCCAACTGATCCTCGCCGTAAGCATTCTTGAAGCCTGCCAGCTTGCGGTTGGACTCGTGGATCTTTGCGGAAATATATTTGCCGACCACGGCAATTTGCCAGATGAGCCGCCGCAATTCCACCTCGATGCCAACCATCCACATATGGCGTCTCAGATCAACGATATAGCGAGTGCGATCATTTATGCCTTCACCCATGGATTCTCCTGATATTTTTAGCGGTCTGTCGGTTTTTCTTCAATAATAAAGATGTTGGCTCCGAACCGAAAAATATGATGGGTGTATAATATCAATAGTCTTGGGACTACATAGTCTAAAGTCTATCCGGCAGAAGTTCTTATATCTGCCAGAGACTCATCTATGCTCGGAATTGGCCAATGAAGACTCGATATCAGTTTGAGAAGGAATTGTCCTGATGGCGCGTGAGGGTCTATCTGGCTGAGAATAGATATCAGGAGCAGTTGTATGGAGCTAATAGCAAAATATCATGTCGAGACGGACATGCCCATAAGGAAGGCTGCGCAGGCCATCGCCGCCGAGCAGTCCACGGGTACATGGACAGAGGTGCGCGGCTCCGAGAATCCCCTGGCAGCAAGGGTCATCAGCGCTGAGGGGACTGAGGTCGAGATCGGCTTTCCCGAGGAGATCTTCGAGCCGGGAAACATCCCTCAGTACCTTTCTGTAGTGGCCGGAAACCTCTTCGGCCTTGGAGCCTTAAAGAAGATCCGGCTGCAGGATATAATATTCCCTGAAAGCCTTGTCCGGGCACATAGGGGCCCCAGGTTCGGGATCGAGGATGCCAGGAAAATCCTAGGCGTATTCGAAAGGCCGTTTGTGGGGACAATTGTTAAGCCAAAAGTTGGTATGAACCCAAAGCAAACGGCCGAGATTGCAGCAGCGGCCGTTCGCGGCGGCCTGGATCTCGTAAAAGACGACGAAACACTGACGGACCAGAGCTTTTGCCCCATGGTTTCCCGCTTAGACGAGGTCATGAGCGCCCTGGATAAGGTCGAAAAGGAAACCGGCAAAAAGGCCTTTTACGCAGTCAACGTAACCATGGGCGCTGATCAGATTCTCGATAGGGCTGAAAAGGCAGTCGATCACGGGGCCAATATGGTCATGGTTGACGTGCTCACGGCAGGCTTCTCCGCGCTGGAGGTTCTGGCCAGAAACATTAACGTGCCCATACATGTCCACAGGACAATGCACGGGGCGTTTACAAGGGATAAAGGGCATGGAATATCAATGATCGCAATTGCCAGGCTCGTTCGTCTGGCAGGAGGAACGAACCTTCACACCGGCACATATCTTGGAAAGATGGCACGCGAAACCTGGGAGAACGATTTTGCCAGGGATGCTCTCAGGAATGAGTGGTACGGCCTAAAGAGGGTCTTTCCAGTGGCATCGGGCGGCGTCTATCCTGCGAACGTATATGCCAATCTGGATGGCTATGGAATAGACTGCATTGTCCAGGCAGGCGGCGGCGTCCACGGTCATCCCGATGGAACAACGGCCGGTGCTCGTGCGATGGTTCAGGCTGTAGAGGCCTGGATGAAAAAGATACCTTTAAAAAATTATGCCAAAGATCACAAAGAGCTTGAAACTGCTTTAAAATATTGGGGAGATTGAGAAATTAATCCAAAGGGGTTCCCCGGCAAAAGCAAAACCGAAGAGTTTATATTGGTAGATGAGGATGGATCTGAGCGTTTATCACGAGCCAAAGTGATGTAGCGCTGTTTGAAAAACAGAAGAGGTGTAGAGAGGGAACATGTAGAGGGATCAGATGGCTAGAGACGATATCTTATCGAAAATCAAATCAGCGGAGGCTGAAGCCAGGGCTAGTGTCCAGCAAGCCACGGCAGCAAAGGAGAAGAAAATAGCCGACGCCACCACTGAAGCAGTGAACATAGTGAAGACCGCTGAAGCTGAAGCCCAGGACTATTACGACAAGAGCGTTGCCAAAGCAGTGGCAGATGTTAAGTCCAAGAAGGAGTCCATCATCCAAAGCGGTTCAAGGAACGTCAGCTCAATGAGCAGCAGTGCGGGAGCGAAACTGGACAAAGCTGTCGAATATTTGATGAAGGAGTTTATGGGGTTGTTGCATGCTTAGACCCGTTAAGATGAATCGTGTTGTCGTCGCCGGGTCAAAGGACGTTATTGCACCTGTTATAGAAAAGCTGCATGATTTGCGCCTGTTACATATAGTCAACTATAACGGCAGCCAGCCCGAGTTCGAGCTGGGCAAGCCCATCGGCAAAGCAAAGGAATACTCCGAGAGTCTCATTAAGCTCAGGTCGATCGCCAGGTACCTGGAGGTCAAATCCAAGGCACCTGAGAAGACTTATCCTGAGTCGCAGGTTCTGTCCGAGATGGATAATCTCCTCAACAACGTGGGAGCAGATGTCAATGCTACCTTCGAGAGGATAACTGCCATCGAGGCTGAGGTAAAAACCAAGCAGGACCAAATAAGGGCACTCGGGCCTCTGACTGTATTGCCGCTGCCGCTGGAGTCGTACTACGGTTATGATTCTCTTGCAGTCTTCGTCGGCAATGTCGCATCAGCGGTTGATGCAGACGTGGCCAGGGTTTCTCCCGTGAATGAGGTTTATTCCGGAAGTACCAAGACGGGGACCGCAGTAGCGGTATTTGTGCCAGCCGATAAGGCCGGGGAGGTCTCTTCTGTTCTGGCGGAACACGGATTCTCGGAAATATCCGTTCCAAAGCTTGAGGGCAATGTGGATTCGGCGATCGCAGCTCTGGAGTCCAGCATCAAGAGTTTGGAAGGCGAGAAGGTACCTCTGCAAAAGAAGCTTACCGATATGAGGAAGCAGTATGAGGATCTTATTCTCGCAACAGACGAGTATCTGTCCGTCCAAACGCAGAAGACCGAGGCTCCTCTCAGGTTCGCTGAGACTGCCAATGCCTTCGTCATAGACGGCTATGTCCCAACTGACCAGTTCAACAGGCTCAAGAGCGAGATTGAAAGCGCGGCAGGTGGCAAGGTCGACGTTTCATTGATCGACGACAAGGAGTCTGAGGATCTCGTCGAGCACGGCGAGGATGTCCCCAGCAAGATAGAAAATCCGGGCCTTGTGAAGCCGTACGAGCTGATCACCAGGCTGTTTGCCATTCCAGAGTACAAGGAATTCGATCCGTCTCTCTTGATATTCGTGTTCTTCCCCATCATGTTCGGCATGATTTTGGGAGACATCGGGTACGGCCTTATGACGCTGGTTGTCCTGATCTTGCTCAAGAAGAAGTTCAGAACTGATGGTTGGCAGCAGCTGATCAATATAGTGATGATCGCATCTGTCTGGGCTATCATCTTCGGAATATTCTTCGGAGAGATATTCGGCCCCCTGGGACTATGGGGCAGGATATTCGGACACTTATCTGAACATCAGATCGAGATGCTTAAAGAAGCAGGTCTGTATTTCGGCGAGGGTGTCTACGGATCTCTGGGAAGACTTGGGCCTCTGGGCGTATTCCCGATGGATAGGCTGGCGACCAATGCCGTTTTGATGTTGATCGGTGTAAGCATTTTCATAGGCGTTCTCCATTGCAGCGTCGGTTCCATTCTTGGCATCAAGACGGAACTGAACTACGGCGAGAAGAAGCACGCCTATTTCGAGAGGCTTCCGGTGCTGCTCTTCCAGCTCTTCTTCGCAGTATTCCTGCTGGGCCTGATCATGGGACAGATGATCATGGTAGGCATAGCTGGAATCGTGATCCTGGCAGCCATCGTCATGATGGTCATGGGACCAGAAGGGCCTATGGGCATGGCTCACGTTCCGTTCTATGTGAGCAACCTGATATCATACCTGAGGCTTCTGGCCATTGGATTGGCGTCGGTAGGTCTGGCTTTCGCTGCAAACCAGCTGGCATTCTACGTCATAATGCCCATGCTTAGCGGCGGCGCGCACGATAGTGCTGATTTCACGATCCCTGCGATCGTTGTAGGCCTGATTGTGCTGGTGGTAGTGCATTTCATCAACATGCTGCTGGGAATTCTGTCTCCCTTCATGCACCCCCTGAGGTTGCATTATGTGGAGATGTTCACAAAGTTCTACAGCGCGCATGGCGGTGGAGTTGAATATTCGCCCTTCGGGCATGTCCGAAGGTTCTTGAAGGTATAACGTTAATCAAAAAAAGGAGGATTGAGGAAAATGGTAGTAGAGGCAATAACTGATGGTGGAGTACTGTACGGACTTCTGGCTGTTGGCGCTGGACTGGCAACTGGACTTGCCGGTATCGGTGCAGGTGTTGGTGAGCAGGGCATCGGAGCCGCTGTGGTAGGCGTAGTCGCTGAGGAGCCGGGATTCCTCGGTAAGGGTCTGTTCCTCATGCTTCTGCCTGAGACTCTGATCATCTTCGGACTCGCTGTCTCGCTGATCCTGATGTTCGCCTGGACACCTTTCGCATAAATTTCGCGTACAGGGTGAGAGGCAATGGCACTAGATGCAGTGGTTGAGTCAATTCTTGCAACCAGCAAGGATAAGGTCGCCCAGATCAACGCTGAGGGCGACCAAGAGGTTGCAAGGATACTCAATGAAGCTAGGGAACGTGCCGCAGAGATAAAATCCAGGAAACAGACAGAGGTTGGACATGCAGTTGAGGCCGTTGAGCGCAGGGAGATCTCCAGCGCTAACCTCGAGGTCAAGAGGTCAGAGCTGAACGTTCATAAAGATCTCCTGGAACAGGCCAGGCTCAAGCTCTTCGAGGCTATTTCAAAGCTCCCGAAGAAGGAGAACGAGGCCCTGCTCAAGAAGCTTCTCGAGCCTTACAATCTCAAGGATATGAAGGTCTACTCCAGCAAGAAGGATGAGGCCTTCGTATCCTCTCTCGCCCCCAATTACGGCGGGAACCTGGACATTGCAGGCGGCGTTGTGGTCGAGAGCAAAGATGGTGCTCTGCGTTATGATTTAACCTATGAAACTCTTGCGCGTGAGGTCTTTAATAACCGCATGAAAGAGGTTTCCAGGATCATGTTCGGGTGAGGACGATGCCGGTACTACGTTTGCCGAAGTTCGGAAAACCGGTGAAGTACGCTTACATCACAGGCAGAGTCAGGGCGATGAAGACCAAGCTCATCCCCGGGGAAATGTACCCGAGGATGATGGCTATGGACATGTCGGAAATCGCCCGATACCTGGAAGAAACCCAGTACAAGGATGAGATAGACACGCTTTCCAAGGACTACTCCGGGGTGGAGTTAATTGAGCATGCCACCTTCACCAATATGGCAAAGACCTTCAGGAAGCTATCCGAAGTCTCCATTGATGAGCCTTCCTTCCTGATTCTGGAGTACCTCCGGCGTTGGGATGTCTGGAACATCAAGACACTCCTGCGCGGCAAGTTCTATGGGGCCAGCGATACTGATATAGTGAAGTACCTGGTTCCGGCTGGAGAGCTATCCGAGGAGTACCTTGCAGAACTCTCAAAGAAGGAGTCGGTTCAGGAGGTCATATCTGCCTTTGACGGCACAGATTATGCCAGTGCTCTTGCGCAGTACGACGGTAAGAGCCTTGCGTCTGTCGAGAACGCTCTGGACAAGCTCTACTACTTCAGGATGGAGCGAGCTGTTGGCGGCACTTTGTCCGTGGGCGGCGGCCTGCTGCTCAAGTACGTCCGCAGAGAGATCGATATCAGGAACCTTATCACTCTCTTCAGGATGAACAAAGCAGGCGTCGACGCAGCCGTAATTCAGGAGAACCTCATACCGGGTGGAAAACTCTACGATGAGTTGACCCGCATGGCTGGTCAGCCGTTCGGCGAGTTCATCAGGGGCCTAGAGGGATATCCCTTCTGGTCATCGATCTCCGATGTAGCAACAGCTGATATCGATGCCATAAGCAGGATCGAATCCAGGCTGAAGGCGTATCTCATCAGGTATGCATGGGCTCTTTCGAACTATCATCCATTATCTATACTGCCGGTGCTCGGATATATGGTGAGCAAGGAGACAGAGGTTGCGAACATCAGGAAGATCGTCAGAGGAAAGGAGGCCGGGCTTCCTGCTGAGCTCATAGAGGAGCAAGTGGTGGTGGCCTAAATGGAGATTGCCTTTGTTGGAGGAAGCGAGACCGTCCTCGGCTTCAATCTGGCGGGAGTCAAGAAATCTTATGCGGCCAACACCGAAGAGGAGCTGGTCTCAAAGATTGGAGATGTCATGGCAGATCGCAACGTAGGAATCCTGGTGTTGAAGCAATCGGATTATAATAGGCTGCCCAAGAGGCTTCAGGAGCAGCTCTCCGAGTCCATCAAGCCTACTATTATTGCTATTGGAACCGAGCAGAGCACAGAGATGAGAGAGAAAATTAAAAGGGCGATAGGTGTTGATTTATGGAAGTAGGTAAAGTTAAGCGCGTCGCCGGACCAGTGGTTCAGGCCACAGGCCTGAAGGCTTCCATGTACGACCTGGTTCTGGTCGGCGAGGAAGGGCTGATGAGCGAGGTCATCGGCATTTCCGGCAATAAGCATGTTATTCAGGTATACGAGGATACGGGCGGTGTACGCCCTGGTGAGCCTGTCAAGGAGACAGGAGCACCGCTGGTGGCCCAGTTGGCTCCAGGAATTCTGACATCCATTTATGATGGAATTCAGAGGCCTCTGACCAAACTGGCTGAGGCATCAGGAGACTTCATCAGCAGGGGTCTCTTCGTGGACGGCGTCGACCACAAGAAGAAGTGGGAGTTCAAGCCCATAGTCAAGAAGGGCGACAGCGTTAAGGCCGGCCAGGCCATCGGTGAGGTCCAGGAGCAGCTGCTGATCAAGCACAAGATCATGGTTCCACCCAAGACCAAAGGCGGAAGCATCAAGGAGATCTACTCCGGAAACTTCACAGTCGATGAGACTATCGCTGTTCTGGATGACGGAACCAAGCTCACCATGCTTCAGAAGTGGCCTGTCAGGCAGGCAAGACCCACAGTCAAGAAGCTGGCACCAACAATCCCACTCCGAACCGGACAGAGGGTCATCGACGGATTCTTCTCGCTGGCCAAGGGCGGAACTGCAGCCATCCCCGGCGGATTCGGCACGGGTAAGACTGTTATGCAGCAAACCCTGTCCAAGTGGGCAGACGTCGACATCGTGGTCTACGTGGGCTGCGGAGAGCGCGGCAATGAGATGGCCGACCTTCTGCACGAGTTCCCAGAGCTGGTAGACCCGAGAACTGGCAGACCACTGATGGAGCGCTCCATTGTGTTCGCCAATACATCCAACATGCCTGTGGCGGCTCGTGAGGCATCCATTTACACCGGAATGACCGTCTCTGAGTATTACCGCGACATGGGATACGATGTCATGATGACCGCTGACTCTACCTCAAGATGGGCAGAGGCCATGAGAGAGCTTGCATCCCGTCTAGAGGAGATGCCTGGTGAGGAAGGCTACCCGGCTTACCTCGGAGCCCGTCTCGCAGACTTCTACGAGAGGGCCGGACGTGCAGACGTGCTGAACGGCGGCCAGGGATCTGTGAGCGTCGTCGGAGCAGTATCCCCACCCGGTGGCGACTTCACAGAGCCCGTCACTCAGAACACGCTCCGTATGGTCAAGGTATTCTGGGCACTGGACTCGAAGCTTACACAGCGCAGGCACTTCCCGTCCATCAACTGGCTGGATTCCTACTCTCTGTACGACAAGGATCTCGAGCCCTGGTTCGTGGAGAACGTCAACCCGGACTGGAACAAGAACAAGAGACGCGCAATGGCCATACTGCAGGAGAACGCCGAGCTCGAAGAAATAGTGATGCTTGTCGGTTCCGATGCCCTGCCTGAGGATCAGCAGATCACCCTCGAGGTCGCAAGGATGATCATCAACTTCTGGCTGGCACAGAGCGCCATGCATCCGGTCGACACATTCGCTCCTTACAAGAAGCAGTTCGACCTCCTGGCAGCAATCCTGAAGTACAGGGAATATGCAGTCGATGCTTTGCAGAAGGGCATGTCTGTTGAGCAGATAAAGTCCGTTCCATCCAAGGATGCCCTGGCCAAGGTGAGGCTTGAGGCCGACTATGAGCCGGCCCTGCAGAAGGTTATGGCTCAGATGGATTCCGAGTTCAAGGCGCTGAAGTGAGGAGGGTTCAAAATGACCAAGGAATACAAGACTATTAATGAGATTAAAGGACCTCTGATCTTCGTCGAGAAAACCGAGCCCGTTGGCTACAACGAGCTCGTCGAGATCAGGACCGGCGGAGAGCTGAAGAGAGGTCAGGTGCTGGATACCTCAGACGAGATCGTGGTCGTCCAGGTGTTCGAGGGAACTGGCGGTCTGTCCAAGGACAGCGCTGTCAGGTTCACAGGAGACGTCATCAAGATGCCCCTGTCCCCCGCCATCGTCGGGCGTGTTCTGTCCGGATCCGGAAGGCCCAGAGACGGCGGACCTGAAATCGTCCCTGAGGTCATGAGGGAAATCGCCGGTGCAGCCATCAATCCGGCATCCCGCGAGAAGCCAAGGGCTTTCATCCAGACCGGCATATCCACGATCGACGGCACAAACACGCTTGTGCGCGGACAGAAGCTGCCCATCTTCTCGGGCGCTGGTCTTCCCCACAACGATGTTGCTCTGCAGATTGCCAGGCAGGCAAAGGCCCTCGGCGAGTCAGAGTCATTCGCCGTCATCTTCTGCGCCATGGGTATCACCAACGAGGAGGCTCAGCACTTCCTGGCCGACTTCGAGAGGACGGGTGCCCTTGAGAGAGCAGTCGTGTTCCTAAACCTGGCCGACGACCCTGCTGTAGAGAGGATCTTAACCCCCAGACTGGGACTCACAACCGCAGAATATCTGGCATTTGATCTGGACATGCACGTGCTCATCATCTACACGGACATGACCAACTACTGCGAGTCGCTTCGACAGATGGGTGCAGCTCGTGAAGAGGTGCCCGGACGCCGCGGCTATCCCGGATACATGTACACCGACCTGGCCATTCAGTACGAGAGGGCGGGAATCATCAGGGGCAAGAAGGGCTCCATCACCCAGTTCCCAATCCTGACCATGCCCGGAGACGACATTACCCACCCGATACCGGACCTGTCCGGATACATCACAGAGGGTCAGATCATCGTTTCCAGAGAGCTGCACAGGAAGGGCATATATCCGCCCATCGACATTCGCCCCTCGCTTTCCAGGCTGATGAACTCCGGTATCGGCAAGGGCCATACCCGTGAGGATCACCGCGCTGTGTCTGACCAGCTCTACGCCTACTATGCAGAGGGCAACGATCTCCGAGGCCTCGCTGCAATCGTCGGCAAAGAGGCTCTTTCCGAGCGCGATAAGCTCGTCCTGGAGTTCGCAGACAAGTTCGAGAAGAGGTTCGTCAACCAGGGCAGGGATGAGGACAGGACCATCTTCGAGACCCTCCAGATTGGATGGGACCTCCTGTCTGATCTGCCTGAGTCGATGCTCACCAGGATTGACGACAAGTACATCAAGGTTTACCACCCCAAGTACGCCGGAACTGCGAAGGCGCAGGCTGCAGAAGCACCGAAGAAGTGAGATCATGGCCGTAATTCGAGGAACAAAACCGACCAGGGCTGTGCTGATTGCCCTCAAGAGGAGGCTTAAGGTAGCAAAGACCGGTCACTCGCTCCTCAAGATGAAACGTGACGGCCTCATGATCGAATTTTTTGAGGTGCTAAACAAGGCCAAGACGGTTCGAAAAGAGCTGGTCGAGTCTCTGATCATTGCTGAGCAGAGGCTCAATATGGCAAAGGCTACCGAAGGGACAGTTGCCATCAACAGCGTGGCTTATGCCCTGCAGAAGGAGCCGACCATACAGCTCGAGTCCAGGAACATCATGGGCGTTGTGGTACCCAAGATTGCGGCTGATTCGGTGCAGAAGAAGATGTACGAGCGCGGCTACGGCATCATCGGCACCTCTGCGGCAATTGATGAGGCTGCCGAGTCCTATGAGACACTGCTTGATAAGATCATCCTGGCTGCGGAAGTGGAGACCGCCTTGATTAGGCTCGTCGAGGATATCGACAGCACAAAGAGGCGTGTCAACGCTCTGGAGTTCAAGGTGATTCCCGACGTCAAGGACACCATCAAGTTCATCGGCATGGCCTTGGAGGAGATGGAAAGGGATAACGTAGTCAAGCTGAAGATGCTGAAGGGCAAGTCCCAGAGGCGTGTTGCCGAAGAAGAGGCCAAGAAGGAAGCTCTGAAAGCGGCTGAGGCGGCTGCCAAGGCTGCGGCTGCTTCCGCTTGAACTAAAAAGAAAATGTCAGACTGGCTAAACAGAAAAGCCGAAGACTGGTTCGGGACGCCCGAGAAGAAGATGCGTCTTCTTCAGTGGTTGGTGTACATCACCAACCTCTACATTATTTTTGGCATATTTGTTCTCATATGGCTTCTTTATAACGAGCACATAATCGCTCTGTGGAACGAGATAGTTAAGTAGATTGAATTATCTACGTAGATCCGTTTTGATATAGCGGGCTTTAAGCGTCCAAAGCCATTAAATGCTAAGCAAGCAGTGCGAAATCTATAAAGTTATCCTCAATTTTTTGTATATTCCTCTGGATCATATCGTTGATGGAAACGGAGCTATAGCTGCCATTCAAATCGAAATATACATAATTTCCCTTGATAAAGACATCTTTGCCTGTCAGCCAATCTCTTAGATCGCCCATCAGGATGTTATTTTGAGTACTATTGAGACCTGATGTATCTACGCCTTCTAGAGCTATCGATTTTCCATCGATCATCAGCATGTTGGGGGCCAATACATCTGTGATGGTACCTTGAGCATCGAAATAGGATGCCTGCACTAATATTAGTATCGGAACCAAAGCAAATACTTTCATGATATTTTATTACAGTCCAAGCTAGATAAATGTATCGTTGGAACATAATAAATCCATGCAAAGATGGGGCTTTGGGCACATCAAAGGGCAATGTCTACGGCCTTTTAAGGTCCATCTCCTCCATGTTCCGGATCTCTTTGCCCATATGCCACAGTCTCTTCAATATCTTGCTCTAGGCAGCCATCTGTCGTGATTTTTATTGCATTCTCTTCTCGAAAATGTATACTTCCTCCTTTTGCTTTCCGGGATTTTTGATACTTAGGATTCTAAACTTTAATTTATTAATATAGAAGTGATGACTCCTTTTTGAGAATCCCGGGGTATCGGTCTTCCATGATTTGGCATTAGGATATGCCGATTCGATTAATCCCCATATCCTCGTCCCGATTCCTTTTCCCTGGAATGGCGGATCAATAAAGATCGTCCCCAGGTAATTGTTACCGTTTTCTCTGATCCAAACAATAATGCCGCCTACAAGCGTTCCGTTAAGCAGGATCTTATACGATTTGGTGGGTGATTGCAAACCCCATTTTATCAAAAAGCGCCCGTCATCATACCCTTCAGGGCCACCTTTATCCTCATCTAGATGAATCTTAGTATCATGGTCAAATGCCCTGGCCATGATCTTGGTCAATGGTTCGATATCTTTTTCAGTCAAAGGCTGTAACTCGATGTTTTCTGGTCCGTCCATTTGATCCACCTGCGCTTTTAAACCAAACTCGCATTCGCCTTCCTCGGCTCACTTTTTGAACGACTCCCAATATCCGCGATGACCTTTCTCCCAAGTCGTCAGGCACTCAATCATAGGATCGGGCTTAAGATTATTTGCTCTCAATTCGGCAGGCTTCGACCAGATGAACTCCAGGTGGGCCTCTTGTGAAAGCGGTGGCTCATTCGAATCAAGCCCGGCCACTACAGCTTCAAATATCAAGTTGATTTCATGGTTGGTCTGGTTATTATCAGTCCACAGCCATTCCACTGCTCCAATAAATTGTTTTGCGGTAGCTTGCTTCCCTATCTCCTCCGAGATTTCTCGTACAAGTGCCGATTCAGCTCGTTCACCTAATTCAATGTGGCCACCGGGCAAGAACGTGTTATTGGCTCCTATCTGGTGGGCCAATAGTACTTTCCCGTTCACAAGAATGACGCCTCTTACGAGGTAATGGAATATCATGTTTTATACTCCAATGCCCAAAGGTTTTGCTCAGCGGATTACGGCTCCGCCGGATCGGCCCCGTGCGGACCCGGAACATTCGCTGCCTGGGGGGCGAGGTATGCGGAAATTATAAAGACCAAAACGGTTAAGAGGAGTTTTAATGTAATTCGATTCACCTTCCAGTCGTAGCATCAGTGGGGTAAAATATTTTCGGTGAATATAATCGAGGTTGAAACGGTTATGCTAGTGTATAACATCTTTTTGGAGCATGAGTATATGCGTGCTGCGTTCCAGGTCCTGGTACTTCCTTTCCGCCGCACGGCGGTGCAATACGAGTTCGCGGTGCTGAAGCGCCGTGATGCCGATTATTGGCAGTTTGTAGCAGGCGGCGGCGAAGTAGGGGAGACGCCGCTGGAGGCAGCCCGGCGCGAGACCATGGAGGAGATAGGCATAGGAGATGAGCTGATCTCGCTTGATTCGATGTCAACAGTTCCTAAAAATCACTTTAAGGCCGCGGCAGCCTGGGGAAAAGATGTGTATGTCATCCCAGAGTACTGCTTTGGCGTTGATGTCGGCAATTTTGAGATTATGCTTTCTGCAGAGCATATCGAGCTGCAGTGGGCGACGTATAACCAGGCAAGGCGTCTCTTGCAATGGGACAGCAACCGGAATGCATTGTGGGAGCTGAATGAAAGGCTTGCAGAAATACAGTGTAATATCATCGGTTCCGCATAGGTCATTCTCAATCCTTGTTTTCATGGAACCTGTCTTCGAGGTTCACCTTTGCAGGAATCTCCTTCACAGTATGATGCTTCAACTCGTATTTGCTCCAGGATACTGCCTCTATTTTTCTTGTATGCCCGCGCGATGCCTGTTTCTCGCACGAGATGGACTGGGGCGCGCTACAATCGCCGCGCGGGCTCTCCCCGGCCCCTCGCTGG
>CAZHNU010000007.1:25713-86307 GCA_964534145.1 uncultured Methanotrichaceae archaeon | reverse complement strand
ACAACCATGCCCACCTCCTGTCCGGGGGATAAAATGACCAGGCCGTCGCCCTGCTCCGGGGTCATTGGGCCTGTGGGCTTCACGGCCGCCTCTTCCCTCGCAGAATCGTAGGATGTCACAGTCCCGATGAGCACTCCTCTGTTGTCGGACATCTCCCTGCCCATGACGTCCTTGGCCCCCAAAATGTGGCCCTCGGTGAAGTCGCGGTTAAAGGCCAGGGCCAGCTCACGAACATCCTCCTCAGAGGGCCTCCAGCCTCCCTTTGCTATCTGGTCCAGCGCCCTTCTGTAAATGCTCGTGACTATTGCCACGTACTCGGGGGACTTCATCCTCCCCTCGATCTTGATGGACTCGACGGGAGACCTCACTATCCTGTCGAGATGCCTGTAGACCGAGAGGTCGCGGGCCGATATGAGGAACTTCTCTTTGATGGGCGCTGCCTGCAGGTTTAAAGGCCGGCCGTATTCGTCCTTTTCGCCCCTCAAGAGGACATAGGGCTTCCTGCAGGGCTGTGCACACATGCCCCTGTTCCCACTTCGGCCTCCAATGGCTGCAGACAGGAGACACTGGCCCGAGTAGCAATAGCACAGCGCCCCGTGGACGAAGACCTCTATTCCCACCTTTGCCCCTTCGGCCATGTCCTCGATATCATCCAGAGAGACCTCCCTTGAAAGAACAACGCGCTTGATCCCCTGGAGGGCGGCCCACTTCATGCCTTCGCTGTTATGAATGGTCATCTGTGTGGAGGCATGAAGCTCAAGATCCGGGACGACCTGTCCAGCCAGGGCGACGACGCCCAGGTCCTGAACCAAAACGGCGTCTGCACCAGCCTCGTAGAGCCAGAGAAGGTAGAGTGCGATATCGTGCAGTTCGTCCTCCCTGATCAGCGTGTTTACCGTGACGTAAACCCTGACGCCTTTCAAATGAGCGTAGTCTATCGCCTCTTTCAGCTCCTTTTCATCGAAGTTAGCGGCGAACTTTCTGGCCCCAAATCTTTTGCCGCTGATGTAAACGGCATCCGCTCCAGCAGCAACAGCAGCCTTGAGGGCATCGGGCGAGCCTGCGGGCGCGAGTAGTTCGGGCAATCTTTTAAAGACCATATCCTGAACCGATATCTTGCGTCTTGGATATCTGTTTTTTGGATATCTGGGCTTTTAGGAGTCTCACGGCTATCACAACAGGGGAGATCCCTGGAAAGAGGAGCGATATGGCTGATGGCGGGAAGCAGATGGCAGACGGCAGAGCAGAGAAGCTATTTATTTGAAAAGATCCTAAACTAATTCTCATGAAAATGATGAAAATATCTGATATTCTTATCCTGATTATGATATTCCTGCTGTTCTCATCAGGAGCGCAGGCCTTGAGAACCTTCTCTGATGATGTGATCACCATAGATACGCCTATTGAGGACGACGTATTTGCGGCTGGAAGCGTTGTGACCATCAATGCCCCCGTAGACTCGGCAACGATTGCTGGAGGCACTCTAAATGTCAATGCTCCCGTTAAGGGCGATGTATTCGCTGTAGGCGGCCAGGTCCTTTTGAACTCTGATGTAGGCGGAAAGGTCGTGGCCGCAGGAGGAAACGTTAATCTCGGCGGCGATATTGGGACCAACCTTGTGGCCATGGGCGGCCAGGTGAACATCCTCCCCGGAACAAATGTGGGCCGCGACGCTGCAATCGCTGGCGGAAACGTCGTTAATGCCGGCAATGTCAACGGAACTCTGACAGTGTCCGCCAGCAGCTTCCAGAACAGGGGCACGGCCGGCCAGGTGGATTTCTACGAGACAGAGGGCCCGAGCAGAGAGGAGCGTCGTCAGGCCTGGGCCGGGATTGGCATATTTAGCCTGCTCATGATTATCGGGTATCTGATTTTGGGACTGATACTGCTTCGATATATTCCGGCTATGTTTGCAGCAGTCGATAGAGAGATCAAAAGATCTCCCGTCGTGACGACCGTGCTCGGATTTGTGCTGATGATTGCCGCCTTCATCGCCATTATAATCGTGGCCATAACGGTTGTTGGAATCCCCATAGCCCTGATTGCGGCCTTCCTCCTGGCGGTGGCCTTGATGCTTACAGGGACGTTCGTTTCCTTCAGCCTCGGCAGGTGGATAGGCTCCAGGCTGAACCTCAAGTACGGCGACATGGCCCTCTTTGTAATCGGCTTCGTGATTCTGAACATCCTTTTCATCATACCATTCGTGGGATGGCTCATAGGACTGATCTCTCTTAGCCTTGGATTTGGGGCCATGCTTTACGCCGCCAGAAACTACATGGCGGTTTTATCTAAAGTCCCCTCTGCCTGAATGCTCATGCAAAGGCCAATGCGGGCTCCACAAATCTCGGGAAGCCCGCAAATGTTATTTGTCAATGATGCCTTTAAGTTGCAGGCTTCCTCTCTCCAATTCCTGTCCAATCCTCTCAAGCATGGTGATAAGCTTTGAAGCTGGTAGTATTCTACAGCGGCGAGTTCGGGGCGCGAGTCGTAGGGAATCTCATCAACTATTCCGGCTTTTGTATCTCCTGCGGCGAGGCCTGTACTCAGTGCCGCAACGTCAGGCCCGGATATGCCGAAAATATAGTCTCTCTTGTGGAGATGCCGGATCCCGATACTTTGGGAGACTTCATAGACGACGTGGAGCCCTATCTTCCGAAGGATATTCCCAAGGCAGACATCGCCATTGTGATGAACGTTCACCCGGACATTCTTTTTGGACTTCTGCCCAGGCTGAAGGAGGTCGGCGTCAAGGGCATCATCGGATGCTCTGAAAAGCCCAAGGAGCTTCCATTGGGCCAGAGACGGCAGCTGGAGGAGTTGGCAGCATCTCTGGGCATGGAGGCGGCCTTTGCCAAACCGTTTTGCGCGATGAGGCCGGACTCGGCCAAGCCCAACATCGCCGCCTTCCTTGAAGAGGCGGGAATAGGCGAGCCCATGATCGAGGTGGCAGTCCAGAAGAGCAGGGAGGGGAAAGACCATATCGTTGCCGCCAATGTGATCCGGTCTGCGCCCTGCGGCTCGACCTGGTTCGTAGCCAAGAGGCTCTTAGGCCTTGAGCCCGACCAGGAGGACATCCGCGAGAGGATCTCAGAGGCCCATCACGCATATCCCTGTACGGGCTCAATGGAGAGGGATACGGAGTTGGGAGACACAATACTTCATAAGGGCGGCTATATCATCCGCGAAGCTGTGGAGGATTCCTTCAAGAGGGCCAGGCGCCTGGACGAGGCTGCCTGATGCCGCCAAGGCCATCTGGGGCAGACGACCAGAGGATGCTGCAGGCGACAGCCCTGTGATAGCCATGTTCATTGTCTGCCTTTTCGCGCCCATTTTTTCCAGCCCTTAATCAATTTAAGCTGTTTAATCCTTTTCTTAACATCCAAAAAATACTTATTCAATGATCTACTTATTTTACATAATTAATTTAGATATGGTGTAAAAATGGATACATCGGCTATAAAGGGCTTGAGGTCTATTGGCCTTGGGGCGATCTTGACCCTGATTTTGCTGGCGGTCACACAGATTTGCTGTTGTGATACTGGAGATGGAGGATGCAGGGATTGTGGCCAATCAGGCGCTTTTTTTGCAGACGGCACAGGGATTGATGAGCCCCATAATTGCAGCTGCATGGATTATCCTGTGATGAGGCTTCCTTTAGAGGAGATTCTTATGGAGCAGAAGGCCGAAAAAAACCTGTCCAAGGCGGAAATCTCTGAAGGCATGAAGGCCATCCCAGCGGGCTCTTATAGCATTCTGGACTACCTCACCTATGTTCCTGCGGATAGGGACCAGACAAGGAGCCGTGGAGGATGCGGCAATTGCTGGGTCTGGGCCAGCACAGCCGCACTGGAGCTGGATATGGCCTATCGAAATAAAATCTTTGACAGGCTCTCCATACAGTACTTCGATTCCAACTTCAGGGATGGCGAAGGCCCTAGCTGGGCCTGCTGCGGGGGCTTTCCCACCTGGTTCACAGACTTCTACAACAAGAACGGCAAGGCCGTTCCCTGGTCCAACGAGAATGCAGGCTTCTATGACTGCTACCGAACCTGCGATGATGGATCTTCCAGCGTTCCCGCCAGTGCCATAGCCGACGATCCCAGCTACCAGTTGACAAGCATTGTTCCTTTGATAATACCCACTCATAGCGATCAGGATGAGGAATATACGGGAAGTGAGGAGGCCATAGCCAATATCAAGGGCGTACTTCAATCAAACAAAGGGGTGATTTTTACCTACTTCCTGGATGACTTCGATCCATTCATAAGCTTCTGGAAGTGGGAATCCGAGGATGCCGTCTGGACTCCTGATCCAGGAGAATGGTATGAAACCGGAAAGAATCCTGGGGGCCACGCGGTCCTATGCGTGGGCTATGACGATACAAATCCCGATAACCGTTACTGGATAATGCTCAACAGCTGGGGTGCGCCCTTCAACCGGCAAAACGGGCTTTTCCGCGTCAGCATGGATATGGACTATTCCTATGTTTACGAGGATGGTTTAGATGCCTTCGAGTGGTTCACATTCGATGTGGTGTATCCCGAAGGAGAGGCCCCTGAGACACCTGCCGTGCCTGAGGGCCCTGAAGAAGGCATTGCGGGCTCATGGTACAGTTACCTCACCTCTGCCATAGATCCTGATGGAGCTCGGGTCAAATATACCTTCGATTGGGGCGACGAAACGACCTCGGAGACCGGATTTGTTGAATCGGGATCCAAGGCCTCAGCCTGCCATGCCTGGAGCGAGGCCGGAATCTATCAGGTAAAGGCGATGGCCACCAACGGCCAGGGGCAATCCTCCGGCTGGTCGGACGCCCTGGATGTGACTATTTCGGATAACGGGCAGCCAAGCCCCTGCAGGCTGATTGGGCCAAAGAGGGGTTTGTCTGGAAAAGCTTACAGCTACTTCGCCTCTTCCAGAGACTCTGACGGAGATCTGCTGAGATACACCTTCGATTGGGGAGACGGGACATCTACCACCACATCTGCAGTTGCATCGGGATTAAGGGCACGCGCGTCTCATTCCTGGGCTATAAAAGGCAAATATCAGGTCAGCGCCAAGGCAGTTGATGTCAGGGGGGCCTCATCTGAATGGTCCAGGGCCTCGGTTGATATCGTTTAAGTAGAGATTCAAATGCCGCCATAAATTATATCTCGCATAACTTCTTATTTAATTTTAATAATATTTGGCGGTGCGTGAATGATGGAAAAGTTACTCAGTGAGCGTCCGCTTCCAGTGCGGGCTCCGAGGGCTTTTCATCTGGGGCAGCAGGCTGTCGGCAGGTGCCTATTCTCCATCGTATGTTCTTGATCACTCCGAGAATGGTCCTCGCCTCTCGCTCTGATAGCTCGGCCCTTCCGAAGATGCGCCTGAACATGAGGACGATGTACTCCACCTTATGCTCAGGATAGCTGACCTCCTTAAGCAGCGCCCTGGTTTTATCCTGCAGCAGTGCGAGGCTCTCCCTGCTGGACAATTCCGTCTCCCCTTCTTTTGCCCTGGACAGCTCATAAAAGAGGACAGCTGCAGCGTGAGAAATGTTCATGACAGGATACTCCTCGCTTGTAGGAATTGATACAACCATATCGCAGATGGCCAGCTCCTCGTTGGTGAGGCCGACGTCCTCTCTGCCCAAAAGAATGGCCACCTCGCCGCTTTTTCCATCGAGCTTTTCCTTCAGCTCTGCTGGGGAGAGACAGGGAACGCGCAGGTGAAGCCGCAGGTGTCTCTCTCCGTTCTTAAGTCTCTTGCCCGTGGTTCCTACAACCAGGTTTGCGCCTGCAACAGCCTCCTTCAGAGTGCTTGTTATCCTTGCAGATTCCATCACATCCCGCGCGTGAGAGGCCATGGCCCTCCCGAAGTCATCAATTTCGCAGGGATTGACCATGACGAGGTCGTGAAGTCCGAAGTTCTTCATGGCTCTGGCAATGGAGCCCACGTTGCCGTCGTACATGGGCTCGACAAGGACCACGCGCAGATTCATCCTTTGGATACTCCCAGCGGCACAAGCTTCGCCACCTTGGTGGCAATTCCAAGGTTGTGCACCACGTCCACCACATCCGTGGAGGGCTTGTAGACCTGAGGGGCCTCTTCGGCCAGCATCTTTGGATTGTTGGCCCTGACGACTATTCCCTCGCGGTTTAATGAGGCCTTGACGTCCTTTCCTACAAACGTCTTTAGGGCCTGGCTCCTGCTCATGATCCTGCCTGCACCGTGACAGGCCGATCCAAATGTCAGGTCAAGCGCGCGGTCGTTTCCACATAGCACGTAGGAGGGCGTCCCCATGCTGCCGGGTATGAGCACCGGCTGGCCGACATCCCTGTAGGCCTCGGGCACCTCGGACCTGGATGGGCCGAAGGCTCTGGTGGCCCCTTTTCTATGAACATAAAGCTTCCTCTTCTCTCCATTCACATCATGCTCCTCGATCTTGGCAACGTTGTGGGCCACGTCGTAGATCAGATCAAGCCTCGATCCGGGGAAGTACTTCTCGAAAACCTCCCTGGTCCAGTGGGCGATTATGTGCCTGTTGGCCCAGGCGTAGTTGGCGGCGCACACCATTGCCCCGAAATAGTTGTTGGCCTCAGGAGTCCCTATGGGCGCACAGGCCAGCTGCTTATCGGGAATGTCGATGCAGTACTTGTGAACCGCCCGGCTCAGGACCTCAAGGTGGTCGGTGCAGATCTGGTGGCCTGCGCCCCTTGATCCGCAGTGGATCATGACTGTGACCTGGCCCTTGAAGAGCCCGAAGCGTTTTGCCTTCTCCTCGTCGAAGATCTCCTCCACCCTCTGTATCTCAAGGAAGTGGTTGCCGCTGCCGATAGTTCCCAGCTGGGGGCGCCCTCGCTTTCGGGCCTTCACGCTCACCTGCGAGGGGTCCGCTCCTTTCATGCCACCGTTCTCCTCGCATTGCAGAAGGTCGTCCTTAACTCCGTAGCCCTCATCCACTGCCCACTTGGCCCCGGCGATAAAGGACTCTGTGAGCTGTGCATCGCTGGCATGGAGCCTGCCTGTCGAGCCAAGGCCGGACGGGACCGCCTCAAAGAGGTTGTCGATGAGCGTTGATATCAGCGGCTGGACGTCGCTCGACAGCAGGTCTGATCTCAGAAGCCGCACTCCGCAGTTTATGTCGAAGCCCACTCCACCAGGGCTGATCACGCCGCCATCCTCAAGGAAAGCGGCAACGCCGCCGATGGGAAAGCCGTAGCCCAAATGGGCATCTGGCATGGCCATGGAGTACTTCACTATTCCCGGCAGGGTGGCGACATTTGCCACCTGGTCGACCGTCCCAGGCTCCACCATCTCCAAAAGCCCCGGGGAGACGAAAATCCTCCCCGGAACTCTCATGCCGGGACGGTAGCCGATGGGAACTTCGTAAATGTTATCATCAGCTTTCTTAAGCATTATATCACACATCCATGTCATACGTCCATATCATACATCCAGAACTACCTGTATGCACCATATGTCATTTCGTTTAACAGAAAATTCATGAAGAGTGATGGCCTTGACCTCGTTGTCAAAGGCATGTCTCTTTAAATCGATCCTTTCCCCCCCGATTTCGGCCTGGAGCCTCAATTCGCCGTTTCGATTCAAAGTAACCTTGAATGTTTTAAATACGGCCGATTCAGTCTCGAAGAGGAAGACCATCTCTGAAAGCCAGCTGTATGCCAGTTGCTCCAGATCGGGGCTTTTCAGCTCAATTTTCCAGGTTTCCTTTACCAAAACGCTGGATAGATCCGTCATGGAGCAAAAAAGGGCAGTTGCGGCGTTCTCAAGCATCTCTTCCGGGGTTTGGCCGAAGGCACGAAACTTGATGTCTGCGGTGTGCTCCAGGTACTCGAAGGGCTTCATCCCTTTATATTAATCGTAAGGCGAATTAATAGATTGCCATGCAGTCAAGGCAATTCAATCAGGAATTCCTATTAATGTAAGAATTCTGCAGAGGTATCTTTAAAAAATTTTACCTGTAGAGCCTCCTGCACAGACTTTGGTAATAGTAGTTCTTAATTTTATTCCTTACTTGTTTATCTATCCAAAATAGGATTGGATAGCAAGCCATCGATAATATAGCGTATAATTATGGCTTGTTATTTGATTGGCAAATGGGGAAGAAATAAGGAGGTTGAGGAATATGAAGGCAATTATTGCCATACTTATAGCTCTGGCATTAATGCTAGTGCCAGCTTTGGCTTTTACGCCAACGATACCAACTAGCACAATCGAAGCAATAACGGACTCATATACAAAGGATACAGCTACTTATTCTTATGAGAGGTATGTGGTTGAAGAGGACAACGTGTTCACTCCTCAGTATGCCTACTCCGGAGTGCTCTTCGGGGCGGACCAGGGTGAATATACGGATCCCAATATTGGAGATCACGAGGGATATACGGCAGCCGTGGTTGGAAACGTAATCACAACTGATGCTACTGATGTCACATCCGACATCACCAGGCAGTACATCCAGCAGGGAGGCAGCGCCTATATAACTCAGGTTCCAGGGAATCTGGTTTATGATCCCGAGAATCAGGAAACGCCCCAACCGACAATAACCATGGGATTCACCAAGAGCAACCTTGCGTGGGTCAGCGGCGACCTAACCTCGTACTCTGTGGATGCCGACTCCTACGCTGCTGTTGGAGGAAATTACCTGGAGACAATCCCAACGGCGCTCTCTCCATACTGTCAGAACGCCTGGCTGATCGAGAGAGAGGACGAGCAGCCCATCACCATCAGTGCAGTCGGCTCAGGAACAAGCCTGCTTGATGCATATGCAGGGACCGCCTCAAAGGCCAGCCTGACCATGTATCCTGGTGTCGGTGATTTGGAGCTGGAGGATTACAATGGCGATGGAGTTCCGGAAACAGTCACCGGCACTGGCACGGCGCCAAAGGCATTAATGTCCGGCTATGCAGAGCGCTTCGCAGGATATGATGGCGCTGAGGTCAACCAGTACGATGATATATACTCGGCAGGCTCTTCACTGGGCGAAAACAAGATCGTCATGGATTTCGGCGACAATAGCCTTGTGGAGAACTTCTGGATAATGGAGGGCGGCGTCGACTTCGATGCTCCGACATATGCTGACTTCCCCTTGACCAGCGACCCAATAACGGATGCGGACGGAACAATTACCTGGGCGGATGAGGGATCTGACGACGTAGGATTCCCGTAAGACGAATATATCTATAGATCTTGGTGAGGGCAATAAGCCATGAGGCATCTGCAGGCACTGGGCCTAGCGCTTTGCATGCTGATCCCGCTGGCAGATGCCGCAAGCGATGCTGAGGCCTTCACCAAATCTAATTTAATTTCTTATGGAAGCGATTTTAGCGTTCTAAGAACATTTACTAATAATCTCGTTTCAACTCCCGACTTGAATTTTCAATCATTTGGCGAGGTCAACACCGAGCTTACGACGGTTGGCGGAGACTCCACGATAGAACAGTCTCTTTACTTCTCTGCCGAAAAGACAGCAGATTTTGCCTCATACGGATCTTTATCTCATTCATTTACCGCAGAAAACGCCATCCACGCCGATGCGAAGATGACCTGCAGCGGCTATTCCGCCGTGACCAACTCCTATGAATGGACCACGGTGGAGAGCACTGCCACCGGACTTACAATTGCCCTGCCTGGAACAGAGGATTATGAGCTGTCGCTCACAGGCGGATATAATACGAAGACCAATACGGGAACAATTCCAATTCCCCTCTGGATGATCGAGGAGGTAAAGGAGTTCACACTCACCTTTGATTACATCGATCTCGATTGGGATGAGCCCGTAGATAATCTCCACGAAAACGCTGTCGTCGATTTCGTTGTATTGGAGAACGATTTGGCCTCCTATAATTACGACTTTGAAAGGGACATCTCGGAGGGAGATACCTCCTGTGAGGTGGACATGGAACTGACGCATATTGTGAGGGACTGAAATGAAGCGGCAATTGCTGGTGGCCCTGATGTTGGCCTGCCTCCCTACAGGCTTTGCCGGTACGGCGTCCCTTTCTGCCTCGATTCACAACTCCGACGACAGCGTGTCGGTCTCTTTGTCGGGAGAGAACTTCGATTTCAGCGGCACGGCCCTGCTTGAGCCAAGCTCTCTGCTCTATAAAAATGGCGGAAAATCCACGGACCCGGAATGCTCATACGATTATGGATTATCATTTAACGGCAAACCGCTGGCTTCAGGTGCAACAACTGATTCCGGCAGTTTCTCCTGGCACGCAGAGGCTGCATCGAACTACATCGGCGACGGACAAAGGTCTTTCAAGCTCTCTGCCCAAAATACGGTCCAGGATGGGGAGATGAGCAGCTACTATGCGAATTCAGATCACCGGGCAGAGGAGGATGTTGAAGTAGACGGGGCCAAATACGCTGAGGCGATAAAGCTCTCAAACGACGAGATGGCGGCCAAAGGCGGCGGCTCCTCTGTGGATGAGGAGTTCTTCTATTCATTCGAGCAGACTCTTGATGAAGAATCCATAGGCGCATCCGGCGAAGTGGGCTCGGGCGCTGCTGCATGGACGATGGGAATAGAGCCCGTTGAAAAGGGAAGTACTGATGTAGAATCTGCGCTCGCAACTACCAATTTCGTCGAGAACGGCGGTTTGAAGAGCAGTTGCCATAATCCTGACCTTCACGCACAGGAGGCTGTGGAAATAGAAAGCGCCGCTTACCTGCAAAAGCAGAAAATAACTTCAAAATCTGTAGAGGTTTCTGGCAACGGCGCAACGATTACAAGCGAGGACTCATCCTCCTCATCAAGCGAGGGAACCGATACTAAAGGCCTGAAGCATTTGCTCCACGTCTCCGGGTCGGACGATTGGAGCGAGATTAACGCGGGCATTGCGGGCGATATCGTTGCCCAGTGGAAGAGCAGCGTATCATCTGAGGAATCGGCGCATTCCTTAAGCCTTAACGTCGAGGGCTACGGCACTACCCCTGAGATGGATGAATTTAAAATGATAGGAACTGCCAAGGACTTTCCCACTCAGGTTCTGCCTGCAGGCAATATAGATATATCCTTCAGCTATCCCTACCAGGACGATAAGTTCAAAGAAAGCCTCAAGCTCTTCTACGAAGAGACAAAAAAATTCTTCGATGAATACGACGTTGAGATGAGCCCGGCCCTTTATTATTACCTCAATCAGGAGACTTATATAAATCCTTACGAGATATCGCCTGATCCGAACGCTGCCCTCCTTCCTGAGGATTACTACAATATGAACATGGCCTTTAAGCAGAAGGTATAATATCGGTAAGATGGCATGGGGTGCGTGAGATCTTCAGGATGGCTCCAGGATGAGGCCTTTGATGAGCGGTATGGCGGTTTGCATATTTCCTGTTCTGTTGTGCCTGGCCTTTCTCGCTTCGCCTGCAAAGGCTTCAATGGGCTACGATGTCACTGCACAGGTAGGCTCTTCGTCGCTGGACATCCACAGGTCTACGATGGACTTTCTCCTGGATGTCAAGGGCGTGGTAAAAGGCACCGGGACCTTCTCCCGATTCAACAGCATAACTGGATTTGTGGGCGTCAGTGCTGATGAGCGGACATCGACCGTCAAGCAAAGCCAGATCGAATACGGCGAGCAGACTCTACTTAGGAGCCGCGAGGGTCCTGTTAAGTTCACCGTGAGCATGAAGAGCGGAACCAATACATCGCTAAACGAAAGCGAAATTGTGGTTAATGACTCTGCCACCATAGAAATAGATGAGAAATGGCCCGTATACTTTGCCAGCAGCAAGAAGATCAAATATACCGGAAGGGGCCTCAATAACAGAGAGCTATACGAGAATAACGGTGATGTAGTGGCCAGCTCTGTTCAGTCCTGGAAGCTGTCCAAGGAGAGCGTATATATGGCGCAGGGCAATCGGTCTTTGATTGTAGCATCTCTCACTCCCCAAAGCTCAAAGGTTATCCGATACATGAATAGGACCAGCATTTACAGGCTGAACATGGATTCTGCCGGCACCCTAACCAGTCTTCAGATCTCCCGTCATGATCCATCTCATAATACAACGCTTTATCTTTCACAGGACTACAGGGGCAAGCAGACAATCACGCTGAAAGTTGGGATGAATCAGTCACTGCTTAGGCCTGACGAGGATGACGATGACATAGCTCTTCCATGCTGTAATTTCGATTTATAAAATGCTTTTCTCTTTGTAGGCAGTTTCGCCCATAGGATACCTAATTACAAAAAATATGGGGAAGGATAGATCGACAAGGAGGTTGAGAAAAGCCCTTGCATCTATCCTGCTTACGGCTTCTTTAAAGGTGCTAATATAGTTTGTGACATACGAATTTAATTAAAAGATCTAATAATTTGCCAAAAGAATATCTCAATAGCAGATCAACCCTCTCGTCAGGCCCAGCTTTATGGCCATTTTAACTGCATCGCTGTACTCCCTTTGCGTTATTCGCCTATTCAGCTCGGGGTAGATGCATGCGTTGTACTCAGGCCGGTACTGGGCCATGACGTTGAGGTACGTGTCCTTCGAGACCTCTTGGGACAGAAACCTGGCAACCTCTTTTGTATCTGCCAGGCCGCCGGGAAGGACCAGGTGGCGCACCAGCAGGCCCCTGACGGCTATGCCATCATCGTCCATTTTCAGATCGCCTACCTGTCGGTACATCTCTTTTACGGCAGTTTTCATGTAGTATGTATATTGAGCGGCCTTTGAATATTTCAGCGCCGTCTCGTCACGGCCGTATTTGGCATCGGGCATGTAGATGTCGAAGATTCCGTCCAGCAGCCGGATCGTTTCAGCGCGGTCGTATCCGCCGCTGTTGTAGACCAAAGGAACTCTCAGGCCTTCCTCTCTGGCCGGCGCAAGCGCCTCCAGAATTTGGGGGACTACATGCGAGGGCGTGACGAAGTTTATGTTATGGCAGCCCAGATCCTGAAGGCGAAGCATCATCTTTGCCAGGCCTTCGGCCTCCACCTCCCATCCGCTGTCCATCTGGCTGATGTCGTAGTTCTGACAAAAGACGCATGCCAGGTTGCAGCCGGAGAAGAATATGGTCCCCGAGCCGTGTCGTCCGACCAGTGGCGTCTCCTCTCCGAAGTGCTGTGCATAGCTGCAAACTCTGGCATGGCGTCCAATGCGGCAAAATCCCTTTTCATCTTCCAGGCGGTTCACGCGGCAATGACGGGGGCAGATATCGCATGATTTGAGAAGAGCGATCGCTTTCTTTGTCCTTTCCTGCAGGGCTTCCTGGGGGATATGATTGTAGCTTGCCATCTTTATCGAATAATACTATGGTGATAATACAAAAAAAAGACGGTTGTTTCATCTACAGGAACCTTATCCCTTTGGGCATCTCCCCAAATTTGGCCCTGAAGGCCTCAGGCCAATTCTCCATGTCCAGCCCTTTTTGGCTGAGGAAGGCCGATGCCCAGCGCTCAAGGCCCACGCCGCTGCAGCCGGACCAGAGAGGTTCGCCTGATTGAGCCTTGACAGTGAATCCCTTGGGATACTTCTCGCCGTTTACGGACAGGTTCTGGAACTCTATCCAGTTGCCGTTATAGGGCAGCACCGCCTCGTAATCGACCGTTCCGGCTCCCGACATCTCCGATAGGCCCGTCTTTCCCTCCTGGGCCATGAACCAGGGAGTGACCCAAGCCATGCGCCAGCGAAGCTCCAGTATATCCTCGAAGATGTGCTTGTAGCGCTCCTTGAGCCTTTCGGCCTCGCTTAAGGCCTGTTCCCTTGTGCCGAGCCACACGATCTCTATTCTGTGGAACTCGTCCACTCTCTCTATGCCGTGAATTCCGCCCGACTCGTATCTGTGGCTGGTCCCCGAGCGGTCGAAGACCTTGACCGGAAGCTCGTCGTTTGGAAGGGTTGTGCCCTGCATGAAGCCCCAGAATGTCGGGCACTGGGCGTAGCACATGCCGCCGATGGGAACGTCGATCTTCTCCTTGACCAGATCGAGGGGAACCTCGTGGGTGACCTTATAGTAATCCATGACCTCTTCCCAGAAGGCAGGATCGCGGGTTTTGGGGGGGCAGACGAAGTAGATCTCCGGGTAGACGCCCTGGGCGTGCCCCGACTTCTTCCAGACGTCCCATGTATCAAGCTTCGGAAAGATCATCTCCCGATAGCCCAGCGGGTCGATTATCTCCTCAAGGACGATTTTTTCAAACGTCCTGAACAGGTGAGTTGCCTCCGGCCCGTAGATCCACTGGCCGCGGCTTGAGCCGTGCTTGATCCAGCCGCCTTTTACCATTTCCTCGGTCGGGTCTTTGTTGAACCTGGGCTCTCTCTCTGTGCTCTCCCACAAAAGCTCCCAGTGCTCGCTCTTGCCTCCGTATGACTGGATTTTCTCCTCAAGAAGGCTCACTATCCTATCAGGTATGCGGTTCTCGATCTCGGACTGTCCGAGGCTGCCGCCTTCGCCCGTGTCCAGATCGAGCTTCAGCACTCCGCCCTCGTACTTTATCTCCCGCACGTAAGGGATCTTGTGCTGTATTGCGCGCTCGGACTCGACCTCTATTTCGAACCTGCTCAGATCAAAGCCGCGAACTCCAATGCGGTACTGCTTGCCCAGCAGTTCGGACAGCGGCCGGCGCAGCCTTAAAAGTGCGTCGTGGGCCCGGACGTATCTGTCGCTTTCTATTGTCAGGTCTATCCTGTTTCCTTCAAGCCCCCAGCGGACAATTCTTGCACCATGTCCTTCCGGGGCTCCTTTTTGCAGCATCGGGCCGGCGTTGGCAAAGAACTCCGAGATAGCATCTTTTGCCGGCGTCGCATCAGCGCTCAGCCTAAAGCTCGCTTCTAAATGAAACCTCATCTCTCCTCCAAGGTGACCAGCGTCTCTTCAGCAACCTTGATGTTCATCAGTATGTCATCAGCCGTAGATAGCATTGTTCCTATCTTCTCTGCCGAGAACTCCAGGCAGATGCGGCCCTCCTCAGCCATGAGCCTCATGCTCGGCAGGTTGTCGGGCTCAAGGGACTTTGCCACCTCCACGGCCGATGGGCCGAAAAACTCCAGCCTGGCCTTAATCAAGCGCTCCCTCCCGCCGCGGGGCTTGGCCCTTGGCAGAGCTGCGCTCCCACAACTTCATCCACGATTTCTAGGAACCTTTCCTCAGTTCCCGGCGGAATGGATGCCCCGCTGGCTATTGTGTGCCCTCCTCCAACGCCTCCGACGGCTTCTGCCGCCTGCCGCAGGGCGACGGACAGATCCAGGCCTCTTTCTATGAGGAGCTTATTGCCTCTGGCAGAGATCTTGACCATGTCGTCCTTGTGGTTCAGGGTGATTAAAGGACGATCTGTGAAGAGATATCTAATCCCTAAGCCCGATACGACAGCTCCAGCCTCACCGTCTTTTAGCATCAAGTACCGTATGGACCTCTTCTCCTGGTGGTTCTCAGTAAGATGCCTTATCTCCCTTAGGATATGAGCTTTGTACTCAGAGGCCAGCCTCCTGGCGTCATCAAGGGCACTTTTATCCCTCAGGCATAGCGTCAGTCCGAGGCCCGGAAGGTCTCTGTTTCCGCAGGCGTTGAGCAGCTGGACCATTTCCAGGGAGTTTTCTACTACCTCCTTTTTCAGCCGAATAACTTCGCCCATAATGGAGTCTGCTGCAAAGCTTCCCTGCATCAGCAGCTTTAGGGCAAGCGCTGTGCAAAGCCTTGATAGGTCGTCTCTGTTCAGGCTCTGGATGTCTCCCTTAATCCCTAAATCCTCCAAAAACCTCTTTGTCTTTTCGCCATTGCCGGTGAAATCGAGGATAGGCTCCACACAGCGCCCGAATACCTCTTCCACAGGACCGTCCTCGGCCATTTTCAGGCCCGGCTTTACCTCAACGACCCCCTGGGATACGGCCTCCTCAAGGATCGCCCTGTTGGCGCCAATCATTGCCTGGCGGTCGCCCATGGCTCCAACAAGGGCGAGCCCTGCCAGATCGACATTATCGCCCATCTTGCGGACTACCGAGTAGACTACTCCTGCGGCTGAAAGCTCAAAGGCCCCATCTATTCCAAAGAGATGGGGGTTTAGGTGCATGCAGCCTAAGGTTCCTACCGGACGGTGGTGGTCCAGTACAAAGCACTCTCCCTTCACGCGGGAGATAAGCTCTGGTTTTCCGCTGCCCATATCGCAGAAGACGACAGGGCCCTGGAGGCCGTCCACAATGGATGGGTCCAGCCGGTTAAGCAAAGTGGCGTGAAAGGGGATGCCTGCCCTCGTTAGGGCGCTGCAGATCAGCCCTGCCGAGGTGATCCCGTCTGCATCGTTGTGCGAGACCACCCGCATGCCGTCGCAGCGCAAAATCGATCTTGCGATATCTTCAGCAGCTTTTTCAAGCCTGTTCATGTGATGAGTATCTCAGCGGTTTCAGGCTTATACTCCCAGCCTGCCTCCAATCTCCCTGAGTCATGATAATATCGCACGAGCCTTCTAATTTTGCTCTCAATTAGCTGAAGCGCTCTCTTGTTGTGGATATCCTTATCGTTGGACTTCAGGTGTCTGCGGATGTGCAAAGCCCTTCTCATCAAGTTGCCGAGGTCCTCTGGAATCTCCGGGAGGGCGTCATTCTCTTTGAGGAAGCGGTTCAAGTTCTTGCCGAGCACCGGCTTGACACCGGGCACTCCGTATTGGTCCCGCAGCGTAAGCCCTATGCGGCTGGAGGGCAGACCGCTGTCGTGAAGCTTCATTACGAGCTTTTCCAGCTCTTCTTTTGATATGTCAGACCACGCAGGCACTTTTATGCCCATTGGTGGCCTGGAACGGGAAGATCCCTTCTTCCTGCTGTGCATTCTGGCCATTTTTAATCCTCATTAAATTCATAAATGCGAAGGCATTAACCTCCTGGCCACATGGGATAAAAAACTTGCGCCGTGCTGTCGTGTAATAGCTTTATAAGCTGTGCACTGCAAGTTCCTGCCATGCTTCCCGTGCAGATGGATACGGTGTTCTACCTGGTGGGCAAGTTTGTGGTAGCGTCAGCTCTCATCATTCTGCTGCTGTCGGCGCTGGGAGCGCTTTTAGTTTTATATTCCTTTAAGACGGGACATTTTTTCGCCGCAAGGCCCATGCTCATAAGCATAAGCCTTCTGGAGAGCGTGATCAAGGCGCTCTTCTGGCTGGCCAGGGCAGACGATACAATTGTGGACGACGTAGGCGTGCGCCTGCGCAACTATATCAACCGCCAGAAGTTTCTGCGCGTTCCTCCAAGCGAGCGATTCATATTTATGCCGCAGTGCGTTCGAAGCACAGAGTGCCCTGCCAAGCTAACGCCTGAGGGCATCAAATGTGTAGGCTGCGGGCGCTGCAGGGTGGGCGAGGCCAAGAAGTATGCCGAAGGCTTGGGATACAGGTTTTTCATCGTCCCGGGCTCCAGCTTTATAAAAAGGATCATGAAGAAGTATCGTCCAAGGGCAATTGTTGGAGTGGGGTGCCAGATGGAGATAAAAGAGGGCTTGGATCTTTGCCACAGCTACGATATACCAGCTCTCGGCGTGCCTTTGACCCAGTCCGGATGCGTTTCCACTACGCTTGATTGGGAGCAGTTCTACGACAAGCTCGCAGATAAGGAATAAATTGCAGGCGAATGAAATGGTTGTGAATGAAGATTATACGAATGGAGATTGGTGCAATAGAAAAATTGGAGAAAAAAGCTATAACGTTACTCTACGGTGATGGCCGAGGACGGACAGGCCTCAACGCAGGTCTTGCACTCGTTACACTTATCTGCATCTATTACCGCTATGTCGGATTCCATGGTGATGGCCTCGGATGGGCACTCCTCAACGCATGTTCCACAGCCTACGCATTCTTCCTTGTTAACAACTGCTGGCATTATTTACTCCTCCAATTTGCCTCACTGGCAGATCACTTGGTTAGGTATATCCGATATATACTTTTCGTTAGCAACCTGGCTATGCCAGGTCGTTGTAGCGTTTTCTGTCCTTTAATTCCTGTCGTTTGGCGCTGTTCCATCCGCTGACTGCCTGGAGGTAGCCGGTTATCCTGCTGATGTGGTCCACCTCGGCTGAGCCGCAGTTGGGGCAGTCGTCCTTCAGGCCCGGCGATACCTTGTAGCAGCCAAGGCATACTGTCATGTCCTTGGTGAATGTGAAGTATCCTATCTGCGTTTCTCTGGCAAGGCGCATGCCGAAGTCCATCAATCCCTGAGGATCGGGCGTCGCCTCGCCCATGAAGATGTGGAATATGTTGCCGCCATCGACGATTGGGAAGAAGACATGCTCAAGCCTTGCCCTTTCAAAAATGGGGACGTCAGCGCTGGGTGGGAGGTGTGTCCCGTTGGTGTAATAGACCGGAAGGTCGCGAGTCTTCTGGAGATTTTTCTTGACAGACTGGAGGTCGCCCTTGACCACTCTCTCGGCGTGTTCCCTGTACTCCTCATGTATCAGATCTGAGACAGCGAATCTCTGGGCTGTGGTCTCTGCAGGAGTCCTCGCCAGGGCTATGGTCATGCCGTGCTGGACGCTCAGTTTCTTGGCGTAGATCTCCATTTCCGTCATGGCTCTGACCGCCAGCTTCCAGGCCTCTTTGGACTCGTGCATCTGCTGGCCTGTGTGGAACTGTACCATCTCGTTCACGCCTACGACGCCGATGGTGTAGACCAGGCCCTCAAGGCCCACGGCCACAGAGCCGCGTTCGCCTGTTGCAGGATCGCGGGGCTGCTGAGTCGCAAAGGGCATCCTGCGGCTCTTTAAGATCTGGTTCATCCACTCCCGCTTGACTTTGAATATCTCGACAGATGTGTCCATAAGCTCGCGCAGGTACTCGAACAGCAGCTCATCATCGCCTCTGGCCAGGTATGCTGCGCGCGGGCAGTTGAGTGAGACGACCTGCCAGGAGCCCATTGAGAAGTGCATGCCGTCCTTGAAGTGGAGCTTCTCGTCGAACTCGGAGTCGCTGTCGTAGGTGGCGGCGAACTGATAAGCGCAACAGTTGCCTGTCACGATGCCAAGGGCGTTGCAGAAGTTGTGGTTATCCGATACATCTACTAGGTCGTAAACATAGCCATCGTAGTCTTCCTCAGCGATCTCTCTAACCTTCAGGCAATGAACATCGCCTAAAGGCTGCCTTTCTAAAACGCTTGAATTATCGGAGACTAGGCTCACGTTAAGGCTACCACAATTAATCTGTCTATCTTTGTAGCCCAAATTAGGCTCATCCATTATCACAACGAACGGGACACCAAGATCTGCCCGATTTAGTACGGGCATGAAATCTCCCTTCCTCAACTGGTTAGCCCTCTTCTTTCTAAACTCGCCTGCATCAAAAATAAAGATAGGATGGTCGGGTGTCACTCTTATTCTTCTGCCTGTGCTGAGTACGATATTTAGGAGCGTTCCCTTGTATCCTTTGCGCATAACGCCGCTAAAGCTCCTCATAGATGCTTTGCGAGTGGCGAAGTCTACGCTTGGGGTCAATCCCTCAAGTTCCGCGAACTCTGTTCCTGCGGGGTCGGTAGT
This sequence comes from uncultured Methanotrichaceae archaeon, assembly GCA_964534145.1. Taxonomy (GTDB): domain Archaea; phylum Halobacteriota; class Methanosarcinia; order Methanotrichales; family Methanotrichaceae; genus CAWJYS01. The sequence goes on along the minus strand of CAZHNU010000007.1, from coordinate 66,848 downwards.
CACTCCTTTCTTTGCAGCAATGGCAAAGAGGGAATCAATCCTGCTTATGCTCAGCATGCCGCGCTCATCGGCAAAGGGTACCATTTCCTCCTCTGCCAGGCATTGGTAGCACGATATCCCCTTGCCCGCCCCCCTGTAGGCCGGCAGCTGGTTGTCGAAGTAGGGCGTTCCGTACTCGGCAGCGAGCTTGAAGGTGAGCAGATAGAGGTCCTGATATGTGGGTAGATCGGGATGCGAAGCGTTGAACTCAAGGTCCTCCTTCATGAAGTCCGGCTCGATGCTGATCTCAGGCTTGGGGAAGTTGAAGGGCTTTCCCCAGTGATCGCCTGCGAGCATTACCTCCATCAGGGCCTTGAAGGCCAGGCGCACCTCGCGCTCGAACTCGCCGTAGGCCCGTTTGGGTGCATTCACGCCATCCCAGACCTTGCCGGCGTAGACCGCGGGCTTGTCCTTCCAGAGAGTAGGCACTCCCGGCGTCAGCTGCACGGAGGAGAAGACCAGCTGCCCGCCCCGGGCCACCATCATCTGCGTCATCTCGTAGACGAACATCTGCATGAGCTGCTTGATATCGTCATAACTTCGTTCCTCCAGGTAGGGTGCGATGAAGGTGAGGAAGTTGTAGAAGCCCTGGCCTCCGGCGAAGTTGGTCTGGGCGCTGCCCAAGGCCTTGACGGCATGAAGCATTGCGACCTCCGGCTTCTTGGCAGGGCCTGCGACGCTGGCCTTGGTTCCGAGGCCATCGGGCATGAGGCCGTAGTAGAAGAAGTAGCGGAGGTCCCAGTCCTGACAGTTGTGTACCAGCAGCCCCTCGGAGGTGAAGAATGTGTGGCTTTCTTCAGTGCCGTCGCCCTCAACAAACAGATCATATACATATTTGCCTGAAGGCCTGGCGAGCTCTATCTTGCATATTGTTTCGTCTCCTGGAATAGAATCAAAATCCTCTGATTTGGAGCGGAAATCCGCCATGTTGTAGAGCACATCTCCCACGGAGAGGTCTTCTGCGGGGCATATCTCCATGCCTTTTGTTGTTTTAATGGGAATGCGGTGTTCTTTAGTTGCCAAAATAGACTTACCGCTAGCGGTCTGTATATGCAGAAGCTCGTCCTCTTTTGCCACCCTTCGAGTTGCCTTTATAACATGACGATATCCTCTGGGCGTGAGCACGGACAGATCGTGTGGTGAAATAACAGCATCTTTCTGCCCGAATTGGATGTCTTTTAGCTTGATCTGCAACGGGATTTTTACTTTGATCATTGTAGCTGCGCCACGCGCCGAATCTAGACCAACATCGATATCGATAGAGGCGATTACCTCGGTGCTTCCATCAAGGCAGAACGGCCTCGTCCCGAAGTACTCCAGATCGTGTATGTGCAGGTCTCCTGCCAGGTGGCGGTCGGCCAAATATGGCGGCAGCAGCAGGAGGTACTGCTCCTTGCTGATCTTGTCGGCCTTCTTCTTGTGGGATGTCTCGGCGTTCTCCTGCAAATTGGCGTTCTCCTTGGACTCAAATCCCGTACCGATATCGATCAAATGAGCATCGAAGACCGGAGTCCCAACGCGCGTGCATATGTTCCTCCACTCCGGGTGGTGTTTCTCCAGGAGAACCACGTTCATGATCTCGCGGACCAGAGGGCCGCTCAGGTACTTCACGTTCATCCACCGAACGCGGCGCTCCACCTCGCGGGCAATGTCGTTTGCCTCCTCTTCTGTGATGCTGGGAACTTTATAAAATTGCTCTGAGAGCTTTGTCTCCTTTAAGAGCTGCTTGGCAATGGCCTCCCTGTCCCAGTCCAGGAGATGCCCGTCTGTAGTCCTCACCCTGGGCATGGCGGAAAGCGATAGCCCTTCCAGGGTCTGCTGGATGATTCTGTTGCTCAACTCCCATCCCCTCTATGATACATGAACATGATATACCCTCTCGATCGACAGCTAACCGAGTATGTATTTCATTCTCTATTTATTGGCTTTGCGCTCATAACACATACAAAATTTTCGATTAGTTTTGTTCCGCTCGGTATTAAATTAAACGCTCTGTTTTATGCTCATTAAGCCTTTTCAACGCGGCGTGAAAGTGTGTTTTCTGCCGGGAGATGACGTATAAATCAATTGACGGTGCATCGGCCGCAGATCATCTTTAAAAAAGCCTTCTTGCTCCACCTGCGCGATAACCTGCCTTGCGGCTGCGAGCTTTTAGGGGGTGTGGGTGAGGCGGTGAGGCGTCTTTGAATTCCTGGAAAAAAGATGTCTGCTGGAGGGTTACTTCAGTATTGCCTCCAGCCTCTTGTTGACCTCGTCCCAGTTGACTATGTTCCAGAAGGCCTCGACGAACTTGCCCCGTTCGTTCTTGTAATCCAGGTAATAGGCATGCTCCCAGACGTCCAGAACCATCAGGATCTTGAAGTCGGGATATACGTTCACGTTGTGCTTCTCGATCTGCATGATAATCGGCCTGTCGGTCTGCATGCAGTAGGCAAGAGCCGCCCAGCCCGATCCCTCCGCGCTGGTGGCAGCAGTCGAGAACTCCTTTTTGAAGCGCTCGACAGAGCCGAACTCCTTCTTCAGCACGTCCGCCAGCGCGCCTCCCGGCTCCTTTGCGGCCTTTGGCGCAGGCGCCATGTTCCTCCAGAATAGGCCGTGCAGGATATGGCCTCCAATGTTGAAGGAAAGCTCCTTAAGGGTCGCCTTCATGTCCACATCCGTCCCTGCCTGCCGGGCCTTGTCGAGCCTTTCCAATATGGCGTTGGCGCCGTTCACATAGGCCAGATGATGCTTATCGTGATGGATCTTGAGCTGTGTCTCCGATATGTAGGGCTCCAGGGCGTTGTAGGCATAGGGCAGGTCTGGTAGAGAATATATTTTTTTATCTGCCAAATTCAGTCACCTCTGAAATAACTTAGATTATTTAGGTTGCCTGCTATTTATCCTTTCGCGCAATGCCCCGGCTGTCTAAGCGCCGATTTAAATTTGTGTTTTTGCTGTTTGCGAGATGGATGCCTTTACCGCCGCATATTTTCCAATTTTCCTAATTTGACTATTATTCCTGGCCTTGTATGCAAGCGAAATCAATGATTAATTGCAAAAATTTTTAATTAAGTAGGTGGATCTATCTATTATGGAATCATCCACGAAGAGACTGGCTATTGGAGCTGGCTTGATCATTGCCCTGTTATCCGCCTCGTCATCTGGTGTTGGGGAAAGCCATTCTAAGAATGTTCTCGTTCTTGCTTCCTATAATCCGGGGATGAAGTGGGAGGATAACATCATCTCTGAGCTAAAGCTCCGCCTTGCCATGAGCATGCCGTCTGCAGTCGTGGAGACCGAGTACATGGACACTAAAAGAGTAAACCCTGATAAGACGCGCATAGCTGAATTGAAGTCTCTTTATATGGAGAAGTATAAGGATCGTCGCTTCGACCTAATCATTGCCTCAAACACCGATGCTTTTTCGTTCCTGCTTAATAACAGCGATGAGATCTTTCCAGGGACCCCTGTTGTCTTTTGCGGCGTCGTGTACTTCGACGACCATATGCTTGAAGGCAAGCACAATTTTACCGGCATTGTGGAGGCATACGATGTCGAAGACACCATTTCTTTGATGCTGGGCCTTCATCAAAACACCCGCAAAATCGTAATAGTAAACGATCAAACCGCCACAGGCAGGGCTGCCAGGAAGGTCCTGGACAAAGCAACCTCAAAGTTTGGGCAGAATGTGTCCTTTGAGTACCTGGACGATCTTATGGCCGATGAGCTTTCTAAAAGCGTTTCGGGCCTGCCCAATGACAGTCTTATCCTGCTTATGACCTTCAACCGCGACAAAGACGGCCGATTCTTAACCTATGAGGACGCTGCCCAGCTGATACACGAGGCAAGTCCGGTTCCTTTTTACAGCGTGTACGATTTTTACATGGGTTACGGAGTTACAGGCGGAAAAATGATAAGCGGGACATCTCAGGGGGACCAGGCAGCTGATCTGGCCCTTCAAGTCCTCTGGGGTGAGCCTGCGGAAAGGATTCCTGTTATAAAGAACAGCCCCAACCGCTACATGTTCGATAATCTAGAACTCATTCGCTTCGGCATTCCCATTTCAAGCCTCCCTGCGGGAAGCGTTATCATCAACCAGCCGTTCCACGATCGAGCCAACCTAGCAGGCATGAACCTGAGCGGACTGGATCTGTCCGTATCCCATTTGAACTGGTCCGAGCTGCAGGAGTCCGATCTTCGCGGCACGAATCTGAGCAGGTCCTATTTGATTCAGTCACGCCTGTCCGATGCAAATCTTTCAGGAGCAAACCTCAGGGGGGCATTTTTGCCGGCGTCAGACCTTCAAAGCTCAAATCTTTCCCAGGCAGACCTCAGAGACGCCTATCTGCCCATTTCATATCTGGTAGATTCAAATCTGACAGACGCAGATCTGACAGGCGCATTTTTGGATCAAGTCATGGCAGATGGCTCACTTCTCGTTGGAGCCAAACTGGATGGGGCAAGCATGGAAGCTGCAAAAATAAGCGAGTCTGATTTGAGCCGCGCGAGCTTCGTTGGAGCGTTCTTGAACCGTGCCACATTCCGCAGATCTCAATTAACAGGGGCCAATCTGACCGATGCAAGTGTTGTTGGATCCAATCTTATTGACACCAACATATCCCATGCAGACCTCCGCGGAGCAGACATCTCAGAGGCGCGCATGGCCAGAGCGAACTTTTTCGGCTCGTGCTTGGCAAATGCCGCTCTGGTCTACACCAACCTCACTCATGCCAACCTAAGCGGGACAGATCTCTCGCATTCAAATCTCCTGGCGTCAGAGCTTATCGGATCCGATATCTCCGGGGCGAACCTAACCGGCGCAAACCTGGGGGATGCCTGGATGTACCAGGTAAGAATGGTTGATACCGATTTGATCAAGGCAAATCTGGAAAAGGCTCATCTGAACGATTCTGATTTATCAGGTTGCGATCTAAGCGGCGCAGATCTGTCTGATGCCGATATCTCCGGAGCGAACCTAACCGGCGCTGATCTGAGCGATGCTAGGCTTGCCGGCACGGATCTGACTCAGGCGGTTATGAAGGATACATTCTGGGCCAGGACGAATCTGTTGGGGGCAAAGCTCAACTGGGCACACTTGAGCGGAAGTCATTTCTTAAACAGTATATTTACAAGGGCCGAGCTATTTGGTACAGATCTAAGCGATGCAGATCTCAGCGGCTCAGACTTTACAAGGGCATACTTGCCCAGGGCCAATCTTTCCAACTCTATTATGAGGGATGCCATACTGAACTATGCAGATTTAACCAATGCAAACTTATCGGGAGCAGATCTTAGAAAGGTTAAGCTCAATTCGAATCGCATGGACGGTGTTGACCTTTCAGGCGCAGACCTAAGTGGCGCTTCCATATATTCGCTGAACATGAATAAAACAGATATTCATAACGCAGTATTGCGATCGTCGAGCCTCGATGTTTTGAGCCTGGTGAACGTGGATTTGAGCGGCGCGGACCTGAGGAACGCAAGGATGAACCGAGTATATCTGGAGGCTGTGAACCTGTCTGGTTCCGATATGCATGGCGCTAAGCTGTCAACTGTGGTCTTTATGGGAGTTGATCTGAACGGCTCTAATCTTGAAGGAATCGAGTACGATTTGCTGACGCTTCAATCCCTTGCCGGTTGTGATCTCGATGGAGCAAAAATGAGCGCAGATCTACAGAGGGATCTTGAAGCATTGCGATCGGGAAAGACCCCCCTGGCTGCATAAGATAGCTGGTATGCCTGGTATGCTTTAGGAGATTACATGGCGCTGAAGCTGGGGAAGAACCTAATTCATCTAATCGTAGCCTCTGTCTTTGTTATAAGCATCTCTTTGGCCGCTGCATCCGCAGCTTCCGCCGATTATCCATCTCTTCTAAAGCTGATCATGGAATCTGAGGATACCAGAATTGATGCCAATGATCTGGCCTTCTTTCTCGCCACACACGATTACGATGCAGTTCCTAAGGGCGGCAATGTCACAGTCAGGATCGACGGCGCAGTCTATAGGCTTACGCCAAACGGAGGGCTTCAGGGGTTGGCGAATATTGTCCTGGTAAGCTAAAGACTCGTCCAGCAGACAGGGCCTCCCGGCGCTCATCAACTATATGCTCGAATTCCATCTGCTCGATTCCATCATAGGCGAGCCCTGTATAGTTTTAGCCAGGCTGACAAAATGGAGGCAGAATAGGATGGAACATGGTCAGCCTTACGGCCTTACCGGTCAAATCTTCAGGGGAAGCCATCTTCGACCTTCTCACGACCAGGGCACGATGTACACAATATCGCCCTCTTTTCGTCCCTTCAAGAGCTGGCAGTGCCGCAAGATTGCGAACTGGTTCTCCAGCTCCGTTGGAGGTAGCTTGAATTGTTCAGCTATCTCCTGCCTTGTGGCCTTGCCCTTGGCCTTGATGAACTCGTAGATCTCCTTTTGTAAATCGGTCAGGCCGTCGGTTCCCTCAAGGCCGTGGCTTTCCCTGAAGATCTTCTTCGACCTCTCTCCCCACGGATCGCAGACTCTAATGCGGTGGCCTACATCGATATAGCAGTCCTCGCACAGCGTCTTTCCCTCTGTTGCAAAAACCTCGTCCTCGGGGATCTCTTTGCCGCAGTTCTGGCATTTTATGCCACCAATCATTTCAATCTACCTCACATCAATATAATATCGCTAAATGCTTTCGTTTTTCATTCATCAAGCAGCGCTGCTGCAGCATTGAAACCGGAGCCCATTCGGACCAGCCCTGCAATTGCCGCCGCCTCCAGCATCTCCTCCCTGCTGGCTCCGGCCTTTCGGGCAATCTCCTTGTGCCTCTCGACACAGTGCTCGCATCTGACGGCGACAGCGCATGCCAGGGAGATCAGGGCCTTGTCCTTAGATGATATTGCGCCTTCTTTCATGATCTCGGTGGCAAGCCTATTGAAGGAGGAATCCACGCCCTCGCCGAGGGCCTCCGTAAACCTATCTACTATTGGTTTTTGTCCTGTCATATCAGTTGTCTCCTCACAAAACATTCTGACATTTCCTTTCAAATTGAATATGCGATGATCACTCCAATGATCGCTCTGGTGGTCGCAACCGTTCTCGTGCGGTGGATTGCAGATCTCCCTGCAGAGCCTTTAGCTCTTGGGCATCTCAAAAGCCTCCCTTAGGACTTGGCCGCACCTGCATCTGCCCAAAAGCTTGCATATCTGCCGGTCGAAGCGCTCTCGAAGCGCCTGGTGGGCAGCCATTACCTCTTTGGGATGGCTGTTGCAGCGCAGCGACTTATGCTCCAGCTGAAAGATCAGCTCATCGTAGTTGCTGAAGCGGTGTCTGATAACCGATGCCAGGGCGATATGGCTGTAGGGCCCAGGCCTTCTTCCCTTGAAGAACTCCTCTGCAGCCCCCTGCAGATCCTCGGGCATATTGATCTCTATTGGCACGCGAACCGCCCAGCGCTCCAGGCTCAAGGGGCCCTCGTCCGTGTCAATCTTGACCTTGGACCTGCATTTGGGACAGCAGGCGTAGACCTCAGCTCTGCCCTTGTATTCCCATGACGCGCCGCATTTACAGCTCAACTGCATTGTATGTACATAGTAGAACATAGTAGAAATAGATTGCGAGCGAAAGGGATAGAGTTAAATCGATGATATTGCCAAATTCCCCGCCTTCATATGGCTTTAGGGATCACTTAAGGCTAGGTGGCAGACAGGAGGGACAAAAGATGGACTTCATTATAGAGCCGGTCACGGCCGAGGATGGAAGGGCGATAATAGACATCTTCAACCATTATGTGGAGAATACTTTTGCAGCCTACCCTGAGAACGCAGTGCCCTACGAGTTCTTCGCGCTCTTCATGAAGATGGTAGAAGGCTATCCCTTCCTGGTGGCGAGGGACCGCGATGGCCGGGTGCTCGGCTTTGGGCTTTTGCGTCCTCATAATCCCATGCCTGCCTTTTCAAGAACGGCTGAGATCACCTATTTCCTAGCTCCGGAATTCACACGCCATGGCATCGGCGGAATGCTCCTGGACCGCCTCCTGGCAGAGGCCAAGAAAATGGGTATCACATCCATCCTGGCAAGCATTTCTTCGCTCAATGAGCCAAGCATTGCCTTCCATAAAAATCACGGGTTCAAAGAGTGCGGGCGCTTTGTTGGAATAGGGTGGAAGAAGGGGCAGGAGTTCGACGTGGTGTGCATGCAGAGGATGGTCTGATTCCCTCTGGAAATGTGGATGGCTTCGAGCTGCTCTGTTGAGGAATGCTTTTGCTCAGTTTGGCGTATAAGTGCTGGTCGAGAACCCTTCCGTCCTTGAAGACGTTAGCCCTGAGAATTCCTTCAAGAACAAAGCCTGACTTTTGAAGCACCTTAGCCGAAGCAGCATTTGCAGTGTAGGGCTCTGCGAAGATACGATGAAGGCCAAGCTCTTCAAAGGCATATTCGCTCAGTGCTCTTACTGTCTCTGTCATGATTCCATTGCCCCAGAAAGGCTCCGCAAGCCAATAGCCTAGCTCAGCAGTGAATCGATGGACATCCATCCCTGGCATAAGACCGATACTGCCGATGGCCTCATGATCGGATGCAATTGCAAAATACGTTCTGGGCTCTATTTGTGTCACTCTTGCGAGGAACGCTTCAGCATCCGCCAGTGAGTAAGGATGAGGAAATGAATCTCGAAGGTTAATCCATATCTTTTTGTTATTTGCATACTGGGCTATTGACGCGGCATCGTCCTCGCGCCAGTTTCGAATTATGTACCTTCCAATTGCGGTATGCTCTATAGGCATTTTGCACCTCACAGCACAAACTGAGGCTCGCAGGCAACCGACCTTTGCAGTTTTCCTGCAGCCTCTATCTGCTCCTCGCTCCCGCCGACTGCGAGCCACACGCAGCCTTCAGCCCCACCTACGCCGCCCGCCGCAATCATCTCAGCCTCTGCGCCTGTTGCCAGCCTGATGGCGTCGATCTCCGTGAAGACCTCTCCGGGCACGGGCAGCAGCCTGTAGCCGTCCTCTCCCGGCACGTTCACCCTTGCCGCCATCTCCATCAGATCCCCGGGCACGCGCTTCTCCAGGCCGACGGGCATGATGAGCTTCACGCGCCGCCCGACCACGGCCTGCAGGACCGCGCCTATCGTCCCTGCCTTCGGATGGCCGATGAGAACGGCAGCCTGTCTTCGAGTCAGGTCAAGGGCATTGGCGCCCTTAAAAATCAGATCGCCCTCCAACAGGTCGTCAATTACATCGAAGATCGTTTTGTCCTTCTGCCAGATGCCGTTTGCTATTATCACATCGCCGGGGAAGTCGCTCTCGTCGGGAAGGCGGCCCTCCTCGGTGATCCTGTGCCTGGGCGAAACGACGATGCCGCGGAAAAATCGCCTGCGAGAAAATCCACTCTCCTGGCCTATGCTTTTTAGAATCTCCTCGGCAACGTAGCCGTTCGTGGTCCCGGCGATGATGGCGATGGTCCCTGATCTCAAGGCAGATTTGACGGCAGGATGGGCGACCAGCGCACTGGCTATAATGCGCTTTCCGGCAGCAGGCGTTAGCACAAACTGTTTCATGGATTTCTTGTCATCTCCTTTTTGTAAGCGTCTCTTGGCCAATCATCGTAAAGCTTTTACTGCGGACCCAAATAATCCAAAGATTATTGCATGTAGATTTAGCATATGATTTGGCGGGTGGAATAATGGCGTCGGAAGTCTTGGCGGCCGTAAGGAAAGAGCTTTTGCAGGGCGTAGATGAGACGACAAGAGACAGCGCTCAACGCTTCTTCAAGGAGGAGGTGAAGGTCTATGGTGTCAAGAGCGCAGCGGTGAGGAATATCGCCAAGAAACATTTTCGGGAGATAAAGGCGCTACAAAAGCTGGAGATCTTCTCTTTATGCAGGGAGCTTTTCGAGTCCGACTACATGGAGGAGGCCTTCATCGCCTCGGAGTGGGCCTATGCGCTGCGCGAGTTCTATGAGCCATCCGATTTTCCGATATTCGAGGGATGGGTCCGGGATTACGTAAACAACTGGGCGAAGTGCGACACCCTCTGCAACCACACCATCGGCTCCTTCGTGGAGCAATACCCGGAATACGTAGGGAATTTGAAAGGCTGGGCGCGCTCAGAGAACCGATGGCTTCGCCGTGCGGCAGCTGTGACCCTGATCCTTCCTGCCCGCAATGGGATGTTTCTATCCGATATTTTCGAGATCGCCGATATATTGTTCAAGGACAAGGATGACATGGTTCAGAAGGGCTACGGCTGGATGCTCAAAGAGGCCAGCAAACCGCACCAGCAGAAGGTCTTCGATTATGTCATGGCGCGAAAGGCTGAGATGCCGAGAACTGCGCTTCGCTATGCCATCGAGAAGATGCCGGCGGAGATGAGAAAAAAGGCGATGGAGAGATGAGGCGATCCACGCCAGCCGGCGGAGGAGTCGGGCGCTGTGATATTGCTCGGCTGCCGCATATGATGTTCAATCCTCCTCAATCCTTTTTCCGCAATGGGGGCACACCTTCAGCCCCTTTTTTTCCTCCTTTCTTCTCTGCAAAACTTCAGCAAATCCTGACGCCAAAACGCCTGTGGGCAGGGCGAACAGCCCGATCCCGAGTATCACCACAATTGAGCCGACGAATTTGCCTATAGGCGTTTTCGGGTATACGTCGCCGTAGCCAACAGTTGCCAGTGTTACGATTCCCCACCACATGGCAGCTGGAATACTGGAGAAGGCCTCGGGCTGGGCCTCATGCTCCGCCTCGTACATCATGCTGGAGGAGATTATCAGCAGAATCAAAATGGCGAAGAACATCAGCAGCAGCTCCTCCTTCTTGAGCCTCAGCACATCTATGAAGGTCTGCAGCGACTCAGAATACCGGGCCAGCTTCAGTACTCTGAAGAGGCGGAAGAGCCGAACGGCTCGGAGGAACCTCATCTCCGGGAGGATGAAATAGAGGTAAAATGGCAGGACTGCCAGTAGGTCGATTATGGCGAGAGGCGTGATCATGTAGCGCAGGCGGCCCCGGATGGGGTCGCGAAACTGTGCATCTACGGTGCAGGTCCACAGGCGCAGGATGTATTCAATGCTGAATACTGCCACTGAGAAAAGGTCGAAGATGTGAAAGAACGTGGCATAGCGAACGTAGATCCAGTTAACGGTCTCCAACACCACGGCTATCACGTTTAGCACTATTAGACCCATGATGAAGGGATCGAAGTACCTGCTGTCCTCGTCCCCAGGCTCAAGGATGCCGTGGATGCGGCTCTTTAAGTCCATCAGTCACCTCTCCCGATGGTAAATATTTAAATGTGATTCCCGGGAAGCCCGGCTTAGGAGCATTGCGATAGGTGCCTTGATGTGTGCCTTGATGCGTGCATTCCCCCAAAGACAAAGATCGTCTTATCGAATCATGACCCTGCTTAAAGTAACCAGGAAGAGCGCCATGAGCAGCCAGCCTATCAGCCTCTCCATCATGAAGAAGTACTCGTAAACTCCGGGCAGTCCCGGACCTTTGGCGTCAGCGACGAATGATAGGGCGCTGTAGTAGATGGCATCAGGCAGGGAAAGGCCGTTGTTTCCCATCAGCAGTATGCCTCCGAAGGCCAGTATCAATGCAATGCTCAGGTAGATGGTTCGAATGGGGCGGATGCCGTAGCCGCATGTCAGGCATGCTATGATGTCGATATACTTCGAGCCGTCGGACCATTTCTTTTGCCGCCTGCCTCTTTCCCTGTACTCGTAGTAGCAGTCGTCCGCCTCCCAGATCTGCTCCTGCTCCTTGAAGATCTTGATCAACAGCAGGTACGTAGCGCCGTCGCAGACGATGCGCTCCTTTATAGAGTTCCAGTCGAGCTTTACGCTGTTGAGCCTCACCTCTGTCAGGTATACCTCCTTGCCGAACTGGGATTTGCTGAAGTCTGCGATCTCCTGAAATCGTGACCTCATGAGGGAAAGATATCCCTTAAACTCGGCACCGCGAAAGGAGGCGTCTCCCTCGAACTTGGACTCCATGAAGGATGCGTCGCTTTCAAATCGGGTCGCGCTGAAGGACGCATCGCTGCTGAAATGCGACTCGCTGAAGTAGGCGTAGCCGTCGAACTGGGATGCCCTGAAGGAGGCATACCTGTTAAAGGAAATTTCGCTGAAGTCCGCGTACTTCTTGAAGATTGAGCCCCCGTAGTAGACGTCTCTTCGAAACTCCAAACCCCTGAAGTTGGTGTCCTCGTTGAAGATCGTCTCAAGGAAATATGCATCCTCCCTGAAGGCAGAGCCGCTGAAGTCCGCGTACTCGTCGAACCTGCATCCGCTGAAGTCTGCCGGCTCTGAGAACTTCGAGCCGCTGAAGGATACGTATCCCTTCAGGCGCGACTGTGCCAGCGAAACCTGATCTCTAAACTCCGTACCTGTGAAATCGATATCTTCCTCAAAAATGGATCTCTCCAGCCGCAGCTGGCCCTCGATCTGCGAGTTTGTGATTCTGATGGTCGAAATTATGATGGGGAGGCGCTTTAAAAGGTGATTTTCCTTCAGCCCCTTTCTCAGGCTCAGGTTGCTTAGATCTAAGTCGCCGGCAACGATTACGCCGTCATAATCAATCGATTCCCCATCGGCTATTCTCTCCAGTATCTCCGCTGATGTGATTACCTCTTTCTCTATGATCTCGTGGGAAATACCGGCCATAAGCGCAGAAGGCTGTTTGCAGAGGGGATAATCTTTGCGGTATTATTTTTTCAATTATGGGCCATATCAGCCATTGCCAGTAGCTCAGTTTCCGGCATTGGCGCGTCAAGGAAGGTTGTGATCATCGATAGCAGCCAATCGGAGCGATCCCCGGGAGCAACGCAAGCTGTTGCCGGAAGCACCGTGGGTTGAGATCTTAGGAGGTCGTGGAGGTCTCGGGGAGCGCCTGTATGTTTCACTTACGCTTGATTTAGACCCCATGGTATGCCTGTCTTCCATTGATATATGTTGCCAGGACTTTCGGATTACTCTTACAAAATTCGTCCAGAGGAACCGAATACAGGTCCCTGTCATAGACGACTATATCTGCCTTATAGCCAACATCCAGCCTGCCAATGTCCCTGTTGGGCGATGTTGCAGCGCTGCCAACTGTTAGGCCATTGATGACATCCCTGACGCTTAGAGGAATGTGGTGCTTAGGATCGCCTGCCCCTGTTGCAGCAATCTTGATAATGGCAGTCGGGGGTGATTCTTCTATCGGCGAAACGCCGAAATCGGTGCTGATCCCTACAGAGATATTATTTTCCAGCAGCTTAAATATTGGATAGGATTCGTTCGTGAGATCACCATAATAACGGCTTAGATTCTCCTCCACATGCCAAAAAGCGGGCTGGACCGTTGTCACAACAGAGCCGTTAAACTTCCTGATCCTGGAGATCTGCTCATCGGTCGGAAAGGCCAAATGAATGAGTGTGTGGGTGCTGTTCAGCCTCCCATGCTTGGCCATTACCTTATCCAACGCATCAAGGACAGCCTCAATTGCTTCATCTCCCTGCACATGATAGTGGACATCCAGTTTAAGCTGATCTGCTTTCTCCACTATGCGTGTGATATTGTAGCCTTTGCCGTGAGAATCATCTGCAAAGACGTAATTCAGCCCGTGGTTCCCCTTCTCGTTCTCCCAGCTGGTCCAAGCCTGACCGCCGGCATACGCGCCATCGACGAATATTTTGAGCCCAAGGAAGCGTACCTGTTCAGTGTCGTTGCCGATATATTGGATAGCGTTATCGATTTCGTTTAAGTTGAAGAACGTGTATAGGAAGTTAACTCGGATAGGCAGTTCTCCGTCTTTCTCCATCTCTTTAAGCATCTCCGGCATCAACATTCTCCCGCCGGAGAACCCGCAGAGGTCGTTGACGGATGTATAGCCGAACGATGCCCAGTAGTCAAGAAATTTCTTCGCAGTCAGCTTGATCATCTCTTCGTCGAACTTGGGAAACAGAGTATTGCCGGCCAGCGTCATTGCCGATTCCCTAAGCATGCCCGTAGGCGTTCCGTTCTGATATACCATCTTGCCGCCGACAGGAACATCCGTTTCAGCACTGATGTTGCACGCCTTCATTGCAGCCGAGTTAACAATTGCATTGTGGCCGAGCTGGTCTCCCAGAATAACCTGACGGTCTCCTGTTACCTTATCCAGTTTGGCCAGATCCTCCAACGACCATGCATCGTAATCTTCCAGGGAAAATCCGCCGCAGAACATAGGCTCTCCTTTGGGAAGCCCGTCGGCTATTGGACCGACTATTTTACAAATAGCATCGGCATCGTTTGCCCCGTAAAGAAAACATCCACTGCAAAATCCATATCCTGCCTCCACCAGATGAACATGGCTGTCAATGAAACCGGGATAGGCCACTCCCCCTTTTAGGTCAATTACTGTCGCATTCTTGCACTGGCCTGGATCGGCATTTATTGCTTTAACCACTCCGTCTACCACTAGGAGGTTGTCGGCTTTTCTATCTGCATCAATATAAATCGATCCATTGGTAAAGAGCTTGACGTCGCCGCCTGGGGCTGCATTTCCTATCAACATCAATAAAAAAATTCCCATTAAGACGCGACTTGGACTGGCTCTCATCTTTAGTGCATTTAGCATTGAATCCCCTTTAAAGCTTGATACTTTGGCATATCACTTACAATAAATACTTAATCTATCAATGATTTGGCCATGATAATCTCATTGGTGGCTATGCAGGGGTAGCATCTGCCGTCAAAAATCTTTATAAAATTCTCGGGAGCAATACGTATCACTTTAATATACACGGACCGGCTCTCGTCTAATCATGCTTGTCGCCTGCCTCCAGCTGGATGTAGAGCTATGCAGATGCGAGGACAACACCCGCCGCGCCATGGACATAGCCCGTGCCGCGCTGGAGCAGGGCGCAGAAATCCTGGTCTTTCCAGAGCTTTTTCTAACGGGCTTTTGTTACCGGCAGGAGGTGCAGGATCCCCCTCCCTATCACTATCTCGATCCCTTCAGGGCGCTTGCTGAGGAGCACGGCTGCCTGATAATAGGCTCGATCTGGAGCGGTAGACAAAACCTCGGATTCTGCCTGGAGGGCGCAGGCATTGATATCAGGCCCAAGGTCCATCCCTTCGGCGAGGAGCACGATCATTTCGACGGCGGCGGCTTCATATCGCCTGTGAGCACGATGCACGGAATGGTGGGCCTTGAGGTCTGCTACGACCTGCGCTTCCCTGAGGTTTCGCGCTCGCTTGCCCTTCAGGGCGCAGACTTTCTGGTGACGGTTGCCCAGTTCCCGGCAGCGCGAAGAGCACACTGGAGGGCTCTTTGCCTCGCAAGGGCAATAGAGAACCAGATGCCTCATCTGGCATGCAACTTCGCGGCAGGTGGCGGCTCCATGATCGTCGATTCCTGGGGCGGCCCATTGGCTGAGGCCGATTTTGGGGAGGAACTCGTAACGGGTGAACTCGACCTCGCCCACCGTGACAGAGTTCGGCAGGATATTCCCTGTTTCCGGGACAGACGGCCGGAGATCTACTGATGTATAAGCTGAGGTATAGGATATGAAAGCCCTGACCAGCAACTATCTCCAGTCGAAGTTTCGGGACTACTACCTTGAGTCGTCGCCAGAGGCCCCGCCGGGGTTCGAGTCCAGAGAGTGGGGTTTTCTGTTCTTCAATGAGGGCGGAATGCGACGCCACAAGTCGTTCCTTCGCAGGGGCGAGCTTGTCGATTACGTCCGGGCAATGGTTCCCATGCACATCTACCACTCTGCTGCCTACTACCAGAGGCCGGGCGCCCCGACCATGAAGGAGAAGATCTGGAAGGGAGCCGACCTGATATTCGACCTGGACGCCGATCACCTGCGAAATGCCCCGAAAAGCTACAGGGAAATGCTTGATCTCGTAAAGAAGGAGACGCTAAAGCTCCTGAGTTTTCTTACTGTAGACTTCGGTTTCTCTGAAAAGAATATCAGCGTGGCATTCTCGGGCGGTAGGGGCTACCATATTCACGTTCGGGATTCTCGGGCCTTGAGTCTCGGAGGCGATGAGCGCAGGGAGATTGTGGATTATTTGGCCGGAAGGGGACTCGATAAAGATCGGCTGCAGTTCAAGGTGATAGTAACCGGCGATATGGGGGATGATCGGGTTAGAGCGCTCAGATGTCCGCCTGAAAACTCGCCCGGATGGGGCGGAAGGTTCAACCGGGCAATCCTGCAGTTTGCGAAGGAAATTCGGGAACTGGATGAAGGGGCCGCCATAAAGAGGCTCAAGGAAATAAAAGGCATAGGGACCGTCCGAGCTGCTGAATTTTACAGGCACCTTGAAGGCGACAAAGTTCTGGATGATATTAGAGATGGGAATCTGGATAGCTTAAAAGGGGTCCAGGGTACCTGGCCTCATATCATCAATAATTACCTGGCAGATCAATTCGTCTCTATCCTGGGCGGAGAGACAGACGAGCCGGTCACCGCAGACGTGCGAAGGCTCATACGCTGTCCCGGCAGCCTTCACGGAGGCTCGGGCTTCAGGGTGACGCCCCTGACCATCCGGAACCTTGAGGAGTTCAACCCCCTACGGGATGCCGTGGTCTTTGGGGACGAGCCCGTGGCCCTACAGGTCTTAAGGCCCTTTGCGACAGAGATAAAGGGCGAAATCTACCGCCTATCTGAGGGCAGGACCGAGGTTCCTGCCCATGCCGCCGTCTTCCTCATGGCTCGAGGAGTTGCAGAGCTGGATGCGCGCCGACCAAATGAAAAATCTATATAGTATCCGGTCACTGATATCAAGCCCGCGTTAAAAGGCCGCAGGCAATGTGGAGGGAGAAGTGGACCTGGCCAATGCGCTCCGCGAGGAGCGAAAGACCGCAGAGCTTCAGGCCCTTGATAAGGGCTTCTATTTGCAGGTCGGCTCCTATCTGGCAGACCTGGAACAGGAGCTCTCGAAAATTGAGGATCACTATAGCGTAGAGGCGCAGATCCTTCAGGACACTCTCAAGGGCGAGCGTGGAAGCCTGAACAAGCTCATCGACCAGAGGATGAAGAAGATCGTACGGAAGGCCGTAAAGAACGCCCGTTCGGCCTCCCGAGAGGATGCCTGCGCCGGGATGACGGGCGAAGAGGCGGAGATCTACAGGCAGATGCTCTCTGCCATCCATCAGGGGCGCGAGATAATTCTCGCCCACATTGCTCACACCGAAAGGCCTTTAACGGGCAAGAAAGATATATCCCAGGAATACGAGATCGTGCGGTTACTGGATAGTGTTCCAATGTTTGTGGGCGTGGACGGGAGAAATTACCTCCTATCCAAGGACGATGTTGTCGCGCTCCCGACGGTTCATGCCAGAAATCTGCATAACAAAAAATTAGCAGTCCAAGTAAAATCGAGAGATGATGCGAAGTGAAGATGCCAAAACAGCTTAAAGCTCACTGTCCCTTCTGCAACAAGCATACTCCGCAGGTAGTGGAGAGGGTAAGAAAGGGTAGGGCCTCGTCCCTGACCCATATCTCAAGGCAAAAGCTAAGAGCCAATGGAATTGGAAACCAGGGCAAGTTCTCAAAGGTTCCCGGAGGCGACAAGCCGACAAAGAGGCTGAACCTCCGCTACAGGTGCACAGTCTGCAAGAAGGCCCATAACCGCGCCGGCTTTAGGGCAGGCAAGTTCGATTTGGTGGAGGGATAAACCTGCCGGCCAAGTTCGTCAAGGTGAAGTGCAACGACTGCGAGAACGAGCAGACGATCTTCGGAAATGCCTCCACCATAGTCAAATGCCTTGTCTGCGGCCGCACGCTGGCGGAGCCCACAGGCGGAAAGGCGGAGATCAAGACCCAGGTAGTAGAAGTTCTTGAGTGAAGTGATTTTCAATGCAACGTGAGGGTTGGCCCGAGCCGGGAGATCTCGTGGTCTGCACTGTCAACCAGGTGGTGGACTTCGGAGCGTTTGTTACCCTGGACGAGTATGTCGGCAAGCAAGGGCTGATCCACATCTCTGAGGTGGCCAGCGGCTGGATAAAGTATATCCGCGATCACGTCCGCGAGGGCCAGAAGATCGTCTGCAAGGTCTTGAGCGTTGATAAGTCGCGCCACCATATCGATCTCTCTTTGAAGGATGTAAACGAGCACCAGCGAAGGGAGAAGATTCAGGAATGGAAGGCAGATCAGAAGGCCTGGAAATGGCTGCAGATGGCCTATCAGGACAGGCCCGATGATTTGAAGCGGGTGACAGACCTGCTGCTCGGCTCCTATAACAGCCTTTACCTGGCGCTGGAGGAGGCGGCCATAACGGGTGCAGACGCCCTGGCCGATATGGGCCTCACGGAGGAGGACGTGAAGTTTCTGGAGTCGCTGTCCAGGGACAACGTAAAAATCCCTTCAGTTGAGATCAGCGGCTATGTGGATCTCACATCTCCTGCTCCGGACGGGGTTGAGGTGATTAAAAAAGCCCTGAAGCAGTCCAAGCGCATTAAGGACAAGGGCGTGTCGCTGGAGATAACATACATAGGTGCACCCCGCTATCGCATGCACGTAACCGCTCCCGACTATAAGCATGCAGAATCGGTTCTTAAAAAGGCGGCTCAGTCCGCGGTGAAGTACATAGAGCAGCATGGCGGAGAAGGCACATTCCACAGAGAGGCATGAGGTCGAAGATACTGAGGTGCAGGGCCTGCGGCAGATACACGCTTAAGGATGTCTGTCCTGTATGCGGGTCCCCAACCATCACCACCAAGCCTGCCAGGTTCTCTCCTGAAGATCCCTATGGACGGTACAGGAGAGCCTTAAGCCAAGAGGTCGAATGAAAGAGACTTTAGTTCGAAAGATTAAGGATGTACCCCTGAAAGATCCTTTGTTGATAGAGGGTCTGCCGGGCGTCGGCCATGTGGGCAAGCTGGTGGCGGAGCACATGGTCGAGGAGCTGAAGGCCGAGAAGATCTTCGAGATATACTCTCCTCACTTCCCTCCTCAGGTGATGGTTCTGGATGACGGAACTATCAAGCAGGTCAGGAATGAGATTTATGCCTTCAGGGGCAAGGAGGGGCAACCCGATTTGCTTTTGCTAATTGGCGACTACCAGAGCGCCACCAACGAGGGGCATTACGAGCTGACGGGCATCTTTTTGGACATCGCCCAAAGCCTTGGAGTAAAGCGGATTTATGCGCTGGGCGGCTACGGCACAGGCCAGTTCGTGGATAAACCTCTTGTATTGGGGGCTGCCAACAGGACCGAGCTTGTCGATGAGATGAAGAAGCATGATGTGGTCTTCCAGGAAAACGAGCCTGGCGGCGGAATCATCGGCGTGTCCGGCCTTCTTCTGGGGTTAGGCGCCCTCCGAGAGATGGATGCCGTCTGCCTGATGGGCGTGACCAGCGGCTACCTCGTCGATCCCAAGGCCGCTCAGGAGGTGCTCAGGGTTTTATGCAAGGCCTTGAACATCGAGGTTGGCATGCAGGCGCTGGAGGATCGTGCCAAGGAGATGGAGAAAATAGTGGGTAAGCTCCAGGAGATGGAGAAGGCCCAGACTCCGTACGAGTGCGGTGGCGATGAGGACCTCAGGTATATCGGATAGCTCGAGACTGGTCGATGGCCTGTTCGAGCATGCCCGCAGGCTTTTAGCTCTGGCAGAGGCAGAGGGCGCTATGGAGGCTGAGGTTTTCGGCGTATGCGGCCGGTCTGCGGATGTGGACCTGCGCAGGGTCGAGGTCGAGCTTGCAAGCGAGAGCTTCCACCAGGGGCTGGGACTTCGGGCGGTTGTTTTTGGCGCAGTCGGGTTTTCAAGCACCAGCGATATGGCCCGGCTTGATGCTGTCGCAAAAAGCGCTGTGAAATCGGCGCGCGCCAGGGGCAAAGACGAAAACTGGCGTTCGCTTCCCGAACCAAGAACGGTCTCGCAGCCTGAAAACGTCTTTGATTCTAGTCTGGCAGCCGTCGGCCCCGAGGAATGCCTCGACCTGGCGGCGGGCATGGTCCGGGGATGCACCGATGTAGGCGGAGCAGAGCCCGTCTCTGGAGGCGTTACCTGCGTATTCGGGGCGGAGCTTATCGTGAATTCCAGGGGCATCGAGCTTTTCGAGAGGGGAACCTCCATGCACGCCTCGATGGATGCCATAGCGCGTGGGGGCGGCATCGTCGCCACAGGCATGGAGTTCCACAACTCGCGCAGTCTCGCCAGCGATCTTTCATCTGTTGGAAGGTCTGCCGCCGAGATGGCACGATCATCCCTCGGGGGCGTTATGGTCGAGAGCGGAACCTTTGATGTGATTCTCCGGCCTTTGGCCTTCACCGAGCTATTGGAGTACGCCTTTGTGCCCTCCATTTACGCAGATAACGTTCAGAAGGGCAGGTCGCCTCTATCAGGCCGGCTGGGCGAGGAGATCTTCTCCCCAGGCATATCCATAGTGGATGACGGTCTGCTTGCAGCAGGAATCGGCTCATCGTCCTTTGATGGAGAGGGCGTGCCGTCTCAGAGGAACATCATAGCCAAGGACGGGCGGCTGCAGGGCTTCCTTTACGACAGCTATGCGGCAGGAAAGGCCGGGTGTGCCTCCACAGGCAATGCAGTTAGATCGAGCTACGCCGAGGTTCCGCGAATTGGCGCTCGAAATCTGGTCGTGAGTTCTAGCGAGGCCTACGACCTGCAGGAGGAAACGAGGGGCGTTTTGGTTAACGGCTTCATCGGGGCTCACACTGCAAACCCCATATCCGGAGACTTCTCGGTTGAGGCGAAGAACGCCTTCTATGTGTCCCCTGGCGAGCCTTCAAGGCCCATTCGGTCAATGATGCTTGCCGGAAATATCTTCAATCTCTTGAAGGATATCGATGTGGGCACTGACGTTCGCTCTGTTGGTGCAGTAGTCACCCCCTCGGTTAAGGTTAGAATGAAGGTTGTAAGCAGCTAGGTGATTTTGATGATTATCGGTGGTCCGGCCTCACAGCTTTTGGCAGGAAGAGTGGCGGCCGTTTCTGGTGACAGTTTAGCGCTTTGCGATTATAAGGCATTCCCCGACGGGGAGGCATATACTCAGATAATTTCCGAGCTGGACGATCGTTTAACGATCATTCAGTCGACTCCGACAGATCGGGATATTGTGCATCTGCTTCAGCTTCTCGACGTCTGCAGGGACAGAAATGTGACGCTTGTCATTCCCTATTACGGCTATGCCCGCCAGGACAAGATCTTCAAGCCCGGCGAGCCGATGGCCGCTCGAGCTGTAGCCTCTGCGATAAATCCCTTCCTTAAAGAGGGGAGCAGAGTTTTCTTGGTCAACATCCATGCAAAGTCAATACTCTCTCATTTCAGCTGCCTTGCAGAAAACCTGGATGCGACACCACTATTAGCTGATCGGATCAGGTCCATTGGCCTTGAGGACCCTCTTATCATATCCCCTGACAAGGGCGCCATGGCTATGGCCGGCACAGCGGCAGCAAGGCTTGGCGCTCAGTGCGATTATCTCGAGAAGACCAGGCACAGCGGCACAGAGGTGTCCATGGCTCCAAAAGAGATTGATGTCAAGGGCAGGGATGTTGTCATATTCGACGATATGATTGCGACGGGCGGTACAATGGCCACCGCCATTTCTCTTTTAAAAAAGCAGGGCGCCAGGAAGGTTTACCTGGCCGCGGTTCACCCTGTGCTGACGGGCGCTGCTGTGCTGAAGCTTTGCCGCTCCGGAGTCGAGGCGGTGCTGGCTACCGATACCCTGGACAAGGCTGTAAGCTCGGTTTCAGTTGCGTCGCTGATAGCTGAGGCGATAGGACGCTAGCAGGTAAAAAATCCAGATCAAGCGAATCTGCGGGCACAGTTAAGGCAAATCCATAAATGCCTTAAGAGGGCAGTTTTTTTGAATTGCCCTCTTCATACTCTCTCGTACTCGGCAGTGGTTCCTGGGCCGCACTTGCCGCATGGGGGAAGCCGCTTGTCGTCGGAATCAAGCGTGACTCTCCAGGCGGGCTCGCAGCTGACGCACTCGTACTCTCCTGCGCCCGGTGTTTCGCCCTGTCTGAATGTCTCTCCTTCGCCTCTTCCCTTTGAGCTTGATCTCGAGCCTCTTTCTCTTGCCATATTTTGTCTCCTCTTCTGGACGCACTCGAATGTTTTTAATACGTCCACTATTATAATCAGGCCTTATTTTTTATAAAGGTTTCGTTAAAAGGATAGATTATGAATAGCATCGCGGAGAATATTGAATAGCATTAAGAGTTAGCCGATCTCTTAGCTGCCGCATTAATTGAGATAGATGGAGTATTTCATGTCAGGCAATACGTTTGGCACAATATTTCGCGTCACTACATGGGGAGAGTCCCACGGCCGCGCTGTGGGCGTCGTGCTGGATGGCTGTCCCGCGGGCCTCACATTATCGGAGGAGGATATTCAGAAGGAGCTGGATAGAAGACGTCCTGGGCAAAGCAAGGCCTCAACGTCGCGCCAGGAGGCCGACTCCGTTGAGGTTTTATCGGGAGTTTTCGAGGGGCAGACAACGGGCTGTCCCATATCCCTTCTTGTCTGGAACAAGGATGCTGCCTCCAGCGCCTATGATGCTATTAGGAACAGGCCTCGGCCCGGCCATGCAGATTATGCCTATCAGGCGAAGTACGGGCTTCGCGATCATCGGGGAGGCGGCAGGGCATCGGCGCGGGAGACTGTGGGCCGAGTGGCCGCTGGAGCGATTGCCAAGAAACTGCTCTACCACGAGGGAATTTACATCGCGGGCTATGTGACGGAGCTTGGCGGCATTAAGGCCTGCCTGCCGGAGCACAGGGATATACTGGATCTGAGGACTGCAGCAGAAGGGAGCATCGTCAGATGCCCCGATCCTGAGGCGGGAGAGAAAATGGTGCAGCTCCTGGACGAGGTGAGAATGTCGGGAGACAGCCTTGGCGGGATGGTGGAAATTGTGGCGAGGGGAGTGCCTCCGGGGTTGGGCGAGCCCGTGTTCGATAAGCTTGATGCCGACCTGGCCCGCGCTCTCATGGGAATTGGAGCCGTCAAGGCGGTAGAGATAGGCGCAGGCATTCAAAGCTCGCGCCTTAAAGGTAGCGAGATGAACGATCCCATTGTCATTTGCGAGGGAGGCAAAATCGACTTTGAGAGCAACAACGCAGGGGGAATCCTCGGAGGGATATCCACAGGTGCACCCATAGTTTGCAGGATCGCCGTCAAGCCGACGCCCTCCATCTCCAAAAGGCAGCGAACAGTGGATATTTCGTCGAAGGAATCAGCGGAGATCGAGATCAAAGGCAGGCACGACCCGGCCATACCTCCAAGGATAGTGCCAGTGGCCGAGTCAATGGTGGCCCTTGTGCTGGCAGACCACCTTCTGAGACAAAGGTCGGCCCGCCTTTAGCATCTTCATCATGCTATGCCTTTGAGACCTCTTGAAGCTGCAGGTCCTCCTCATCCAATAGGAATATCTCCTCCACTGGTGCGTGAAGGGCACGGGCTATCTTGAAGGCGAGCTTAAGGGATGGATTGTATTTTCCCTTTTCCAGGAACAGTATGGTCTCCCTTCGGACGTTCACCAGTGCTGCCAGGTCGGCCTGGGTGAGATCATGCCTTGCTCGCAGCTCTTTGATCCTTGTGTTCACGCTCCCTCCACATCGCCTCTATATTTGAAATAGGCCATAAATACAAGCGCGCTCAGCGACATGACCCAGGCGGTCATCTCCAGGGCCTGCTGTGCGGATAAGGCGGTGATGCCAAGGTATCCGGCGCCAAGCAGTGCGGCAACGAAGAGAATGCTTACCAGCCATGAATATCCAGCCCCAAAGGCCCATATCTTCCTGCTCCTCTCATCGCTCTCAGGCTGACCGCCTGTGCGCCAGCGGATGACTATGGACAAAACTATGGCCGTCGCCCCGGCAATCACCAAAAAACGGGCGTTGTAACCCGATGCCGAGAGCAGCAGCCCGGCAAGCGCCAGCGCTATTCCCAGAGCAAGTCCTATTAAGAATCTGTTCTTTCGCATGTTATCTATTTCTAACTTAGGAGGATATAAATGTTATCTATAACTAACATTAAGTTATATAAACATAACAAATGCTCCAGAAGACCATACTTGTCTCGACATCGACCTCAACTTTTATAGGCATTCAATTGATAGTATTTTGCATGCGCAAGGAGTTCCGAAGCCTTCTCTCCCTGGATGATGCAAGGTCCACAGTGCTTTCCCATCTGCCTGCTCCTGACGAGGAGGCAGTTCCTCTGAGCCGTGTCCTTGGAAGGGTCCTGGCAAAAAAGATAATCTCGACGGTGGATGTCCCGTCCTTTGATAGGGCCTCCATGGACGGCTATGCAGTCAGGGCAGAGGATACAGTCGGCGCGAGGGAGGACCGGCCGCTATCTCTCAGGCTCAAGGGCATCGTCCCAATGGGCGTCATGGCCGATATTGATGTGGGCCCCGGCGAGGCTGCAGAGGTGTCGACGGGTTCGATGATGCCTCAGGGCTCCAACGCAGTGGTGATGGTCGAGAACACAGCGGTCGATGGAAATGCCGTCCTCATTTCAAGGGCAGTCCATGCCGGAGAGAACACCCAAGGGGCTGGAAGCGATATCTCTCTGGGCGAGGCAGTTCTATTCCCCGGCGTTAAAATAAATCCGCGGGAGATAGGGGTGCTCGCCGCCTTGGGCAGATGCGATGTGTACGTAAGACGCCTGAAAATCGGCATTGCATCCACGGGAAATGAGCTTGTCCTGCCTGGAGAGCCGCTTTTGCCTGGCCAGATCTACGACATAAACTCCTATACAATTGCGGCTGCGATCGAGGAGTGCGGAGGCAGCCCCATCAGATACGGCATACTGCCCGATGATAGAGAGGCAATGGCCATGATGCTTGGGAGGATGGCCGATGAGTGCAGCATGATCCTCATCAGCGGCAGCACATCGGCCGGCACAGGCGATATGGTCTACCAGGTCTTGGAGGAGATGGGGGATTTGCTGTTTCATGGAATTAACCTCAAGCCAGGGAAGCCCACGCTTTTTGGTCTTGTGGGAAACAAGCCCTGTCTGGGCCTGCCTGGATATCCAACGAGCGCTCTGACTGTGTTTTCTGAGCTGGCAGCGCCGTCAATTCAGGCAGCTTTGGGCCTGAAGCTCCGGGGGCACAAGGCAGAGGGCTTTCTGTCAAGCCGTGTGAGATCAGAGGGTCGTCGTCAGATGCTGGCAGTCGGCCTTTCGGGCGACAGGATCTATCCCGTGGACAAGGGCAGCGGCTCCATAACAACGCTGGCCAGAGCCGATGGTGTGATAGATATCCCTGCAGAGGTCGAGTACCTGGAGGCCGGAGATGCCCTGGATGTTCGGCTATTCGGAGAGCTGACAACCCCTGACCTGGTGGTGGCCGGGGAGAACTCCGTTCGCCTTGAGCAGATGGCAGAGGAGATGCCATTCGGGGTTAGAATTATCAACAGCGGATCTCTGAGGGCAAGAGCCTCTTTAGAGGCCGGAGTGGCAGACATTGCCTGCGTTTCAGGCCGGCGAGAGGTGCTTCCCAATATAGTCCTGGCAGAGCGATACAGAAGAGACCTGGGCCTGATCTCCAGAGAGGAGACGGATCTGAAGGATATCGGAAGACTGCGCGTTGCAGGATGGCACAGGGACTCGGATATGAGGCGGTTGTTCGAGTCGGCGATAAAGGAAAATGGAGTTTCAGTTCCTAAGTACGTGCGCCTTTCGCGGACGCACTCAAGCGTTGCTGCTGCAGTGGTCTATGGCCTTGCAGATGTGGGCTTCGGCGAGAAGGAAGCCTCGAAGCAGGCAGGTCTGTGCTTCCAGCCCCTCGTCCAGGACGAGATCTCCTTCCTTGTCAGCTCTTCGAGGCAGGATCGCCCTTCAGTGAGGTCCTTCCTGGAGGCTCTGCGGTCCCATTCGTTGGCTGGCTGGCAGTAGTGCTGGAAGAAGCGGAGTTAGCATTAATGGTGGCGGGCAGCCCTGAGAATGATTTCAGCCTCCTCTCGTAATAGCTTAAGGGGTGGCGTATTCTCCTGCAGAGGTCGTCCTCGCCGGGGCAGTTGCCGTAGGTGGTCATGGTCGCACAGGACGGCGGCTTATATTTTGTGCCGCTCGCGCCTGCAATGTGCTCCACCTGGTAGCGAGTCCTTTCAGGGTCGAAGTCAGGGCTGGCGCTAAAAAGGGCAACCACCTCCTCCGTGGACATATTGATTTGAAGAAGAAAGCTGACAAGGGCGAAGCGCGCTGAGTGTGCCAGGTTCACGCCCTTTGCAGAATCTGCGAGCATCTTTTTGATGCATGGAGGAAATGCTCCCTCCTCCACCCGTCCCAAATCCACCCTCTGTCTTGCTCTTAAGGCATCCAGATCGAGTTTTAAAGGTTTTATATAATCCTCAAGCCTTGCACAGACATCTTCCCCTACATCAAGGGGGAGGCCCTTCATGACTTTATCTCTGGCCGCCTCCTCCATGAGCCTCATTACCTCCTCCCTGGTCACTGTGAGGTAGCCGTCTTTAAGGTCCCTGTTCACCAGCTTCCAGCGGGGGCTATGCATCCTATGGGCCGACCTTATGTACTCCGTAAAGTGCATCTTCCAGGGCTCGGATCCCTGAAGATGGATCCCCAGGTCCTCTGCCAGGCCCGGCAGGTCCTTTTCATGCTGCATCCTCCTGTGGGCGAGCTTAGCCTCAGCCAGTGCATAGCGCCTGATCAGGAGGTCGTCTCCAAGGCATGAGACGATTACTCTGGCCAGAGGGTAGGATAAAAGCTCGGACAGGTGCTCTGCATCGGTTCGGGGGAAATTGTCAGGGATTTCGCCCTGGATTGCTCCTCTGATCCTCTCGGCTGCCCTGCTTCGCACAGGCAAAAAAAGGGGTCTTTCGAGCAGGCCGTCCAGAGAGTAACCTGCCTGCTTCACGTGTTCTGCGGCTTCCTTCGTAAAGGGGTAGTCCGATATCCTCATTCCTGCTCAATGCGGGGAGCAAGCAGGTAATTGATCTCCACAGACTGGCCTATCCTGAAATGGACCCTCAGGGGATAGTCTATTCCCATTTCCATGGTCACCTCGCCGGCCTTTCCAATGGACTTGCTCATGTCCTCCAGGTAA
The DNA here is from genome assembly GCA_964534145.1 of uncultured Methanotrichaceae archaeon. GTDB lineage: Archaea > Halobacteriota > Methanosarcinia > Methanotrichales > Methanotrichaceae > CAWJYS01. Next base: position 39,835 of record CAZHNU010000007.1, on the reverse strand, counting down.
TCCAGAGAGAAAAGGGACCTGGCCTCGCCGGGCTTCATTCCCAAAAGCTCTGTGCTCGGGATCTTGAGCTTGAGGGAGTCTATGTCGCCCTTTGCCTCCATGTAGAAGCCCTCGTCAGAGACGCCGAGGATCACGTGATCGCTCACCTTCTCAGCGGCCTTCACGGCCCTTCTAAGCTCTCCTCCGGGAAGCGTAACGTGTGCGGGGAGGTCCAACTCAGGAATCTTAGGCTCCTTTCGGATGGCTGTAGGATCGATCAGGCTTAATGTATACGACAGGGAGCCGACTCCGATCTTAAGCTTGTGGCTCTCCTCGTCAAGCTCCAGCTGCACAGTTTCGCCCTTGTCGGCCATGCTGAGCACGTCGCTTAATCGCACCAGGTCCACTCCGATCTCTCCAGGCGTGGCCTTGAAGTAATCAAAGGCCTCGGCCCCAATCTTTAGAGATACCATTGCAACATTGGCGGGATCCACAGCCTTCAGTTCTATGCCCTTCTCCGATAGGGCGAACTTGACCTCGTCGACCAGAGATGAGACTGCTTCGATTGCATCGCGCAAAGTTTCTGCGTTGATTACTGCCTTGAACATCCTACTAGAGCCTCCCGGGAGAGAACATCGTCATTTACTTTGACCTTTAGGTTCTACTCGTATCTTCTCCATCTATATCTGCATTTGGTGCATGTAAGGAAGCGCGTCGGGCTTTCATCAGCAGCTCTTGTCTGCTTCATCTCCCAATAGGCGACGTTGTTGCCGCATTCGGGGCATTTGGCATTGGTTGTAGGCAGCAGCTGGATATTACCCTCCAGGACTGGAACCTCGCGACTTTGCTGCGAGGTTTTGCTCACGAACTTATCGCGATCCGTTATCTCTTTGGTGTGGCCGCACTTCCTACAGGCCATAACTCCCTGTTTGGGATTGGGCACCATTATGCTTTTGCACTCAGGACAAAATTCCATCGTCATCTTGGGTTCTCACTCGTCATATTAAAGTTTGCCAGTGGTCCATATCCCGCGGGGAATACATGAGCACGGCAATAAATGTCATCTGCGTCGACCGCCCTGGAATGCTTCGCGACATAGCCGGGATCATCGCAAGGCGGGGGGGAAACATCGTTTACACGCAGCAGTTCGTGATAGAGCGAGGGGTAAATCAGGGACGGGCGTCGGTTTACATGGAGATCGACGGCCCGATGGAGGGTCTCGTGGAGGAGCTGTCCTCAATGGACTCCATCTTCGAGGTCTCGGTGCACCCCTCATTTGAGAAGATTTACGGCGCAAGGGTGATAATAATCGGCGGCGGCGCACAGGTGGCACAGGCAGCCGTGGGCGCCGTGAACGAGGCGGACAGGCACAACCTGAGGGGCGAGAGGATTTCGGTGGACACAATTCCCCTTGTGGGCGAGTCGGCCATAGCCGATGCCGTGAGCGCTGTGAGCCGCCTTCACAGGGCATCGATTCTCATACTGGCCGGAGCCCTCATGGGCGGCCGCATCACTGAGGAGGTCAAAAAGCTTCAGGAGGAGGGGATACCAGTCATAGCGCTGAAGATGGCCGGATCAGTTCCCGAGCAGGCCGACCTAGTGGTAACGGACCCAATCCAGGCAGGAACCTTTGCGGTAATGCACGTGGCAAGCACTGCGGTCTTCGACATTAAAAGGGTGAGGGGAAAGGAGTTTTAGGCCTTCAGGATCCCCTCAAGGTCCTTCATCCTTTCTCCTTCAAAGAGGTCCTCGACGGTGTAAAAGCTCTCGCCTGCCTGAAGAACCGGTGCCGACAGGGTGAAGACTCCGTTGACCCGCAGCTCAGTGAGCGCCTCGGGCGTGGACATGTCGAGATTATCGAAGGAAATGCCCTTCTCTGAGAGCGCCCTCTTGAGCTGCTCGCATTTCGGGCAGGTTTTTGTCGAATATACTTTGTAGTTCAAGCCTTCTCCTCCCTCAAAACTACCTGAGCATCATGGGGTATTCCTTTTCGGACCATACGGCATATCCGCACTTCACGGCCCTTTCGGCGCACTCCCTGCAGCAGGAGAAGTTGGCCAGATACTCCGTTCCGTCCATCTCGTGCTCGAAAATCTGATTGCAGCTAAATCCTGAGACGCGTCGAAAGTCAAAGCCCTTGCAGAACTCGTGGTCCTCCACCTCGGGAGGTCGCTCCTCCAGGAGCCAGTTCCTCGGTAGGAGTACGGGTAGGGTGGCCAGGTCCATGCCGCAACCGCAGGGGCCGTACACATCTTCAAATCCTTTATATATGACTGCCTTGCATGCTAAGTTGTCCAATCTTGCTCCTCCTGCCTAATAGCATCATTTCCTTTGCAGCCTAATAACGTTTCCTCTTCCCGTCCTTTGGCTTATGGGTTCCATCGGCCTCTTCTCCCTTTTGAGTGAAGGAATTCCATGTATTTCAAAAAAGATCCGTTTAGCCTGGCTTTAAGGGATTAAAAATTTATATTACCTGGCTAAAGCGAATTCATCATTAAAATATCAGCCTTTGTGCTGCGAAAATTATATATATGGAGCTACAAGAGAATAAAACAGGTATTTGCGTTTATAAGTCAAGAAGAGTCGTTTTAAGCTTCTTCTGACTGCAATACTTGAGTTTACGAGGTGAATGAAGAATGCCGATACTTCCGGTAGCACCTGTGAGCAGGCTTATCCGCGAGGCAGGAGCGAAGAGAGTAAGCGAAGGCGCAAGAGATGCCCTGGCAGAGGTCTTGGAGAGCTACGGCCTTGAGGTGGCCCGCGAGGCAGTGGGCTGGGCCAACCACGCCAAGAGAAAGACTGTCAAGGCCGAGGACATAAGGGAGGCTGTCAAAAGGGTTAAACCCCCTGCCGTCTCTGAAAGGTGATCGATGCCAAAAGAACAGTCTATGCAGTTCGACTACCGCGCTTTAGGCCTTGTGAGCGGAATTGAGATCCACCAGCAGCTCGATACCGCCTCCAAGCTCTTCTGCGGCTGCCCCACAAAGCACCGTGAAGTTGAGGACTCCAACTTCGAGTTTTTCCGATACCTCCGTCCTGCCAGGAGCGAGCTTGGCGAGATCGACCGCGCAGCCCTGGAGGAGGTTTTGGTCTCGCGCAGGTTCCTGTACAAGTCCTACGATACAACCTGTCTTGTCGAGGCGGATGAGGAGCCGCCAAGAGAGATCAATCCCGAGGCACTTGAGGTGTCGCTGATAATCGCCCGGCTTTTGCGCATGAAAATTGTGGACGAGGTCCACACCATGAGGAAGACCGTGATAGACGGCTCAAACACCTCTGGATTTCAGCGCACGGCCTACGTAGGGTCAAACGGGAACATCGACACCTCCTGCGGGCCTGTGGGCATAGGAATCCTCTGTCTGGAGGAGGAGGCCGCCCGCATCATAGACGATAGGGGAGACGAGCTGGTCTACTCGCTGGACCGCCTCGGAATTCCCCTGGTGGAGATCGGAACGGCCCCTGATATCGTATCGCCTTCCCATGCCAGGGAGGTGGCGCAGCATCTGGGGATGATCCTTCGCTCCACCGGCCGCGTGAAGAGGGGACTTGGCACCATCCGCCAGGACGTAAACGTCTCAATAGCCGGAGGCGCCAGGGTTGAGATCAAGGGAGTGCAGGATCTAAACCTCATAGACAAGATCGTTGAGCTTGAGGTCATGAGACAGGTCCGGCTGCTGGAGCTAAAGGAGCAGCTTTTGGGCCGCGGCGCTTCAGCGGATTCGAGAATCTTGGACGTGACAAATCTCTTCTCCTCCACAGAGTCCAAGGTGCTTTTAAGATCGCTAAAAGCTGGCGGAGTGGTTCTGGCCTGCAGGCTGCCGGGATTCGACGGCCTCGTTGGCAGAGAGATCCAGCCCGGAAGGCGCCTCGGAACTGAGATGTCCGACAGGGCGAAGCGCGCGGGCGTTGGCGGAATCTTCCACACCGATGAGCTTCCTGCCTACGGCATAACCGAAAAAGAGGTGGAGGCTGTAAGGAACCTCCTGTCCGCAGGCAAAGAGGACTGTGTAATAATGGTCACGGGCCCGAAGGAGCGGGCAGAGAAGGCGCTGCAGGCAGTGCTCGCTCGCGCAGAGGAAGCCCTCAGGGGCGTTCCAGAGGAGACGCGAAGAGCCCTTCCCGACGGGGCATCGGAGTACATGCGGCCCCTTCCGGGCTCAGCCAGGATGTACCCTGAGACCGATGTTCCATCGGTTGTAGTGACCAGGGAAATGCTCGATAACTTGGCTTTGCCGGAGCTGTTTGCAGAGAGGGCAGAGCGCTTTGAGAGGCAGTACGGCCTCAATAAAGAGCTCTCCCGCGTGATGGCATCCTCTCCCAACTACCAGCTCTTCGAGGAACTGGTGGCGAGCTACAATGTCCAGCCGTCGATTGCAGTGCGCGCCTTGGAGACCATACCGATAGAGCTTGCTCGCGAGGACGTACCTGTAGCCAACCTGACGGAGCAGCACTATAAAGACAGCTTTGCCCTGGTGTCCGATGGCAAGGTGGCCAAAGAGGGGCTTGTGGCGCTTTTAAAGGCCCTGGCAGAGAACCCAACGAAAAGCGCATCGGAGGCGGCGCTGGCCGCTGGACTATGCAGCGTGAACGAGGAGGGCGTGCAGTCCGTTGTGCGCCAGGTTGTCGCCAGCAAGGCAGACCTGGTTCGATCAAAGGGAGAGAGGTCGGAAGGACCTCTCATGGGCCTGGTCATGAAGGAGCTGCGAGGGCGGGCTGACGGCGCTGTTGTAAGCGCCATATTGAAGAGGGAGATACAAAATATACTGGCCAAGTGAGTCTCCCAGGATGAAACCTGACATGCTCCTGTGGGAGGAGACCCTGTTCAAGAACAGGGACCTCTTTGAGCTCGACTATATCCCCGAGCACTTCGCCCACAGGGAATCCCAGATGAACAGCCTCAAGTTCTGCGTCCGGCCTGCCCTACAGGGGGGGCGGCCAGTAAACGCTCTGTGCCTCGGCCCGCCTGGAACCGGAAAGACCACTGCCATATCCAAGCTCTTCGAGGAGATCGAGGCACACACCAGCAAGGCAGTTCCAGTCTACGTCAACTGCCAGATGGACTACACCAGGTACGCGGTATTCTACCAGCTCTACAAGAAGGTCATAGGGCATGCGCCCCCTTCAAGCGGCATTTCCTTCAAGCGCATCTTCGAGAAGGTCTCTGCCTACTCGGCGGAAAACGATAAGGTTTTGATTGTGGCCCTTGACGATGTGAACTACCTCTTCCACGAGAAGGAGGTCGACCACGTGCTTTACTCCCTTTTGAGGGCTCATGAGACGTGTCCAGGGGCAAGGATGGGGGTGATCGCAGTGCTGAGCGAACCGACGCTTCGCTATGTCTTCGATCCGAGAGTGGCGTCCATCTTCCAGGCCGAGGAGATTCCCTTTCCTCTCTACACTCAAGGCGAGATCAGGGATATCTTGAGCAGAAGGGCCCAGCTGGGATTCTATCCAGGCGTCATCTCCGACGACCTCCTGGAGAGAATTGCAGACCTCACAGAGAAGTCGGGCGATCTTCGTGTGGGCATCGACCTCCTCAAGAGGTCCGGGCTCTCTGCTGAGAGGAGGGCCTCCAAGTCCATCTCTTCAGAGGATGTTGAAAGCTCTTATGAGCGGTCCAGGCTGATTCATCTCACATATGCACTCAAATCCCTCAAAGAGGACGAGCTTTCTGTGCTGCGGCTTGCAGCGGAGCAGGAGACGTGGACCGCTGGGGATTTGTTCGAGAGGTTTCACAAAGATTCCGGCGCAGGATACACCCGTTTTCACGAGATCATCAACAAGCTCGATTCGATCCGCTTGATAAACACCGATTTTACGGGGGCCGGCAAGAGGGGCAGAAGCCGCATAATCAAGATCCGATATGAGCCCGAGGAGATCTTGAGCCGGATCGGCGGTTGATACTTTTATTTAATAAAGAGTAATCTCTATAGAATAATAAGCCGATATACTTGGTATATAGATCATATAGGCAAGGGCTTTAAATCTGTATGTGATTTGCCTTAGCGTATGGATCTACCAGGAATGCGGCTGCGAAGGAAGTTCGAAGAGAGATCCATTGAGGCTGTCCTGTTCTTTTCTGCAATTGCCTCCATCCTCATAATGCTGCTCATCTTCTACTACCTGATCCACGAGAGCCTCAGGGCATTTGCCGAGCTGGGAATTCTTTCTCTTCTCTTCGGCCAGAAATGGCACTCGGCCGGAGACATCTACGGCATGATGCCTCTCATCGTGGACTCCCTGATAATAACTCTACTGGCCCTTTTCATCAACATCCTCATCGGATTCCCTCTCGCCATTTATCTGGCAGAGTTGGCGGGACCTCGGAGCAAGGCAATCCTCAAGCCTTCAATTGAGCTCTTAGCAGGCGTTCCATCAATAGTCTACGGCTTTTTGGGCGTGATTATTCTGGTCTCCTATCTGCAGGAGCGGCTGGACATGCTCACGGGCCGGTCCATACTCGCAGGAGCGATTCTCCTTGGGATCATGTTCATCCCTTACCTCACGACCATCTGCGAGGACGCCCTTCGGGCAGTGCCAAGCGAGTTTAAAGAGGGATCTCTGGCATTGGGCGCCAACAGGTGGCAGACGATAAGGCATGTAACCATACCCGCGGCCTCTTCTGGCATAACTGCTGCGGTGCTATTGAATATCGGCAGCATCATCGGGGAGACCATGGCCGTTCTCCTGGTGGTGGGAAACATAGCCAGAATTCCGACCCCCATCTTCGACATATTCGATCAGGGAGCGACGTTTACCTCGGTCATAGCGGGCGAAATGGGTGAGGTGGCTCGCGGATCGCTTCATTACCACGTCCTCTTCGCCGTGGGCTTCGTCCTGCTAATTGTTGTCTCAATTTTAAGCATCATCGCCGACCTTGCCAGGGCAAGGATTCGAAAGAAGTTTGGAGGATACTGAGATGAACCTCAAGGGAGTTAATGTCAGTGGGATTTTGGCCCTATCCCTGGCAGTCTCATCCTTTATGTTCGTGTCCTCCCTGTTGTGCCTTATCCTTCAGCTCGATCTGATAATCATAACTCCTCTTTGGGAGATCGCACTCGCGATCCAGATTCTGGCGACTGTATCGTCATCGCTGAAGGCTGAAGGTATCCAGAGAAGGTTCCCCCCGATGCTGGTCATTGACCTTTTCTATGCAGCAGCCGTCCTTGCCCTGGTCCTCACAGGCATCCTTGGCCCCGGAGTAATGATTGAGCGGCCTTTGGGGCTCGGGGCATCTTTCGGATTCAACGTGATCCTTCCTGCACTTGTGCTTCTGGCAGGAATTCTGGGCATCAAAGACACGTTGAATATAATCTACCGCTACAGCCAGAAAGGCCGGGAGGTGCTCGTGTTCCTGGCCATCCGGCTGTCTGCAATCATCGCGCTTGCAATACTGGGCGGGATCCTTTTCATAATCATCTATAAAGGGATCTGGGTCATCAGCTGGGAGTTCCTGACCACACCCCACCGCAGGCTTGGCCAGTCGGGCGGGATAAGCACGGCAATCGTCGGATCGCTCTGGATGGTTCTAGGGGCCATGGTCGTGTCCGCACCCTTGGGAATTGGGGCAGCCATCTACCTGCACGAGTACTCCCGAAATGTTAGGCTCAACAGAATAATCACCATAGCCGTAAGCGTCCTCAACGGCGTCCCATCAGTCGTCTTCGGCCTCTTCGCCCTGGCATTCCTTGTAACCGTATTTGGCGTATCGCTGCTCACAGGATCGGTCATCCTCGGCCTGATAAATATTCCAACGATAATTCTCACCAGTCAGGAGGCGCTGAAAAGCGTGCCCAACTCCCTGCGGGAGGGAAGCATGGCTCTGGGGGCGACCAAATGGCAGACGATAAAGAAGGTTGTAATACCGTCGGCCATGCCAGGCATCCTCACAGGCATAATCATGGGCGTGGCCAAGGCCTCAGGGGAGACTGCGCCCATAATGTGGACGGCCGTCACCTTTACCGCTACACCCGTGCAAATGATTCATGGATTTATCCCAAATGTCTTCCAGCCCGTTAACAACCTCGACTATCATCTCCTAAATCTGATCTATTTCTTAGGGGCCTGGGATGTGGAGGCCAATGCCTGGGGAACAGCGCTGGTGCTGATCGCCTTGGTCCTCGGCACTAATATGCTGGCCATAATTGTAAGAAACCACTATCGGAAGAAGATATCCTGGTGAGTTTTTTTGAGGTCGGGCAGCAAAAGGGACAATTGGCGGCAAAGGGACAATTGCCAAAATAGCCTCATTCTGGCTTTTCTTTAGGCATAAAATTGTCGTACAGGTCAGGCAGTTCGCTGTGTATGCTTCTGAAGTCCTTCAGCATCTTAATGCCCTTTTGTGTAGTTTTGTAGGTTATCGAGGCCCCTCTTGATATCTCCAGCAGCCCATTCTTGGTCAAAAGATCTATATAGGGATTTACAGTTCTGAAGTTGAGATTTGCCTGATATACTATCCTTGTCTTGCTTGCGCCATCCGTGCATATATCCAAAATTTGTGAGATAATCACGTCTTTGCTTCGCTTCATTTCCTTCCCCGGCTTCTTCTTCTGGCCTTGCTTGATAAATCCCTGGGTGCTCCATTGGTTTTAAAGGGCTATTTTTCTACAAGTCAGCAATTTTGCTTAGATCTATAAGACCATATAAATCTATCGGACTTATGATAAGGTATAATCGTCAGGTACTTAGTGGGCATCTCTGCTAATATGCAGTGAAATTAAAAGTTGTGATGATTTTATCATCACCAGCGGCGCAGATTGTTAATATATCTGCAAGAGAACATAAATGCATTTATAAACATTGATGAGCGACAACTATTGATATGATGATAATTCTTTCAAAGATCAGTAAGTTCATTATGAATTTGTTTGAAGTTTTCCAGCAGATCTACTCCTCTATCTGTTGTTTCATATAGTACGGTTGAGCCTGGTTTCACCTTGATGAGGTCATTTTTGATCAGTAAGTCTATATAGGGATTTACAGTTCTGAAGTTAAGGTTTGCCTGATAAACAATCCTCGTCTTGCTTGCACCATTTATGCATATGTCCAGAATTTGCGAGATAATCATATGCTTGCTCCTTTTCATATTCACATCTCCTCTTTGGTCTTCTGCCCTGAACTATTTATTATTTCGAAGGCAGCTTAATAATCAGACACTTTGTATTGTATTCTCAGCAATATTATTTAGGTCCATCAAGCAATAAAAATTTATCGGATTAACAATCAGGATTTAACTTATATTAATATCTGGGTAACTAAATATATCAGCTTAAAAAAAGGACCTTCCGTCAATATATCTTCTTTCTTTTCGATGCTTTCAGAACTTTCATTGTGTGATTATTGCCGCGCTGATCTCCTAATTATCTAAAAAAGGGCTATTCTGAGGCTAATATATATGTAGCTTGCGGCATCCTAGTACATATAGCCCATAGCTCTTCGGCTAAAAATATATCCGACTATCTTTCCCTGATCGCGAGAGAACTTTGTTTTGCCGTGTCAGTTTACGAATTTATTACTTATGTTATCTCAGCAATTTAGTTACATTATCGGCATACTTAGGTCCTATATTGATATTGTATTCTAAATGCTGCTTCATAACATTTTATAAGATATCCGTACAAATTTTATTGAGAACATTCTTGGTTGGGCTTGGCCTATTGAGGGATGTTGGGAAATTCATGAGGAGGCAAGTTATGAATAATCGTATAGCATCGCTAGCTGTTGTTTTGATGCTGCTGATATCCGCAGCGGCAGCAACAGGCAACGGCAATCGTGTTTCTGTGGATATCCATCAGGACGCAGAGGGCAACTTCATAGCCGGGGAGGTTTATATCGCACAGGTCGTCAATTCCATCTCTAAAGTCGATGGAAACAACAACGATGTAGAACAGCATATTGATCTCTGTGTTAACGATAATACCTTAACAGGCACCGAGGAACAGCCAACGAGCCTCACTCAAGTGGGCTTCATTGTAGGAAACGTAACTGGAAATGGCAATAGCTTAAAACAATATCTCGATTTAAATGCCTATAATAATCACCTGACAATTGCCTGTTTGTCACAGGAGGCCGCACAGAAGGCAGATCTTTTGGGCAATTACAACGATATATCTCAAAGTATATCCTCTAATTCGCATGATAATCATTTGACTTTAGGTGACTTGAGGCAGTTCTCATTGATCAAAGCATCAGCTATTGGAAATGAAAATATCATCGATCAGGGTGCCGTCCAGCATACAGAATATAATTCCCTTGCCGGGTCAAAGATCTGGCAGTACCTCGTCGGCAATGCAAGTACCTATGGAAACCAAAATAGCGTTAATCAGGAGATCTTCCAGGATTCAGATCATGATTCCTTAACCGGCTCCATGATCAGACAGAATATAACAACGCGCTCATCGGTCAACGGCAATTATAATGATGTCGACCAGGATGCCCAGGTTTATGCTACGTGGAATCGGCTGACTTCTGGTGCGATCGAAGTCCAACAAATCCTGGAGACTGCAGATGTTCTTGGAACCAATAACTCTGTGAATCACAATCTTGCCCTGAAAAAAAGCGATAATTCGATGGTTGGCGGTGTGTTTGTGCAGGAATGCTCGGCAGTCACCGAGTTGTAGTCCTGTCTTTAAAAAGGACGAAGATAAAGGCCTTCGTCCTCCTCGTTTGGTAAGGAGGCTCAATATGATAAAATTCATCGTGATCATTACCGTGGTACTGCTGGTGGTTTGCGGTCCTGCGTCATCAGCAATCAGCTATTGGAAGACTAATGACGATCTTTCTGCGAAGGCCAGTGGAGGCGACTCTCTGGCGGTATATGCAGATATGACGAAAGTCCTTGGGATTGACGATAAAGGCGTCAATAAAGTATATGATGCCAAGTTGGCAGCATCTGATGTAAAAGAGGTCTCAATGACCAGCTCGTCCTTCTTGATCCTGGTCGACGATGAAGGAGAAACATACACAACGAGCCTGGAGATAACCGACCAATTGGTTCTGCCAGAGGAATCGAATGTTGTTATGAACCACGACGGCCAAATAATAGCCGATGCCAACGATCCGTCAAAGCCTAAGGTCGTCTGGTTGACATCGCTTGAGTTTCCAACAAATTTTGACTTGGATGATTTGGGCCTTGGCTCCAACCTCGAACAGATGTCTGAGGATGATTTGGAGATACTCAGCGCATACTGCGAGGAGAACGGGGTCGGCTATGCGGCAGGCTGCAATATCCAATACACTGATTCCAATGCAGAGCTTGGGATTATTTGCAAGTGGGGCGAACGAGAGAAGGTTTCTATAGGCGGGTGATTTGTATTAGGCTAATTTGCATTCTCATTATCCTGGCATCATCCATCTCCGCAGTCTCCGGGGATGTGCGCATCTATCATAATTACTTTACCGAAGGCGGCGAGGTAAGTGAAACAGTAAATTTGCATAATGTAGATTATGCAAACAGCGTTAGCATATACCAGGATTCGCTGTTTGCAGCGGCGGATTCAGTGATCGGCGATGAAGACGAAATTGTCCTATTTAAAAACAATGTCCTTACACGCGGAGAGGGAAAGCTGTTCGGGACAAATATCAAAGCTGGCGCTGAAAAGGAATTCGGTCACCATTTGAGCCTATCTGCCGGAAGTTATGTAACTGATAAAACAAGCGTCTCATATAATCTGGAATCAGGCATTACTGAGGCAGACTACTTCACGGATGGCGGTCGTGTACACGAGGGAGTGATTGTCGATAATGTAAACTACGCAAATCAGGCAAATATGCTCTCCGGGCATTTATCTTGTAGTGCAAATGCAAACTTAGTGGATGGCGTAGGCCTACTGATGGATGATATCCTTGTCGATTCGAGGGAAGGGCTCTTTGGGACAAAGCTCATGACGGCAGCATCGGAACAGCTAAGCCTCGAAAAGGAGTTCACGACAGGCAGCAGGGCTGACCCGAGTTCCCTTGTATCTTATGCCTTCGAGTTCGGGGAGACCAATGCCGATTACTTCAATCGTCTAACTGATGTAAATGAGTACGTGTTGACAGATTCCTGCGTGTATCAGGGATATATTAAGAACAGCGTTGAGGAAATGCAGTCAAGGGGGCACGGCAGGACGACAGAAGATGACTCTGGGGGGTTCGTCCATAACGTCGAGATGAACTATAACGGCATGCCATGTGAGATATCTGCAGCCCTATCAACAGGAGAGGATATTTATGGAAGTAGGCCGGACATCCCTGCAAGATATGTATGGGATTCACTTGTTGAAAGCGATGAAAGTCACGCAACCAGCACGATTGGCGCTAAAGGATATAATGGTAATAGAGATATATATTTCGCGATAGAGGGCAAGTCTCAGGGTCTGACCGATAAAATAGCAGGGCCCACTCATATATCTCCCATCGGGTTTATTGGTATCTCAAAAGAGTTATATATTTCCTATGAGATTACTATATAATTCAGGAGGTTGGATGAAATGGCGCGGTCAGGGGAGCAATGGGTATTGCTAATTTTCGCAATATCTCTATTTATTCTGACTTCCATTTTACCATTTGTTGATGCAAAGGTGGGTTATGCCATCAATGTAGATGTAGATGGTACCAAATGGGGCAGGGGCCAATATACTGAAGTTCTAAATTTTAAATCTGAGAGCGAGTGCAATGGGCGTGGAAATTCTTCAAAATATGTAAATGTTCCTGGATTTGCAGGGATCGGCTTCAAGGAGAGCACCTATGCCAAAGAAGGCCGTCTGGCCACTAAGAATGTTCTGAATCTTTCCGCAAAACTTAACTGGATCTACATAACAGAGAATGTTGACGGCGCCGAGTATGTCAATGAGTCGTGGGAAAATGGGACATTAAATATAATCAGAGTTGCATCAGACCAATATTATGCCGAGATAAATGAGAGCTTGCCCACTCTGGTTCGAACTGATGATGAAATTTCATATATTGGCGAGGGCATTTATACCAGAAACAGTTATCATAATAGCGAAGATAAAATCTATACCAGCTATTATGCAACCAACCTCTCCAAGGCTGCAAGATATGCCGGTGTGTATTCAAATGCCTTTATCAGAGCTTATGTGGCTGAAGGCATCGTAGATGAAGACGTCCTTAAGAGCAGCGCTACAGCATTTCGCGTTCTGTCTGTCTCAGACAGGTACTCTCGATTGGGATACAAGTCAGATGATAAATGCTCGGATGAGGAATATATAGGCAGCTTCAGGATATCGCGTACGATATCCAAAAGAACTCGCTTTAACATGAGCAGGGATGATGAATGGCTTCTTGGGTGTTGTCCTCCTGATACAGACTTCATAAAGCCCAAGGGATGGAATTGTGATTGTATCTTCGATGCTCATGATCCTACCCCATATTTAATAAATTAAGCCGGTAAACTCAGTATGGGATTCATATGATGACGAGAATAACGGCTTCTATTTTATCTTTCGCCTTGCTGGGCATAGTCTGGACATCGTATGCAATAGACGGCTTCAGTGCATCCGGGGGCATCAATGGGTCCGGTCTGTCTCAGGCTTTGGTTTCCGGGCCTGGGACGACCATCGAGGCAACGAGGATGAATGAGTCCAGCTATAAAATCTTCCTGAACATGGTTCAAGGCATGTACAGGGAGGACTTCAACTACTCTGGCGGCATTTTGGAGAATTACGTCAACAAGACTATTTCCAACAGGGATGCAATGGAGGCTACAACATCTACCTTTATACTGACCTCTCACGGCATAGCCCTTTTGGAGGCAAATAGGCCGCCCGCGATATATGAAAATACTTATAATAATACTCTCCTTGGCATGAAATATTTGGGGGCTTTTTTATGGAATATGGCCAAGTTCTATGAGACAAATAGGAGTCAATATCTGGTTCAAGCAAGGAGTAACCTGAACGACAGCGTCTCTTTTTATAAATCCGGGCAGGAGGGGCTGGCTTCTTTCAAAAACTTAACCACTTGATGAAGGATAATTTCAATAAGCGATTAAAAAAAGGTTAGATCTAAATTTGTTTTTCATTTTTTGCTTTGCCAATCTATGTTAGCAATCTTGCGGGAGTATTGGGATAGCTGGTACAGGGCATACTCCCGGCAGTTCAGGCATTTCCGGTGCAGGACATATTATCCCTGGCAGTTCAGG
>CAZHNU010000007.1:0-25613 GCA_964534145.1 uncultured Methanotrichaceae archaeon | reverse complement strand
GGCAGTTCAGGCATTTCCGGTGCAGGACATATTATCCCTGGCAGTTCAGGTACTTCCGGTGCAGGGCATACTCCCGGCAGTTCAGGTACTTCCGGTGCAGGGCACACTCCCGGCAGTTCAGGCACTTCCGGTGCAGGACATATTATCCCTGGCAGTTCAGGTACTTCCGGTGCAGGGCACACTCCCGGCAATATGGGCAGTCTTGGCGGCGCACAGACCGCGGCTGCAATCTGGAAGCTGGCAAGCAGCATAAGTACTGATATTGCTATAGCTGATATTATCTTTTTCAATTCGGATGCCTCCTTATGGTGTTATGCTGATAATTGCCTGCTAAAAAATTCGGCAATGTCGGCAAATCTCCCTTAGCTCTTTTAAGATTTTAGCCTTAATATTAAGAGCATGTTCTTTTCTCTAATTAATAGTAATTAAGTTATTATGAAACAAAAAATCTAATATGTTATTAGTAGTGTGATGCTACTGCACATTAATTAAGATCCAAATCAATAGATTTATTATAATAACTATAAGTTCGCATTGTATATAAGCATCGCTTCCTCATATATGTTATCTGGCATAGTTGTGTTTTTCATTGAAGGCGTATTGCTGCTGAGAACCTTTATCCGTTTCTTTGTTATACTCTATTTTATGATCCAGATCTCGGCGGAAGAGATGAATGCCGTTGATGCTAACTGTAAATACTTTGGGCTGCTTCCCCTGCAGCTTATGGAAAACGCTGGGGCGGCGCTGGCCCGAGAGATTGCCGTGAGGGCTGAGGGAAAAAGAATAGCTGTTGTTGCGGGCCGCGGTAACAACGGCGGTGATGCCCTTGTGGCTGTGCGCCACCTGGCGGGGTTTCAGTCAACCGTTTTCCTTTTGGGCAAATCGAGGGACATCTCCACAAACGAGGCCAGGAGAAATTGGGAAATCCTCCAGAGGCTCGGATTCGATCTATTCGAGGTGAGCGATCCTGAAGATCTGTCGCTTTCCAACTATGATCTCATCCTGGATGCCATCTTCGGCACAGGTGCTCGCGGCCCCGTCAAGGGCCTTGAGGCAGCAGCGATAGATGCCATAAACTCATCCGGCAGGCCGGTCATCTCGGTGGATGTTCCGAGCGGTCTTGGAACCAACAAGGCAGTCCGGCCGGACCTCACAGTAACCTTTCACAGGCCAAAGCCGAATCTGCCGGGTGAGGTCAGGGTGGCGGATATTGGCATACCGTCCCAGGCCGAGTTCTTTGTGGGGCCCGGGGACCTCAGGCTGGTCGGCATCAGGTCGAAGGAAAGCCATAAAGGGGACAGCGGCCGGGTTTTAGTGATAGGCGGCGGTCCCTATAGCGGCGCTCCGGCGCTGACTGCCATGGCAGCGCTTCGCGCTGGATCGGATATCGTGACCGTGGCTGCCCCAAAAACGGCGGCGAGGACCATAGCAGGATTCTCGCCTAATCTGATTGTGCGAGAGCTGTCCTCAGATCACCTCTGCCCTGATGATCTCGGGACTCTGAGGGACCTGATTCCAAAGCACGACGTCGTGGTTATGGGCATGGGCCTTGGCCGCCATCCTGAGACCACGGGCGCGCTGGCAGAGATAATCCCGTTATGCAAAAAGGCCGTCATCGATGCCGATGCCCTGCAGATGGGCCTGCCGCTTAAGGGCATAGTTACCCCTCATGCCGGAGAGTTCAGGAGGATAAGCTCTGTGGCTCTGCCGTCCGACTACATAGAGCGAATAGATCCTGTCAGAAAATTTGCCCATGAGGCGGGACTTGTCGTTTTGCTTAAAGGGAAGGTGGACCTCATCTCTGACGGGAGCGTTGTTAGGGGCAACACCACAGGAAATCCTGGAATGACCGTGGGCGGAACGGGCGATGTCCTGGCCGGCGTGACTGCGTCCTTTTTCGCAAGGACTACTGCCCTGCGGGCGGCAGTTGCTGCTGCATTTGTGAACGGCAGGGCCGGTGACCTGGTTTACCCTGAAAAGGACTTCGGAATGGTGGCAACAGATGTTGTGGAAAAGATCCCCGAGGCCATGAGGCTGGAACCTTGAGCGAGGATAAGATTTCGGGCATGGTGGACATCACCGATAAGCCGCCTGTTTGCAGGACGGCAACTGCCGAAGGAACGATTCTGCTGAAGGAGTCAACCGTTGAGGCCATTAAGGCAGGGCAGGTAAAGAAGGGTGACGTCCTCACGACGGCGAGGCTGGCGGCCATTATGGCCGTGAAGGACACTCCCCGCCTGATTCCATTATGCCATCCCATTCTTATCACCGGGCTTGAGGTGAGCTTCGAGCTTGGAGTCAGGGACGTGAGGGTCGCGGTCACAGTGACCTCTGTTGGAAAAACCGGGGTGGAGATGGAGGCCTTGACCGGTGTGGCGGCTGCCATGCTAAACGTGTGGGATATGGTGAAGTATCTGGAGAAGGACGAGACGGGAAACTATCCCTATACGGAAATTAAAGAAATCCGCGTGATGGAAAAACTTAAAGGCTGCGGCGAAAGGTCTCAGACACAGGGCTGAGCATCTCTGCATGGATTCGCCGACATGCCTTTTTTCTTTTAAAGCTCTAGCGCTCATCGCAGACTTAGGGGCTTTCCGGCACCTCGCTGCATTTGATTAGGGCGCACTCACTATCCGCAACCATGATGCAAATTTCGCCGCTCTCACCCGTCTTAGTAATTATGCTTATCCTGTACTTGCCGTTCTCCAGATTTGCATCCAGCGATGCAGAGATCTGATTTAGCTTTCCTCTTTCCAGCGTTGTTTTATTCGTTGCAGCAGTCAGGTCTCCCACTTTGGCTTCCTTTATCTCCAATTGCTTATCTGTCGCGTTAAATATATAAAGCTCTAATTTATTCTTATCCAGGAGTTTGACCGATTCGAGCTTAATGCCTTTTTTAACCTTGCCATCATCTGCCGTGCCTTTGGCAATATCAGCGCCTTCGCTGGCTGCCTGGGAGGCGGTCCTTGCCCCGAAGTAGAACCCTATGACTATGCCGACGAAGTTGCCGTACTGTGTCACTATCATATTGTCCTTTGTAACTCCGTAATAAAGCGAAAATAGGGTCAGCATGATGAAGCCGAATACCAGAGTGCCTGCAATGGCGCTTCTTATCTGTCCCTGATCCATGTCCTTCATCTTGTCAATGGACCCCCTCCAGGTGCCCATGCCTATCAGCATGAAAAAGACAAGCGCACTGACGCCGATAAGGGCCCACATTGGAGGGTCTTTTGTCTGTGTGCCTCCTACATGGGAGATGATGAACGGCTGGAAGAACAGCATAGTCAAATAGTAAAGTCCGGCAAAGAAAATGATCAGCCCAACGATAATTATGAAGATGCTTTTGTAATTCTTGTTTCCACCCAATTCACCCTCCAGTTTAGTTATGCCGTGGTAAACCGCATATAGGCCGAGGAAGGTGATGACTCCCAATGCCAATAGCATTATCACAAAGGCTCCCAGGAATAAATTTGGATAATCCTGGTAAAACTTCATTATTGTATTTTCTTGAATGCTGGCCACTGCTGCGACTTCGACCGCATCTTTTGCGCCTGTCTCGTTATCTTGAGAGGACGCAAGGGGACAGATCAATGCTGCCAGGAGCACGAGCGATAATGCTAAAAATATTCTTCGCCTCATGCGGCAGCCTTTGCGGCATTCTACATCCACCATAATTCCTAACCCTCCTGCAAACTTCGATAGAAATGATAATTTAGCCATTTTTCATAGCAAACAACATTATAGCGAGGGGGCCATCTCCTTAATAATAAAGGCTTGCTAAAAGATGAATATTATTTTGATCCATCAAGCAATAATAGCTAATATTATCTATTTCCTGGTACGCATCAAAAAACTTCTAATTGCAGCGATATCCAAAAGATCTAAAAAAAATGGCAATTTCCTGCAACCTAGGCTTTGATCCCGAACTCCGGCAGCCTCTCGCGAGCAGCCTCGCGGGCCTGCTGATGCTCTCGGAGGAACCTCTCGATGCGCTCTGCCACATCCTTCTTGCACGTTCCACACATGCGCTTTCCGGAGCGGCACTCAGCGTCAAGTTCCAACAGCTCTTTGTCGTCGTCTGAGAGGTGGAACAGCAGGAACTCATATATGGAGCACTTCTCAGGCTCGCCGCCCAGCTTCTTTTGCTCGGATAGGCTCTGGCGGCCGCCGGTAATGGCCCTCATGATCTTTTTAGCCGCGCCGGCAGGGTCCTCCGTCAGAGAAATGTGGCTCTCCGGCTTGGATGATGACATCTTTCCTCCTGTGAGGCCGGTCATGAACCTGTGGTAGATGGAGGCAGGTGGAATGAACCCGTACTCTCCGTTGGCAGTCTCAACGCTTATTATGAGCCTGTCGATCTCCTCTTCGAGGATGCCTGACGCGAGTGAATCGAGGTCTTTTATCTCCGTTAAGTCGATGTGCTCCTCGTATCTTCTGACTTTGCCGTAGCCGGTTTCTTTTAGCGCCGCCTCTGCGGCCTTCATAAGCTCATCGCCTGCAGCCTTTCCCCTGACGCTGATGTAATCGCCTCTGCGTTCTACCAGGAAGCGCCTCATTCTGTAGGCCAGATCTCTTGTGAGTTTGATGTGAGGGTCCTGGTCGGCGCCGACAGGTATCACCACCGGTTTAGGGCCGCCGAACTCCTTTAGCTGGGGATGGAGGATATCGGCGCTTTGCGCCATGACGCTTTCCATATGAGCTATGCTCGTCTCGCCTGAAAAGCCGTAAATAGCGCTGACCTCTGAAAAGTTGGCCGATGCGCCCAGCTCGAATGCCAGGTCCCTCATCTTGATGTTCTCCGACTGGAAGTAGATGTGGCCACTCGGCTCGAACCCCAGTGCGATCAGGCTCAGGATGTACTCATTTATTCCAAGCTCCCTGCATCTCTCCCAGCTGATCCCCCTGACAGCATGAGCCTCCATGTTGGCTATGGCCACGAAGGCG
The DNA here is from genome assembly GCA_964534145.1 of uncultured Methanotrichaceae archaeon. Taxonomy (GTDB): domain Archaea; phylum Halobacteriota; class Methanosarcinia; order Methanotrichales; family Methanotrichaceae; genus CAWJYS01. The sequence continues at coordinate 20,669 of CAZHNU010000007.1, read as the reverse complement.
TCCCCTCCCTGCTGCTGGTGCCAGATGATCTCGTTCATGACCATCATATGACCGAAGTGGGCCTTTCCAGACGGCATAAAACCGCTCATGACCGCAAAGGGCCGACCCTGCAGCATGGCTCTCAAGACCGAGTCGTAGTTGCGGTGGCCAAAGATGATCTTTCGTTTCATATACCTGTGAGGGCTCTTTAGCTGGGGAAGGACATCATCGAAGCTGGATATCCCGAACTCTGAAAAGAGTTTTGAGTAGTCGTCCACATATACAGCGCCCCAGGGATCAAGCTTCACTTCCATGGCCGTGGAGAGTGAAATCGCAGATATATCTAACTTCTCATCTTATCCTCTTGGACTGCCGGGGAAAAGGACCTTTCATTTTCATTTTACATTTATTATGGTTTTCAGATCATATTTATCTGGCCGAATCAGGGGTTATCCCTACGATGCGGGTTTTTACCGCCTGCTTGACGCCTTCGTTTTCTAAAATTTTAATTTTGTGGGAGCCTCTACGGATAATCTTATAATACACAAAAATAAGCCATAACGAAATAAACTATTTATATCATAAAGTATTTGTTATATACAAAAATAGAATGAGGTCTTTATGAGACAATTCTCTGTGAAAGTTCTGGATGATACTGACCGGGAGTTCGTAGAGGTCCTAAGAGAGCTGGGCATTCCAAGGAACGTCGCCAGCATGATTACCTACCTGGCCAACGTCGAGGAGGCCACCTCCCGCGAGATAGAGATCGGATCCAACCTAAGACAGCCCGAGGTAAGCATTGCCATGAGGACTCTGCGCAACAATAACTGGGTGGAGGAGCGGGAGATTAAGAAGGACGGAAAGGGAAGGCCCATGAAGGTCTACAGGCTTACCATATCTCTGGGCGATATCATCCGGCACTTTGAGGAAGAGAAGAGGAGGGAGTCGGCCAAGACTATGGAGAGCATAGAGAAGCTCAAAGAGCTGAGCCGGGGCCTAAGCGTCGATATACCCACAACTTGATCCCGTATTGCTAAGGATAACGCAAAATAAATGCAGTAAAAAACTGCGCTGCTGTATAAGTAAATGGCCAGGGATAGTCAATCAATAACTGCCTGACAGGACAGCAATCCAGCACTAAGAAAACCGCTTAAAACGCCGCTAGAAATTTTTGCTCTCGTCGGTTTAGACCTTGGGCGAGGAGCCCTCCCGCCCGAGGTTTTCTAGGCGAAAAGTTACTTCTCCTCTCCGCTTATGTCTCTGAGATCCTCAAGGTTCTCCTCGATGAGCTTCCTGCTTCGGCTCTCTTGCTTCTTGCCGCCCTTTCTCTCGGCATTTCGCTTCTTGAACTCGGACATAAGTCTCACCTGATCAAATTCCCTCTCTGGAACAGTATTAAGCTTTCCGTCACGGTCCCCTGGTTGCCAGATATGCCCATTGATCATAAATTCCTTTTTGGTCGCTATTGTCGATTACCTCACCATGCCAGCCGGCATCGCCCAAAAGCCTCGCGATGAGCTCAGCCTCCTTTTGGGTGTAAACCGTAAACAACACGCGATCTCTGGCAAGGTTAGATGATACCAGAAGGATCTCCTTCCAGATATGCCAGTTGCTCCTGTCAATGAGCCCGACCATGAACCCTACGACTGTGTCGAATGATCCGGGCTTGAAGAAGCGATCAAGCAGCCTGGCATCCAGGATGAAGGTCCTCCTGGGATCAAGAAGGCCGTTTTTTAAAGCCTGGCAGAGGTCGCATCGATCTGTGTCCATTGACCACGGGGCGTGGCCGAGGCGAAGCATTGCCTGGGTGGCCATGCCGTTTCCACATCCGATCTCCAGTGTGCTTCCGCCTTTTAGAGCAAGCTCCCTCAGGAATCCTTCAAGCCTATCTATTCTCTCCTCAGCATATGGCGGCGTGCCTGAAATATCGCAGCTGTCGCAGAGCAGCTCGCCTGCGAGCGAAAGAGCGAAATATTCAGTCAAGGCCTCGAAGAACTCGTTCTCCGTGGCCGATACCCTCTTGCAGCCCTCGCGGCAGAGGTTTTCCTGATTTGCGTACTCCTGCAGCACTTTTCTATCCGAGTACATGTCGGTAAGCACCAGCCAGAACTCGGTGGGCGAGGTCATGCGGAAAGCAAACGCCTTTCCTTCGATCTCTATGTAGTCCTCGTGGTCCTCATGGTCGAGCCCGGATTCCAGTATCTCTGATGTCAGCGGCAGGCTGATCAGGTTTTCAAATGACTCCTCTGCCAGGAAGACATCCTCGTCGCCCTTCAGGCCCAGGATTTGATTTAGCAGCACGAGTCCAAACCTATGATGAGGCAAAATATCAACCTTCTTGCCGCCGGAACAGCTATATTATATTCCTGGCCACATTGGCATGTTTGAAGCTGAAGGATTTGCCGGGAGTGGGCACCCGGATTCAAGAGCGCTTAAAAGGGCATTACGGCGGGGAGGATTTGGCCCTGGACGCCGTTTTGAGGGGCGATGTAGTAGGCCTCATGCAGGTGATCAGCGAGCGACAGGCCCTTGCCCTGATAAAGTGGGCTAAAGGCAGAAGATACGGGCAAAATCCAGAGGAATTTCTGGCTACAGATGAGGCGGCCACCATCTACCGGTCGCTGATTGAAATAATTGCAGGCTATGCTCATACAGATTATGCCAGGCTTCGGGCTGCAACCATTTTTCCGTCATCTGCCCCCGATCTCATAAATGAGAACCGTAAGATGGCGGTAGCAGCAATTGACGCAGCGAGGGCGCTCGAAAAAAGCGGCATAGATGACCTGCTGAGGAAGATCAAACCGCTGCGCGAGCGCCCTGCAGCGCGAATAAGGGACAGGGCGCTGGCCGCGGTTGATGCGGAGGTCTTCATTCAGCTTAAGGCAAGGGGGCTGGATCGGCTGATAGACATCCATCTGGCGGAGAGCATTAGAGAGCTGCTGGACCTTGCTGGAAGCTACAGCCATGTCACCTTGATTGGGGATGATGCCGACAGCCCTTCTGGAGTTGAGTGCGCTGAGTCTGCGGATGACTGGTATCTTGTCCCCGAGGCGGTTTTGGGATTTTACAGGGAGAACCTTGAGACCTTAAGCGCAGCTGCCGAGATCGGCCGTCTCCTTCAGGAGGCGGGGCTCTGCAATTTTCCGAAGATAGAGGAGTATCGTGATCTGATATCCCTTCTGGGACGCGACGATGATGCCGAGGCAAAACGGCTTTCGATGATGCTCTCTGCCTTGGGCAGGTCCATAAACGAGGTCGCCGCGCAGGCCAACGCCCGGCTAAAGGAGAGAATAGAGTCCAGCACAGTTACCCTGGGCGGTTCAGACCTGCTTCAGTTCCTAAGCAGGGGCGAGGGGGCGAAGGAGCTATTCGAGGTACAGATGAGGGGTGTGTTTTTGGAGGTGCTTTTGGAGTCCAAGGCAAAAGCAACCTCCCTCCTGCAGTTGACGGGCCCTGACTCCGTCTGGCTTGATGAGATATTTCCCTCCGAGGTCTGCTATCCCATAGAGGTAAACCGTCAGGCTCTGCACGCCTTCGAGCAGGATCTGCGCAGCAGAATTGAGTCTAGGGGCCTCAAGGCCAGGAGAGATCTGGCGCGCGGTTTAGCGGATAAGATGAGGTTTTCAAGGGATCTCGTTGCAGGCATAATGGAGTTCGACTTCGCGTATGCTCTGGGGAAATTCTCCCTGGCAGAGGGGCTTTGCATGCCCGAGATCGTTGAGGGACCGTCACCATCGTTTGGATTCATAGGTGGCCGAAACCTCTTCCTTGATAGGGCTGAGCCTGTGAGCTACTCACTGGGTGAGACGGGATTTGCTGATTATCCTGAGCGCGTGGCAATTTTAAGCGGTGTCAACTCCGGCGGCAAAACATCTCTCCTGGATTTAATAGCCCAGATAGCCATTTTGGGGCATATGGGGCTGCCAGTTCCTGCAGCAAGCTGCCGAATGGGACTCTTCCAGGAAATCTACTATTTCAGCAAGAGCCGGGGGACATTATCTGCCGGAGCCTTTGAGACTGCAATGAGAAAGTTTGCTGTTGTGGAGAACGACAGAAGGAAGCTGGTTTTGGCAGACGAGCTTGAGGCCATAACTGAGCCCGGGGCCTCTGCGCGAATCATCGCCTGCATGCTCGACGACCTTCAGTGCCTGGGATCGGTCGCCGTTTTCGTCAGCCACCTGGCCGAGGACATCAAGAGGTTCGCAAAGGCCCCTGTGCGGGTGGACGGGATTGAGGCCTCGGGCCTTGACGAGCACAACAACCTCCTAGTGAGCCGCAGCCCCAGGTACAACTACCTGGCCAGGAGCACTCCTGAGCTGATCCTGGACCGCCTTGTCAGAACAACAGACGGGCCCGAGCGGGAGTTTTATGCGCGGTTGCTCGCCAAGTTCAGATAGATACCTTTGAGGTGATGCTTTTAAGGTGGTACTTTTAAGGTGACGCTTTTATATTCACGGGGTGACCTAATACTATGGAAATCTGGCACATCGTCCTCATCTGCATTCTGCTCCTGCCCGTGTTCTACATAGCCAACTACTTCGTGGTGCGAAAGATGGTCGCATCGCGAAAGGAGCGCGAGGAGAGGATAGAGCGGGCGGTGGCGCAAAGCGTGGCCGACAGCTTCTCCAAGACAGGCATGGGGAGATATGAGTCCTGGCCCAAGTACAGGGCGAGGATGCGAAAGAGAAAGTGAGCCTGTTGAGATTGGATTCTATATTTTATAAAATTCTTCTATTCAGCAATCTGTTCAGCTGTCTATTCAGACTTTTCAAGGCTCTTTTTGAGGAGGGAATGGCCCGGAAGCCCTCTCTCTATTTTGGCGGAAGCTTAATCGTCTCTTTAGCTCGTAATGCTCGCCAGCCCCGGAGCCGCGCCGTTTGGCGTGAGCTTGTAGATGTCGCCATCCAGTTCGACCTCTGCGTGATCGCCTTCGGGCGTTGCGTCGATTCCATGGGTGGCCAGATAGAACGCCAGATCTACGGCATCCATTCTGGGATCATCGAAGGACGATACTAAGGATTCCAGGTCAGAGAGGGGCGTGCTCGACGCGCTGGCAGTTGACAGAGCCGACAGGACCGCGAGTGAGATCAGGATCATTGCAGTAATTTGCTTCCGGGCCATAGATACATCTAAGATGCTTCGAGAACTATATAGACGATTGTGTTCAACATGGGGATTAAATTTCAACAGATCCGTCTTTAGGCAACTGCTCCGGGAACAAAGCGGCTTAAGGGCCCTTTTGCCCTGCTTTGGTGTGGCTCAAGCGCCTTTGAGGGCGGTTAAATCTCCATAGAGATCTTATGGATGAAATATTAAGAAAAGATTCATATTTAATTAAGACATATAATATCCTCTATATCGCCCGTGGCCATAAAAATATATGGACCGTAACTTGCCACCTTCAGGAGCTTGATATCGGGCGAGGCTCCTGATCTCCCTTAATGAATCCTTGGATTTTTAGGAGCATTCCAAAAAGGTTCAATGCAGCAGAACTAGGAGAAATAATTAAATAAGTCTTCTTACTTTTAGTCAGTATCAAAAGTTCTGATGTCAAGTAGGTATGATGCTGACCAAATCAAATAATATCGATATCGTGGGCAACCAATCCGCCGAGCCAAGGATAACCGTTGGAAAGCCCTTTTATCGGCCATTATCAGCAACAAATATTTTATGCAATTCGGGCATTTTGTCCAGGCTTTGTCTTCCATCATTCCAGAGCATTTTATCCCTCTTATTGCTTTTATGGCTCTTATTGCTCTTATCGTTTTTATTTCCCTTTTCAGCCGGACTTGCCTCGGCATCGCTGGCCCTAAACATCTCCATCCCGGAAAGCATCGATCTCTGCGAGCCCGAGGCCTATTCTTTACAGGTATCCTGCGACGAGGGGACCGATGATATCTCTGCAGCGGCAGATCTTCCTGCAGGATTTGGTTATTCTGGCGCATCAACGATTTTCTTCGGAGAGCTAGCCTCGCAGTGCGAGCCTTCTCTTATAGGGCAGTCGCTTCGGTGGGACTTGAGCACGCCTTTGAGGTCCTGCCGCCATATTGTGATAAACGAGTTCGAACAAAACCCAAAAAGCTCCGACTCAGGAAAGGAATGGGTTGAGCTGTATAATCCGTCGTCTCATGAGGTTAAAATCGGCGGCTGGCGGATTGTGGATAGCCATTATCGAAAGGCAGTCGTCATTCCGCAGGATACTGCCATAGGACCCGGCGGCTTTGTGGTCGTTGTCTGGACGAGCAACTCCCTCATAAACTCAAGAGCCTTAAGCCTCTCCCTTGAGAATGATTCCGGCTGGACCGTGGACTGCACTCCGGGCTTTGTTGATGAGGGCGATGACGACCGCTGCTGGGCGCGCACAACAGATGGAAAAGACCTCGACTCAGAGTCGGATTGGGCACTTCAGGCGTCAACCAGGGGCTTTGCCAACGGAGGCAAAGTCCATGATTTGTACTCTGGTGAAGCTTTTTTCCTGGAGTTTTGGCTTGCAGCAGGGTGCAAGGCGGATGCCGGGAAGTCCCTCCAGGCGGTTGTCTCATCCACGGCGGGCTCCTCTTCGGAAAAGTCTCTCCCCATCAATATAAAAAGGGCAAACCTGAGCCTATCCGTCACTCCTGATAGGTTCGAGGCAGCCAAAGGGGACCGCGTAACCTGGCGGATATCCCTCAAGAACGAAGGCAACGGCACAGCCCGCGGCGTTCTGGCAAACGCCTCTTTGGGAAGCGGCCTGGAGCTTTTGAGCATTGACTCGCCGGGCGGCGGCCTTAGATGGAGCTACGAAACGCTTGGTCCCGGCGAGGCGGCCGAGGTTGAGCTGAAAATGAGGGCGCTTTATTCATGCGATTCTTACTCAGTTCTCGTGAATGCAAGCTGGGGGTGTGGACCATGCCAGGCGCTTTCAAGCCGGTCTGAGATAGGCAGAAGAACGGCTTTGCGAAAGCTGCCGGATGGACCTAGAAGCTTTGCCATAGGCGAAAAGGCTGATTTCCAAATAGAAGCGGACCTGCCTGCCAGCTGCGCGGGGAACCTGCAGATCAACGACTCTCTTTCCCCCGGTTTGATATTCGATGAAGCCAGCTTCTACTGCAACGGGGCAATCCCAAAAATGAAGCTCCTTGACGATAGTGGCGGTGAAAATTCGGTGACTCACCTGCGCTGGCTTTTCGAGGACGTCATCTCTGCCTCAAGCATCGATATCGGCTACGGCGCAACCGTTGCCAACTCGCCCGACAACCAAAACGGCCTTTTGCTTGATGGTGGGACCGCCTGCATGTCCAGCAGCGGCCTCGTCGCAGACTGCGATGAGGCCGGAGGAATAACTATAGTGGAGCCCGATCTTGTGCTGGAGGCTGTGGCATCATCCTCTGTCGGCAACATAGGTGATGAGATTTCGTATACGCTATCTGTCTTCCATTCGGCTATCAGCTCCTCGCCCGCCTACGATGTCGATCTCTGGGACATGCTGCCCCCAGGCCTATGCTGTGTCCCCGGATCGGCCGCTGTCGTCTCGGGTGCACCGGCCGCGTTTGATCCTGTTGAATTGAAATGGCACTTTGATTCGCTTGACCTGAGCTGGAATGCCGACAGAAAGGTCGTGCTGAGGTATAATGCCACAATTTCCCAGGCGAAGCCCGGCGATAAATTGGGGAATAACGCCACGCTGACCTGGAGCAGCATGCAGGGAGATAACCCTCTAGAAAGGGACGGCTCAGGGGGCGTAAACGACTACGTGAAACAGGCTTCATCTCAGGTGGACGTCATAAGGCTCTCGATATCCAAGGTGTCAAATCCTGATACTGTGAGCGTTGGAGAGCCGCTCGCTTACACTTTGACATACGAGAACCAGGGCGAGGTTGCGGTGAGGAATGTGACCATAACAGATGAGCTGGATCCTAACCTTCTCTTCGTCTCCTCCAGTCCGCCGGGCGATGGGGCAAACACCACGTGGAAGATCCCTCTGCTTCTTCCAGACGGCCCCCACAGCATTGAGATTAATGCCCTGGTCGATGAGACCGTGGCCAACGGAACGCGTTTGGTCAACCGGTTCTCGATGGAGTGCGACGAGATATCGCCCGTGAGGGGCATGATTTATACCGACGTGATGAACGAAAGCAGGCTTAACGTCAATAAGACCGCAAAACAAAAGGCCGTAAGGCGGGGCGAAGAGGTTGCGTATTTCATAAAGGTCTGCAACAGCGGCGGAGAGAGTGCCACAAACGTAACCGTGAGGGACGTCTTCAGCTCTCGCGTGGAGCTGGTCTATGCCTCACCGCAGTTTCAGGAGGGAACAGGCACCTGGCATTTCGATTCCCTTGAGCCTGGCGAATGCGTAGAACTGGTGCTTGTCGTGCGCGTTCCAAGGGAAGATGTTTTGTTCACTTCTGAGCAGAAAATAAACGGAAGCGGCTTTCTTAGAGTATCCAGGGATTACACAACATCTCTGGTGCCTTATGAGCTCACAAACACGGTCTTTGTGACATCGGACCAGGAGCCCAATCGCTCGGCCGCGGAAAAGGTGGCCGTCATCGGAGAGGCAGGGACCGATTTGATGATCAGGGAGCACGGCAGCGGGAGCTACGAGAGCGTTGAGCAGCTGCGTTATCTCTCCACCAACAAGTCGCTTGAGCTGGACAGGCTCCTGGAGGCTCATCACCAGCCGACCAGCTTTCAGCTTCCGGGCAACAGAAGTGAAAGCTTCTCCTCAAGGTGGTCGGAATTTTTGCGTGCCAGGAACGGCATAACTGCATCATCCTTTAGGGAATCTTACAGAAATGCGGTGAGCCTGGTTCTGGATGACGATATCCATCTGGATGAGAACGGTTCCGACATACGCCTGAACTCCGATTTCCACGGACTGGCTGACATCGAATCAAAAAAAGCCGAAGGATGCAGCAAGGGCGCGCCGGTTGTCTTTGAATCGTACGAGGATTATACAGGGGGCTTCAGTGTTCAAAAGAGCTTCCAGGAGCACGGCAAGAATGTGTTCTCAGACGATTCTCTCTCAGGCATTGGCTATGCCTGTGTGGATAAGCGGGTGAAGAACAGCCAGAGGAGCTATGAAGTGGGCACAGGTCCTATCTCTCTGGACGAGACGATTCAGTCCTCCACAGGGTTTCTGGCCAAAAAGGTGGATGTCCGTCGGGGGGCTGCGAGCTATCCGCTTGCGCCTGATGCAGCCACAGCAGGCTCAATGGAGTGGCGGGAGGGCCTCTGGTCCAACTCTGAAGCCGGACTCCTGGTGGAGAGGTTCTTTTCAGTCGAGCGCTTGAAGAAGACTGCAGTGTTTAGGGGCCTTCGCGAGCTGGAGAGCGAGGCAGACTTCTTAGGAGTGGCCGAGTTCAGAGCCGAATATAGAAATGATAAAAATGAATCCAACCAGGTGGACGTAGCAGACGAATTTGTAGGAGAATTTTATCTAAAGAGACGTATCCTTCTCGCAGCCGTCTCAAAATACGACCGGCCCCATCTCTCGCTAACAATTGCCGACAACAGCGATCCTGACAACAGCAGCCGCCTAAAATATATCATCACCGTCAAGAACGACGGCAATGCAGCCTTGGGGCCCGTCTATTTAATGGACCTCTTCCCGCCCGGAACGGAGTACATCGGCTCATCTGTCGGGCCGTCAGAGCTGACGCATGAATCCGCAAACTGGACTCTCCTCAGCCTTGGGATCGGCGGCAGCTCGTCCATCGAGCTGGAGCTGAACGCCACAGTGGAAATGGACGGCATCGTCAACAGGATCGAGGCGGCTGCGGCCCACAGCGGCCAGTGGATCTTCATGGGGGATTTCTCAGCTGTCCAGCGCAACTATCAGCCCTGCTGTACTCCCGATATTTTGATCTCAAAAGAGGCCGTTCTTGAGCCGGGAACGAATGACATCGTGGACTACAGTATCTCCCTGCACAACCCCTGGAATTTCACGATGGCCGTCTCGGTGGTTGATTCACTGCCTGCCGGCATGAGGATGCTCGGATCTTCCATGCTTCCCTGGCATTCGGATTCAAATTCCAATCGGGTGACCTGGAAGATAATCGATCTTCTGCCGGGCCAGACGAAGGCTATTGAATACAGGGCGCAGGCGCAGCAAAAGGGCGTTCTCGTCAACAGCGCCCGCATCGAGGCATTTGCAGTCGACGGTTCCGGCTCGTCAACGGCAAAAGCAAGTGCTGTAATCGAGGTGAATGCGGGGCAGGCAGGGGATATCAGCGGATGGTGGCCGCCTGTCTGCTTTGGCCTGAACTACAGCGCGCCGTGTGCAGGAGACGACCTGGCGGCGTGCTGCTCGGGCAGCGCTTCCCCCAAGACGCCGGAAATACTGTGCGCCAGCTGCACTTATCCTGATCAATGATTTGATCGAACCTGGGGAAGGGGAATATCGGATCGCTTCAGGATTGGCGGGACGGAGTCATGGTATCATGGTGTCATGATACTTCTTTTAAGCAGCTGCCAGGGGATGGCCGTCCACGCTTGCGCCTCCGCCGATCTTCCTGGGCGAATCGCAAAACCCGTCTTCATCCGCATCGTTGCAGCCCTCTGATGGCTCATCGAAATCGCTGTAGTGGTTGCCGTAGATATCCCCTTGTGCAGGCATTGGACTGGTGCCACGTGTAGACAGATTGGCACCGTCCCACGCATTCTCTCCATTATCATGGGTGGATATCTCGTTGTTCAGGAGTTCGTTCAATGTAAACCGATTCCCCTGTCTGCTTCTCACGTATATTCCGTACTTGTTCTTGAATGCCACATTCTTTGTTATTGTATTATTATTGGACCCCACAGATATCCCGGCGTTGCCGCAGCCGCAATGACCGGAGTTTGTAAGGTTAAATCCCTCCAGGGTTATTCCGTCCGCCTCTAGCGATACTGCGCTGCTTTTGCCTCCCGCATCTATCTTTGGCAAACCACTTCCACTATCTATTCCGATTAGCGATATATTTTTATTAATGTGGACATTTTCTTTATACGTTCCACTATATACTTCAATAGTGTCTCCGGAGCTGGCGTTATTTATCGCAGGCTGAATGCTGGTGAAATCCGCACCATCCGGTCCTACCGTTATTTTGGCGCAATTGGCGCAGGTCATGATCAAAATGAATACCATGATATGCTGCAAGATCTTCTTCATTGGCTAATCCCTCCAGATAGCATCATCTGGGCGAAATTAAATACCGTATGTTTTACCAATAAGAGAATTGCAGCATCTTCATTATTTAAGGTTACTTACTTATTGTAAGAATTTTGAGTACGATGGCCGGATTCAAGCCCATGCAGGCCATATGGCTCAGGTGCAACAAAAGGGCGTCCTCGTCAACCGGGCAGTATCGAGGCCTTCGTCGTCGACGGTTCCGGTTCGTCATCGGCTGGAGCAAGCGCGGTTGGCAAGGCGAATGCAGGGACGTCTGGTGATATCCGCGGATGGTGGCCGCCTGTCATCTTTGGCTTGAACTACAGGGTGCTACGTGCGGGAGACGACCTAGCTATATTATATTTGTACGGCGATCCTGGGGTGGGGCCGGAAATCCAGTCCGTGGGCTTTGCACATCGTGTGTCAAAATCAGGATCATTTTATTTCTCATGGATATCCTGCAGCAAGCATTGATATAAAATAAAAACAGATTTGCATACATGTATTTTAATCAATAGCAGTTGGATCCCCTTGGAGGTTTGCTAATTTCGATATTTTCTTGTTAAATTCGCGTGCTGTCCAGACTGGCTTATTTTCAGGAAGGCTAAGGGATTTTCCATAGTTCGCACAGCTTCTGTCGCATGTAAATGGAATATCCTTGCCCACTACGTTGGATTCCAACGATGGCACGGTTTTCTTTTCTTTTTTTCCTCTAGCCATGTTAAAGCACCTTTGCTCATTCCTGTATTTCAAACGTGCGGTCTTTATATGTAATTATACCTATTTTAGCGCGTCCCCCCACAAGGGGCATACCGGCAGCATAACGATAATGATTAATAGCTAAGTTAACAAGAAACCGTGTATAGTCTATTCCATCTTGGATTGACATCCCATTAAATGGTACAACCAACGAATAGTTTTGGATCATTTTACTTATATGTTTTTTTTCTTCATCTGATAGTGAGGCTTGTCGCATGATTTCAAAGTATTCCAATAAATCATCTATCATCCTGGCATCATAACCTTGGATATACCGCATAATAGGTCGACTCATGGCGAATGCATTTGTACCAAAGTTTTCGGGACCTCTTCTCATCTCAGGTTTAGTAATATGGGGAATCATTATTTCCCATACTTCTGATAGATACGATTCTGGCGAGAATCCACCAATAACAAGACCTACTACAGGTCTATCATCAATCTCTATTTGATCAAACTTTTTATTGTATTCATTTTCAAGCGCTGGAACTACAATAGAATAATATATGTTTGAAAAAAAAATTTTTAGATCATCTACTAACGATTCAAGGGAACTCTTGCTTATTTGGTCACGTTTTTCAATTTCGAATTGTTTAATATAGCTGCCTATACTTCGATTTCCCAGGGTTGAAATCCCATACACTGCAATCCCAATAGGCAATTCTCCAAGGTGGAATAATTTATTAGCGTTTTCGTATGTCTTTGCGCCTCCCAGTTTGTCAGGCACAGTTACAGCACTATCAACGCCAAGTACAACGCCTTCTGGTAGATTACAGGAAACTACAACAGTCATAAATCGCTTAATTCTTTCCTAGTTTATGCATTTTTCCATTAGTGTATGTCATGTGCTCGATATTAGCCGGACTTTAAAATCTGCTTAAGATTAAGTCTCATAGGAAATCGACATTTTGCGGAATTATTATGCAACTTTCTATTTAGCTTCAAGAGAATATGGGCCCAAAAATGAAGAGGTGGTTCCAAAGCAAGATAATTATAAAATAAAAAGGCATCAGTTTAAATATTAGTTTATCATATTGCGCATATTGGTGGATTGATATGGCTGAGGTCGATTTAGTCCCTAAGTATTTCCTAAAAGAAAATGGACTAATCCAAGGATTAGTGCCCCCTGATCTTGAGAATGCATTTGGCCCTGGCATGAACTATCGAAATGAAGAAGAGCTTTTTATAAGTCGATTAACTCAAGATAATATGCCCGAAGCGAAAAAATTGCTGGGCTATATAAAAGAAACCAAAATAAAGCTGGCTGAGTTTGCAGAATCAACCGCCATAAAATCAGAAGGAAATACTGAATATGTTAAATCAGAACTTGGAATGAATGTAATACTCCCAAAAGGGAAAATTGATTGTTTGAGATTTAAAGTTAATCTTAAACCGTGCAACGGAAATGTTTTTGTCGTTGATGGATTTCCAAATGACAGTATAAAAAATATGCCAATAGGTGGCAGTGTTACTTTGGGTATTGATGAATTACTTAAGTTTATACCAATCCCTCCTGGAATGCCTAACCCTGTAAATTTGTTAAAATTTAAATTGAATCCCTTTGAGTTTGAAATTGGTAATCTAAAGAAAATAAATATCGATTTTGGGGGCGGATTAACATGTACACCCGAGTGGTATTTCACGGATGCGGGAATTGCTAATGGTGCAAATGCTCGGTTCGCTCTCACAATAAAAAAACCGAAGGATTTAAAGGAAATAAATGCAGAAGTAGAAGCGATATGGTGCTATTCATCAGGTTTTATCGATCGCTTATTTAAATGGGGGACTGTCAAATCAGAAAAAAAGATTATTAATATACTCTAATTCATTTTTTAACGGATAATTGCAGCGGACTGCTTTCCTCGCTTTTTCATTTTAAAAATCGAACAGCGACTTCTGCTTCTCTTTGGGCTTCTCCATTGTGTCCTGCGGCAGCGCTACCTCCCCGTACTTCCCGCCGCCTCCGGGCTTCACAATCACCTTGCCCGTCCTGAAGGCCTCTATCGCATCGATCACCTTCGGTTCAGCCTTCAGTTCGGACAGATCCGCCTCCACCAGCACCTCGATCTCCGTCCTGTCCTTGACCAGCTCGTCATAGCGCTTCTGCACGCCTACGGCGTAGGGACTCTTGATCCCAAGCGACATGGCGATGATCTCCGCCAGCGGTATTAGGTGCAGATACGGGGGCCTGTGCGGTGGATGATGCGGCTCCGGGTAGTCGGCCAGCGAGTCCACTCTGTCCTTAACGCCTAGCTTTATCAGCCCACCGCAAACGGTGCACCGATTTTTCAGCTCCTTCATTTGCAGCGCACTGTACTGGGTGTAGCAGCTGGTGCAGGCTGTGCGGTTGTACTTCCCCTCCTCGGGGTAGAAGCCGACGTTCAGGGTTGTGTGGCAGCCCCCCTCTCTCTTTAAGGCTCTGCAGACGTCCCTGAAGCAAAGCTCCGATATCTCTAGCTGGTTGAACTCCCTGCCGAGCTTGTTAGTCCTTGGGGAGTGGGCGTCTGAGTTGGAGAGAAAAGTCCTGCTGGAAAGCTCCGCAATTTTATCGGCATAGTCGGAATCTGCTGAAAGCCCAAGCTCGATATACTTCACTTTATCCGCATGCTCCTGATAGCACTCCTCCAGGGATTTGCAATAGGCGTAAATCCCAGTCCAGGGCGTGAAGGCGTGGCTGGGGCCGATCAGGCAGCCTGATTCAAGGGCTATATCGGCTATTTCGGCGCCCTCCATGTGGAGCTTCGGCCGGCCGTCGCTTTGAAGCGTGGACGACTTGGGGGCAAATGCCTCCTGAAGCTCCTCCGCCTTGGCGATATCGGGAACAAAAATCAGGTGATGTATTCTATGGGAGTCCTCCACCTCAACTGTGAGTGCAAAGCAAACGCCGTCCTGGTGAAACAGTCCGTCCTTCTCAGGCAGCGCCCTGATCTCCTCCATCCACCTAGGGTGGAGGCAGTCCCCCGTGCCCACGATCTTCACTCCCTTCCGGGAAGCCTCCCGCGCTATCTCAGGCAATGTCATCTCCCTGGAGACTGCAGCCGAGTACCGGGAGTGGATGTGGAGGTCCGCATTGATTTTCATCGGAGAATATTCTGCCTGCCGGGGATAAACCCTTTATGCTAATCCATGAGCAACTTATGATGTGCAAGACAGGCTGAAAGACCTCCTGGAAAGCTACGCCTCAGGGAAAATTTCCCTTCCGCAGGCAATGGATGAAATCCGGCAGCTGAGCTGCCTCCCTGTGGGCGAGTTTGCAAAGCTTGATACAGGCAGAGCTGATCGGATAGGCATTCCTGAGGCAATACTTGCCGAGGGCAAGGACAGGGAAGACCTGGTGAGGATCGCCCTGGCCCATCTGGAGGCGACAGGGATGGTAATAGTCACCCGCGTTTCTGCCGAACAGATCATGGCCTTCGATCAGACAGTCCTTCCCCGCGGGGCAAAGCTGGTGCACAATCCCCGTGCCAGGACAATCGTCATCCGCACCGCTGAGCGGGGCCCTCCCCGAGGACGGGTGGGCATACTTGCTGCAGGAACTGCAGATATTCCAGTGGCCGAGGAGGCGAGGGTTGCGGCTGAGGAGATGGGCTGCCTTGTCGTATCGGAGTACGACGTTGGTGTGGCCGGCATTCACAGGCTCTTTCCGTGTCTTGAGCGGATGAAAGAAATGGATGCCTTTGTGGTGGCTGCAGGCCGGGAGGGCACCCTTCCTGCAGTTGTCGCAGGACTTGTCGATGCCCCTGTGATAGGCCTGCCGGTCTCGACAGGCTACGGCATAGGCGGCGGCGGCCTGGCGGCGCTCCTTTCAATGCTCCAGTCCTGTTCGGTGCTGACGGTTGTAAACGTTGATGCGGGCTTTGTGGCTGGAGCATATGCGGCAAAGATCGCCATACAGTCCTTTAAGCAGGATGTGCAAAAACAGTTTTAAATTCTTGTCAGAAAAGTATTTATACGATCGAAAAGTTGGTAATCGTGAGCGGGTACACTCATCTTTTTTACTAACCCCCACTCCCCTACCCGCTCATCATTCATTCCTTTGAGACTCAAGCGCCCGGGGCCGACCGTCAGCTTCCAGTGGAACTGCCTTGAGATTGACATTGGCCTCTTTTCTGTAATTCTCTATCCTCTTAAAGGCGTGGTCCACCATTCCGCCGGATGTCATGATAAGCGTGCTTTTTCCCAAAAGGGCCTTTAATATTGACTTGTCGATGACGCCATATGTGAAGTCGAGCTTAAGTCCTTCCCTTTCGGCCATCACCTTGGCGCTGGTGCCCATGGCGCCCACAAGATTCGCCTTACCGCTATCGATGAAACTCTTTATACTCTCTGGGGCGACATTTTCCACATTGCAAATGAAAATGCTTCCTAATGAATTCTCACGGGCCTGCCCTCGCACGCCTGCCCTTGCCTCTATCATGTCGGTCAGCTCGAGGACGTTTCCCGGGGGCTTTCGGCCGTTGAGCACGCCTCTCCCAGCCAGTTCCTTATATATTTCCACTATTTGCGGCAGCTTCAACCTTGTTCTTGAAATAAGCTCCGTGTTGTCAAATACCTGTGCCGGATCTCCAACTTTGAGCAGCCTTCCGCCCTCCATCAGCACGACATCGTCCGCCCAGCGGTAGGCCAGCTCGACATCGTGAGTGGATATGATGATGGTTTTTCCGCCATAGTTCAGCTCATCGAGCATCTCCATCATCTCCTCGGCAGTTGCAGGATCGAGGTTGGATGTGGGCTCGTCGAGAATCATCACCTCGGGCTCCATGGCCAGAACACCGGCTATGGCCACCCTCTTCTTTTCCCCACCGCTCAGGTGATGCGGCGGCCGTCTCTCGTAGCCTGAGAGGCCAACATAGGAGAGCGCATAGCCCACGTATCTGTCAACCTTCTCCTTTGGGTACCCGAGGTTTGTCGGCCCAAAGGCCACGTCCTGGTAGACTGTGGGCGCAAATATCTGGTCGTCGGGATTTTGAAATACCATGCCTACCTTTCGCCTGATCTCCCTTAAGGAGGATGAGCTGTACTTCAAGGGGCAGCCTTTGAAAAGCACCTCGCCTGATATAGGCCGAATGATCCCGTTGAAGGTCAGCATGAGCGTTGACTTGCCGGCTCCGTTGGGGCCGACCAGGGCGATCTTCCTGCCGCTCTCTATGGCCACATCTACGTCCTGAAGGGCCAAAGGGCCGTCCGCATAGGCATACCGAACCTTTCTTGCTTCGAGCACTGCTACTGCTGTCATGGGCCTCTTTAGATCAGATAATAGTCCTTGGTTAAAAAGGCAATAGCTGCAGCAGCCAAAAGGAAGCACGATGTGGCAGCCAGACCTCCCATGGGCATGGGAAGCTCTCTTTCCATGATCTCCAATCGACCATCATAGCAGCGGGAGTCCATTGCCACTATCAGCCGCTCTCCCTGCTCCCAGGCCCGCAGAAACAGCACGCTGGCGAGCATCGAGAAAGAGAGGACTGAGGACCGCACGTTTTCCCCTCCCAGCCTCATGGTCTGGGCGCTGTGAATTGTTGCCGCCTGGTCCAGCAGCACGAAGATGTATCTGTAGATGAGCATCGAAAGCTCTATCAGGAAGCCTGGCAGGCCAGCCGACTTGAGGATTGAGAAGACCTCAATCATCGGCGTCGTCAGAGCAATGAAGAACAGCGCGCTCATTCCGCCAAGAGTTCTGGCTGTCAGCAGCAGTGCCAGGTTCAGCCCCTCTCTGCTCACCTCCAAGTTAATCCCCAGAATGCTGAAGGACAGCAGCGCCTCCCCTCCCTGCAGGAAAATTACGGCCAGGCAGCTGAAGAGGACGAATGCCAGGGGCATTGCCAGCATTTTCAGGTAAAAGCGGGCCGGGATCTTTGCCAGGAATATGGTCGCTGCGCTTAAGGTCGCTGCCACGAGCAGGGGTGCGACAGGCGATGAAGAGAATGCGCAGACGAGTATTGAGCCCAGTCCCAGGGCGAGTTTTAGCCTTGGATTCACGTCTCTTAGGGCGTTTGCGTGTGCATAATCGTCCAGAAGGTCGTGCATATCTCAACTCTCAACAGTTCCTGCTTTCGGGGTCAACTGGCCTTTTTTGCCCTGCGGTGGTAGCCCAGGAAGTAGCCGATGATGAGCCCTCCGATGGCAGCCTGAAGGCTGAAGAAAAGGCTCTCAATCTCGCCGCTTGGCGGCTCCCAAAATGGTTCTCTCCACGGCTCGTAGGTTCCTCCGGTGAGGTCGGAAATTACGCCTTCAGCCTCGCCGTCCGCACCGCCCCACTCGTGATCTCCCGTTGAGTTGACGAATAGGAAGCCGATGAAGAATGCGGCTAGAACGACCAATGCTATTATCTCTCCCTTCATGTTGCGGTCTCCTTTAGCTTATTGAGCGCCTTTTCAGAGACGACATTTAGCCTCAAGAGGACATCGCTCCTCGCGGCAATGATGTACTTAAACATCAGCGCTGTGACCACGCCCTCGACTATTGCGAGAGGAATTTGCGTCACTGCAAATACCAGGGCGAATGCCTTGAAGGATGCGATGACCCCGCCGGATGCAGCCGGAAAGGCCAGGGCCAGCTGGATGGACGTCACCACATAGGTGGCAAGGTCGCACAGAGTCGCCGCCAAAAACACGGCGATATAAAGGTTGACGCCAGATCTCATGGCCGATTTGTAAATCAGATAGCCGATAATTGGGCCGGCGATGCCCATAGAGAACACGTTAGCCCCCAGAGTCGTTAGTCCACCGTGGGCCAGGAATAATGCCTGGTAAACGAGCACTATTGTAGCCAAAACCGATGTAATTCCAGGACCGAAAAGTATCGCTCCCATTCCGGTGCCTGTGGGATGAGAGCAGCTGCCTGTGACCGAGGGAAGCTTCAGGGAGGAGAGGACGAAGATGAATGCGCCTGAAATGGCCAGAAGCGGAAGCGCCTCGCGCTGCTCCTTTATCAACTCATTGATCCTATATGCTCCGTAAGCGACTACGGGAAGCGAAAGCGCGAACCAGATCTCCCACCAGGGATGGGGGAGGAACCCCTCCATGATATGCATTATAACACCAACTACATGGCTTTGGGGCCATGGCATATAAAGTTTTCTTGATTAGAAACCAAAAAAGTTTAATTAAGGCACAGCCATCGAGGCTACTGATATGCCTTTTAGTCCCAATCGAGGTCGCGTCTTTTATCCTGTCGGTGGCGCAGGAAATAGGCAACCATGATGAAGCCCAAAGCCGCCTGGAGCCCCAGCAGAATGGCCTGGATCCCGGGGCCCGGATGCCACAGGGGATCTATCCATGTCTGGTGTGCACCAACTGCAAGAAGGCCTATGAACTGCAAAGCTTCGTCGTCTACGGCGGGACCTACCTGGGAGTTTATAAAACCGACAAAGGCAAAGGACAGCGCGAGCATCATTAGTTTCGCTTTCATTCAGGGCTTTGGTCGTTGGCTGCAACATATATAAGCGTATCTTAATAAAAAACCAAAAAAGTCTGTTGAGGCCGTTCGTTTTCTTTCTCTTCTATCTATATTATTTTCGATCTGCTTGGAGAGGTGTTAAATATCCTTCCCCTCCTTAAGAATTGCAGCTTGACACAGATATTCACCGTCACACAGCTAAACGAGAGGATCGCGGGCCGCCTGGATGGAGACCCGAGGCTTCACGACCTCTGGGCAAAAGGGGAGGTCTCGAATGCCACCAACCACAGGTCCGGCCACAGGTACTTCACCCTCAAGGACAGGGACTCCCAGCTCTCATGCGTTATTTTCAGAAACCACGGGCAGGGATTGAACTTTGAGCTAAAGGACGGAATTAATGTGCTGGTCTACGGCGACGTGGGGGTCTACAGGCCTCTGGGACGGGTCCAGCTGATCGCCAGGGGCATCAAGCTCGACACGGGCTTTGGCTTTCGCCACCTGGAGTTCGAGGCCCTGAAGAAGAGGCTTGCAGGTGAAGGCCTCTTCGACCAGGAGCATAAAAGGCCCTTACCGAAATATCCAGGCACAATCGGCATAGTCACATCGCCCGATGGGGCAGCCCTCAGAGACGTTTTGAGGATCATCGGCTCGTATCCTGCCAGGATCCTTCTCTCCCCGGCGCAGGTGCAGGGACAGGGCGCATCAGAAAGCGTGGCATCAGCCCTTGAAGCCCTCCGGGGGAAGGCTGATGTCGTAATAGTATGCCGCGGCGGCGGCTCAATAGAGGACCTGTGGTGCTTCAACTCAGAGGTTGTGGCGCGGGCCATTTACGGGTGCGAGGTGCCTGTGATCTCGGCCATCGGCCACGAGACCGACGTGACGATCGCCGACTTCGCAGCCGATGTGAGGGCAGCAACCCCGACGGCCGCTGCAGAGATGGCCGTTCCCGATATGGAGGCGTTAAGAGCAGATCTGCAGACATACCGGACGAGGATGACAAGGGCTCTGTGGTCCTCGTTGGAGAGAAGGCAGGAGCGCCTGGAGTATCTGGAGAGGGGCATTTCGGCCCGGAGGATGTACGCCCTCATGGGAGAGGCCAGGCAGAGGCTTGACTATTTAAATGAGCGCCTGGGATCTGCCGGGCAGGACAAGCTTAAGGCAATGCGCATGCGGCTGGATTTGCTGGAGAACCGTCTTTCGTCCATCAGCCCCCTGGATACTCTTGGAAGAGGGTATTGTATTATCAGATCATCCGGGGGCATTGTCCGCAGCGCTAGGGATGTGCAGCCGGGCGATGTGGTCGAAATACGGCTATCGGATGGGCGGCTTAGTTGCCGGGTGTTGGATATCGAAAAGGGGGATAAAAATTGAAGGCGAGGGATGAGTTCGACCTGGAGTCGGCTCT
>CAZHNU010000006.1:0-108093 GCA_964534145.1 uncultured Methanotrichaceae archaeon | reverse complement strand
TGGACAAAGCACTTGGATTGAATGTATTCCCTACGGAGGAAAAGAGTTAAGGTTACTAACAATTGAATTAATCAAGTCATAGAACCAGTCCTCTGACGTAGGAGCTACGTACACCTTTTCTATTAGTGTGCTTATATCTACTCCCACATAGACTGGCTCTTTCTGAGGATTTAGATCTCCAAGTACTGCGCGTAATTCACGTTCATGCTCAAAGCTCTTTCTTTTATACAAGAAAGGATAAAATATATTTAAATTGCGTTGAGGTATCGATTCTTTGGAATAATCAATATATGTTACTTTGCCGATAAATATTGGTGCATTTATCCCTTTAAAGCTATCTATTAATCGCTTGAACGTAGATTGAATAGCCACACCTTCATTGCTTTTCAGGTATAAGCGCCACATTGCGGCGGATTCATACTCATTTATATGCCAACAATTTACATATACCATTTGTTTTGAAATTTCTCGCATTCTGGATGATGCCTTTAAATCGCCAAAATATTTGATCGCGTCTGTTTTAGGATATACGCCTTCATACGGATCTTCAAACTTATCGCTTCTCGCAAAGTACAATGCACCTTTATCAAGCAAGGATACAAATTTCGTGAAATCCATATATCTCCAAATTTTAATATTCATGTCCTCGGGAGGTATAAAGGCTAGGTGGGTTTCATACATATGAGTCTCTGTTGGAGCCGTTCCCAAGCAATAAAAAGATCTCCTAAGATCTGTTATTCTCCATAAGTCCCTGCCCGAATCAAAACATCTATTGGCTATTATCATGGATGTATTGCACTCTCGATTCGATGGGCTTCGTCGATGTTCATAAGTCCAAGGCCTACAATGCCAGCGCCTTGTTGCCGCTACATCAGCAGGGCGGCCTTCTTTAAATATAACTTCCACCAGTCGTTATCACGATGAAATATACCTTCATTCTGGTGCCGCAAGATGAAGGAGGATATACCGTTAGGTGTCTTGAACTGCCGGGTGCCATAAGCCAGGGCGAAACGAAAGAAGAGGCTCTGGCAAACATAAAGGAGGCAATAGAGCTAGTATTGGAGGTTCTCTGCCAGGAGTTGGCGCTGCGTTCCAACGTCGAGGTTTTAAAGGTGGAACTTGCGGATGTCTGCTAAACTCCCCGTGATCTCATGGGAGCGGCTGATAAAAATTCTGGTTAAAAATAGATTCTCCATCTGAAGGCAGTCTGGGAGCCTTGTAGTTCTTCAGAAGGGCTGCATAGTGTTCTCGGTTGCTCTCCATTCCGAACTAAAGAAAGGTACTTTAAAGGCCATTTTGAATCAATCCGGTCTCTCTGTCGAGGATCTATCTGGTTGAGATATCCGAATTGAATGTCTTAGCCAGTTTTTGCCGGCAAACTCGGAAGATAACCTACAAATACAAAATGTGCCTATCCGATTAATGAGATGAAACTCAAGGTCACGATTACAGGCCCGAAGGTCTATGACGTGGGATACAGGCCTTTTCTCACCGAAATGGCCATGCGCCTGGCTCTCAGGGGATTTGAAGTTTACAATGATGAGGAGAATGGTCAGCAGGCTGTTATTGCCCTGGCAGAAGCCGATGAGCAAAGAATCAAGCGGTTCTATAAATCTGCTATGAATGAACGGCCTCAACTCGCTGAAGTGGACAGCGTGAAATCCGAGGACTATGCGGATGATATCATGCCCCTGTGGCAATCCGCCGCCATAAATTCAGCAACGCAGTTGAACAAGGCTATACCGATTCTGCTGAAGATGGAAAAAAATACCAACCTTCTGCCTCAGATAGCGGAGAACACCAAATTTATCCCTCAGATAGCAGAGAACACCAGGCTTATCCCTCAGATAGCAGAGAACACCGGGTCCACACCACAAATCCTGGAAGAGATTAAAGGATTAAGGGAGGATATTCAGCCAGGGTTCGCTGTGCAGTTTCGACAGATGCAGGTGGACATCAGGGCTATTAAGGAACGGCTGGGCATGCCGTAACTTGCCTTGGGCTTACCTTTGGCAGGCGATTTAATAATCAAACCAGCCTTATCGTCCCTTCCGATTCCACCAGCGCCCCGTCTCTCCTGAGCCTTGCCAGTATCTCCTCGAAGCCCTCGCGGCCTATTCCGATTTCCTCCGCCCTGGCAAGGACTGCCTCTTTGGGCGCATGCCCTCCGGACTCCTCTGATACCTTTTTTATTGCATCCATGACTGAGAGCATCTGCTCCCTTGTGACCTCGCTCATCCCCAGAGTGACCTGTTCCGGCGTGTGAGCATGCACGGTTTCGATCCGCTCCACAGACGTCTCTGCACCTGCAATCGCTTTCTCTAAGCTTTGGATCTGATCCCCGAACAGATCGTTGAAAAGGGACTTCAGCCTGGCGGACTCCCTTGAAATCTCGGCAATTCGCTCGCTTTGGCCTGTGTCTGATAGGTCGGCGCCAAGAATCCTGATGCTCGCCTCCAGGTAATCGATGAGGTTGCGAAGCGTTGCTAGGTCGCTCCCTGATACCTCCAGGCGGACAACGCTGCTCATGCCGGGCTTGAAAATGGTTGGTTCTTTTGCCATAATTACGCTCGCGATAATTTATGACGGTTTAATGTTGATCTAGCTTTCGGCTGCAACAGAGTCAAATAGAGCCGATGGGGCAGGATGGCAACAACTGGGCAGGGATGCAACAGGGCAGGATAGCAACAACGGAACAGGGCAGCAACAGCTGTCCGGCAATTTGCCCTGGCCCGGCAGATTTACCCTAACCCGGCGTCTATCCCTGGCCCTTCGGTGTGACCCTCCTGAACTTCCACAGGCGGTCGAGCCTCGCCGTAGCATCGACCCCAACCTTGGTGGTAATGCCATCCACGCTTCTCGGGTCAAGGGTGCTTCCTCTGACATTTGGATAGAGCACGATGTCCTCATCGCCTTTTGCGCGGGTGGCGATGGCAAACTCGACATCTCTCGGATCGTAGATGTCGATGTCTGTATCAACTATTACCACGTGCTTGAGGGATCCGTGAGCCTGGAAGGCAGCCTCAATCGCCCGCTTTGCATCAGCCTCAGTCTCCTTCTCGATTTGGACCACTGCGTGGAAGTACCAGCATCCTCCCTCAGTCAGGATTACATTCCTGACCTTCGCCACCTTGGAGACCGCCCTGTAAATCAAGGGCTCGTACGGCACGCCCATGAGCATCTTGTGCTCTCCGCCGGCCGGCAGCAGGCCGTGATAGATGAAGTCTTCTCTGGTCATCATCTTCGTGAGCCTGATGACGGGCTCCTGCCGGACGAGATCCTTGGTTCCCGTTATGTCTACAAACGGCCCCTCTCTGGTGCGCTCTGCAGTTATGTAGCCCTCCAGGACGATCTCGGCATGGGGCACAGGAACGCCGTTCTCAAGGCGCACCAGCTCCACGGGACCTCCTCGAAGGGCGCTGGCATACTGGAACTCCATTTCCGGAGGAACTCTTGTGCTTGCAGCGACCAGGACCAGGGGATCTACGCCAATTGCTATTGCCACAGGGACCTCCTCGCTGCATGATTGCGCCTTCTGGCAGATCTGATGCGTGTGCCTTCCCGGAACCAGCCTTGCAGCCAGGCGATCCTTGCCTGAAACCATCAGCCTGTGCACGCATGCGTTCAGGCGGTCTCCGTATTTGGCAACGACCACAGCCGATGTAATGTACGGGCCGCCGTCCCCCTCAAAATAGGTGAGAACGGGAAGCTTTGAGAGGTCCGGTTTGGAGACGACCTCCTGGAAGGGAGACGACTCGACCTCTAAGACCCGGCCCTGATAATCGATGCTGCTTAGGTGGCGGACTATGTCATTTGAAGCAATGCAAAGAGCCCTGGCCAAAAGGTCCCTGGTGCCGAGGATGTTCAGGCAGCACTTGTGGCCGTTTACATCATGAAACAGAATGGGCCCTGCTCCCCAGGATCTGGCGGTTGCCTCCAGAACGGGAGAAACAGGTTCATGCACCTCCTTTAAAAGGCCGTCCTTTCGCAGGCCTTCCAAGAAACCCCTGAAGCTCATGTATCCAACTTTGCAGAGTGTCGATAAAGACCTTTTCCCATCGTAGCGCGTTTCGCCCCACATTGCTCTTCAGACAAGCAGCACGGCTATAAGGCCGCTTAAGAATACGCCGTCGAAGGTTCCGGCCCCACCGATGCTGGCCACTGGCGCTCCCAGGTCGCGTATCCTTCCGAGGTTTAGTAGGTCTGCTCCAATCAGCGTTCCAAGAGTTCCTGAAACATAGGCGAAGAGGAACTCGTACTCCTGGGGGGCTCCGATTAGATAGACCAGTGCGAGCGAGGACAGCGCTGCCAGGAGCGGCGGGAGCAGCGCGGGAGTCACGATCCCGAGGCCCTTTACAGGCCGTGCCACCCGGTTCATGATGACCGCCACAAATGCTATGCCTAAAAGGGCAAAGGGCAGCGCCGGCGGGAAGCTGAAGAGTAGATAAATCGATATGAGTGTTGGGATTACAGCCCCTCCAACGTTGACTGCCAGTATTGTGCTGCAGTCCACATTCTCAACCACAGGCACCTTGTAGGTGACGCCGAAGGCCTGCACGTATCTATCAGTGACCATCGGGGTGCTGCACTTCATATTGGTTATGGGAATATTGATCCCGCTTCCAAGGAGCGATGCCAGGAGGACCAAAAGGGCCTCGGTCCAGGTAAAGCCCAGTCTCGTAAAGGCAGTTCTTGCCAGATCCAGGAAGAGTATGCCGATGACGACAAAAAGCAGAACACCGAGCAGAAGCATGAATATCATGCCCAGGGGGCTGTAGACCAACCGATTTTCCATAGAGCATTATTGTCTTTTCAAGTATAAATTTTTGAAGGCGAGATGGTAAATGCGATAGGGAAAAGACGAGAGGGAAAGGCACTAACGGTATATGCAGCATAGGGCAGTGCGAAGGTAGATGTAACCAGAGATCAATATCAAATCAAGCATGAATCCGAAAGATGCCAGATACAAAATAATGGTCATGAGCGGAAAGGGGGGCGTCGGCAAGACGACGGTGGCGGTAAATCTCGCCCTTGGCCTTGCCCTTTACGGCAAGAACGTGGGCCTCCTGGATGCCGATATCACGGGCCCAAATGTTCCCAAGATGCTGAGGATTGAGAGCGAAATGCTCCGGCCCCAGGAGGACAGGACTATTCAACCGGTATTCATCCAGGTAGGTCCCGGCCGGGGGATCGAGGTAGTCTCCATGGCATTCTTCATCGACAGGGATACTCCTGTGATGTGGAAGGGGCCCGTGAAGATGCAGATGCTCCGAAAGCTGATCGATGAGATCTCGTGGGGCGATCTGGACTACATGATCATCGACCTGCCGCCGGGGACGGGCGATGAGCCTCTAACGGTAGCGCAGCTCCTGCAGCCCAGCGGCACGATAATCGTGACAACGCCCTATGATGTGGCTCTGATGGACGCGGAGAGGGCTGTCGACCTGGCAAGGGCAGCCGACGTCCCCATCCTGGGAATAATAGAGAACATGAGCGGCTTTCGCTGTCCTCGCTGCGGGGAGCAGATGAACTTCAAAGTTGGGGGCGCAGAAAAGGCAGCAGAGCGCCTAGGCGTGCCGTTCCTCGGCAGGATCGGGATCGATCCGAGAATATGTGAGTCTGGAGACGCGGGAAAGCCCTTCATCCTAAACGTGGGGACTCCGGCGGCTGAAGCCTTTGATAAAATGGTGATGGATATTATGGATCACTTCGAAGGCCCTGCAGGATAGGCCATGCCGCCTGAATTTTATAGGTGATAGTTACGTCTCTCGCAGTTTTGGTGATCATAGCTAACCATCTACTGCGGTTTCCACTATACAAGAAAATATATACGTATCCTCTTAGAAAGTTGGGCCTCTGAATTAGCGCCCTGGCATCAATAGCATGACAGGCGATCTTGCAGGAGGTATTATGACAAATAGGATTCTAGCAGGAGCTATAGCCTCAATCCTGCTTGTAACAATAGCACTGCTCACATCATTTTCCGCCTTATCAGAAGAGAAGGCTGATGAGAACATGACCATGAAGGAAAAAGGAAACATAGCTAAGGATTTGGATATTGACAAGATAACGACCACCTGGAATCTCACCGTGCTCTTCCCCGATGGAGACGCAGCGGCTTTAGAACTGCAGAGGTTGAGGAACGCATCGCAGGATATCAACACCACATACCGCAGCCAGTTCAACAACCTCACCGGCAAGATCCTGTTGGATTACATTGAGGATAGCAAGAGCTTCGCTAAATCGCTGGACGTTCTTTACACTTATGCTTACGTAAAGAACACGCTAGATGTAAACGATCCCTTCTTCCAGGCCCTGTTTTCTGATGCCCAAAATCTCTTGACTGAATATACCAAGTCGGTCTCATTCGCGGATGTTAAGCTTAAGTCCCTCTCTAGAGATGAATGGGAGGATTTGCTCGCAGATGAACCTAAATTGGATATGTACCGCCAGTTTTTCGATAATAACTACATTCGCTATTCACAGCACCGACCCAGGAACGAGACCCATGCCGCATACCTCGCAGATCTGAGCAATCAGCTTTTAAAGCTTGAAACCGAGGGCATCAAGCGGATAACCAATAACGTCACCAATGCAGGAAATATTACGCTTGTTGATGGATCGCAGTTCTCGATAAACTCCCAGACATACACTGAGCTGATGTCTACAGATCCGGTGAGGGAGAACAGGATAAGATGCTATGAAAAGAGGTTCTACCATACTATCAACCAGTCGGAGGATATGGCAAGGATATACTTGGAAAAGTCAAGGTTGGACGACCTCTATTCAAGGGAGCTGAACTTCTCCGATGCCTACGATGCCAAGATGTTCAATTATTATCTAGCTGCAGAGCAAATTGAGGACATGAACTCCGTTCTCAAGGAACGAAAAGGGGTGTTTGACGGGTATTATGAGTTTAGGAAGCGAAGGATGGACCAGGATCCGCTTAAGCCCTATGACCTATCTTTGCAGCTTACCAAAGACCCAGGGGTTAAGTACGACTACAATGAATCCCTGAAAGAGATCTACAGTTCCTACGATAAGCTGGATCCGGCGTTTCGGAATATCTTCCTCATGGAGGTCACATCCAACTATATCGATGTCTATCCCAATCCCGAAGGCGGAAAGCGGCCCGGGGGATACTGCGCGTCTCTGTGGCCGCTGATGAGGCCCTCGCTCATTTTCCTGAATTATCAGGGATTGCTCGATGAGAAAATGGTCATCGCCCACGAGCTTGGCCATGCAGCCAACGACTACCTAATGAGCCGCAACGTGGACTACCTGTACTGCGGATATAACATGTACGAGGCAGAGATACCGTCCACATTCAACGAGGAGCTTTTCATGGACTATGCCCTGAAAAACTATGACAGCGATACGGCCATTGCCTTCCTGGCTGAGAAGATTGCCGACTATGAGAACCTGTTTGCCATGCAGGCAATGATCACCGAGTTCGAGCGGCAGGTCCATCTGCTGCGTCAGGAAAATGCGAATACGAGCGCATCTGATTTAAACGCCCTCTGGACAAGGCTGCTTAACGAATACAGGACTGATAAGGTCGAATGGTACGACGGGGATGAGGCTGGTTGGACACGCATCACCCATATCTTCCGCATAGATAACTACTACACCTTCAACTATGCTCTGTCCGGGGCCATCACTCTGTCTCTATTCAAGAAATACCAGGAGAACCCTGAGGAGTTCAACAAAAACTATGTGGCATACCTCTCGGCTGGCTCAACGATGACGCCGCCGGAGAAGCTTCGAAAATACTTCGGAATAGAGATCAACAGAGAGCTCTTTGAAGACGCCATGGATGTTGTGGAAATGAGGGTGAGGCAGTTGGAGGAGCTGGAAAAGGGACCGGCTTAAGTCCTTTTTCTTTTATTATTTTCTCTTTCATTATTTCCCCAAAAAACGATTCTCTTAATTTAGCGAAGAGCCCTTTTTTAATCGTATTTTAAGTTCCAGGAATTTGTCTATACCAAATGCCTTACTGCTATTTCTCTTGGGCAGGCTTGCAAAAGAGATTTGTAATGGCATGTCAAAGCATTGCACATGAAGGAAAAGTGGCTCATGGCTCTTGGGCCTTGGGAGGAGATCAAGCCCAGGATAACGACTGCGCTGGAGTCGGGCTTCGACTGCGTCATTGTAAATAAAGAAAACATCGATCGTGTGAGGGAGCTTGGCGGCATCAAGGTGGCTTGCTTCGGCACTGAGGCTGGCTCTATGGACATCCTTGTCATCGGCAGAAACGGCGAGGGAGACGGCTCCGTTCCGCTGCCTCAGGATCTAAGCGGCTCTATTGATATCGCACTGGCTAAAACCATTGAGGGCCAGAAGGCCGCTTACGTTGTGATCAAAAACAAAAAGTACGAGCAGTTTGCTGTTGAGATAGGCAAGCACGTGGACTACCTGCTCGTCATCGGCACCGACTGGAAGGTCATTCCCCTGGAAAATATGATTGCAGGTCTTCAGGGCCTGAAGGTCAAGATCGTAAGCGGCGTAAAGACCGCCGGGGAGGCAGAGGTGGCGCTGGCGACGCTGGAGCACGGGGCTGCCGGTGTCCTGCTTGATGCACCGGACGTATCCGAGATTAAAAAGGTGCAGAGGGCCGCCGAGCAGTCTGAAAAGGGCCATCTGGAGCTGATCCCTGCAAAGGTTGTGAACGTCAAGCCTGTAGGCATGGGCGATAGGGTCTGCGTGGACACTGCAAGCATGATGTCCTTTGGTGAGGGAATGCTCATCGGCTCTCAGGCAAAAGGTTTCTTCCTGGTTCACAGCGAGTCGGAGGACAGCCCTTACGTTGCCGCAAGACCGTTCAGGGTCAATGCAGGCGCGGTGCATGCCTACATCAAAGTGGGCGATAAGACGCGCTACCTTTCAGAGCTTAAATCGGGAGACGAGGTGACGATTGTAAATAAGGTGGGCGAGGCCAGGACTGCCATCGTCGGCCGATCCAAGATCGAGAAGAGGCCCATGATATTAATCGAGGCCGAGGCCAAAGGCGAGAGGATAAGCACCCTTCTTCAAAATGCCGAGACCATAAAGCTCGTAGGCGCTGACGGAAAGCCAAAATCTGTGGCCGAGATAAAGGAAGGGGATGAGGTTTTGGTGCAACTGGAGGAGAGTGCCCGGCATTTCGGCATGAAGATCGACGAGAGCATTATAGAGAAATAGTAATAGTGATATTTAGAGAATTATGAAGCCAAAGCCGCGCATAGTCGCATCCATCGGCAAGGGGGCGTTAAGGGATGTCTCTGCCGCAGGCGATGCTGATATGATAGAGGTCAGGCTCGACCTGGTGGCAGGAGACCCGATAGGCGCACTAAAAGAGGTGAGGCCGGCAACGCACAGGCCAATCATCGCCACAAACCGCATGACGGCAGAGGGAGGAAAGTTCGAAGGCAGCGAGCGGGAGAGAATTGAGCTTCTCAGCCGGGCCGCCGATTTTGCAGATTATGTGGACATCGAGCTTCGGGCGGAGCTTAGAGACGATCTCATGAACCGGATAAAAAAGCCGTTCATAGTATCCTATCATGACTTCGGCGGCATGCCGGCCTCGGATGAGCTGAAGGCTATTCTTGAGGAGATGAACGACTGCGGCGCATCCATTGCCAAGATAGCCGTCACTCCCAAAAGCCTGAAGGATAACCTGAAGATCCTGGGGTTCCTGCTGGATGCCGACATGCCTCTTTGCATGATTGCCATGGGCGAGATTGGGAGGCATCTTCGGGCCGTCGCCCCGCTCTACGGCTCGGCTCTGACCTACGGCTATGTCAGCCAGCCAACGGCCCCTGGGCAGATGAGCGTGGCTGAGCTGCGGCAGGCTATGGCGCTCATGGATTCTGCTTTTAGAAACCCTTAATCCTTTATCTTGCTCTTATCAGCAAACCGGTTAGCTGCCCGGCCACAATTTTTATACTTGCCTGGCATATATTAGAATTAATTTGGAATGATTGGAGGGGATACGCTTGAGAGGTCCTGGAGCGTTTTGAAGCCTGGAGGCTTCCTTGTGACAACTGTTGCCAGTGTTTCCGAGGATGCTGCAAAGGCTCACTGTGTGAGCGCAAAGGACATGCTGACCAGGGCTGACGGAGGCGAGCTGGCAAAGATTGCAGCAGTCATCGATGAGCTGCGCATCAGGCCGGTATTAACGACGGTTTTCCCGCTCTCTGAGGCGAGAAGGGCTCAGGAGATGAGCGAAGGCCGCCACACGCGCGGCAAAATAGTTTTGCGCGTCACAGAGGATCCTGAGCGTTAGCAGCGATTGTCCTTCAGATGGGATGGCGGCACACGGCCATCCGGTTTTTTGGTCAGCAGTTGATATTTAAGCGCCAATTTTTTTCTCAACTACTTTATAAAAAATTTCTGTCGCAAGGGTTATAACCTTAAAAAAATATCTATTATAACATGAATGATACGAGCAGATCTGAACGGGCTCCTTACGGCGAGATTTTCGGCGGCTTGATTAAGAGACACCCGCTGATGTTCAATGCAGTGCTTGTGGTGTCCATAATAGCGTTGACTGCTACAGCTGCAATGCTGGTATCCGATATACTGTCGTCCAGCTCAGATGATACATCAGAGGTATCGTTTGGCATCCCCTCCTTCTACGCTCCAGCCGGCAGCGACATGGGATCCGATGGCAGGAAGGAGACTGCAAGCGAAAATAGTGGCCGGGATGTAAAGGTTGCTGCAGCAGAAATCCCTAAGACGGCTTCGGAAGGCAGCGATGCTTCAGGATTAGCAGGCTCAGCAATAACAAGTCCAGGAAAAACAGATAGTCCTAAAAGCATAGGTGAACCATCAACCGGAAAAATATCAGTCCCTACCCTAAAGGCGTCCGGGACCGCGGCTGCCAAAGCAACAAGCAAACCGGTAAGCGATGGATCATCCAGCTCTTCGATGAAAAAGAAACATAAGTCTTCAAAGAGCAGTTCCAAGGGGACAGCAATAGCAGCACCTGCAGCTATAGCCGCCATGAATGCATCAGCTGCAGACATAGCACCGCAAAGCAATTTCAACCTGAGCAACAACCAGTCCATTAATCAATCGAATCTCATCTCAGATCTCAATGAAACAGACATGCCTGAAGATCTCCCGGATTCAGTGAATATAGATGCCGCTTCGAATGCCTCTGCCAACATGACCTCGAATGTCTCAATAGACAATTCCTTCCTCATCACTTCAGATGTTTATTTGGACAATCTCTCAATAATCTCATCAGATATTTCACCAATGTCATCCGATAGCTCCTCCGCAGCATCGGATAACTCCTTTATAGCATCGGATAATCTGTCGGTATCTTCAGAGAACTTTACCACCATCCTCGACGTGAACGATCTCGGCATGAGCGAACTCGGCATTGTGCCGGAGGAGGACTCTTCACAGGCGTTTAATATGACAGAGTTAGCCCCTGCCGATAACGAGACATCCGATTTGGAAATTGGTGAATCCGCCTCCGTGGGCGAAAACGCCATGGCCGAACTGCCAATCCCATCATTAAATTCGATTGGCGACCAATCCCTGCAGGGCGAAATGACATCCGACTTTAATGAGCCTGCCGGCATTCCTGAAGCAATAGCACCGTCACCTGCAATTCAGGATGATGTCGAAAAGAGCATCGATCAGAGTGATTCCCAGGCTGAAGGCCAGGCGCAGCAGGAGGATCAGATATCTGAGAAGCGCAGAAAATCGCCGACAGTGAGCTCAAATCGGGATAGAAGGGCTGCAGCATTAGATAGAAGGGTCGCTGCATCTAATAGATCTTCAAGCAAATCTCCCTCTAAATCGCAGGATGAGGATGATAACAAAATAAGCAACAGAAGCAGGTCAGCAAATAGCCCAAAGAAAAGCACAGCTACGGCCAGAACTCCCAGGACAAATCCTGCCAGGTCTACCAGAGATAGGTCAAGGAACTAGCGTCTCCTCACCAAAAAAGAGAGCAATTCCTTGCACTTTTGGTTCAGGCGGCGCTGTGGCATGGGGCGCTCATCTGGCCCCTCCGCCGCCTCCTCCTGAGCCTCCGCCGCCGCCAAATCCGCCGCCCCCGCCACCTGATCCGCTGGATCTGGGCGCGCTGGATGTATAGGCATGAGAAATATAGACTCTCATGCCTCTTTCTGCCGTGGCCAGCGGGATGAATACCTTCATATCGGACATGGCATCCCTGACCTTGTCACCGACACCAAGGGCGGTTCCATAAATCAGCCATTCCTTCCATATGGATATGTCCTCGGGGGCATACTTCTTTATCATGGCAAAATCGGAGAGAAAGTTCTTGAATGCATCCCACTCCAGCTTTTCCTTATAATAGTCTCCCTTCCATCTCCCGAACAGCGCAGAGGGAGCAGTTAAGGGAATTGCGATTTGCACGGCCAGAATAAGGCCCGTTGCTACGAGCGGGTTGCTAGCCAGGGACAGGCCGCCGAAGAATATGAGGATGAATGCCAGGTAGAAGATGGCACTATAAATATAGCCTGGCGCAGACCCTCCGAGGGCTCTTATGCTTCTGCCGGAGACAAAGGCACATGCAGCTTGCCTATCTCCGCCTTTATGAAGAAGCTCGTTCATTTTGCCGTGGAGATCTCTTAGCTGGCTGCTATGCGTGGAAGAGGAGCTTAAGGCCTTTACCTTTGCCTCGAAGGCTATGGGATCAAATGTTCCATTCGTGGAGTTATCCTTCAGGAAAAGCAAAACTTTGCGCTCGTAATCGTCAAGCTCGCCGTCAAGTTCATTCCCTGTAATGTCCGCATCGCTTCTGAGGTTGATCCTGAGGCCCTCCCTGGATTCGATCTCTATTGCCCCCCTCTCGTGCAGGTCAAGGAGTGTGGCATAGAACCCGTCCTCATCGAAGTCGAAGGCATCTTTGCGGAATACCATGTTTACAAGCCAGGGCTTCCTCTTCTGCGGCACGTAGCTTAGCACCTCTGGCACTGTGAACCGTCGCTCTTTGCCGAACTGGTAGTAGAATAGTGCCAGAGCAAAGGGAAAGATGAGGACTAGTGCTCTTAATGCCTGCAAAAGCACTGAGGCAGATTCGGACTGCGCTTCAATGGTTTTCCCCTCCACATCTGAAACATGCCTCGGGAAGCCGCCGATTATCTCCGCCGCCTCCGGGCGCAGCAGCATCTCCACCTCCAGGAGGCCGTCTTCGGGGCTGGACCCCGTAAAGATCCATGTCTCGCCAACCTTTTTTACCTCGAACTGCGCGGTGGCGTGGGGAAAGAGCTGCACTACGAGGTTTTCGGGATCGTGGATGGCAATCGTCGCCTGCCTGTAAGGAAGATGCTTATCAGCAAAGGCCATATTCCAATGGCAGTATTCGTCATCGCATTCCAGAGGAGGATGGACGCGAAACGTATAGCCGATCCTGTAGCTTCCCGAACCAAACCTCTGCGGGTTGTAGCATCCGGCCTCGTTTAGCTCTGCAAGATCCTCAATGCTTGACGCCTGCTCCTGTGATGCCTCGTCCTCGGATGCGATGGCTACCCTTCCGTTCCAATCCTTCACGTAGGGGATGGTGCCGCTGGGCGGGATTATTTCGAGAGGGTCCACATAGGGCCTGTCGAGGCTTTCCAGAGAAACGGGAAGCGTCGTCCAGGTTCGATAAAGCATCCTGTATTTGCCGTCTGCTTTTATGCGATAGAGAAAGCTCTCCTTTAGAGTGCCGTTGAGGTAAAGGTCTGCTCTGTAGTCATCAACGTAGACGTCCTTTCCGGCTATCAAATTTGGTGGTTCGGGTGCGGTGCCGATGCCTGCCGTCACTCCTGGCAGCGCGCCTGTTATCAGGAGCCCAATGACTCCGATCAAGAATACGGATACTATTATTATTGCGGCCTGGCGGGTCTCACTCAATGCTATCCCCTCAACTTATGTTCGAGAGTTTATGTCCGAGAGTTCTTCTCACGGATCCTCCCGTTTATCAGCCTATCCGACCTTAGAAGCGCATCATGCGTCTTCCCGTAATGCTCTGCAGCCTGCCGCATTATCTGCTTGAAGCCCTCCGCGTCTCTTGCATCGGCGCGCTCGCACAGCCTCATGCATTCGGCAATGAACGTCTGCCTGACGGCTACAGCCTTGGGATTTTCCTGGATGGATGCGTAAAGCTCGGGATTCTGGTCGAGTATCCTTCCCACAAAGTCGATCATGATCTCGTAAACGGGGCTCATGAACCTCCTCGACCTCTCCACATCGAAGTCCAGGCTTTTGAGCGCCGCGCCGATTCCAATGTAGGCGAAATGGGTGAGCGACTGCACCACGGCCATTATCTCGTCGTGCTCGTCTGCGTCCAGAACCTCCACGTGCGCGCCGTCAGACTCGAAAAGAGCCTTAATCTCCGGCATCCACCTTTCGGTTCTCCCCGCGGCGGGCGTGAGAATGACGGTCTGGCCCTTGAGCCCTGGCATAGTCGGCCCAAACATCGGGTGGGTTCCCAAAACCTCGACCCCTTCTGGAGCATGGGTCCTCATGGCCTTTACGGGCTCGGATTTAAGCGAGGTCACATCCATGAGCAGGCTTCCGGGATGCATGCGGGGCGCAACCTCCTTGATGATGTCCACGGTCCTGTCGATGGGCACGCTTACAAGGACAATATCGCTCTCCTCTGCCTCCCTCATCATGTCATGAGCGTAGCGCACCCCTAGCCGCTCTGCCACGTCGACCCTGCCGCTTCGTCCCCAAACGGCGACATCAAAGCCCTTGTCCCTGAAGTAGCGGGCGAACCACGATCCAGTCTCGCCCGTCCCTCCCAGTATCAGCACACGCGTCACGATTTCCCCTTTCCCTGGGTCTCCTCTGCCCCGCTTTCCTTCCTCTCGGCCCTTCTTTTCAGACCCTCTCGAACCGCTTTTTCCATTTGGGAGGCCGGCGCCTTTCGCCCGGTCCAGATCTCGAGGGCCTTTGCTCCCTGATAGACCAGCATCATCACCCCGTCTATGGCCAGTGCGCCAGCCTTTCGGGCGTCTCTAAGAAGCTCTGTCTCGCGGTTGTAAACTATATCGAAGACCGCCTGGCCGCTGTGCAGCAGGTCGCCGGGTATTAGCCTCTGGTCGCCCTCAGACATGCCGACTGATGTCGCGTTGATGATTATCTCCGATTGCCTGACAAGCCTATCCAGGTCGCACAGCGAATAGCCCAGTCCGCCGATGCTTGCGGCCAGCTCCTCTGCCCTCTGAAGATGCCTGTTGGCAATTGATATCTCTGCTCCTTCCTGCTCAAGCGTGTAGGCAATAGCCCGCGCCGCGCCGCCCGCACCTATCAGGAGCACCCGGCTTCCGCCGACCTTGACTCCCTTTTCCTGCAGGGCGAGGATGGCGCCTGAGCCATCGGTGTTGTGGCCAATGATCGCGGTTCTTCCCCCAGTCTCAAAGGACACTGTGTTCACAGCGCCAATGGCCTTTGCCAGGTCGTCCGGCTCGACTATCTCCAGCGCCTTCTCCTTCAGTGGGATGGTCAGGTTCAGGCCGCCAAATCCCATGGCATCGGCTCCAAGTATGGCATCCTTAAGCCGCTCCCTTGTCACGCGAAACGGATGGTAACAGGCATCGATGCCCAAAGCCCGGAAAGCCGCGTCCTGCATAAGCGGAGATAGGCTGTGCTCGACTGGATCTCCGAAGATGCCGTAGATCATCATAATTTGAGTATTGCCTCCTAAGTCTAAATAGCCTGCATGATATACCAGAGAACTCCACCGACGACCGCCCCAAAGGCCGTTGCCACCAGGTTCACGCCATTGTTGCTCAGATATCCTCTGCTCTGCAGCGTCGCGCCGAGAAGGCTATCGAAGTTTGTGCCGAGGAATCCCCCAATAGTGCCGACCAGCAATCCGGCAAGGCCAGTCATGCCCATTCCGACGGCCAGGATTCCAATGACTATGGACCCGGCAAGGCCTGCAAGCTCCCCTAGGAGGGTTACACCGCCGTCTACCCCGGCATCAGTTTCTTTCAGGGTCGTTATCATGCGCGGCCGGGATCTGCTTGTCTGGCCGATCTCGCTGGCCAGAGTATCCCCGTTCGCCGTCGCCACCGACCCGATGAAGGCGTAGATGAATATGTCGCTGCCGTATACACCATAGCATATGGCCATGGCAAGGGGAACAAGGCTGTTGCTGTAGACGTTTTTATAGCCCCGCACGCCTCCACGGGATTGGGCCAGCCCATGCTTTCGCTTGTAGGCATAGCCGTACCTGGTAAAACCTCCGCCAAGGAGATAGAATGCCAGCAGAAGAAGGAACCAGGAGAGGCCCGCAAAGAGAATCACAAGCAGGCAGATTATGGTTTCGGAAAGAACCGCATCTGAGTCGGCCGCCTTGGCGTAGTATGCACCGATTCCAAGGACCAGTGCGAAGATGCAGATCAAAAGAATGCGTTCGAGATCGGGAAGCGGGTAGTCGAAGCTGAACAGCCACATCACCATCGCTGTGCCGAAGGGAACAGTGAAATCGCGCTCCTTCGAGACGTGGTGGAGAAATGCACCGCTTAGCCCTCCGAGGATTGCGAGGAAAAGTATCCTCTCCGAGGATAGGCTCCCTGCGGCAATGATGGATGCGACGGGAAAGCCCAGGGCAACGGTGATCATCAGATAGATTATGCTTCCGGCAAGCGTATCGAACCTCCTGAAAGCGAGGGGCGCAAATGTGGAAGCGACAAAGGATATGGCAATCACATAAAGCGGCAGATTTATGTGAGTAACGGACAGCGCCGGCCGGAGAATGAGCAGCATGGCCAAAGATGCCGAGAGCATGCGGGATTTGCGGTCCCATAAAAAGACGGCCGCCAGGGGAATAACTGTGAATGAGCCGGCATAGGGCAGCAACAGCACCATCAGACCCATGGCAATCCTCGCAATGTCCTCACGCTGCATGAGTCAAAGACCTGGCTTATCGCAAAAATACTTTGCCTATGAATTGCCAATGGATGGGATAAATGCTTCATTACCTTTACGAGAGACTCCTTGAGCTGCAGATCACCAGAGCGCATCAGCCGGAATGCGTAGCAATCGTTCTCTCTTCCGGCGATCTCGATTTGAAGGGCATGATGCACATGAGGGACCTCGTGGAATGGAGCGATGCGCTCGGCATAAAGTCCCTGGCGGTTCACATAAACGACAACACGCCGGAGATACGCGAGAGAATCGCCCGTCTGCTGAGCGATGTTCCTGCTGAGATCTGCCTTCACACCAAGGATTGTATGAAGACCATCGGACTAGGCGGGCGAATCAAAGTGGCCATCTCCCTGGGCTTTGGCGGAAAGCGCGAGGTAACAGAGGCCATCAGGAAGCTGCTCGAAGGGGTCGAGGAGGGATTGGTGAACCCGGAGGAGATCGACGAGGAGACAATTGAGATGAACCTTCGTCTGCGCCAGAAGCCCGACCTCGTAATTCGCGCCGGTGGGAGCCAGCTGAGCGATTTCATGATCTGGCAATCAGCCTACTCAGAGCTGTACTTTACCGAGGTGAACTGGCGCTCTCTTCGGAAAATAGACTTCTTGCGGGCAATCAGGGACTACCAGCAAAGGGAGAGGCGCTTTGGGCGCTAGTAACCGGCGGATGGCATCAGGCTTTGCCGCACCCTTTCGCAATATCCTTTGAAGGGAGCATGCAGAGGTAAACGGCCGGTATCGTATCCGAGATGACTATATCGTCGTTTACCGTCATCATCTTGACGCCTGCCCTCTGGGCCAAGGCAGCATCAGCCTGGATAACCCTGGGGTTGCTCGTCCTGAATGTAGCGACGTGCCAGGCCTTTTCAGGAGTTGTAGAGAGATGCACATATCTCTGCGAGGCCGGCTTCAGGCCGATCTCCAATATCCTGTCGGCCTCCTCCTCGCTGGCGCCGTAGTAGAGCCTGGGAAGTAAATTGTCCGGATGATCGAGATCTACTTTGACAGAGTGTCCGTAGCGGGCCCTGATCTTTGTGCTGGTGCTGTCCATCTCGTACCTCATTTTGGGATCCGACTGCACCAGGGCTACTATCAAATTTTTATTGGCCCAGCGGTGGCGGCTGTTGACCACATTTCCAAGGGCAGAGAGGTCCACCCATCCGGCAGAGTCCATGGAAAGCCCCAGGTCATCGGGGAAATGCCTGAGCGATCCCGCAACCAGCCTCCCCAGCTGTTCGGTTTTGGCCTCGTCCAAAACCAGCTGGCCGGCCGAGCCGCACTCGCAACGCTCCCCCCTGAAAAGCCCATGCTGAGAGCAACGCTTGATCATCGCACAACGCCTCCTGCTGATATTCGCCTTAGGGATAGATATAGCTGACCATTATTGAGGCAAAGTCTCAAATACGTTCGCCTTGAATGGCCCTTTATGCCCGAATCGGATGAGGTCGCAAGAATGATCCGCGAGATGCTAATCGAAATGGGAGACGAAAGGCTTCTCGCTGCGTTTGAAGGGGCGATGGGAGATGATGCTCTGCGAAGCTGCAGGATCGATGAGACCCTGGAGGAGCTGATGCAAGAGGTGGACGACCTCCTGCTTCAAATGGATGAGCTGGACGCAGATTCGCTTGAATCCGATGAGGAATACGACAAGCCCGATGAAGAATCCGAGAATAAAGCGCTTATTAGGTGAGCAATTTTGAATACGTTGCCTGATATTCAGGCCTGCGTGCCCGACTATCCCATCAGCCTCACCAGGGTGGGAGTAACGGGCGTCAAGAAGCTGGTCAAGGTGGAGCGCGGAGGCGATGAGCGTCCGATAGTGCTGATCTCCAGCTTCGAGGTATTCGTGGACCTGCCATCCGATCGCAAAGGAGCAAACCTCTCCAGGAACTTCGAGGTGATCGACGAGGTTTTGGAGGAGGCTATAAACCGCCCGGTGTACGAGATTGAAGAGCTGTGCGGCGAGATTGCAAAGCGGCTTTTATCCCGGCATGAGTATGCCTCCCGTGCGGAGGTCAAGATGAAGAGCGAATACATCGTTCGCAGACAAACTCCCTTTACAAAGGTGACCTGCCAGGAGGTTGTCGACATCTTCGCCGAGGCGGTGGCCAGATCGGGCCCGGCGGGCTACCTGAAGAAAAAGGTCGGAGCAGAGGTGCTGGGGACGACTGCATGTCCCTGCGCCCAGGAGATCATGCGTGACCAGGTGAAGCATGAGCTGGCCAAAATTGGTGTAGACCCCGCAGATGCCGAGGAGTTCTCAAAGCGGCTGCCGGTGGCCACCCATAACCAGAGAGGCAGGGGCAGCATCTCGGTTGAGGTTCGAAACCGCCGCTGCGTCTCCATCGACAGGATAATCAAGATCATCGAGGAATCCATGAGCTCCAAGGTATATGGATTGCTGAAAAGGCCGGATGAGGCCGTTGTGGTGGCGAGAGCGCACAGCAATCCAAAGTTCGTGGAGGACTGCGTTAGGACAATGGCCCAGAAGGTCGTCGAGGTTTTCACGGACCTCCCGGATGATGCCGCAGTAACCTTAAAGCAGATCAACGAGGAGAGCATTCACCAGCATAACGCCTTTGCCGAAAGGGTGGCGACTATGGGAGAGCTTCGTCTGGAGCTTGCAAATGCAAACATCGTGCAGGGATGAGATAAAAATGGCATTGGCGAATAAAACATCAGGCATCGACAGGATTGAGGGCTCTTTAAGGGAGCTTCTGGCAGAGAGGGAGATCATTGCAAGGTGCGAGCTTCTCAACAGGACATATGATGCCGTTCGGAGTGCCGGTCTGACCGACATTGAAAGAGAAGATCTGGAAAAGATGGTCGGAAAGCACATTTCTGCAGGCATCTTTGCGAGCATGATGAGCAGCGAGCCCATTTTCTTCGGCCTGCCAAAGCTCGATACCTATACTCATATCAATGGAAGGATCTTCCATTTCCTGCACACTCAGAGGTACAGCAAGCAGGACTTCGATAACGCATACAGGAAGTTCCTGGCGTCCCTTCCGGTGCTCAAGTCAATGCTTCACCGGAGCCTGAATGATCTTTTAATTGAGTTCATGAGCGATGCCGGCTACAGGCTTGTCCGGGAGGATTCCGATGGGATCACGTTCGAGGCCGGGGAGCGTAAGGTGAACGTTCTGGTTTTTACAAGCATAAAATCGCTGGATACGCTGGATATATCAACGTGTAGAAAAGACGAATCCGAAGACTGCGTAATACTGGTCCCAAGCGCCGAGAGCCTCGAGCCCTTCGTTTCGTTTTTCAGGGAGAGGAGCAGCGAGGTCGAGGAGGCAGGGATTTCCATTTGGATCGCAAATATGGAAAAGGGCACCATCGATCCCTTTATCGGATTCACGACAGATATGGATATTTATAAACAGTTCAACAATCCCCGTCTGGCGGAGATGGTTAGGTTAAACTGGGGTGTTAATAAAAAGTAATCGGCGATGCTTAATATTTTCGTAAATGTGGCCGATGGGCGCTGAAGGAGGACCAGGTTTCGGAAGTGATGGCAAAAAGGCACTCCTGCGGCTCGTTAGCGGCAGCAGGCGAAAAATTTGCCGTCGGTCAGACCTTTTGAATCTGTTAGAACCGCGCGTCCATATTATTCCCGAAAGTTATAATACGCCATAACCTCCTTAAGCGATCTCATGGCGATGGGAGGCACTCTCGTTCTGGAGGTCGCCGATTTTAAAGACCCTCAGCACTGGCGCTGGGTGCTAAAGGACAGCGAGGGCAAGTTTCTTCAGGACTTTGAGGTCAGCCTGAACCCCACCAATCCCAATTACGCGGCCTTCATGGACCTTCACAGCTTTATCGAAACATTTTCCTCTCCAGACAAATGGCTTGACGACCAGAGCAAGCTCATCAAACAGGCAGGCTCATGGATAGGCAAAGAGGCCTTGGGACGAGTCGGAGAGAGGCTGGCTGAGTTCAGTACGCCTGTCGAGGTCAGAGTGATAGTTCCCCCGGAAGCTTCCGTACTTCTATACAGGCCATGGGAGATCGCCCTGGTAGGCGACAAGCCCCTGGCCATGGGCAACGTGCGACTGGTTTTCGATTTGTCGGGCAAGAAACCATCTGTAAAACTAGTACTCATCCAGGACCGGTTGCGCATGCTGGCAGTCTTCAGCCTGCCAACGGATATATCGGCGCTATCGCTGAGACGCGAACGGTACGAACTCATGAGGCTCGTGAACCAGCTTGCACAGGACAAGAGCTATGCCATCGAGATGCGAGTCCATCAACGTCTATGAAGGTGTTCCCGCGTATTATACTTGCACAGGACAAGAGCTATGCCATCGAGATGCGAGTGCTCCAGTACGGCACAACCCGCCGGAGCCTCCAAGATGCCCTTGAGGAGGGCGAGGGCTGGGACCTGATACATTTCTCGGGCCACGGCGATAAGGCAACTCTGATACTTGAGAACCCTGACGGTAGCTACGATCCCGTGACATCTGAGGATCTGAGCAAAATCCTCAGTCTGGCGAAAGGCAGGTTGAAGCTGGTTACCCTGTCAGCCTGTCTCTCAGCGGCCGCTACAGCCCAGGAAACTCTGGAGTGGCTGAAGATCAGGGAACCTGGCCAGACTAGGGAGGCCAGTGCTGCGTCGGGGAAAGATATCATGCCTGCTCTGGCAGTCGAACTCATGACTGAATTGGACTGCGCTGCTTTAGCCATGCGTTACCCTGTAGGCGACGAGTTTGCAATTAACTTGACAACCGAACTCTACCGCCTCTTCCTCGAAAAGGGTAACACGCTCGCTAGATCTCTGCAGCTGGCCATGCAAAAGGCCCTGAAAGACGGCTACAACGCAGCCACTCCGCCTTTGTCTCTAGCCACGCCAGCCTTGTTCGGTTCCAGGGCCGTTGATATGACGCTCAAACCTCCCAAGGCTCCTTCAGGCGAACTCAGACCGGCGACGGTCGGTCTGCCCTATTTCCCCAGAGAGCCGAAGAGGTTTGTGGGCCGGACGGGACCTCTGGTCAGGGCCAGCTCGGCCCTGGCGAAAGATAGCGATAGGAGAGGCGTGATGTTCCACGGCATGGCCGGAGCCGGCAAGACTGCCTGCGCTCTGGAGCTGTCCTACCACCTCAGACGCAGCCCGAGGTTTCAGCATTTCGTCTGGCACGAGGCTCCTAAAGAGGGCAGCGACATCGAGGGTGCTCTGGCCAGGTTCGCAATAGACATGGAGACACAGCTGCCGGGCTTCAAGATGGCCCATGTGGTTGACAGGCCGAAAGATTTCAAGACCTGGCTGCCCAATCTGTCTGAGACCCTGGAGCAGAACTCCATACTCATAGTGCTCGACAACCTTGAGAACCTCCTGACGAGCGCCGGAAGCTGGAAGGACGACCGCTGGGGATGGCTCATGGCGGCTCTGCTGGATCACGAAGGTCTATCCAGGGTCATACTGACCTCCCGCAGGCTTCCCCAAGGGCTGGCTGGGAATATGGTCATCGAGCCCATAAACGCCCTATCTCTGAACGAGGCAGCTCTGCTGGCACGCGAGATGCCCAACCTCGGCAGGCTACTGATGGGCCGGAGCACTGTGGGGCTTGAGAAGGGCCGGGCGCTGGTCAAACGCACCCTCTCTCTGGTCCAGGGCCACCCCAAGCTCATAGAGCTGGCAGACGCCCAAGCCGCTGACCCAGAGACTCTGGAGAAGTACCTGGACAGAGCTTCGATGGCCTGGAGCAGTTCGGAGAGCAGTCTCGACCGTTTCTTCCAGGATGGTGATGGTGAGTCGGCCCGGACTGCAGAGGATTTCCTGAAGATCCTGACCGGCTGGACCCAGGACGTCTCCAGGAGCCTGCCTGAGGGCTCTAAGACCCTGTTCAGGTTCCTGTGTGCCCTTGAGGATGATGACCGGATGGACAGGATCGTGAAGATTATC
The DNA here is from genome assembly GCA_964534145.1 of uncultured Methanotrichaceae archaeon. Taxonomy (GTDB): domain Archaea; phylum Halobacteriota; class Methanosarcinia; order Methanotrichales; family Methanotrichaceae; genus CAWJYS01. Next base: position 85,308 of record CAZHNU010000006.1, on the reverse strand, counting down.
TGGCCCGAGTTCTGGAAAGCCCAAGGCCAGGGCGAAGACGCGCCAGGGCTGGATCAGGTTCTGGGTACTGTCAAATCATCGGGCCTGGTGGATACCCAGGCCCTGGGAGAGCAGGTGAAATATGTTATCCATCCAGGCGTGGCCCAGGCTGGCTTGGAGGAGGTCGACGAGAAGTTTAGGGCGACAGTCGACTCAATGATGGCCTTGTTCTGGAGAGCTATTTTCAATGAAGCCAAGAGCGAAGAGCAGGAGAGGGGCCGATCGGTTATTACCGCGGGCCTGAGATCCGCGCCATATCTGATCCGCCAGAAGAAATGGCCTGAGGCTTCATGTCTGTTGGAACGAGCTATAATTCGTGACAGATCTCCTGAGACAATCTCCTCGGTCTTGCCGCTGTTGAGGCATATTGCCCAGGCCACTGGAGAACTCGGTGATTCTGCAGTTCTGGCTAAGGCGCTGCGAAGTATCGGCCGCTGGCAGGAGGCCGAGGATATGTTCAGGTCTCTGGTGCCCAAGTTCGTGGCAAAAGGTGATTTCAGGTGGGCTTCAGTGGTCACGGGAGAACTTTTCTATCTTCTCATGAAGACTGGTCACCGCGAAGAGGCCTTGAAACTGGCAGAAGAAAAGAAGACCTACACACGCCAGGCTGGCCTTGGGCCCTGGAGTCAGCTTTCGGACGAAGGCTGTAAGCTGCAGGCGCTAATCTCTCCGGGAAAGGATGGCGAAATCCTTGGAGCCGCAGAGGATCTCAGGGAGCAGATGAGGTCTCTACCAGAGAAAGGAGATCAAGACGAATCAGCTGAACCCTGGATGGTCAGGGAGGGCATACTGGATACTTGTCGTGAAGCTGCCGCACGATCGGAGAAATATGAGCCGGCACTGGAGTTCAACGCCGCGCAGATAGATGCTATGAAATCCCGCGGAGCAACTGACCTGGTTCTGGCACAGACAAGCTTCAACGACTACGGCCCGCTGCTGAGACTGGAGCGTTATGCTGAGGTGGGCAGACTTCTTCAGGCCTGCAGGGAGGTCTTCGAGAAGGAGAGGTCTGACGAGATGCTTGGGAAGGTCTTCAGTGCCCTGGCCGATCTGATGGATAATATTAGCCAGGTGGATCAGGCGATCGGCTTCGAGGAGACAGCGCTGCGCTATAAGTATCTCTTCGGCGAGCCCGATGGCATATCCGTAAGCCACCATAACTTGGCCATTTACCTCGGTAAGGCTGGGTCAAAGTCTGCACTGGACCACGAATTGGCTGCTGCTGTTATGCTTTCTCAGATCAGGTCGGGCTATCTTGCTTTGAGCTTGAGGGGGCTGGCCTGGGATTTGGATAAGTTCGGCCCTGACGCTCTGCCCGTCTCCTTCGATCAGCTGTGTAGTCGGGTGGAGCTTGTGGATAGCGTGAGGTTCAGGGAACTGTTCAGCCAGCTGGCAGGACCTGAGGCAGATGGCGATCAGGTGATGCAAGAAGTCATAGAGATGGCCAAAGGAGGCAAGACATGAAAAAGGAGTATGAAAAGGAAGAAAAATATTGTGACACTTCACGAGGAGGCACTCTCTTCGGCGATCCAGAAATCAAGCCCAAGCGCGCATACCGCTGTCAGAAGCACGGGCGGATCTCGTCTTCAGAGATAGAATGGCAGGGCGATGAACCCCATTGCCCTCGATGTGGATTAAAGCTTGAAACATCAGCTACCAAGAAGGCTTGAACATATGCTCGGAACCTTCCTGGACAAGGCCACAGGCCTGCTGGACCGCAATTTCCTGCTGGCCTACTGGTTCCCAGTCTTCGTAGCGGCCAGCCTGGCGGCGCTGATCCACATCTGGATCTGCGGGTTCCAGGAAACGGTCGAGTGGTGGCAGCAAGACTGGATTGCCAAGAGCCAAGTGGGAGGTTTCGTCGCCCAAGTATGGTTCTTGGTCGGGATTCTGGTTCTCATCACCGTTCTGGCCTATCTGCTTCAGCCGTTCACCCGGCTGATTATTCGGTCCTATGAGGGCTACTGGCCATTGAGCATACGAAGCTGGTTCGCTGCCAAAGGAGAGTACAAGGTTTGGGAGGAGAAATCGATACAGCGCACCCAAGCCGAGGCTGAAGCAGAAGAAACAAATGACTGGTCAAAATACAACGATCTTCAAGCCCAGCTCTTCTACGGCTACCCATCAAGATCATCTCGCCTCATGCCCACCCGCCTTGGCAACGTCCTGCGAGCCGCAGAGGACTACTCCAAGTCGGCCTACGGGATGGACAGCGTCTTCTGGTGGCCGAGGCTGTGGCCGCTGCTGCCTGAGGCTATGAGGAAGGAGATTGATGGGGCTCTGATACCGGTTATGGCGCTGCTGAACTTTTCATCGCTGGTTATGGTGGTAGCCCTCTGGGGCTTGGCGTATCTGAGCCAGCAGGGGCTATGGTGGCGGGCAGTAATGGTGGTCGTGGGAGGAGTTATCCTGGCCTTGATCTCCTACCGTGCTGCCGTGGCCCAAGCGCAGGATTATGGAGAAAGGATACGATCGGCGATTGACCTGTATCGGTTCGATCTGTTGAAGGCACTCCATCAGAAACTGCCCGAGACGCTGGCAGAGGAAAGCGGTCTGTGGGAGAGAATGATGCTCTGGCTCTACAGCAATGATCGCGGAGCGGTAGCAGATATGAAATACGATCAAGAAAGCAGCTCAGTCAAAAGGAACTCTCCCTAACTGCATATCGCGCTAATCCGATTTGAATATATCATTAATATCATATAATAAAACCAAATTATTATCATTTAAAAGCACAACTATTTATAAATTTTAACTCAAGGAAGTATTAAATAGATAGAGGGCTACCTAACGTTAGTAGCAGATACAGTTTAGGGGATGGGGTGTATGAGACTTTATGTTTCAGCATTGGTCGTTTTTTTAATTTTATCTGGAATCGCAGTTGGGGCTGTGGGGGATGCAGGCGTTTCTGATGGAAATTCTTTCGTTCAATCAGGTCAGGCTTATGCAGCCGGCCAGGCTTATTCGGCCGGTCAGGGGCAATCTTCTCAGACGGCCTACGCGGCATCGCAGTCGGCCGGTCCGACCTCTCAGACATACGCATCAGTAGCTCCTCAAACCGGCGGGCCTTATGAGGAACGCATGTCTGCGGATGATCTAAGCCTTTTACAGCCGCAGGGAGAAAGCTTCCAGCCCGACAGCAGCCTGGATTTCGTGTCGGCCACGCCGCCAAACGTCCCTGATGAGAGCTACGGAGCCGCTTATGCGACGGGCCTGAACGCAGGCACTGGTGAGGGTTCAAACGCAGCCCAGGAGACAGGGTCCTGGTACTATCCCGGCTCAGTCACATCACGCAATAAGCTCTGGGTTCAGACCTTTTCGGGCTTAAAGACCGTTGCAGGCTGCAGCTATGGAGGCTATTTGCCCCTGTGGTCTGACATCAATTCGGCAGGCAACTTCTACGTTTACGAGTGGTATCCGGGACAGTGGACCCCATCCGTCCGGTGGTGGAGCTGGACCTGGCCGGGATACAAGAAGGGCTGGTTTACAGGCGACGTTCCCGGATGGCACATCCTGTGCTACAACTGCCGGGATTGGTCGAACTACGTCTACATTTATGTCTGGCCTAGCGGCAGCGGGGCATATAGCTCCGGCTACGCTGCAGGTTCAGGATATACCGCATCTTCAGGCTACAGCGCCGGGACTTCCGCGGCGGTTTCACCTTCATCTGCATCAGCATCGAATCCTCTGCCCTCCGGCGCACCTACCCCTCCAGATCCCAATGCTGAGAACCTGATACTTCCGGACTTCAACCTGCTGACGCCTTCCAGCGGACAGGACGGCTATGCAACGAGCCCTGCCGGCCTCACGGGAACTGCTGCCGGCAATGCGGCAGGCGCAGTTGTGGGCACAACTGCAGGCATCGCAGGCTATTCGTCTCAGGCTCAAAGCGCCGCAAGCTACCCAGTTCAGGGCACATCAGCAGCTTACTCCGCCAGCTATCCGACAGGCTATATATCTCAAACCGGCTATTACCTGAGCACCTATCCTGCCAACCAGTTTGGAAAGAGCGTACAGACCTCTCAGAGCTGTCCCGGCTGCCAGGCATCGGCCGCTGCCGGCACTGCAGCCGCAGGCGACATTACCGCTCAAAAGGCCTGCGCCGCCTGTGGAGATCAGAGCGGCTATCAGGGTACTGGTTACCAGGGACTTAGCTACCAGGGCATCGCGGTTCCGTCCGGACAGACGGCCCAGGCTTACAAGGCCGTGTCCACGACATATCCGACCGTATCCCAGACCTGCCAGACAGTGTTCCCCAAGTCGTCCACCTGCAAGTGCAACGCCTACTACGTCCAGGTGTGGCCCAACAAGCTCTGCACCGAGGGGGGCGTCTGGTGCGGACAGTGGCTGCCTTTGTGGTCAAAGGTTGAAAAGCCAGGCATATACTGGTCCTTCGAGTGGACCTTATGCGGCAGCTCCTCGGGATATTTCTGCCAGCCGGAGGTCAAAAACTTCGGCTATAAGAATGCGGGCTGGCATCAGACCTGGTTTAGAGGAAATGCGCCAGGCTGGCATATCCTGAGCTACTGCACAGGCGACTACTCAAACTACATCTACATTTATGTCTGGCCGGCCAGCTAAGGCCAGACTGCCTGCTTTTTTTGGGCGATCGTTTTATATACAGCGAGCTTGCATGGTGTGCGGGTTAGTATCTTCCTGGAGGATGTTTATTGGCTAGAAGATCACAGAGAAAGGCCGAAAGCAGAAAGGCTAAGCAATGGTATAAGGTAATCAGTCCCGAAATGTTTGGGAGGTCTCCGGTTGGCGAGACCATTTCCAACGACCCAGAGAGAATAGTTGGAAGGGTCATTGAGACCACACTTGGCGACCTGACAAATAACTTCTCTAAACAGAATACAAAGCTGCGGTTCAGGGTGGATCGAGTCGCAGGCGATTCGGCATACACCAAATTTATGGGCCACGAGATGACCACAGACTACATCAGGTCTCTGGTTAAGAGAAGGACCTCTCGCATCGATGCGATAGTTGATGTCACAACCACCGATGGATATCAGGTGAGGGTCAAGCCCAGCTGCTTCACGGTAAAAAGGGCCAGGGCCAACCAGGTTAAGAGCATAAGGGAGATCTCCAAGCAGGTAATCCTGCAGAAGGCATCGGGCCTCGATTTAAACCAGCTCATACAGGAGGTAGTCCTTGGAAAGCTCTCGCTGGATATTTATAAAGAGGCCAAGATGGTCTATCCCTTAAGGCGCGTCGAGGTCAGAAAGACCGAGATTGTGACAGAGCCCGGGATCATACCTGCACCGGCACCAGTCACCGAGACTCCGGCCGCGACCTGAGCTAAATAGAAGATCTTATTAGAGACCATATAATCTAATATATACGCCGCGCTCTCCCCAAAGGGGAGCGTCGGTAAAGAATTTTAATTAAAGAACTTTGGCTATCGCGGTGTTTGAGCTACCTTTTCGCATGATTTATTCGCATGATTTAGAATGAGGCTAAAAGAACAGCTGAAGGGGAAGCTCTCCGAGAAGGATTTAAGCCGGCTTTCGAATCGCTTCCACGTCATCGGAGACGTGGCCGTAGTCTCTCTTCCGCCAGACCTCGAATGCTCCAGGAAGGACATCGCATCGGCGATTATCTCCCAGCATAGAAATATCAGGACGGTGCTGAACAAAACCTCAAAGCTTGAGGGCAATGAAAGGATTGCCGCCTTCGAGCTGCTGGCTGGAGATGGAACCTTAGGTGCAACTGTTACTGAACACAGGGAGTTCGGCTTTGTCTACAGGCTGGACGTGTCCAGGGTCTTTTTCAACAGCCATCTCAGCTACGAAAGGAGCAGAATAGCATCGAAGGTGCGTCCAGGCGAGAAGGTGCTGGTTCCCTTCTGCGGTGTGGGGCCTTTTGTAGTTCCGCTGGCTGCAAATGGTGCAGCTGTCTATGCTATCGAGGCCAACCCCGAAGCCTGCCGATGGCTGGCCGAGAATATAAGGCTCAATAGGGTTAGTGACAGGGTGGCTATAATCAGGGCAGACGCATTCGATGCTCCCAGGATGCTTAGAATTCAGTTCGACAGGGCCGTAGTTCCCACGCCCTACGGGCAGGACGAGATCCTGGAGGCTGCGGCATCTGCTGTGAAATCCGGGGGATCCGTGCACTTTTACACCTTCAAGAAGCGGAATCAGATCGATGGGCTGGTGGAGAAATACGGGGGCATGGGCCTTGAATTAGAGCTTTTCCGCAGGTGCGGAAACGTGGCTCCGGGCGTCTGCAGGTGGGTTTTTGACCTGATAAAGCGCTGATGGATTGACGATAAGGCCATATACGAAGAGTCGCAAGAATCTATTTGATGAAGCGGCTCACGGCTTATGTCTCGGGGAAGGTTCAGAAGGCCGGATACAGGGCCAGAGTTGTTGATATCGGCAGGCTCTTAAAGTTGAAGGGGACTGTCGAGAACCTGGATGACGGCAGAGTAAAGATTGTGGCTGAAGGCGATGAAGATAAGCTGAACTGGTTCGAAGAGGCAATTAACATTAAGAACACGCTGATCCATGTTTCATCAATCGACCGGGAGTATTCCGAAGCCACAGGCGAGTACATCAAGTTCTATAAGCTTGTTGAGCCGGGCGAAACCGATTCCAGGCTGGACACTGCAGCAGATCATCTAAAGACTCTTATCGCTTCGGTCGATAGGATGAACGATAACCTGGGTGGAAAGATGGATACGATGATCCAGAAACAGGATGCGATGATCCAGAAACAGGATGCGATGATCCAGAAACAGGATGCGATGATCAAGATGCAGGAGCAAACGCTGGATTTGCAGCGCGAACTTATCGATGAGGTTAAAGAATCCAGAAAGGACATTAAAGGCCATCTGGATCAGAGATTTGAGAAGCTTGAGGGTGAGGTAATGGAAATGAGAATCGCTCTGAAGGCTAAAGGGATTATTTAGGTTTTGACATTTCATAAAGGATAATCATGCTTTAAAGCCAGGATCTTTGGCTCCAAAGCATGCCGATTAAGCTGTTCCAAGCTGGTCGCCTTGCCGTCCCTGAAAGGCATTGATGAGCCAGCGAGGTCTTGATCAAATAGGGTTTTTGATCGGATATTTACTCTTCTACTCTGTATATCCTGTCAATGGACACTTCAATATCTTCTCCGTCCTGAAGATATATCAGCTCGATCTCGTTCTCAGAAATTATGTCTCCCTGCCAGTAGCCCTCATCAGATTCGGCGGCATATAGCGTTTGATTGTCAATATCAATGGCTCCGACAAACTCCTTGACACCTTCTTTTCCGTCCTCCTGCATGAACGAAACCTCTCCAATGAAGATGCGGCCCTCCTGCTCTGTAAATGTATAATTGATGCTGCCGTTCTCATCCGATCCTGAAAACTCATTTTCCAGGTAACCGTTCCAAGTTCCTATCCAGTTTCCGAGCAAGTTTGGAATTTCCGCTGCACAGATCCCGGTGGCGAGGATCAGGGCTAGCGATACAACACACCAGAATTTCTTCATAAAAAAGTCAGTTACTTTTAAGTTTATAAATTTTCTCATAATGTTTGAGATATTTAATGCTTAAGATATCCTGAATTTTCTTTGTCATGGATGCAGGCGCCTCAATCCTCGTTTTTGTGGAACTTGTCTAAGATCAAACCTGCTCTTTTAGGACTAGGCGCGTTGCCCGGTTTCTCGCGCAAAAGGAGCTGGGGCGGGCTTAGCTGCCGCGTGGGCTGCAATTGGTTGTTGCTCTGGGACTCTATCTCTATTTTTCCAATATGCCGCACGGGCTACCCCCCTCTCTATGGGGGGAGAGCATCCGTTGGCCTGGCGATATCTGCAGCTTGTTTTCATTGCCGCAAAAGCAATGCAGCACCCCACTTATTCACGGCAGGATAATTCTCCGAATGCGGCGGGCAGCCATCATTTTGTCCCCGCGAAACAGCCATCCTTCCTATCTCGCTGCCACCCTTTTGTCCCTCCTCGATATCAAACCTGTAGTGTATTCCGCCGTACAGCCGTGACATCCCCGCCTCCTCGGCCATGGCTCTTATTTCGTCCTTTTCATCAGGAAATACATATGATAGCACCTCTGCCGCGGCTGCAGAGAACGCCGAGTGGCCCGATGTGTACGACGGGAAGCTGGGCCTGCCTATTGGCGTCGTTATTTCAGGGTCTGCCTCCCATGGACGCAGCAGGCAGTAGTAGTATTTGGCATCCCAGCAGCATATTCCTGCATCCATCATGGCCATGTTCATCAGCGCCAGGGTCCTGGCGGATCGGATCTCACTTTGCCCATGGTCTCTGATCATTTTGCAGGCGATCTCGTTCCAGTGCCCCGGCGGGGTATAGGTCCCTGCTCCGTCTGCCCAGTATCGGGCAATTGCCAGCTGCTCAGCATTTCTGTTATCTGAAACGTCCCTGACCTCTTTAAGCACATCCTTGAACTCCTGTGAATCGATTGAGGGCGGCGGTGGCGGTCGCAGGCGGCTTACATCAGAGATCATCCACGGCTTGACCTTTCCCCAGTTGGGGCGCACAGGGCTGGTGCCGTTCCAGTATCCAGGACCCGTGGGAAGAGTGCCGTTCCATGCTTCCTCGGATCCGTCGGCCTCTGCTTTGCCGATGACCAGTCTGGCAGCCGTTTTCCCGAGGGCATCTCCCGCATCAATATCGCTCCTGAAGTTCGCCCCGGCCCAAAGGCGCGATTCCTGGTGCTCTCTGGCCTTCTCGTCCAGGAATTGGGCCTCCTCGGAAAAGATGTACTTCAGGACCTCGGCTGATGCTGCGGCGATGGCCGCGTGCTCGGAAGGGTATGACGGCTCATTTGAGGATACAAGGGGATATATCCTAGCGTCTACTTGCGCGGGCGCCGCGCGATCATAGTAGTATTTATTGTTCCATGCCATGACCAGGGCATCATACTGGGCAACGCTTAGGAGGGAATAGGCCCTGGATGCCATAGGCGGATCGGTATTATGCTTGGCCACAAGGTCTCTGGCGATCTCGTTCCACCTGATCACCCCACCCTCATCCCAGGTTCTGGCGGCATTCATCATCTTAGGAGTCCTTTTGAGCTGAATGCCCCATATCTCGTCCATCTCCGCGGCCTCTTCCGGCGAACCGGAGGAAGGAGGCGGCTCCAACCGTATTGCATCTCCCTTCCAAACGATGGTAGACCAGTTACCCCCCGTTGGCTCCTGAGGGGATGATCCTTGGGCAAGAAAAGTGCTAAAGAGAAAAAGCTGGAATATAAATAATGCCATCATCTTCTTATAAATTATTGACACGTAGAATATTATCTACTTTAAAATACTTAAGCGTATACTAATAATGATCCATTATTTCAGACACTGTTAGCGATAATGCTGCAGATAATGGAGCAGTCGTTATATGATGAGCATTATCTGCGCGCTCATGTCCCTTTTTCCATAAATATTAAATAGAAACTATGTCTTCTTAGGCTATATTTGTGCCTTGCGTTAGATAAATTTAAGTGGGCGAAATGAAATAAATGCGTGGTGTGTGGGAAGTGAAGGATATTCTGCTAAAGGTTGCCAAAGCCTACCCCAACGACTCGGCCAGGGGCATAGCCAGGCTGGACCCCAACGCGCTGCTCACGCTGCGGCTTTCGCCTGGTGACATAATCGAGGTAGAGGGCAAGAGGCTTACGGCTGCCAAGGTATGGCGGGCTGACAGACAGGATTGGTCTCAGGACTACATAAGGATTGACGGCTTCATCAGGCAGAATGCTGGAGTGGGAATAGGCGACCGAGTCAAGATACGCAAGGCCAGGTACTCGGATGCGCTGAAGATAGTGCTGGCTCCTCCGGCGGGCTCGCACCTGCACTACGGGGACGAGGCAGCTGACCTTATCCGGCGCCAGACGCTCAAAAGGCCGATTGTCAGCGGGGATATCCTTCCCATCATGAGCTCCGGCAGTCATCCCTTCATGGGCAGGATGGAGGCGGTTCCCTTAGTGGTCATAGAAACAGAGCCCGAGGGGGTTGTGGTGATTTGCGAGCGGACTGAGATCGTCCTGCTTGAGAAGCCCGTCAAGAGCATCAGATCGATCAGGGCCACTGGAACAACCTATGAGAACGTCGGCGGCCTGAGAACTGAGGTCCAGAGGGTAAGGGAGATGATCGAGCTTCCCATGAAGCACCCCGAAGTTTTCCAAAAGCTCGGCATTGAGCCGCCCAAGGGAGTTCTGCTGCACGGACCGCCGGGAACGGGGAAGACCCTGATTGCCAAGGCTGTGGCAAACGAGAGCGGCGCCAACTTCTTTTCCATAGCCGGACCGGAGATCATGTCCAAGTATTACGGCGAAAGCGAGCAGCGGCTGCGCGAGATCTTCGAGGAGGCCCAAAAGGCAGCGCCATCTATCATATTCATAGACGAAATCGACTCTATTGCCCCTAAAAGGGGCGAGGTGACCGGCGAGGTCGAGCGAAGGGTCGTCGCTCAGCTCCTGGCCATGATGGACGGCTTAAAAGAGCGGGGCCAGGTTGTGGTGATCGGGGCCACCAACAGGGTTGATGCCATCGATCCTGCGCTCAGGCGTCCGGGCAGGTTCGACAGGGAGATAGAGATCGGCGTTCCGGATAAGGTTGGCCGCGTTGAGATACTGCAAATACACATGAGAAATATGCCCATCTCCGAGGATGTCGGGCTTGAGAGCCTGGCCGATAGAACTCACGGCTTCGTCGGCGCCGATATAAACGCTCTCTGTAAGGAGGCGGCAATGAAGGCTCTCCGGCGCTACCTCCCCGACCTGACAACAGAGGACGAGATACCTCAGGAGACCATCGATGAGATGGAGGTCATGGGCGGAGATTTCGAGGATGCCTTAAAGGAGATCGAGCCCTCGGCGATGAGAGAGGTGCTGATAGAGATTCCTCGAGTCACCTGGGACGATCTGGGGGGCCTTGGGCAGCTTAAGCAGGAGCTGATCGAGGCAATAGAGTGGCCCTTAAAGAGGCCTGAGAGGTTCAAGCAGATGGGGATCAGGCCCCCGAAGGGCGTCCTCCTTTATGGGCCTCCAGGAACCGGCAAGACCATGATTGCCCAGGCCGTTGCCAACGAGACAAGTGCCAACTTCATCAGCGTTCGCGGGCCGCAGATGCTTTCCAAATGGGTAGGGGAATCAGAAAAGGCCATCAGGGAGATATTTAGAAAGGCAAGGCAGGTCTCTCCCTCGATCATATTTTTCGACGAGCTGGACTCCATTGCGCCGATGAGGGGTATGGACGAGGGAAGCCACGTAACTGAGCGCGTGGTGAACCAGCTCCTTGCAGAGCTGGACGGCCTTGAGGCCTTAAAGGATGTGGTGGTGATCGCAGCAACCAACCGGCCTGACATCCTGGATCCGGCCCTCCTCAGATCCGGAAGATTCGACAGGCTGCTCATGATCGGCGCTCCGGATAAGCTGGGAAGGCACGAGATCTTGAAGATTCACGCATTCGGGATACCGAACTGCGAGGACGTCAACCTGGAGGAGCTGGCAGAGCTGACCGAGGGCTATGTTGGTTCCGACCTGGATTCGCTGTGTCGCGAAGCTGTGATGCTGGCCATGCGCGAAAACCTGGACAGGGTTGACATGAACCACTACCGTGAGGCCTTGAAGAAGGTGAGGCCGAGCATAGAGGAGAGCATGATAAGCTATTACGCACGCATAAGCGAAAGGTTCAAGGGCGGGGTGAAGGTCGAGCCCGGCTCTCTTATCGGCTACAGGTAAGGTTAACTTTTAGGGAAGGGATTCTATTTGATGCAGTCAGAGTACGAGGTGAGGGGATTGTCAAAGGTGTTTGCCGGAGATCTGGCGGGCAAGGAGATCGTGGATATTGACGGCACAGTGCTGGGCGAGGTGGAGAACGTGATCTTTGACTTATCTACAGGTCACCTGATTGACCTGGTGGCCAAGCCCGATTCACAGATTCACCGCCAGAAGTACAGGGAGGACGGGAAATACGTGCTCATACCCTTTAGCTCGGTCGTCTCCATCAAGGATTATATTGTTGTAGACAACAGCAGGGCAATTAAGAAGTGAGGACGGACATTTTTCAAGCGAGCATTTTTTCCGGGAAAAAAGAGTAGATCGGTCGGTATAGGCGGAGCTATACGCGCGTTTCGATTTTTGTATTGCTAATCGGTGTTATAGGGCTTTCTGCCCGAAATGATGATATGTATTAGATTCTGCTCGACGCTGCATTCCTGAAGCCGGCTTTCTTTCAGCATCGTCTGCAGCTCAGGCAAGGTATACGAGGCATTCACGGAGCTCACGAATCCCGATTGCATCTTCTTTGATTTCGCGGGCTGACTTAAGCGGATGAACCACTTTGCCATGGGATTCATATCTCTTCTTAGATCGCTGATGAAATATCTGCCACCGGGACAGAGAACTCTATGAATCTCGTTGAACGTAGGAATAGGCGATTCCCATTCGTGCAGAGAGTTAATGCTGAAGACCGCATCGAAATGGCCATTTTTGAAGGGAATGCAGCAGGCGTCGCCATAAAAGTATTCAGCCCTTCCTGAAAGGTCGTAGTCTTTAGCGTTCTTTATAGCCATTGCAATCATTTCGCCGCTGATATCAAGGCCCTTTAGGGTTGTATCCTCCGTCCTCTTCAGCCACTCCAGTCCCTCATAGCCGGGTCCGGGTCCAATCTCCAGGGCTCTTCCCATGTCTATCCTTGCCTTAAGAATGGAGTCGGTCTGCAGCTGGCCTTTGTCTCTTAGGTAACGCATGGAGGCGTCGTAGGCCCTTACAGCCTCATCGCCCACTATCCCGATATTAGTCTCGACGGCTCTGGTCTTTACCATCCTTCTCCTCTTTTATTGGTTTTCCTTGAATGTTGCCTGCTAGGGGTGCTGGGGGCTCTAATACATTATACTTCTTAAACTTATTCTTTTAATACGTATTAATAAATTTGATTAGTTGTATATTCCTCCGGCTCAGTTTTAAGATAAATTTAGGAAAACAATAGTGCCATAAACTTGACAAGACGATTATGGATCTTAATTCCATTTAGCTTATGGATCTTAACTCTATTTAACTTCTATTCCCTGAGCCGGGCAATATATTGGAAAACCATCTTATCGGATTTGTTCTTCATGCCTTCTGAGTGCTCACTTGGTCATTCATCAATCTCATCGAAGATTAGCGATGGAACCTCTGATGCCCTTGCCAGCAGTTGTGCATACTGCAGCAGAGCCTCTCGGACCTCGCTTAGGCTCCTCTTAAGCTCTCCGTATCTTGCCCACTTTTTCTCATGCTCGCGCGCTGATTCATTTCCCTCTCTCGTGCTCTCGTAATCTATTAGCTGTGGATACCACTCTACAAGAAACGGCCGCAGGATGATGTCTAAGACCCTTACAGATAGATAGCCGAAGGATATCTGGCCTTCTGATCTGGGACGGGCGACAGATGGGCCGTATTTCTGCAAAATCTCTCGAGTGGCTTCAAAGAGCTTGTAAAGAGAGCTTAGGCAGACCTGAAGCGAGCTTTCTCCGGGCTTGACCTGCGCTATGGGAATTCTTGTAGCCAGCTCCACGTACATGTCCCAGGCTGCATTGCGTTCGCATTCGGTGGGCTCCCATATTCCTTCAATTGTATCTAGCAGCCCGCCATGAGAGTAGGCAATTGAGACCTCATGCATGGACTCGATCATTGGCATCCAGTATTAGCTTTACTTCATGAATAATTAGCTTTGTTATTGGCTCCTATGCAGATCAACACAGACAATAATTGACTTTGAAGAAAGACCAAAAGGCCGATATACCACCAGATCGTTAGCGGGAGTTGTAAGGCGATTATGATATGCTAATTGGAATTGATGTCGGCGGGACCACCACCGATGCCGTGCTGGTTGATGGGGGCATCGTGGTGAAGACGGCTTACGTTCCCACAGACCACGATAACCTGCTAAACTGCCTGCTGGGCGCTCTGGACGAGCTCGTAGTCGGGGTCCAGACGAGCAAGATCGAGCGGGTAGTTCTCAGCACGACTCTCATCACGAATATGATAGCTGAGGGAAAGACAGAACCGGTTGCTCTCATGCTTATTCCCGGTCCTGGTGCTAATCCCAGGGACTACAATCTGGGGCAGGAGGTCACAATCCTCGATGGAGCAATCGACTATCGGGGAAGGGAGATACAGAAGCTAAACGAGTTCCAGATTAAAGAGGCTTGCAAAAAGCTATCGCAAAAGGGCTTCAAGAAGGTGGCAATCGTAGGCAAGTTCGGCCAGAGGAACCATGCTCATGAGCTGAAGGCCGGAGAGATTGCAGCAGGGGCCATGCCTGGCGCTGAGGTCGAGCTGGGCCACAGGGTCACAGGCCAGCTGAACTTCCCGCGAAGAGCAGCGACGACAATGCTTACAGTTGCCACCAAGAAAAAGTATAGGGAGTTCTCCGATCAAATGATTCAGGCATTAAAGCAGCGCAAGATCTATGCTCCTGTCTACATTCTCAAGGCCGATGGCGGCACGCTGCCGCTCGATAAGTCGGTGGAGATGCCTGTTGAGACAATCTTCTCAGGGCCCGCAGCCAGCATTATGGGCGTTATGGCCTTGACGCCGCCGGGCCAGACTTCCGTAGTGGTGGACATAGGCGGAACGACCACCGACCTGGCGCTCATTTTATCGGGAAGGCCATTGCTATCATCCAAAGGAGCCCGCGTCGACTCTCTTTTAACCCACGTCCGCGCCTTTGCCGTCAAATCTGTGGCCATAGGGGGCGACAGCGCCGTGAATATTGCCGGCGACTGTGTGTCGGTTGGTCCTCACCGCAACGGCCCGGCCTTCTGCATGGGGGGCCCAGGGCCGACTCCCACAGATGCCCTGCGGGTGCTTGGGTTGACAAGGATTGGCGATGCATCCAGGGCATCTTCGGCCATGGCTGATGTGGCAAAAGAGCTTGGCCTGACGCCTGCAGAGGCGGCACAGAAGGTGATCGACGCAGTGGTTGAAAAGATCGTTATGGAGATTAACGAAATGTTCCGTGAATGGGAGCAGGAGCCTGCCTACCGCGTCTGGGAGATCATGAAAAAGGAAACGCTGCAGGCACAAAACGTTGTGGGCGTTGGCGGCGGGGCTCCACCGCTGGTCCCTCTCGTGGCCGAAAGGCTGGGGGCAAAGGCCGTGGTGCCGCAGTACGCTCCTGTTGCCAATGCCATCGGGGCTGCAGTTGCCAGGCCGACATTGACCTTGAACTTGAGGATCGATACTGAGCGGGGCGAATACGCCGTGGCTGAGGAAGGAATCATCGGCAAGGTGGGAGACCGAAAGATGGGCATTGAGCAGGCTGAGGCGATGGCGAGAAAGCTCATAGCCGAAAGGGCAGAGCGCCTGGGGATTGGAGAGTATGCCGGGGAGGCCGAAGTGACCTACAGCGAGATATTCAACATGGTTAGAGGCTGGTCGACCGTTGGAAGGCTGCTGAACGTTAGGATGGAGATTCCTTCCGGTATTTTGCCCTCATGGGGGGGGTGCTGAAAATGTCGTCAAGAGGGAAAGCCGGGAAGACTGGACTGATATTCTTCCCCGCGTTCGACTGGGCGATCTCCCCGACGCACCCTGAGCGGGAGGAGCGCCTGCTCTACACCCGCGACCAGATCTTCGAGGAGGGCTTGATGGATCTTCCGCAGATATCGGAATACAAGCCCCGTCTGGCCTCTCTCAAAGATATCGCTCGCGTCCACTTCTGCGTTCCCGATGTCGAGTCCCAGATAACCGAGGCCCACCTGATTGCTGCAGGGAGCACTCTGACCCTCGCTGATGCCCTTGAGGCCGGCGAGATTAGAAACGGATTCGCCCTGGTGCGTCCGCCGGGCCACCACAGCATGACTGTCGTCCACGGGAACCGGGGATTTTGCAATGTCAACAACATGGCAATAATGGTCGAGTATTTCCGCACCAAATACGGCCACAAGAGGATAGCCGTCATAGATACCGATGTCCACCACGGGGACGGAACCCAGGAGATCTTCTGGCATGATCCCGATGTGCTCTGCATTTCCTTCCACCAGGACGGAAGAACGCTTTATCCCGGCTCCGGCTTCGTCAACGAGATGGGTGGGCCCCAGGCGCTGGCCCGCACATTAAACGTCCCCCTGCCGCCCGGAACGACGGACGAGGGCATACACTACGTTCTGGACAACCTCATCCTGCCTATTCTCGACGAGTTCAAGCCCGACCTGGTGCTAAACTCCGCAGGCCAGGACAACCACTATACGGATCCGCTCGCAAACATGCGCTTTTCTGCCAACGGCTATGCAAGGCTGAACGAGAAGCTGGCCCCTGACCTGTGCGTTCTCG
The DNA here is from genome assembly GCA_964534145.1 of uncultured Methanotrichaceae archaeon. Taxonomy (GTDB): domain Archaea; phylum Halobacteriota; class Methanosarcinia; order Methanotrichales; family Methanotrichaceae; genus CAWJYS01. Next base: position 68,991 of record CAZHNU010000006.1, on the reverse strand, counting down.
AGGGCGGATATGCCATCGAGACTGCCTTGCCTTATGTGAACACGGGAATCATCCAGGCGATGGCAGGCCTTGATTACTCTCATGTGAAGGAGCCGGACTTCGTGCCGGGGAGGTTCGTCCAGACTGAAGGGATGAAGCAGGAGATCGAGTCAACCGTAGCCCAGGTTCAGGAAATCTGGGATAACCGGGATTCGCTGGTCGAAAATGCGCTCTCGGAGCTTGGCGACTTCTACCGCAGGCGAAAGCGCATCTTCTACGATACAGACATGATCAATGAGAACCAGGAGGAGTCGGTCAGGCTCTGTCCGGACTGTCCCGGATACACGACCATCTCATCCCAGGCTTCGCGCGGCTACGGAGTTCTCAACAGCGCTTACTGCATTTCCATACCGCGAGGAGCCTGCTCCAACTGCAAGACCGATGCGATGGAGGAGTACAAGGAGCACATCGAGGACCACAGGTATGCTTACGTCCTTCTGCAGGATAAGTCCAGGGATAAGTATCTGACATACAACGTCAAGACTAGGAACCAGAAGAGCTACTAAGAGGCTGAAGCGGTGCGGGAAGCCAGCAGGCTTTCCTGCGCCATACAAGCTCCCATTTCCCAGCATCCGATTGATTTTAGCAATAAAAAGCAGGGAAAAAGGGCCTGATGAGGTCATCTAGGCCGCTTTTTCCAGATATGCTCCCAGATCTTCTGATTCAGTTGCTTCAAAGCTGTAGTTGATAACAGGCACATAGCCGGCTTTGGTCAAAGTCAGTTCCCATGAGCCCGGAGTCCCGCTGATGGTCGCGGAGCCGCTCGAATCGGTCGCTGCTGCAAATTCGCTGCCTGCTGCATCTTTCCCCGTGATCTGAACGCCGGAGATTTCCTCTCCGTCCATGCTGCCCTCGAAAATGTAGAGCGTGACCGTAATCGGATCTGATGATGCTCTCCTCTCCAGATAAGCTGCGACCTCCTCTGTCTGGAGGGCATCATAGGTCAGCTCTAGCGTCTGGTAGCCTGACTTCTGGAAGGCCAACTGCCAGCTTCCGGGCAGGCCCTTTAAAATGGCAATTCCGCTTTCATCGGTTGTCGCCTCCAGCGAGCCTCCCTTCGTGTCCTGACCTGTAATCTGGACGCCGGAAAGCATAGTCCCGTTGATATTCCCCTCATGGACGTAAATGCTTAAAGCGATCTGCTCTTGGGCGAAAGCAGCCAGGCATAAGCCGCAGCTGAGTATGATTAGCGCTGCCAATAGGCGTAACAGCTTCATATTATTGCACCACTAATATGCGGTCCCATAATCGACTTCATGGGCGGGACGGGCGGGAATGGATTGTCATCCCAAAGCGGCCTAATCTTTTTGTTGTGCTCGTTGTCGTTTAGCGCTTTCTTGGGAGGGCTAAACGGGAATCGGTTTTCGTCCCACAAAGGCCTTATCTTTTTTATCTTTTTCTTGTGCTTATAGTCGTTTAGCACCTTCTTGGGTGGCTCAACCCTATTCTGATCAATAAATGGCGGTTTTAGCTCGGAAAAAAGCGGCCTTAGATCTTGACCTTCTGCATATTTTTCGTCTCCACCCGCTGGCACGATATGCGCCCATGGCTCTTCATTGTTCCACCCGGGATTGGCGATTTTATCCTCCGCAGCCGGACCATTTCCGTCCTGTCCGTTTTCCGGAACAAGGTTTTTGTCTGACGCATGCTTCTTAACCGGCTTTTTAACCTTCAATTGCTGCAAACGAGTGCTGCAGCCAAAGAATCTCGGCTTACCGGCTTTCTTGTCGCTTATATCATCTATGTAGGGCATATCAATGCTGCCTTGATTGTAATTCACAGCCCCTGGATTTGGTCCGTTGGACCCAGGCTGCCCAGCATCTTTTCCGTGATCGTTTTGGGATAGTGCAGGCATTATGAGGATGCACACAGCCAAAACGGCTAAAATGTACAAAGCTCTTATTTTCACTGAACCACACTCCTTTGATTTGATGGCACTTCAGGTTTTCTGAACGATATATAAAGATAGAACTGAACGAACTGCAGGAAACGCCAAAAGAAAAAACACAATGAATTGACTGCTCTTAATCGAATAGATCCAAAAAGGAACGATATTTTCCGGCTAAGTTTCATTTCGAACATTAAAATGCCTGCAATATAAACTCTTTGAAAGGGCAAAGGTTTATTCATGGAATTCCAATTGGTCATCAAATGGATATCTGCAGCAACTCGAACACAAGAAGCTGTGTGCTAATAATTGCCACCCTCACCTCCTTCCTGCCGCCCTTCATGGCCTCGTCGATCAACATTGCTCTGCCTGCTATCGGCGCAGAGTTCAACATGGATGCGGTCCTTTTAGGGTGGATCGCTACCAGCTATCTGCTTTCGGCAGCGGTCTTCATGGTTCCTTTCGGAAAGCTGGCGGATATCTACGGCATGAAGAAGATATTCATCCTTGGTCTTGCCATCTTCACAGTATCCTCGCTGCTGTCAATATTCGCGCCGTCTTCCTCGATTCTAATTGCCTTCAGGGTTTTGCAGGGGATCGGAAGCGCCATGATCTTCGGGACAGGCACTGCAATTCTCGTCAACGTCTTTCCCCTGAGAGAGAGGGGTAAGGTCCTGGGGATAAATGCGTCATCAGTTTATCTGGGTTTAACCCTTGGGCCCTTTATCGGAGGAGTGCTGACGCAGTACTTCGGGTGGAGAAGCCTCTTTCTGGTAAACGTCGTGCTGGGGCTTGTTCCCCTGGCACTGGCCGTCACGAAGCTGGAGGGAGAGTGGGCGGAGGCCAGCGGAGAGACCTTCGACCTCATCGGTTCAGTCATATACAGCCTGATGCTCGTGACGGCCATGTACGGCTTCTCGCAGCTGCCGGGGACCGAGGGCGTAGCTCTGGTCCTTGCCGGCGCCCTCGGATTCATCCTTCTCATAAAGTGGGAGTCGAGTGTTCAATGCCCTGTTCTGGATGTGAACCTCTTCCTGCACAACCGCGTCTACGCCTTCTCCAACCTGGCGGCCTTGATAAGCTACAGCGCCACCTTTGCAGTTGGATTTCTTCTCAGCCTCTACCTTCAGTACATTAAAGGATTGGAGCCCGACCAGGCAGGCCTCGTACTCCTGCTGCAGCCGCTGGTGATGACCTTCGGTTCGCCCATTGCAGGACGGCTGTCGGATAGAATAGAGCCGAGAATTGTGGCTACGGCCGGCATGGCATTAACCTTCCTGCCCGTGCTGAGCCTCGCCTTCCTCAGCTATGATACGAGCATACTTGTCATATCGATCAGCCTTCTGGTACTGGGCTTAGGCTTGTCCCTGTTTACTTCTCCCAACACAAACGCCATCATGTCCTCAATTGAGCGCCGCTGCTACGGCGTCGGCTCTGCGACTCTTGGAACCATGCGGCTTGTCGGACAGGTGATGAGCATGGGAATTGCGATGCTAGTCTTCTCAGTTTATCTGGGAAGGGTCGAGATATTGCCGGAGAACTATCCTCAGTTCATCGATAGCGTGCAGGTGGCCTTTGCCATATTTGCGGTGCTGTGCTTTGCGGGCATATTCGCCTCAATGGCGAGGGGAAGCCTGAGGGAAAAGGATTCGGAGATTTAAGGCAGATGCCTGAATAAAGATGTGATTCGATCTGGCTCGAGTTACATTATCCCTTTAGCCCTGAGAGCAGTTTTGATTTCGGCTATGTCGGCCTTAACTATCTCCAGGTCATCCTGCTTCTTTATCAGTTGATCTGCTTTTTCGCTTAGATTTCTATTCATGTCTTTGACCTCTAAGAGCAGTTCGTCCTGGCCGCTAAGCATTCGATCCTGCTTTTTGATCATTTGGTCCTGCTTATTCAGCATCTGGTCCTGCTTGTCCAGCATCTGGTCCTGCTTGTCCAGCATCTGGTCTTGCTTGTCCAGCATTTTGTCCATTTTGCTTCCCAGGTTTGAGTTCATATTATTGATAGCGTCTTTAAGATCCTTAAGATGGACAACGGCAGAATCCAGGCGCGAATCAGTCTCTCCGGGGCTGACTTGCTTATAAAAGCCTTCAAAATCCCCTGTGGCAGTGGAATACTCGCTGTTTATTGAGCTTACATAAATAATAGAGTTCTTGATATCGATTGCCTGGATGAACCTCTCCAGGTCATTCTCCTCTCCTTCAGCAATTACTTTAACCCGGCCATCTTCTAGGTTCTGAACGTTTCCTTTTAGCCCAAAGGCCTTGGCAAAGTCGATGATCTTTCCACGGTAGCCCACTCTCTGAACATTCCCTGTGATGTAGGCCGTCACCCTCTTCATAAGATGATGATTATGCTTTCTGATATAAATGGACTTGGTTGGTCAAGGCTCCAAATGCATAGAAGCGATCAGTTAGCCCTTCATGCCTTTTATTGGATCTTTAAAACCACGTCCATTTGTCGGTTGCATGCCTAATAGAACAGGCCACTCAAAGGCAAAATGTAAAAGGAGATGGCAAAAATGAGGCTATATGCCACCCAGCTCCTTGGACCTGGCAAAAAGCTCCTCTGCCTCGGCCCCATATCCCAGTTTCTGCAGAGCCTTTCCCTTGTAATAATAGGACCTGTAGAACATAGGCGAAATCTCTATGACCTTGTCGAAGTACTGGATCGACTCATTATATCTTCCCAGGTGGTAAATAGCCGTGCCTTTCCCCTGCCAGGCCATTACATTCTTTGGATTTTGCTCGATTGCCTCCTCGTAAAGCTCAACTGCTCTTGTGAAAGAAGCGTTCGCCTCTTCACTGCGATTGAGTCTGTTGAGAGCGCCGCCTCTGTCTAGCCAGTATGATGCTTTAGCGGAATCGATCTCGATGGCCTTATCGTATGCAAAGACTGCCTCTCCAAACCGATCCAGTTCAGCCAGAACGCCGGCCTTATAGTACCATGAATCAGACGAGTTAGGATCGATCCTGAGCGATTCATTGAATGATTTCAGGGCTTCATCATAATATCCGAAGGCAGCCAGTGATATGCCCCTTAGATACCAGGCATCTGCAAATTGAGGATCGATCTCGGTGGATTTATTGAAAGCATTCAGGGCATCCTCAAAATCGCCCAAGAAGTCGATTTGAAGTTCACCTTTCTTAAACCAGGCTGATGCAGATTGTGGATCTGTCTCGATGGATTTGTTATAGGCATCAAGGGCCTCCTGGAGAGAGATATCTCGCGCAGTCTGGTTTTGTGTTTCATTTATCGCTCTTTCATACGATTCATTGCCTTTGTTTAGCCAGTAGCTGGCTGTGTCATCCTGTGCAAGAGAGGAGACACATAGCATAGCCAAGGCTATGCAAGCTAGAACGGAAATGGCTTTTATCATACAATACCCCCTTCATTTCTTCATTTCAATTTGCTCACACGACATTAGGGGTGTCTTAAATAGATAGTGGCCAAAAATATTTGGAGGTCATCCATTGTGCCCTAGCGTTTTAGCTTTATCAAAGGCTCATTTGCTTCAGTGCGTCCGGCTTTCTTTATGCCCATCTTTTTTGGAAGCATCCTGTGCAACTGCCAATCTTCATAGCATCGCCAAAATAAAAAGGCAAAAATAAGACACGACAGTACACGAATTATTCAAGTCAGGTGCCGCTTTAGAACGTCCTCGTAAAGCCTCTTTACATTCTCCCCGGTCTTCCTCATCTCCGGGAAACCCTTGAACCTCATTGCTGCCTCCACATCATCAGGGAACTTAAGCTTATACTGGCTGCGGGATAAGAACCAGCCCTGCTTTGCATAGTACCTTGACAGATACTCCTGCTCGGTTTGGCCTGGTGTGGGCGTGAACAATCCGTGCTTCTTATCAAGCTCCGCCAGCTCCATCATCGTCGTATAGCCGGACCGGCTGATGAGGAACCTGGCACGGCTCATCAGCTCCGCCTTCTCCTCGTTGGAGACGTAAGAGTAAACGGTCGTATGCTCGTCAAGCTTCAGGTGCAGTTCCCGCTGCGGACTTCCCAAAAGGACCACCTTTTCTCCCGGGAGCCGCTGGACCTGCTTTAAAACGATCTCCTCAAGCTTCGTCCTCTGGGGCTCGGGGCCTGACACGATTATCAGGAAGTCCAAATCTTCGTCCACATTCCTCTTTTCGGCACTGGTCAGGATTCCGGCATAGTATGCCTTATCTTTGGTAATCCCTATGTTCGAGAAGGCCAGCTTGCCGCTGAGGTTGCGGCTGCATCCGTTAGGGCAGATGTCGGGCACAATGACCCCCTCGAACTTGGAATGGAAGAAGGCGTTTACATAAAGGGTTCCTACCTCAAATGGGCGGAGGTAGTCCGGTAGGCTGAAGCGAAGCTGGTGGGTGATAAAATATGACGGGATCCTGTCCGAGAAGACGCCCATGCGGTTATCGCTTATTATTACATCGTATTTATCCCCTGAAAGGATCTGAGAGAGCCTTTTTCTCTCATCCAGCATGGCTTTCAGGAGAATGGGAATGCTGGCTGCGAACTTGGGGAGGAAGAACCTGGTCGAGCTGTAGGGCGTGGGATAGTCCTTGTAGAGGATGAAGTTGCACTCAGGGACCTCCTTTTTTAGAAGAGCCAGGGCGTTGCCGCTGGTGGCAACAGTCACTTCATGGCCGTTTCTGAGGAGCTCTCTGATGAGTGGAATATCCCTTGTGGAGTGGCCCAGGCCCCAGTTTAAAGGGCTAATTAATGCATGCCCCATGTGCCATTCTGCAGCCCCTTAATCGTATAAAATGTTTTCTCGGAGGATGAGAGATAGCTGCTTTTCAATCTCGGGAAGCAGGGATCTCTCAGACCGGAGGTAAACGGACGCCGGAAGGCCTGAGTTGGACAGTCTGCAGGCCGTTCGCATGGCATAGCTGTATAGCCGGGGAAAGTCTCTTAGAGTCTCGCTGGTCATGGCGCGGATTATCTTATCCAGGCCTTCTCTATTCCGGCCCATGAGATCATAGGCCTGCATGGTATCGTGGTCTGTGAAAGTGATGTAGCTGAGCCCCGCTCCTTTTGCCCTGAGATATAAGGCCTCGGGATGGAGGGGCCTGGCAGGCAGGACATCTGTGGAGCAGAAGGTGTGAACGTGAAGGTCAGCCGTTTTCCAGCCCTGCTGCTTTAGCTCCTTTGCCTCCTCCTCGCAGGAGATAGTTCGAGATAGTTCCCATACCGTTCTGCCAGCCAGGCATGTATGCAGGTCTTAATCTGAGCATCTTATACTTTATGTCTTTTAACTATATAGGAATACATTTGCCTTTCGATCTATAGAGATCCTTTGAAAAAATTTAATGCAGATCTTGATAAGGGATAAATACCCTTTCGACCAGTATCGCACATGCACAAGCAGATAGAGCAGGCCGTAGAAAGAATAGAATCATCCAGCAAAGGGAACCAGGAGAAGATCAAGGCCATCCTCAAGAGATATGCCGAAGGGGAAATCGGGCTTGACGAGGCATATTACGAGCTGCTGGATCAGGAGCTGATACCAATGCCCCAGAGGTGCGGCATGCAGGCTAAAATCCCGGGCCAGGATGAGGAGGATCTGAAGGCGAAGATCCGCGCCAGGTTATCTTTGTGACCAATTTTTCCTCTGTCTTGCGAAGGAGAAGCATGGAATCAAGAATCATAGCCGTCTTTTTAGTATTAGTGCTTTATCTTTTGATTCTATGCCTTGCAGCAAAGCAAAACGGCATCAGGATATAAAGGGACACACTAAAAGGCGGGCTAATAAAGGATAGCCCTATTGCCGCTAAGGAAATCAATATTATTATTACGTAGATATCTTTGCCTAAATTGATCTCATCTTTGGCAAGGGGCTTATGAAGGAGCTGCGGATGCGTTGTGGCATAGGACCAGTGGATATAAAATATAATTCCAAGAATAAGGATATTTGTTTCCATCACAATAGCCGAAATCTGGGCATCTCTATAGTCTCCTGCCATGGCTGTAGAAAAAGGCACGAGCGCGATGAACATCATTATGAAGATGTTTATCCAAACGAGGGTTGGATCGACCCTCTTAATGCCTTTAAATTGAATTTGGTGAGAGTACCAGAAACCGCCCAGGCTGATAAAAGCCAACACGTAGATCTGAAAGTCGGGTTGAATCTGGAAGAGATGCTGGATGAGGGCCTGATTTTCATCATATCGGGGCACGTTCATCGGGACGTCGATGCTCAGCACCATAAGAGTCATAGCAAAGGCGAAGACGCCGTCAGCCAGTGCTTCTACCCGGTTTGTGCTCAAAGACTCTTTTTTCTCTTCATACTCCTGCTCTTCTGGCGATTGAGACATGAGCCTTCTCCATTTTTACTGTCTCTCCACCAATTATGAATAGATTTCCATATTCTAAATTATTGGCGAAAGAGTGCTAGAAAATGAACGCCTGTTTCATGCCGGACTTTTCCGGGCTTTTAGGCCACATCTTTAGACCTGATCATCATAAGCATCATTTTAAATTCCGTAAAATGACCTAATATCCGAAAGCTGCTCCTGGAGATCCATATATCTGCCTATTCCAATTCTCTCCTCAATAAATAGCCTAAACCTATAGGCCAGCCGTTCGTCGAGATCTATGGAAATATATTCATCCACGAGGGGAAACAGTATTTTCTCCTCTTTATCGATATGATTTTTCATCAGGTCCACATAGCTGGTCATCAGCAAAATTGCATCGCCTTTGGGATCGCTGCAAGAATCGGTGCGGCCCTCGATGAAATCCTGAATAAACTCTCTCATGGCTTTCGCAATTTTCCATGCAGCTTCATGTTCCTCACCAAAAAAATTTATTGATTCTTGGGGGATCGTGACGTTTTCAATTGACGGGAAAAAAACACAGTCCTCCTTGCCAAGGTGGCATTTTAGAATGAAATCCCTGTTGAACTCAAGCAGCCATTGAAGGTCTTCGAGGCTTATTCTCTTCCCCGAGCGCATATTTGATAGAATGGCATCCATTATTGCCAGGAAGGACGCTATGCTTTCGTGCTCCTCGATGAGGTCTTTTGTAGCCTTCATTTTCCCTTCTTTCACCAAATGCCATTCTTATGCAGACGGTTTATGGACACTATTTTTCATTCTATATATGATTCGCTTTCATTAATAAAATGATGCCTAGGTAGGACCTCCCGACAGCTCTACAGGCGAAATAGAGAATATGCTAAAAGCTTAGGGAATTTAGGAAGTAAATTATCGCATTACTTCCCGATTTCTGAGCTATCAGCGATCCAGCTCCTGTTTGATTCTTTCTATCAGCCTTTCCAGGGCTCCCTTTGTATTCAGGCGATTATCGCAGGGAGAAAAATCCTTCGGACTGCATCCTCCGAGGATATCCATCATTCTATCGGCAATTTTGTCGGCTACCATTTCCTCCAGCATCTGTAGAAAAAGCGAGGCCGATTGGTTGAACTTTCTGCATTTCGCAGGGTCGCTAACACTTGATTCATGGAGCGCATAAAGCTCTTCTGCCTCTTTTAGCAGCTTTATCCACTGCGATCTGTCCATCGATTTCACCTGTTTATGGCCGTTTTGGATAAAAAGGTGATGTATGCCGAGCAATCCTCCATCCGTCTCACAGGAGCCGTTTTCAGAGATATTTAATTTCCAATGTGATGCATCAGATCACTTCGCGGATTTAGCCTAAAATCCCAAATGTCTCAAAAATGACATGGTCGGCTTTAAACATCAAAAATCAATATTGGGCATAAATGTCTTTTATTTTCCAGGCTGCATATTCCATTCTCACTTCAACTATTTCAACCAGTCCTTGGCTCAAGCATGGGGGCAACAAGACATAAAAGTTTTATACCTTATGTCCTTTCAACTTGCCCAGGAGATGGATGGAGGATGATCGACTGCTCTAAGGCATGGAATACAATTCCCTTTAGAAGCTTCCTCATTGCAGCATTCGTCCTCATAGCAGGCCAGATGGCCTTGAGCCAGTTTTATGATGCAGACCCATCTCTTCGAATTACTCTGAGCAATATAATCAGTCCAATTGTTGCAGGGCTGGCAACATACTGTCTAATCCTTGCAGCCGCCAGGTCGACAGGAAAAATGCGTACGGCCTGGGGGCTCATGGCTGCAGCCCTGTTCTCTGCAGCTCTTGCAGACATAACCTGGGGCATACTGGAAACAAGCCTTGGCATAGTACCCTTTCCGTCAATCGCAGATGTATTCTATATGCTGTTCTATCCTCTCTTTGCGCTGGGCATTCTCTTCATGCCTGCAGCAGTGCAATCACCGGGAGAGAGAGCGAGCAGGCTGCTGGACACAGGGATCATCATGATTGCTGCAAGCCTCATTGTTTGGTTCTTTTTAATCAGCCCGAGCATCGATGACGGTAACGTGGATCTAATGACATTGGCGCTCTCTACGATATATCCGGTTGCCGATTTGCTGCTGTTTTTTGCAATCTTACAGGTTGTTTTCCAAAAGGTTCCGACAGCCATTCATAGACCACTGATATTCTTGGCGATAAGTTCCTTTATTCTAATAATAGCTGATTCCTTGTTTTCTATCATGTCTCTTAAGGGGACATTCGCATCAGGCGGCATGGTAGACACGGCCTATATCGCAGGCTACGCTCTAATTGGCCTTGCAGGCATTATGTATGCGAGGTCTGCATCATCTTGGACTCCATCCAGGGATTTTTCCTTCTTGGATTCTGCCAACGGCGGCCGTCTTAAATCCCAGCTTATACTCTTTCTGCCTCTGGCTGGAGCCGCAACCGCCTATGCGCTTCTGATTTGGAGCACCCATCACAAAATGCCCGTTTCACTCTCATCGCTGGCCTGGGGCGTGGGGGGCATAGTGGGATTGGTTCTCGTTCGCCAGACAGTTCTCTTGAAGGAGAATAGAAGGCTGTATAGCTCAGCCCAAAGTGAGATTGAAGAACGAAAACAGGCTGTAGAGGCATATCGCCTTCTTGTTGATCATTCGCTGCAAGGACTGGCGATATTTCGGGATAGCCGAATCTTATTTGCAAATCAGGCCATTGCAGATATGATAGGCTATACTGTCGAAGAGCTCCTTGAAATGCCTGCGGATGAGGTGCGGTCGCTTGTGCATCCTGATGATCGCAGCATGGTCTGGGACCGACACATGGACCGCCTGAAAGGGGAAAAGCGCCCGGATCATTATGAGTTTCGAGTATTTCGCAAAGATAGATCGGTTGCATGGTGGGAAATGTATGCCACTGTGACCGAGTATATGGGCAGGCGTGCGATACAGGCAGCTATAATGGATATCACAGAGCGAAAGGAGGCAGAGGATGCCCTAATTAAGGCCAAAGAGGCATCGGACTCTGCAGTCCTCCTGAAATCTAACTTTCTGGCCCGCATGAGCCATGAAATCAGAACGCCCTTAACAGCCGTGCTCGGAATGTCGGAATTAATGCTGGACACATCCTTGAGCGATGAGCAGCGCGAGTTCATGGAGACGATTTGCAGCAGCAGCAGGTCTCTGCTGTTGGTGATAAGCGATATTCTCGACCTGTCAAAGATAGAGGCAGGCAAGCTGGCTCTCATAAGGCAGCCAATGATGATTGGGGCTGTAGTCGAAGACGCGCTGGATGTTATTTCTTCGGCCGCAGCGAATAAAAATCTCGAGGTCATTTTCGATATGGATGAAAATGTTCCGCAGGAGATCCTAGGAGACAGCGGACGTCTCACGCAGATACTCGTGAACCTCCTTGGAAACGCGATCAAATTCACCGACGAGGGTGAGGTTCAAATTACAGTTGCCGCTCAAAAGCAGCAGGGAAAAATAGAGATTAAATTCGCGATCAAAGATATGGGCGTCGGTATCCCTGAAGATCAAATGGATGGGCTGTTCCAGTCCTTTAGCCAGGCTGACCCGTCTGTTGCGCGCAAATATGGAGGAACTGGCCTTGGGCTGGCGATCAGCAAGAGCCTGGTGGAGATGATGGGCGGGCGCATTTGGGCAGAGTCCAGGCCTGGGGTTGGCAGCACATTCTATTTCACAATAATGGCCGAGGAGGTCGAGTCCCAGAATAGGGAGGTATCTCGATACTCTTTAAAAGGAAAACGGCTTTTGATAGTTGCCAATAGCGATTCGCTTCTAAAGTCACTGAGCAGGCAGGGAGCTATATGGGGCATGACTGTAATGGCTGTATCCTCTGGCGCAAAGGCAGTGGAGCTGATGAAAAACAGCAATGCATTCGATGTCGTTCTTCTCGATTTTGCCCTCACGGATATGAATATCCTCGATCTTGCCAGGGAGATACATAAGATTCCCGGGAAATCATCCGTTCCTCTATTGGCTATGAAATCCTTAAGAGATAAGGAAAGCAGCAATGATATTGCGGAGATGCTGATTAAGCCGATCAAGCCCTCGCAGTTTAATAAGGCCATAAAGCGTTCCCTCTTTGCGATCAGGAAGGAGGAAAACGGCAGGCTTCATACTATCGATTCCGGGATGGCCAGGCGATATCCCTTGAGAATCCTGGTGGCCGAGGATAATCCTATAAACCTGAAGGTGGTGACTCGGACGCTCGGCAGGATGGGATACAGTCCGGATATTGCGATCAGCGGCCTGGAGGTTTTGGATGCGCTCCAGGTCAACAAATACGATCTCATACTGATGGACATCCAAATGCCGGACATGGACGGGATTGAGGGCACAAAGCTGATAAGGGCCCTGCACCCAGGCGGCCAGAATCCCCGAATTGTGGCGATGACGGCAATGGCCATGGAGGGGGATAGGGAGAGATGCCTGGACGCTGGGATGGATGACTACTTGAGCAAGCCCGTGCGAGTGGAAGAGTTGGCTGCTCTTCTCGAAAGATCCTGCACCTCCCGGAAAGGAAAATAAATGGATTAGGCGATGAAGGAGCCCTTAAGCTGTGCCCTTGAGCTATGATGTCAGGTTTCTGGATGAGAGGGCTCTGCAGGCCATTTTGGAGCTGCAGGAGCAGGTCGCAAGGAGCCTGCCATCTCCCGAAATATTCCGCCTGCATGACGAGGACTATTTCAGGAGGCTGCTTGGATCTGACCGTTTCGTAATTGGCGTCATGGTTGAGGACAACCTGATTGCCTACAGCCTGATCACAGTTCCCGGAAAAGGCAATGAGAACCTTGGGAGGGACATCGGCCTGCCGGCAGAGGAGCTGGAGTTCGTGGCGCACCTGCAGGCAACGGCCGTGCATCCCGGCCATAGGGGAAACGGCCTTCAGAGGAAGATGGGGATAGCTCACCTCAAAGTGATCGAGGACATGGGGTTTGAACATGTCCTTTGCACCGTTTCGCCCAAAAATCCTGCAAGCCTTGGGAATATCCTGTCAATCGGATTTGCAATTGTCGCTCTTAAACCGAAGTTCGGGAGTGCCTGGCGGTACATCATGTACAAAAACCTCATCCGTCCAGCTGCGAAGCGCTGCTGTCAAGCAATTATTAAGGGCTCGGATATTTCAGGGCAGTTGGAGCTTTTGGACAAGGGATACGTGGGCTTCGGCATCAAAAAGCCATTTAGCGATTTTGAGGTTTATTACGGTTGATTTGATTTATAAAATTATCTGAATTATTCAAAAGGTAGGAGGAAAAGCTTTATTTTGAAAGAAAGAAATTGTCAATGTAAGTGGTCTATATGGCACGCACAACTCTCTACAGCAGGCTTGGTGGATACGATACCATCGCAGCAGTGGTAGACGATCTCATGATGAAAATGACAACTGATCAGCGTCTGGCCAAATACTTTGTGGGACAATGCGATGACTCAAAGAAGCGCATGCGCCAGCTTCAGATGGATATGATCTCCCAGGCTACGGGAGGGCCCAGCCTCTACATGGGGCGGGACATGAAGACCGTGCATAAGGGCCTGAAGATCGATGGGACTGAGTGGCAGCTGACAATTTCATATCTTATCGGCATTCTCGACAAGTTCAATGTCGAGGATGCTGATCAAAAGGAGGTGTTTGCCCTGCTAAACGGCATCAAGGGAGATATTGTTGAGAGGCCTTAAAAGCCGCAAATATCCCGTGAAAATGGTCCGGCAAGCTAAATATCCTATATAGTGCAATTGCATAACTGGCAATGGATGCCTGAGCGCCCGCTGATGATGCTCCCTCGTATCTATTGGCCCTCCTAGCGCCCGTTATTCACAGTGGACTCGATTAAAACCGGGCAACTTGAGGTCGGGCGCTCATCTTCCATGTGCTGTAAAGAAATTATTTTGGCTCTATTTGACTGTGCTCGACTACTTTATAAGGCCGGCATTATAACCATCCTATGGATAGGAGCAAAAAAAGGGAAGCTGGATAAATCTCTCCCGTGGAACACGGATGGTTGAACGAATGAATCGGTTTGGGCTGGTGAGTCTCTGCGTTTTGGCTGTTCTCAGCGCGAGCGCGGCCGCTGCCGAGGATGAGCCTGATTACTGGTTGCATCAAGGACAGGCAAGTTATACTAACGGATCGTATCAGCAGGCTGCGGACTACTACGACCGCGCCATCGGAGCTGATTCGAAGAACGTCGACGCCTGGTGGGGCAAGGGATTGGCGCTTTTCGAGCTGGGGCGATATAAGATGGCCGGGCTCTGCCTCGATACAGCTCTGAATGAGGAGCCCATGAATGCCGATATCTGGCTGGATAGGGCAGTGGTAGCCGTGGGGGCAGAGGACAGCGAAAAAGCCAGGGCATGCTATTACACAGCCATAAGCCTTGACTCAAAAATGATAGATGCTTGGCTCGGACTTGCAAATCTGTCTTTGAGTCTGGGCGACTTTGACAATGCGTTGGATTTTTACGAGAATGCATCAATGCTCGATGCTGACAGCTCCTGGGCAAAAATTGGGATTGCTAAAGCTCTGGTTGGGATTGGCAACGATCTGGCCGAGAAGGGCGAGAAAAGCGGTTATATCGAGCACGGAGACGCCCTGGCTGCTTACGATAAAGCTCTCCTGTTTGATCCTGAAGATATAGATGCTTTAAAGGGGCGAGGGGATGCTCTTGCCTCGCTTGGGCGGTTCAACGAGTCGCTGGACTATTATTATAAAATTTTCAAAATCGATCCTGAAAACCAGGAGGCAAAAGTTGGGGTGGCTGCGGCTATGGCTAAAATGGCCGACGGCATGCTTTCCCAGGGACGGCTGAAGGCCGCAATGGATCTTTACAAAAATGCTTCCCGGATAGATCCGGACAACCCGGAGGCCATCAAGGGGCAATCCGATGTGCTGACGGCTGAGGGCGATCTCCTCCGCGACCAGGGTTTATTGCAGGATGCCTTGAACCGCTATGAAGAAGCCAAGTCCCTTTGGCCGCAGAATCCCAAAGCCATTGCAGCCGCAGATCAGATGCGTTTGGCTCTGCGGCAAAAGAGCAATGAGACACAGACAGATGGAGGCAGCAACATCACGCGGGTCGGCGAAGGATTGGTCCAGCAGGATTACCGCGACCAGCTGAATCGCAGTACGGCGTACCTGATAAAAGGCTCTTACGCCGAGGCCCTTGCGGGATTCAATAAGACTTTGGACCTAAATCCCCGCGGGGCTGAGGCCTGGTCCGGAAAGGGCGATGCGCTTTACGGCCTTCAGAGATTCCGGGAGGCAATCGAGGCTTACGACAGGGCCCTGGAGATAAACCAATCCTCCGTAGATGCCTGGAAGGGCAAAGGCATGGCTTCAATTGGGCTCGGACGGCTTCGAATGGCAAAGCTCTGCGTCGACTCAGCTTTGAGGCTTGATCCTGGGGACGTCGGTCTCTGGACCCTCAAAGCTCAGATTTTTAAGGGTATGGGGGATTATGATGGTGCCCTTGAGAGCTACGATTGGGCATCAGGCCTGGCCCCCGAGAACATCGCGGTCCGCCTGCAAAAGGGCGCACTTCTTATGGAGCTGGGGCGATTTGAGGAGGCTGCGGACTGCTACGACGAGGCCCTGGAACTTGACCAGAGCATGGCCGCGGCCTGGTCTGGAAAGGGCGACGCCGTGTTTTCCCTGGGCAGGTTCGACCAGGCGCTTCTCTCGTATGAGAAGGCAGCGAGCCTGGACAGCGAAAACGTCACCGCGCTGCTCGGACGGGCGGACTCTCTCTATGCACTGGAAAGATACAGCTCATCTCTTGATTCCTATAACAGCGCTCTGCAGCAGGAGGGGGGAAATACGAGGGCGCTGACGGGCAAAGGAGATGCCTTGCTGGCTTTGGGCAACAGCTCCGACGCTCTTGTGTCCTATGATCGCGCTTTAAAGAACGACTCTCACAGCATCAGGGCAATTCTCGGCCGCGGGGATGCGCTTTTGCGTCTGGGCCGAACTGATTCTGCCCTGGCATCTTACAGCAGCGCTCTGCAGCTGGAAGCAGGAAACATCAGGGCGCTGGAGGGCAGAGGCGAGATACTGATGATGAAGGGAGACCTTCAGGCAGCTCTAGGCGCATATGACAAAATCGTTGACCTGGATCCCGGCAATGCGAAGTCATGGGCGGTTAGAGGCGATTTGCTGAGGCGGACGAATCAGCAGCAAAAAGCACTTGAGTCCTACGACAGCGCTCTGGCTCTGGACTCCAAAAACGCCGACGCGATGGTGGGAAGGGCCTGTGCCCTTTTTTCCCTGGGCGATTATAACTCATCTCTTGAGGCCTTTGAGGGCACGGTTAAGCTCTATCCCGGCAGCGCTCCGGCCTGGTCGGGCATGGGAGATGTTCTGCTGGTCCGGGAGGATCTTGACGGTGCGCTCAGTTCATACGACAGGGCGCTGTCCATCAATTCCAATGACAGCGGGGCCCTGGCCGGAAAGGGCGACGCTTTAATCGCTCAGGGAAACTACACGGGCGCATTGATGTTCTATGACAGGGCAGTCGCTGCTGATTCCGGTAGCTCAAGGTCGCAGTTCGGCAGAGGAAATGCCCTCGCCACAATGGGGCTTTACGAGGAGTCTCTGGAGCCTTTTGCCAAGGCCTATGAATCCGCGTCCAGCTCCGGTCAAATGGACCTGGACATGAGGAACAAAGCCCTGATTGGAAAAGGGCTGTCCATGTCGGCTATTAACAGGCCATTAGAGGCTCTTTCGTGTTTTAATGGTATTTTGGAGTTCGACCCTGAAAACTCCGCCGCCTGGTCGAATAGAGGAAGCCTCCTTGCAGCCCTCGGCAACTACAGCATGGCTGCCGACAGCTTCCGAAGGGCTGCGGCGCTTGATACCTCTCTTGAGACGGCCTGGTACAACCTTGGCATGGCGCTTTACAGTCTGGGAAATTACAGCGGATCGCTGGAGGCATGGGACAGGTTTGTGGGTTTATATCCCGAAGATGCATCTGCCTGGCATCATCGCGGCCTTGCGCAAAATATGACAGGTAGCTTCGACGATGCCGTTTCCTCTTACGAGAGGGCTCTTATGCTGTCGCCTGAAAACCCGGATATCTGGCATGACATGGGGCTCTCCTTTGCAGCTCTGGGCAGATATGGGGTGGCCCTGCAGTGCTTTGAGAGGTCTTTAGCGCTGGACCCTGAGGATGCGAATACAAAATACTGCATCAATCTAATCCGGTTGTATGGGGATTTTGCGAGCGGGGAGAATACGACGAAGGCAGAGGAGCCAGGCCGGGTCGGCTTAGGCGAATGAATGGGTTTTTAGATGGTGGGAAACTTTTAAAAGAGGCTTCCCTTCCTGGCTACCATCTGCCTTCTGCCCTTCTTTTCTGTTGATACACACTGCTTTCCGGGGCCGTTTCAGGCCCTTTCTCCTCGACCAATCTATATTGACGGTTATTCCTGTTGCCCTTTTTCTCCAGCAGGCCGTCGCGGTTCATTCTCGATAGGTAGGTAGAAACTGTGCTGAGCTTAATATCATCCGCTACAGTCTCGTATCTTTCTCTAAGCTCCTGGGATGTAAACCAAGTGCTCGGAAACTCAAATCTTATGAACTTTTCCAGGCGATCCATTAGCGTCCCGCCGGTATCATAGCTTTGAGCGGCATGAGCCTGCCCCTCCGCCTCAGAGAACACGCCGGATGCCGTAAGGTAGCCGATGATCTTCTCTCTTAGGGCATCACCCTCTATATTTTGAGACTCGAACTCGTAGACAGATTTCAGGCCTTTGTCCTCGACTTCGATCCGGATTCTCATCGTTTTACCTTCTCTATCATCTTCCGGATATTAATTCTTGGGGTGCGTGAGCTCTGGAATTCATTGAAAACACCATGCTTTCATCGATGCTCCCGAATGCCGAAGTACCGGCCCTGCCGAGCCGACGTGTTCGCTCTACATCTATCTGTAAAGTGAATATCTTGATTCGCCCTCTCATAATTTCCCTCCTCACCACATCCCTTCACAATCCGTCTTTGAACGGATCGGACAGACAAAATATTTCTAATTTGCACCCATCCGATCCGGTATCCGGCTCCCCTTTTGTGCCATCCCCTCTAATTCCTTCTCTTCGGGCTGTGAATACAGGAGCTATTCCATTGTCCCCCTTTCAGATTTCCTGTATTCACAGCTTGACTCTATATCGGCTCTGTATCCTGCCAGGCTTACCCCTTTTGGCCCATGCTGTCGTCCCTTTCCGACAGCTATGGCCGGCAATTGTCCTGGCAACAGCATTGTCTCGACAAGATCTCTCAAGCTGCCGTCCCTTTCCGACAGAAGGAGCCCGTTTTTATCGAGGCAATCCTTATGCATGGACCGAAAGCCGATCTCCCTTCTCTTGCTACCTTTTTCCCTTTCTTGTGCCATCCCCTCTTTGGCGGTGTGGACCCTTGCGCAGCCTTGTAATGTTCTACGGCATTAGGGCATCAATGCCCAATCTTATGCCGATCCCCTTCATTGCTACTCCTTCGTGCCATTCCCTTCTTTGGTGACTTTTGGCTTGCGCTGACCGGTAGAACGGTTATCAGGAATGATGCAATAGCCCTATTATCGCATTTTGTTCAAAGTGCAATAGAGCCAGCAATCCTAATATGCCCTCCATATCCACTACCTTTCAGTTCCCAGATATCGTGAAGGTTCATCCATCCCCTCAGACGAATAGCCCCTCCAGATCTTCCCTTCTGGATGTAATCAGACAGGTTGTCGCTCCCTTTCTGACAACATTAACCTAGTTATAGAAGTATATAAACTTTTCTAGGAGTTGAACGGTGTGGTTAATTGCTAAAAACTCGTTTTATTAGTCCTTTCTGGAAATTGAGCCATTATCGTAGTCAGAATAGTATTTCACAACGAAGGTAATAGATCCAGAAATTGTGTTGTATACTGCTGTGAAAGGGCGTTTCCGGCTATTATTATTATGATAATAGCTATTGGCCGGCCCTGTACCTGTGCGCGCCACATTGTGAATTGGTTTCACAGCTGTTCTACGGGTGTCACTTGGATGGTTTGCTGGTGCGCGGTGGCCAAGCAACGGTATTGTCGTAGTTTAGGAAGTTGTGCGCAGAAATAGGCCCAATTGGATTATAGGGAGTAAAGGGCATGTCTGTCCTGCTGCGGCAGAACAGGCTAGTTTACTTTTTTAGGATGCCTGGTGAAGTTCGAAGTATTCCTCAATTAGCCAGTCGCCAATTTCCTTGAGGTATTTCCGCCTGCGCTCATCTTCCACAATTAATTGAAAAACCTCGGAAAGATCTTCATCCATTAAAATCCTGTTACCTGCAGGCTTGCATTTAAATCTATCGTATGTTTATGTTTCCGGACTCCAAATCCTTCCTGCAGCGCCCGGCAACCCCAGCAATTAAGGCCACGCGGTAGGGCTCTCTGGTTCTCTTGAAGCGACCGGCGTGGACCGGGTGATCTCCGCAGATTACGATCTCTGTATCCGGATCTGAGGCGCAGATGATCCTTCCTAGACAGCCGTCTATAGTTTTAGCCGCTTCTCTTATTTCCTCCAGTCCATGGCCCCTGTGGACGGTCTTGTCTATTCCGATGAAATACGACACCAGCAATCTTGGCCTCTGGCAGAGCGCCTCCAGCGTCATGCGGCACGACTGTAAATCGAACTCTTCAGGGTCAAGGGTATCCGGGATTCCCCTGACGATCTCGATTAATCCCTCGTAGACCTCGGCCCCGTTCTTTTCCATGATCACTGCCGTCTTTAGTCCTGCAAGGCTGGCAATCTCCGGAAGGCTCAGAATGCTGGATTCCTTGGCTCCGGCCTTATCGAGTATCCCGTGGTGCTCGGGCAGTAGGCCGCTTAAAATGGTGGCAATGGATGGAGTCGTATGGCTGGAGACGGCAGATGCGCTGTATTCCGCCCCTGACCTGGCCAGGCGGCTCATGTTCTCCAGCCCGGGCTCCAGCCACCTGTAAAGATCGTAGCCCAGGCTGTCGACGATGATCAGCACTGCGTTTCTGCAGTTCAAGCCCTTCAGGTCGGCTATAGGACGTCCGTCCTGTTCTGGAAGGCTGATTCCGAGCGTTTGTGCGAGAGTCGGGGCCACATCGAGAAGGCTGACCTGCCTCATGGTGGTAGCCTCTGCAGCTATCTGGCTCATAACTCTTATGCCCTGATAGATTCCAACTCCAGCAAACCTAAATATGACATGAGCAGGCTGTATATTGAATATGAGATCTCTGATGGCACTGCTGGCATTGGCCCTCGCATTTGCATGCATCATCTACAACAATGCCTCATCGGAGGTCGACATAGATTACAGCCACTTGGTTGTGGGCACGGGAACCCTGATTACAGACTACCGCATGGAGGATGAGAAGAGTTCCGAGGCCTCGGGCAAGGTGCGCGGCACGGGAAACGTGATGAATAAGTATCTGTTCCTAAGCGGAAATGATTCCCAAAACGTCACAATCGAGGATATGTTCACGCTCTCAGGCGTGATAAGCGCCGCAAACGAGTCCATTGGGCTTAACTTCAGCAGCTTTCCTCCGGGACCAATCGAGCCGAACAAGTTCAGGCTCACGGGGAGTGCGTGGGCAGAGAGGCTGACGATCCAGGGCGTCTTGAATGGTTCAACTTTGAATGGCTCAGCCTTGAATGGCTCAGCTTTGAATGGTTCAATTTTGAATGGCTAAAATTAGTTTCGCTCTTCCCCAAATCCTTATAACCTCCTCCCTGAAAATATGAGTAGCATGGATGAGGGCCCGGAGATCCTTGCCAGCTATTCGAGGCTGATGAAGCTTTGCACAAGAGCGTCGGAGAAAATTTGCAGGAGAAAGGATCTCCTGGTTGTGTCGCATATCGATGCCGATGGCCTTACATCGTCGGCGATCATCTGCACTGTGCTGGAGAGGCTGCAGATCGACTATAAACCCATCTTTTTCAAACAGCTGGATGCAGCAGCCTTAAACCTGGTGGCGGATCAGGGAGCAGATCTGGTTGTGTTCACGGACTTGGGCAGCGGAATGGCGGAGGATATCGCGGCCCTTGGATTCGATGCCGTGATTGCCGACCACCACAAGCTGGCATTAAAAAGATCCAGTGATGAGGCTCATGGATCCTGCAGCATTGCCCACATCAATCCGCACCTCGTCGGGGCCGACGGGGCGACGCAGCTTAGCGGAAGCGGGACATCGTTTCTGCTGGCAAGAGCCCTGGCGAAGGATAGCGGCCAAAACGATGATCTCTCTGCCTTAGCCGTCGTCGGGGCGGTTGGAGACCTGCAGGATTTGGCCAGCGGCCGCCTTTTAGGGATCAACCGCGAGGTCCTGAGCATCGGCTCGACTGCGGGCGTCATCTCCTATGCAAAGGATCTGAAGCTCTTCGGCAGGCAGACGCGTCCTGTATTCAAGATGCTCGAGTACTCTCAGGATCCATATATCCCCGGCCTATCGGGAGATGAGGATGCCTGTATAGCGTTTCTAAAGGAGATCGGCGTTCGCCTGGGCGGGGAAAAATGGAGGCGGTGGGTGGATTTCAACCAGGAGGAAAAGGGGCGGACTGTTTCTGCGCTTATCCGCAAGGGGCTTAGAAACGGCGTCTCCAATGTAAAGCTGGAAAGGCTCATAGGCGAGGTCTATACCCTTCTGCAGGAGCAGGAGGGAACTGAGCTGCGGGATGCGAGCGAGTACTCGACCCTTCTAAATGCAACGGCTCGCTACGGCCACTCGGATGTGGGACTTGCAGTCTGCATGGGCGACAGGGATAAGGCGCTTGATGAGGCGCGAATCCTGCTAAACTCCCACAGGCAAAACCTTGTTAATGGACTTAAATTCGTAAACGAGCAGGGAATTACCCCTCTAAAAAGCATCCAGTACTTCGATGCCGGCGACGCGATCATCGATACGATTGTGGGAATCGTGGCGGGCATGTGCTTCCAAATGGCAGACCGCTCCAGGCCGATACTCGCCTTCGCAAAAACTCAGGACGGAAGTCTCAAGGTCTCGGCTCGCGGAACGCAGGATCTTGTCAGATCCGGCCTGGACCTGGCCGATGCCATGTCGCGCGCCGCAGAGGCAGTCGGCGGAGTGGGCGGCGGCCACAATATCGCTGCCGGAGCCACAATTCCTCTGCAGGCAAAACAGGAGTTTTTAGCTCTGGTCGATGCTGCCGTAGGCGGACAGACCACCAAGTGAAAATCGATCCATATTTTGCAGTCTTTATTGTCTAGGCCCCGCATCTTTGTGGGGACTTCCTTTTCAAACGCAGCCCAGATCGTAGCTCTCATTCATATGGCCCTTTGCCACACGGATCTGCTCATCAATGCTGAAGTTGCCCACGAACATGTGGTTGATGCGCGACATCTCATCTTTGAGGTCTCCGGTCTCCGGGTCTAAGACGAGATAGCTGATCCTGCCAATGCCGATGAAGTCCGCTTCGATGTTTATTTCAGTGAGGTTCGGCAGCGCCTTTAGCTGCATTCTGGTGGCCAGGCGAGTCGCGTCGGTGAACTCCTTGCTGGCGCTCATGTTCATCATGTAGTTGTGGAGATATGTGCTCTCCCGAAACTTCTGATCGTAAGAAAAGAGATGGGCGTTGGGGTTGCTTTTGCTTCCTATCTCCATGACGTAATGCTCCGCCGTTACAGAGCAACTGATGATGGCCATGACGGCCAGAGCGGCCAAGGCTACCCATCGCAAAAGTGCCCTATCTCTCATGGCTTGCAGGCTCCTTTAAAGCTCCTGAGAGAGGTTCCACCTGTACTCGTCGCTGAGCTCTCCCATATAGACTGTGACCGCAGGTCCCTCCATAAAAGCCCTGTCTTCCTCGAAATAAACTATCACAGGGCCTCCTCTTGTCTCCACTAAAACCTCGTCCCCGATCAGGCCAAGGCGATGGGCCACAGAGGCGCAGGCTACGGCTCCCGTGCCGCATGAGAATGTCTCGCCTTCGACCCCTCGCTCGAACGTTCTTATCTCGAATGGCTCTCCTGCTTTAACGAAGTTCACGTTGGCTCCTTCGGGAAATACCGAGCTGTGCCTTATCAGCGGAGCGATCTCATATATTGGGATGTCCAGATCCTCCACGAATATCACTGCATGGGGAACTCCCGTATTTACGGCCGACACCTGTTGGTCTTCCAGCTGCTCCATGATGAACTCCCCCTGGCCCACGGCCGGAATGGACGGCCTGTCGAACCTCGGGATGCCCATGTCGACCTTGGCCCAGAAGCAGTTATCCATCTCTCGAACCTGGACCGGGATTATCCCTGCCAGAGTTTCCACATCGAAGCTCTGGCCGACATAGCCGGATTCGAAGGCGTATTTAGCCAGGCAGCGGATGCCGTTTCCGCACATCTCGGCCTCTGAGCCGTCCGGCTGGAACAGCCGCATCCCAAGGTCCGCGCGGCTGCTTCCTCTAAGGAACAGCACGCCGTCGCCGCCTATACCGAAGTTGCGTCTGCAACAGCGTACAGCGAAGCTGCCTTTGGACTGCTCCGGCACCAGTTCCTGGTGCATCTCATCTATCAAAATAAAGTCGTTCCCGTTTCCATGGAGCTTGGTGAAGGCAAAAATGGTGGGCCTGAAAGGGTCGTCATCAAGCTCTATCTCAGAAATCTCTGCCAGCTTCATTTTATATACCATGCTCTGTTTAGTTGGCTCTTTGTTGACAGTGGTGGTGATGTGATATTAAACCCATTCTACAGGTGGCCTTAGATCTTCTGGAGCTGGACAGATCTATTCAGATAGCTAGAGAGGCAGTTGAAGGCGGAGCCGACTGGATCGAGGCGGGAACCCCTCTCATTAAGAGCGAGGGAATGGATGCCGTGCGCGAGATGAAGAAGGCGCTGCCGGGAACGAAGATCGTTGCAGATATGAAAACAGTGGACACCGGAGCCATGGAGGTGGAGATGGCTGCGAAGGCAGGAGCGGACATTGTGGCCATGCTCGCGACCTCTGACAACTCCACAATCGAGGATGCCCTGCGCGCGGCACGCAAGTACGGCGTTCAGATCATGATGGACCTTCTGACGGTTCCGGATCCCGTGGAGCGTTCGCGACAGCTGGAAAAGCTTGGCGTGGATTATATCTGCGTCCATGTGGGCATCGACCAGCAGATGACGGGCCGCGACACAATCGATTTTCTAAAGGAGATCGTCAAGGAGGTAAAGACGCCTGTGGCCGCTGCAGGCGGAATAAACGTGCAGACCGGTGCCGAGGCCATAGCATGCGGCGCAGCCATAGTGATTGTCGGCGGAAGCATCGTTCGAAGTGCGGACGTGACGGCCTCGGCGCGAAAGATCAGAGAGGCTATCGATCACGCCCTGGCCTTCGCTGGCGCAAAGCCGAGGCGCAGCATGGAGGAGGAGCTGACGGCGATTCTAAGGGATGTTTCGGCACCCAATGTCTCAGACGCCATGCACAGGAAGGGCGCAATGCGCGATATTCGCTCAATAAATCCCGGAAATAAAATTGTGGGCACTGCAGTCACCGTCCAGACTTTTGCAGGAGACTGGGCAAAGACCGTGGAGGCTATAGACCTGGCGGGTCCCGGCAACGTAATAGTAATCTATAACGGGAGCAACCACATTTCGCCATGGGGCGGCCTTGCGACGCTCAGCTGTAAGGTCAAGGGGGTCGAAGGCGTGGTCATAGACGGGGCAGTAAGAGATGTCGATGAAATTCGGGCAATGAACTATCCCATCTTCGCATCAGCTGTCGTCCCAAATGCGGGCGAGCCGAAAGGCATGGGCGAGATAAACTCCGAGATCACCTGCGGAGGACAAACGGTGCGCCCTGGGGACTATATTGTGGGCGACGACAGCGGCGTGGTCGTGATCCCGAAGGAGAGGGCCTACGAAATTGCCAGGCGCGCAAAAGAGGTCGAGAAGAACGAGAGCAGGCTGTACGAGGAAATCCGCAGGGGAAAGACCCTCTCTCAGGTCGCAAACCTCAAGAAGTGGGAGAAGGTCTGACGATAAGCCGTAAATAGTTTGAAATTATTCTAAAGAAGGAAGAATAAGCTATAGGATATTAATCGGTGATAGAAATAACATTTGGTTGGAAACCTAAGCCTTGAGTTCGAGGAGACAAGCATGGAATTGGAGGACATAATATCAAAATACCCACCCAGGCAATTATTGCTGATTCCGTTGACGATAGTTATATTGGCACTCATTGTCCTGGGCGCAACTTATCTCAGCACAGGGTCTCCTGTAAAGCTAGGAGTGGAGTTTACAGGAGGCACACTGGCTACAGTGCCGGCGACTGAATCCGAAGATCAGCTTAGAGAGGACTTTGCCGGTTATCCGCTACTGGATGTAAGGAATATCGGCAGCAGATATCAGATGCAGTTCGGGCCGATGGACGATACAGAGTATCAGGCTTTAGCTACGCAGATCAACTCTCAATACGAGAACGATGCAGAGATCAGGTACATGGGGCCGATATATAGCCAGGCTCTTCAGCAAGAGGCTTTGAGGTACATACCGCTCTCATTCCTGTTGATGGCGATTGTTGTATTTATAATATTCAGGGAACCATTCGTTTCCGCAATAGTAGTTCTTTGTGCCCTGGCCGATATTTTAATAGCTGCAGCATCTATGACGGTCGTAGGAATCAGCCTTTCCTTAGGCACGGTTGCTGCGCTCCTCATGCTCATCGGTTACTCTGTGGATACGGACATTCTGCTGTCCATGAGAGTTTTAAAGAGGAAGGGAACCACCGATGAGAAAATCATTGGAGCTATGGGAACCGGCCTGATGATGACAAGCACAACAATTGTTGCCGTATTATCGCTATTTATCGTCTCAAATGTGCTTTACCTTGTTTCTTCCGGTTTTACAAGAATGGCGATCATTGCGGACATGTCCGTAGTTCTCCTCTTCGGCCTGGCGGCAGATATTTTCAATACATGGATCACAAACGCTCAGGCTCTAAGGTGGTATATGGGAAGATCGACTAAGGCCAGGAGGCAGAGAAGATGAGCTTTTTAGAGGACGCATCAAAAGACCCGCGGGTGGTTATCTACGCCATAGCCGTGGTTTTGGCGCTGATATTGATCCTCACTCCGCTTCCCAGCATCATAGGGGCAAGCTCAGGCCTCAAGTACGGCCTTGACCTGGAGGGCGGGTCATGGCTTCAGCTTCAGCTTCAGGGTGCAGTTGTTCAAATCGATGCCGATCCGGCAGAGATACTGAAGGATCAGTTCGGCGCAACTTCCGTCGAACACCGCGGCGACAGCTTCATCATCACTGTTCCTGGGGCGGCTTCTGCCACATTGGCCGAAGATTTAGGTTATTCCGGCGCAAAGATGGCAGAGAGGGATAACACCACCAGGATCACGATAATGGCGTCCCCTGAGAGCATAATCACCAACTATCTTCAAAACCGCCTGGATACGGATGTAAAGATAGTTGGAGTGGCTCCAGTTCTCTATGAGATCAGGACCGCCGTCACCAGGGAGTCGCTGAACTCGATTCTGTCCGAGGTCGGAGGGTCTGTTGTCTCCGGCGAAAACGGATTCATCGAGGGAGTAACCCCTGAAACAGTGGATGAGACCAAGAAGGTTCTCGACTCCAAGCTCAACCGCCTGGGACTGCAGGATATAAAGGTTAGAATCGTTGACAACAAGTTCATCCTCATCGACCTTGCAGGAGTGGATGTAGCAACTGCCCAGGATATCGTCGGCAAGCCCGGCAAGTTCGAGATACGAATCCAGACCGGGGACAACGAGACGATGCACGTTCTCTACGGAGACGCCGTGGAATCCGTGGATATACCCCAGGGCGACAGGGACGGCAGCTGGGGCGTGCCCTTCGAGCTTTCTGAGGATGGTGCCAGGATTTTCCGGGATGCAGCCATAGATTCCGGGGCAACAACGAATCCTCAGGCCCACGAGATATCCATGCACCTGGATAAGGACGAGATATTCAGCGCGCCGCTCTCTCCTGAGCTGGCGGCAAGCCTCCAGAAGGTTCCCATGAGGAACATGATGGCCCAGGTAGGTGGCGGAGATGAGGGGTCCCAGAGGGCAAGAGAGCTATACATCCACCTGAGAGAAGGCGCACTGCCCGTCAACGTCAAGGTCATTGGCTCCGGTCAGGTGGCGGCAACGCTGGGTAGCCAGTTCAAGCTCCAGATGATAATAGCCGGCATAATAGCCCTTTTGGCTGTTGCCTTCATGGTTTACTACCGCTATCGTGAGCCGAGAATTGTCCTGCCGATGGTTGGAACCTCGGTCAGCGAGGTCATCATGATGCTGGGAATATGGGCCTTGATGGGTTGGCAGCTCGACTTGGCAAGCCTCGCAGGCATAATATTGGTCATCGGTACAGGCGTAGACCACCTGGTCATCATCACCGATGAGCTGCTGCGCGGCGGCGGCGAGGTCGCTTCTGCGGCGCAAAGGAGCATAAAGGAGAGGGCAGATGCGGTGGCAGAGAAGGTCGACAGCAGCAAGGTTACCGGCCCCAGCGGCAAGGTCTACCTGTCCAGGCTGTCCAGGGCATTCACCATCATCCTCGGAGCAGCTCTTACCACTGCTGCAGCCATGTTCCCGCTGCTCTTAATGGGCTTTGGAGCCCTGACGGGATTTGCGCTGATCATCATCATCGGCGTGCTCATCGGAGTGGGAATCGCCAGGCCTGCATACGGCAGGATCATTGGATATATCTTGGCTGAAGGATGAAAAAGCGGGTACGTGCAGGCAAAAAATGCCTGCCGCTTTTCTCTTTCTCAAAAATTGCCGAGTTCTTGCGTTACATTTTAATTTGTTTAATATAAAAATAAATTGATATCACTTGTTGGAATTATTATAAACTCTCCAAATTTTCTCAAGACTTTTCATCTAATACAGTTAATTTAATAACGGATGAATTAACATAATTTCAAACAGTAATAGCTCCGACTGGGATGAGATACATGGTTCAAGTCAAATACGTGGATGAGGTCTACAGGTGCAAGATTTGCGGGAACGTCGTTGAGGTTAAGGAAAGCGGATATGGCGAGCTTAGCTGTTGCGGGCAGCCCATGGAAATGATTGAAGGATGATGATTGAAGGATGATGATTGAAGGATGATGATTGAAGGATGATGATTGAAGGATGATCCTTCTATGAGGGCTGGACTATGCGGCAGATTATAATGCTTAAAGCATTTAATAGATTCCGTCTGCATAAATCATTTAGCATATTGTTGCCTCCAAATAATGGTGCGATTGGCTATTGTTATTTATTATTAATATTTATTATTAATATTTATTCCGTGACCTTATTTTGATTTATTACTTATATTCATTATGTTATATTCCGTTATCTTTTAATTTTATGGGAAGAGATATAGCCGAACCTTATGGCTGCAATCGTGAATCCATAATAATTTAGGCCAAATAGGAGGAAGGAGTGGGAATGAAAAGCATAACTGTCGTCCTGCTAACTGCTGTCTTTTTAATTGGCATGTCTTCAGCTGCCAACTATATGTATGAGAAGGCATCTGTTAGGGGAGTGGGATATAAGAACACGGAGATGATAGTATCCACACAGTGGGGCTTTGCGGGAGCCAAGCTCGTCGAGAAGGAGTCAGGTTCAGGCAACGTTGTAACAGAGAGAACTGAGCTGGAGGCTGAAAGGCAGCTCAATCACACCTATGGTTGTTATCTTGCCTGCGAGTTCCCGACAGGAATTCCGCAGATGGACTACATCAACTTCACCAAAGAAGCCGAGTTCGAGTACATGCCGGTCTCATACCAGACGGGCGCGTACGACCAGAAGTGGGTAGAGAAGCTGTGCGTCCAGAACTACAGGATCGGCGCAGTGCTCACAGAAATGTACTCGCATGCGGAGCACCTGCAGAAGACCACTGAGGTCAAGACCAGGCTGTACGGCTGGTGTGACTTCGAGGGACAGGTCTCCGAGTCACTTGAGGAGGATTGCTGTACAGGAGTCCTTGAGGCCAACCTGAACAGCAACGTCATCGGCGTCGCTCACATCGGATGGCTCTCCAGGGACCCCATGCCCGAGGGAGGATTGAAGGGGCGCCATGCCGAGTACGGTCGCAGCGTTGAGGATCTGACAGGCGTCTTCTCAATCGAAAAGTTCATCCAGCTCTGGGGCAACTCCACCTGCGGCGCAATCAGCGTTGACTGGCTGCCGTGCGTCTGAGGTCAGGCATAGACTCTGTTTGCTTTTGAGATCAAGCATAGTCTCTGTTGGAGCTTCCCGGCGGGACCTGCGAACAGCCCATGGAATCCGGGAATCAACAATGCCGATCCAGGGAGGCCGGCATCTGACCGGCCTCCTAGTGGCAATTTTCCCTTCCAGTGGCGATGCGATGATCCTCTGAACTTCGTTCTGTACGGGAAAATCTTCTTTTAGTGCTTCCGGCTAGCTTACCTCTGTCCGACCTCAGGCAGCACATTCTCTTTTATGAACTGAATAAACTCAGGCTGGTTTTTGCCTATCTGATGCAGGCAGATATGATCTGCGCCTGCATCGACGAACCTGTTTATCATGTCTATGTAGCTCTGGGGGTCGGGCCCGATCGGCATGTTCTTGACCACGTCCTCGGGGGAAACCATTTTTGCCAGCTGTTCGAAATGGGTCGGGGTCGGAAGCTCCTGGTTCAGCTCTCCCTTATTGGCAGTGATTGGCCATATATCATAGGCAATTTTTTTTGCCTCCTCCTCAGTCCTTGCCCAGCAGGTTGTGAACTCAGAATAGACGGGCTTTCCTTTACCCCCGCTGTTTTTGAACAGCTTAATGATATCCTCGCTCGGGCCGCTTGTGATCAGCCCGTCGCCGATTTTAGCAGCAGCCTTCGCCGATTCCTCTCCTGAGGCAGCAATCATTATTGGCGGAAGCTCCTCTGGCAGTGTGTAAATTCTTGCATTCTCGATGATGTAGTAGACGCCGTAGTAATCCTGATTCTTCCCTTCCCATAAAGTGCGTATAATATCGACTGCCTCCTCCAGCATCTCCAGTCTGACGGGGGCAGGAGGCCACCTATCGCCTAAAATGTGCTCGTTCAGCTTCTCACCTGTTCCAAGCCCCAGGATGAACCTTCCCGGCATCATCGCCGCAGACGTAGCTGCGGCCTGAGCGATAATTGCAGGATGGATTCTACCCGTTGGGCAGGTGACACCGGTAGATAGCCGAATTTTGGACGTTGTCTGTGATATCCCGCCAATTGCTCCCCAGACAAAAGGGCTGTGGCCCTGCTTGTCTACCCAGGGGTGATAATGATCGGAAATCATGGCAAAGGCAAAGCCCGCGTACTCGGCCTGACGGGCATTGCAGACCAGATCCAGTGGACCGTGTTCCTCGCTGGAAAGCTTATATCCTATTTCAACCATATAAATTTTATTAATCATTCTTTGTTAATAATATTTTTGATTTCTGGATAGTCTCTCATTAAAAGGGCCTAGGGATATACCGGTATCAGGTAACCTCACTATATAACGACTCTACTTTAATTATCCAGCATCCTGCTCTATGTGTGCTAATTTCCGCCAACCTTCATGGATCTGTATCTCCCCCAAAGCTTCGCAACTTGGGAATATATGGCTAATTGTTATTTACCATGAAGAGGTAACTTGCTGGCTAGTTGATTCACAGTAGGTTCATTCTAGGCTCTTGATGCTATTTTCTTCAGAACTGGTGTACTACCCCGGCCGACTGTATGGTAAAAAGGGTTTAGCGTCTAAATGGTCTTAAAATATTTATGACTTAACATCAGATAATTAATCAGTAAATTATTTAAGAACTAAATGACCTTATATTTGTTACTGACAATCCTGCTAATAAAAGGAGGCGTGGCATCCTGTCCTTTGCATCTGGGAGGGTTATCTAAATCAAGTGTTTATTACATCATTGGTATTATCATAATGGTATAAGACTCATTTCCTTGCTGTATTAGGAATCCAAAATTTTTAAATATGTTGAGATCCTTAACGAACTCTGGCTAGTCAAAATCCAAACGGGGTCTAAAAGATAATTTGGAGTTGGGTCAAGGAGCAACCAATAGGCGATTGGAGGATGGAAGATGAGGTCAAATGCACAATCAAAATTAAAGGAGAAGCCGGTAAAGGATTTTGCCCCAGAGGCCGAGCCTGAAGCACAGGATGTCGATGCCAAGGGCTATGGAGGATTTCAATCGAGCGGCCAGCAGGATGAATGGCTCTTGAAATACGATGTAAACGAAAAGGGTGTGGGCAGAATACTTCTGCCGCCCAGCCTCTCGATCCTGCTGCAGTCCGATAGAGTCTCCATAACTCCTTCGGCCGGCGGCCTGTTCATTCGCTCAGTTTAGCCTTTAGCGCCTCTTTTAGACCAGGGGATGGGAACTGCCGCTACAGTTTCCATCCCACCTGCCTTTCAAGTTTTTAGAAAAATGCATTGAATGATGTTTTGGCATCTTTTGGCATCGACTATTGCTCATTCTTATCTGTGGCTGAGTTTCACATCCATTAGAACTGTTGTGATAGTGACGATGGAGGCAAGCCCCCGCTCTTCCAATTTAGGCGTACGCGCAATATGATTTATACTTTTTGATAATTTCGAAAGTGGTGTACGATATTATGTAGGATTCAATGCAATTCTACGCTAACTTCAGGCTTCACTCTTTGTCTTAGTAAAGCTTGCCTTGGGATATTGCCGCGGGCTCCTTCGGGAATCCACCTTGCTTATCAAAAGGATCCCGTCTTTACCTCCCCTGAGCGTTCGTAATTGGCGATAATCACTCCCGCAGGCGTTACCGTGCTTTTAGTTAACTTGAGCGCTGAAGGCATCGTTCCCTCACCAAACAGTCGTTTTCCTGGACCGAGTATCACGGGGAAAATTTTAAGCCAAAATTCGTCAACCAAGTTATTTACAAGAAGCAGTTGAACCAGCGCACTGCTCCCGTGAACCTGCAGTTCCGGCCCATCTTGCGCTTTCAGCTTCTTTATTTCATTTAGCACATTACCGGTAACGAGCACCGATTTCTCCCAGGTGAATGCTTGAGGCGAACGCGAAACAACATACTTTGTTGCGTTATTGATCCTTAGGCCTTCCTCCCTGTGACTGGGCCAATAGCCTGCAAACAGTTCATAGGTTTTTCTGCCAAGTAGCAAATCAAACGGGTGTCCCATCTGCTCATACACGACCTTACCCAAAGCTTCGTCAAAATAGGGTACCACCCACCCGCCATACTTGAAACCTCCAGAGGTATCTTCCTCTGGACCGCCGGGAGCTTGCATGACACCGTCGAGCGAAATAAATGTTAAAACGATAATTTTTCTCATGTTGTTCATGACCTCCTCTATCTTCGATAAGAGCACGTTATTTTTCCAGTTGAACTGTTTACTTTTGAGCCGTTTGTTGTATTTGGATCAGGTTGCCACAGGTGTCGTCGAAGACGGCTATGGTCACACCCTTCATTACTTCTGCAGGCTCCGTTGTAAACCTCACACCGAGCTTCTTCAATCGTTCACACTCTGAGCGAACATCAGAAACACCAAAGGATGTCGCAGGAATACCCTGCTCAAAAATCGTTTTTTGGTATGTTTTTGCTGCTGGATTATCGTTTGGTTCAAGTACAAGCTCGGTGCCTTTTTGATCGTCAGGCGAGACAACGGTGAGCCACCTATATTCCTGCGCTGTAATGTCGCTTTTCTTCACAAAGCCTAAGAGTTCAGTATAAAACTTCAAGGCTTTATCCTGATCGTTAACGAATAAACTGGTGTATATGATTTTCATAATTTACACATTACTGCCAGCCATGTTATTCAACTTGCTGCTCCTACTTTATTAGATACTCAAAGGTGTATTTTATTTGCCTACTTAGTATATGATTTCCACACTTATAAAAGTACCTAAACAGCTGATGCTTACTTTGAATCTCACATCCAGTAAGCCCCTCCGTCTACCCAAGACCTATGCCATAGCGCTAGCTTGCTGCATTGTTTCATGTTCTTGGCGTTGAGAGGCAAGGATTGAAACACCATACTCTCGATGAAGGTCCCGTCCTGCTACTGGGTTATCAATCTCTTCAAGAACGAGTACCGCTTCATCCGCGCCGACGGTTCAGTGGTGTGGATAGATGCCGATCTGTCTATTGATGTGATTGGAGGGGAGACGATCGCCCTCGGCTCGGTCCGTGATATTACCGATCGTAAGAATGCAGAACAAGCGCTATTGGAACAAGAACGTTTCCTTTCATCGGTCGCAGACACATCTCCTGCGATTGTTTACATCGATGACATGGAAACCCGGAGCAACGTGTACACTGGCAAAGGCATCCAGCGGACTTTAGGGATGTGCATAAAGGGGTCCAGACACTGAAGGCATATGAGGGTGTAACTGGCACAAGATCTGGAAGTGAATCCAAGGCATAGATTATCGATGAGATAACTGCCAATATTACTGTTAACAAAAGCAACATGCACTCCGCGAGGTTATCGTTCTAAAGAATGATTGATATGGTGCCCACCATTCTATGCGGATCAAAGATCCCAAATGTTTACGCTGGATAGCTGTCCCGGGACCTTCCGGCACAACGGGCCTTCACGCGGTTAGGTTAGATCAAGACAGCGCTGTTAATATCCTTCGTAAAGTATATCCATGAACATTTCCTTTCTGATAGAGCCATATCACTTGCCCAAAAGAGCATTTCGAGCTATTTAAACAGTCCGAAATCTCGTGGAGATATTATTTATGCAGCCCGATAAGAGAATTATAAAGGCATCAGCAGTTCATCCCATAGTAGAGAAAAGACCTCTGAGAATATTGTTAGCCGAGGATATCGAATCCAGCCAGAGGGTGGCCCAGCAGATGCTTCATAAGCTTGGATATGAGGTCGATGTCGCCACAAACGGATTAGAGGTATTGCATGCACTGGAACGAAAGAAATACGATATAGTGCTCATGGATATCAGGATGCCCGAAATGGACGGCGTGGAGGCCACCCGTATCATCCGCCAGCGCTGGCCGGGAGGCCCGAAGATCATAGCCCTCACGGCATACGGCCTGGAGGGTGACAGAGAGAAGTTCATCGAAGCAGGCATGGACGACTACATTGCGAAGCCTGTGCAGAAAAAGGATCTGGCAGAGGTGCTGAATAAATATCGATCTTCTAAGAACAGCCCTTGATATCATGGTACTGCCTGTAACCCAGTATTTCCAGTAGTCTTTAGTCTAGGATAAAGCTTTTAACAACTACGATTAATATTATCAAACTTCGCCAGGAGCCACCGATATGCCAAGCGCTAATCCATCTCGGGTAATCGCTGATATCTCGAAAGAGTTAGAGGCTCTTCGTGCCCGGAGCCTCAGCCATCCCGAAAAAGCAGCTGAAATGCTTCAGGAGGGCCTTGGACAGATTCAGGTCTGCCTTAAAGAGCTAACTATGTTAGCAGGGGGGGGGGATGACCGAAGCAGAGCGGGATGCTTTTATTGAAGATAAGCTGGCATGCGAGCGCGAGAAGCATTTGAAGTGTCAGGAGAGGATATTGGAGGCCACCAGAAATGTCCTGGCCCAAAAAGATCTGAATGGTCTTCTCCAGACTACAGCGGATGCCGCCAGAGAGCTGACAGGAGCGAAATATGCTACGGCAGGCCACGGTTATGTCAACGGCGTATTTACAGCCGGAGGCGTGTCGCATTCTGAAGGGACGATGCCCTGTCCTCCCGGCGAGGCGTTCAGCGTTAAGAAGGGCGGCGTTTACCTTGATCTGATCCGGGAGAAAAACTCTATCCGCCTCACCGATGCTGAGATGCGCTCTCACTTTGCCTGGTGGGGCCTAGCCGAAGACCATGTGCCTCTACGCGGCTTGCTGGGAGCGCAGCTGGTGGATGTGAACGGTAGGCCAAACGGTCTGGTGATGGTCAGCGACAAGGAGGATGGAGGCGACTTCACAGCCGAAGATGAAACGATTTTGTCCCAGCTGGCTGCAATTGTCTCTCTGGGGCTGCAGCACGTCGAGGCCAGGCTTGAGTCAGAGAAAGAGAAGCGCCGTCTGGAGGCCCTCATGAAAGCACTGCCTGTGGGAGTCAGCTTCTGTGATGATCCCACCTGCCAGAACATTACCGGGAATCCGGCAGCGCTCGCTCAGTTTGGGGTCGAGCCGGAAGATAACCTCTCTGCTTCAGCGCTAGATAGCAATGCTCCAGGCCGACAGGTGCGCTACTTTATGGATGGACACGAAATCACAGATGCCGCGCTCCCTCTGCAGCGAGCAGTTGCCGAGAACAGAGAGATTTCGCCTATGGAGCTTGAGGTAGAGCTACCGAGCGGTAGGCGCTGGTTTACAGAGGCCTCAGGTGCACCCATACTCGATATACAGGGCAACGTGATCGGCGGCATTGCCGTAACAGTGGACATTACCGAGCGCAAGCGGGCCGAGGAGCAGCGCCAGCGCCTGGCACAAGAGCTGGCCGACCGTGCCGCTGAACTCCAGGCCGTACTGAACGCCGCACCAGTCACCGTCTGGATCGCTCACGATCCTCAGTGCCGTCAGATCACCGGCAACGCCTATGCCGATCAAATCCTGCAGGCCCCGCACGGCGGCAATGTCTCCCGCAGTGCCCTGCCCGGCGAAGCGAATGTCTCCTACAAGGTCTTCCGCAATGGCGTGGAGCTGCAGCCTGAGGAGATGCCAGCCCAGGTCACCACTGTCACGGGCAAGCCTGTCATTGGTGATGAACTGGAGCTGATCTTCCCCGACGGGCGAACCGTCTACCTGATCGAGAGCGCCGTGCCTCTCTTCGATGCCGAAAGTAAGGTGCGTGGTGCCGTCATCGCTGGCTCGGATGTGACTCAGCTCAAGCTGGCTGAAGAGGCGTTGCGCAGGTCCAGGGACGAGCTGGAGCAAAGAGTCCAGGAAAGGACTACCGAGCTATCCAGTGCCAAGGAAGAAATGGAGTCGATGAACGAAGAGCTCCAGGTGGAGATCGAAGCACAAAAGAAGGCAGAAGAGAATCTAATAGCAGCCAAAGAGGCTGCTGAGGCCGCTACTAAAGCGAAGGCCGAGTTCCTGGCCAATATGAGCCACGAGATCAGGACGCCCATGAACGCCATCATTGGTTTTGCAAGTCTGCTGCTTGATGAGGATGAGCCATTAAGCCTGGAGCAAAGGGATGGCCTTAAGGCAATCAAGGTCAGTGGCGATGCCCTTTTAACGATCATCAACGATATCCTGGACTTCTCCAAGATAGAGAGCGATAAGCTGGTCCTTGAAGAAGAGCCATTCAGTCTCCGTCAATTAGTAGAAGAATCCCTGGATCTGGTGGCGCTCAGGGCTTCCGAAAAAGGGTTGAACCTGGCATATAAAATCGATAAAGAAGTTCCAGATACTCTTATCGGCGACTCTGCAAGGTTGCGGCAAATCCTGGGCAACCTGCTCTCAAACGCCATTAAGTTCACAGATAGTGGCGAGGTTACAATTTTAGTTTCGAGCAGGAAGATTGATAAAACAGGAACCAATGAGGTTCACTTTGCGGTTCAGGATACAGGCATAGGAATACCTCAGGATAGCATGAACCAGCTTTTCCAGCCCTTTACTCAGATGGAGCCATCGACCACTCGGCTTTACGGCGGCACAGGTCTGGGCCTGGCCATATCCAAGATGCTCGTAGAGCTGATGGACGGGAGAATCTGGGCTAAATCTGAGGAAGGCGTAGGTTCCACGTTCCACTTCACCATTAAAGCATCTTCAGAGCAGGCTTCGCCCCGGTTTATTGTAGGCTCACCCCAGCTAATAGGCAAGCGAGTGCTCATTGTCGAGGATAACAAGACTAACCGCATAATCCTAAGCAAGCAGGTGTATGATTGGGGCATGGTTCCCATGGCTGCAAAATCTGGCCAGGAGGCCTTAAAATGGATTCAGACAGGATTTGAATTTGATATCGCTATAATGGATATGGATTTGCAGGACATGGATGGCCTGGAGCTGGAAGAGAAAATACGAACATACAATAAAACACTGCCTCTGGTGCTGCTGACCTCTTTAGGAAAACGCATACCTCCTAACCATGCCCATTTGACAAAGCCAATCAAGCCTGCCCAGTTGCACAAAGTCCTGACAGAGATATTGCCGGGGACAGAGATACTGCCAGGGACAAATATATTGTCCAAGCAACCATTATCCAGACAACAATTGTATAGACAAACACTGTCTAGACAGACATCGTCTGGACAACCATTGCCTAGTCAGCCAGATAAGAGCCTTGCTAAGGCTTCTGGGGATGATCAGCCCATTTTGAATAAGCCTCTGAGAATACTGCTGGCTGAGGATAACATCTCAAGCCAGAAGGTGGCCTTACAGATGCTAAAGAAGCTGGGCTATAGGGCAGATGTTGTAGCTAACGGAATAGAGGTCCTTCAGTCTCTTGAGCGCCAGCATTACGATGTGGTGCTGATGGACTTAAGGATGCCGGAAATGGATGGCCTGGAAGCTACACGCATCATCCGCCAGCGCTGGCCGCGTGACGGGCCGAAGATCATAGCCATTACGGCCTATGCTCTGGAAGGCGACAGGGAGAAATGCCTTTTAGCCGGCATGAACGACTACATTGCAAAGCCTATCCAGAAAGAGGATTTAGCGCGGGCTTTGAAGGATATTAACCGGCTATAGTGATGCTGCAGCACCTGGGCTATCTTGTGGATGTAGTCACCAATGGACTTGAGGCTCTGGAAGCTCTTAAACAAAAAACGTATAGAATCATTTTAATGGATATACAGATGCCTTTGATGGACGGCCTGGAAACTACCAGAACCATCCGCCGATGGCTTTCTCCAAAGGAGCAGCCTAAAATCATTGCCGTTACGGCCTTTGCTCTGGATTACAGCAGGGAGATGTGCATTGATGCCGGCATGGATGACTATATGGCTAAACCCATTCATAAGGAGTATCTCGCCCAGATGCTGGAGAGGTACAATCAAAGGGCTTAATAATCCATAGATAGCTATGAAATCGCAAAACTTCTCATAGAATTTTAAAATGGCGTCTAAAAATTACGTCCATCTAAGCTTTAAAAATCGTGGGATCAGATAATGCAAAATGCCTGATCCCAAAGGCCTCATCAAAGACCTAATAATTTTTCTTTTTTAGGATTCTGATCCCACGCGGACCTGCGAGATGGAATTATCCTCAATTCCCTCTGCTGTTACATCCGGATAGACTCCTGGCCCTAGTGTAATGGATTCGCCGTTTTCATCTCCTTCGCCTTCAGGATCCGCAAGGAAGGTCCAGGTGCCGGATATTATTACAATTGATGAGATTTTATCGTTCCAAAAGTTATCCGATTCGGTTAGATCGGGAATGTTCGTAAAGAAATGCGTATGGGACCCCGTCATGTTATAATCCTCGAAAACTATTGCCTCCGGGATCTCCTGAGCAAGAGAAGTCAGGCTCAGCATTGCAATGACAAACAAACCAGCCAACACATACTTCATGGGATTCATTTAGAATTCACCTTTAATATTTATTGCAAGGCAACTATATAAAGATAATATAAAATCTTTTTAGAGCCAAAGATAATGAATGCTGTTTGGAACTTTGCCTCTGAACCAAAATTTTTCGTTGGAAGTTGAATTCGTATGCCTCTTTTTGGACATCGATTAATATTATTTGCGGTATCTACAGCCTGTTCTTTGAATCTTCAGCCTGGGCTGCAGCCCGTCGTCTCAGGACGACATCCTGATCATAAGTTATGGCAGATACGCTTCCTTCGGTCTCTATGTAGCCGATCTTCACATCATCTTCTCCTGAAACGATCCTCTTAAAGGACTGGTTCTTATATTGTGCAAAGGACAGGATGACGTTTATGCCAAGCAGCGTAGCGGCCAGGATAAGGCCGGATGTCAGCGAATTATCAGAAACGTTTAAGGAGCTTGAGACGCTTTCGGAAATTATTAGGAGGAGCACAAGGTCGAAGGGCGATAGCTGGCCGAACTCATGCCTGCCTATCAGCCTGAATATCGATAAAAGAAAGAAGTATATGACAGCGGCTCTGAGCATCAATTCCCATACCGGCGTTTGAAGAGCTAACAACTCAGACATATAATAATATAATTATAATATAAGATAAAGATTTTGTGAATAGTTATGAGGATAATTAAAGCAACATCAATAAAAGATTACGCTTATATCACCGCTCCTTTCCAAGTATGCTTCCTTAACCTCAGAGAGGCCTGTTTTCCCATAGATACGCACGACGCTCATCAGGTCTTTCTCGCTGATATGCCCTTTCTTCATGGCATCCCATTGTATTTCGCCGTTTTCGACCAGTTTATAAGGTCTGCCCTTGACTATCGATCCGACGCTATCATACCTAAAGGAAAGATCAGCAAACACCCATTGAGTAGCTACAATAGCTGCGGATGCTCCAAGGCAAGGAATGAAAGGTGCATTTCCCAAGATAGCATTGCCGGTTATTGTGCCAAATACAATGCCTACAAAAAAGTCAAAGGCCGAAGCCTTTCCCATGAATCTTTTATCACTTAGCCTAATTATTGCAAGAGCAAAGATGTAGATTACTATAGCTCTTGCGACCATCTGCGAAAGATTTAGCTCAGGAGAGTCCAGTCCTAAAGAAGCGTTTATTACATCGAAAATGCTTTGATTCATAAATTATTTTTAATTCTTTAATGTTAAATAATATATCGATTCAATAAAATGCCATTAGCTCCCAAAGCGAGCGGCGGATCGATTCGGGCAAAATTAAAAAAGGATATTGTAATGAGCGTTTTTTTTAAGCTCCTCTTCTCAGGGCTCTGAAGGCAGATGATAATCCTGCCGCTGCAAAGAGTGCCTCGAAGCCTCAGGATATTGACATCAACCCCCCTGTCATGTGCAGGGACGATATCCACATCTCTCCTTTTCCATGCATTTTCCATGCATCCGCTTGAGATGTGACCTTGAGGATAGCTTACTTCGCCGCTACAGCTGCAATACCTCCATTTTGCCTCCGCTGTAATACTCGATCCTTGTTGGAACGAATCTTATTGCCACATAGCCGGGATCGTCTGGATTTTTTATGAACTCCTGCTGGTGAGGCCCCCAGTATCTTCTCTTCATCTCTGGCTCTTTAAGAATTTCGGCATTCGCTCTTATGGACACATAGGGCTTTGCAGGAGTGCCTGACGCAATCATCAGTGCCGCATTGGGATTCTTCTCAATCTGAGACACTTTCCTCGAATCGGCCTTTGTGAATGCTGATAATGTCAGATCGTCGTAGCTGTTGTCCACATATACCTTACAGCCGGAAACTTTCTGTTTGATTCCTCTGTGATAGTTGCTACAGATGCCAGTTTTGTGCCTTTAACGGCTTCCAGAACCTTATCTTTTAAATCCATAAATATGCGCCCATTAACTAATATTAATTCTTCAATGTAAATATAGGTGATTGATATTCAATAAAAAAAATTTACGGGCGTTGGGGCAAACCCAAATCGAAAGTGCACTTAGAACTTTGCAGTTGATTTCATTTCGGCTAAGATGGTGGGTAATGTATGCAGTACGATCGATCGCCCCAAATTATTGCTGCACCGGCGCCTGGGCAAACACATCCACAACTACCACATCGCTTGGCTGGTTATTCACTACATAGTAGAGCATGTGTCTTCCCACCTCATCTACACTGTAGCTCATGGAGTTGTATCCCTGGAAGAATTGGTAGGTGTTATAGTTTAGAGTTGCGTTTACAGCCTGTATTATCTCGTAAAACCCACCAGGCCCTCCTGTAGAGGAATTGGCCACCAGCGTGAGCTGCGTTCCGAGAGGAACCACAACATACTGTGACCAGTTCCCCGTTCCCTGAACCCAGAGATCGTTGCCCCTTGAAGGAACTATGGACGCGTATTGAGAATAGGGCAACCCCTGGCCAGCAGCATAGTAAATGTTAGCCGGAGTTCTTTGAGATACGTCAAACCTTGTAGGAGTGCCGATTCCTCTCCCCAGTTCCATTACGGGCGCACCTGTGGTTGAATAATACTCTCTGAAGGGCGTAAATGCAGTTTCAGGAACTCCTTGCTGATAGAAGGTTCCGCCCTCGCTGTACCATGGGAAGGTAGGGACCGGCTGATCAAGCCATCTCACCATGCCGGCTATTCCGGGATCTGTCGGCCCGGTTGACCTTTGGACATTTCCACCTTCCAGATAGTCTTGGCTGCAAGCAGGACTGACGAAAAGACAGGCTGCAAGAGCAGACAAACATAGAAAACTTTTCCTTGATATCATTTGATTTCACCAGAATACATGTTATGCTTTAATGGCATTTAATGCTATTCTAAATTTAAAATAATTTATAGATTAATGGATTGCCCTTGCAGCGTTTATTGATTAAAATGCATGAGGAATAATTAAAAAAGAGAAGATATGCTAGACTGCAACTCGACCTTAAGCTGAGTTATTGTTCTACCTTTTTGAGATCCTCCAAAAGATCCTGGGTAAGATCAACTCCTATGAATTCTCCCTTGCTCGGCAATGCCATATTGAGTGTGGAAGTTATATCAAGCCACACAATGGAGCTGTTTAGGGCCAGATCGAGTATATGCCCTCCGGCTTTTTTATCAGCTGTTATCAGATGAAGGTGATATCCGGGAACATTAAGCCCCTCGGCATATTCCGGGGTGTAGAATCCGACAATTGTTCCCTCTACATCGTTGAACTCGAAGACCGATTGGTTTGCAGCGGCATCTTTTAGGAGAGGATAGGGCTCTGACTGCTTCGGAATGCTTCTCGTTTTAACATATGGGAAGGTCCCATCTATGCGTATGGCGTAAAAGAGATTCTTGGACGGAATCTGAGCATCCAGATCGCTGCACAGCTCAGTGAAGTTCTTGGCTGATAGGTTTGCAGAAAGATCTTTATCGAAGTACGTGACG
This sequence comes from uncultured Methanotrichaceae archaeon, assembly GCA_964534145.1. GTDB lineage: Archaea > Halobacteriota > Methanosarcinia > Methanotrichales > Methanotrichaceae > CAWJYS01. The sequence continues at coordinate 26,913 of CAZHNU010000006.1, read as the reverse complement.
GTGGAGAACGGAGTGGTCATAGTATCGTTAACAGGATAAGCGACGCCATCAGATTTTACCTGGTAATACTCTCCATCTAAGGCAATCATCTCTCCATCGATTCCTTCAAAGGTGCCGATGCCGAAATCACCCTGAGGCTTCAGATCTTTAAAAATCATCACTCCGTCATAGACTCCTTGCATCAAGGCATCGATGGTCGATACCTGGAAAAGGACATCTCTATCGATACTCCCATCCATGTCTTGATCAACAGCGTTTGCGCAAAAAATACTTAATGTTATGGTCATAAACATTATGCCCGAAAGGCCTATCCGCGATATGCGGCATTTGACTCGCTCATTAGGTCCCAATGCGATACCTCCGGGGATTGAAGATCTGGGGCAAGTTAATCTTTTCTATGATTCCATGAATTATGCTATTGAGAAAATTAATAAGTTTAATTCTATAAAATCAAAGACGCAATTATCGATTGGATAAAATACGCTAATTAAGAAACCACAACCTATATTAGCAGTAGAGATTTAGTGATGCGTGTATATTTATATATAGTTTATAAATAATATTATTTTGCAGGATTTTTGGAGGACCAACCCTATTATGATTTCCATAATTACCTGTTTTGCCGCGCCAAGCTTGCTGAAATTGTCCGTCAGGATCGAGTCTGCCAAGGCTCTTATCCCTTTCCAGTAGCCTGCCAAATCAGGACACTGCTGAAAATTGCCGACAGGTTGAACAAATATAGGGGTTCCATCGATTATATATTTAGAGTAATAAAAAAATTTTTATATGATCGAGGAGAACAAAGGATGCAACCAAATAAAGGAGTTGATTAAGAAATGGCGGAAATGCGTTCAGCAGATATTGAAAGGTACCTGAGAGATGTGAATTTTCCTGCAGAGAAAAGGGAGATCGTTGAGCAGGCCAGAAGGCATAATGCTCCAGATGAAGTGGTTAGGGCTCTGGATAGATTGCCTGAGCAGAGATTTAACTCATCGATGGAAGTGACCAGGGGCATGGGTTCATCAGGGATGGGCTCATCAGGCATGGGTTCTTCCACCAGCCGCGGCGGATCGCAGGGCAAAGAATATCGTTAGATAAATAAAAATCAAAATCTCAGGCTATAATATAGCCTTTTCTCTTTTTTGATGAATCGGCTTTAATGAACCTTTGCGCTTTTTATCTACAAATAAAAATGATCAAGAGGCCAACAGCCCTCATTGTTGACCTCAAATTGCTCAATCGATGCAGATTAATCGATGCAGATTACCACTCCGGTCGACTCGTCGGTGAAGCACCCGCACTCTGGAGCGAACAGATCCTCGGGCTTACCATCCATATCCACGCATATTATCTCGCCGGTCATGGGATCCTGATTACAGCCACCAGACATTCCTGAAGGGGTTTGCTGATCTCCCTGGTCGGTTTCCGAGCCCGATGGATTGCCGAAGTCATCAACGCAGATTATCTGGCCGGTTGCCGGATCGGTATAGCAGCCTCCATGCATTTCGCCCGGGCCTAAGCTGCCAGGGCCTAAACTATCCTGGCCGGTGCTCCCTGCAGTCGATGTAGGTCCGAAGATGTCCTTTCCGTCAGGGCTGACATAAGTGGAGCTTCCTGTGGCCTGGCCTATTGCGGCTATTGGTCCTATGCCGTTTGAGCTTACCTCCACTTTCTGCCCAAAACCAAGCGTAAAGGATGCCTGGTTGCTGTTGCTGGGCTGGATTAAGATCGAACATTATCCCTCATTATTTCCCTCCGGCCGTCGCGGCAAAATTAGCTGCTTTAATAGAGTTTTTCGAACAGTAATTATTCCCTGAAGATGGCTGTTCAATATAATTAAAGATTATGCAGTTAGCCCATTCAATCCCCAGGAAAAGATTAAAAATGGAAATGACAGAAAAGCAAAATTCGCACTCGCTAAGATTGTGCAGTTTTTGATTGAGCCACAGAAATTCTTATTAGCATGATTGTCAAATATGCTAACACTAGTAGTTTGAATGCCAGGAACAACGGCATTCGTATAGCAGTCTTTGAAAGGAGGGCTTGATTACCATGAAACTCAGGAATTGTCTGTTTATGGCGATGTTGATTGCCGCAATTTATATGATAGGGGCCTGTTCAGCTGAGACCTCAGCTGAGGCCTCGAACGCATCGGAGGAGCAGTATGTTCAGGCAAGCCAAAATGAGCCTGTTTCAGGAGACCTTCTCTACTCCGAGGATTTCTCCAGCAGCAAATCCGGCTGGCCCTATGTATCAGATGAAACCTTTAAGAAGTCGTTTAAAAACGGGGTATACCACATCACCGTAGTTCCTGCCGACTACTGGAACTATGTTATAGGACCAGCTCGCCTGAATTTTTCGGATTTCATGCTGGAGATAGAGGCTACCAAGGAGGCAGGGCCGGATGATAATGTATTTGGACTTGCTTTAAGAAAGGTCGACGGCAGCAATTACTATGCGTTCCTGCTTTCCAGCGATGGCTATTATCAGGTAGCCAAGAGAGAGAACGGCTCCTGGCCGTACGTCTCTGAATGGACCAAATCAAGCGCTATCAAGACGGGCAACTCCACTAACCTCATCAAGGTCACAGCCAAGGGCGATAAGCTCGCATTATATGCCAACGGCGAAAAGCTTGCCGATTATAATGACAGCAGCTTCGCCTATGGCGGAGTAGGACTTTATGCTGGAACCCAATCAGAGGGAAATATGACCATTGGTTTTGATAACCTCAATGTCTGGTCGATAAAAGAATAGTTCCGTAAGATCTGGGCTGGCCCCAGAGCCTTTTTTTCTTCCGCCAACAGCAGCCAGTGGCAGCCGGTAATCGACATACGAAAAACATATATATTGTGGTTACTAATATTATAAGAAATATCTTTGAAGGTAGAAGTAATTACTTGTTCCGATTTAAGGTTTGAAGTCTTGAAACTGACGGAGGAGCCAATATGGTCGTTGAAGAAATTTGGGATAGTTTTAATATTGTAGTTCAGGAGATCATTTTCTATCTGCCGAAGGTAATTGCTGCACTGATTATACTTATAATAGGCTGGATTGTCGGCAAAGCTGCCGGGAAGCTTGTTGCAGGTTTGCTCGACAGTTTGGGCGCAGACGATGCTATTGAAAAAACCTTCTTAGGTGATATGATCCGGCGCAGCGGAATGACGGTTCGCGGCGTCTTCGATGCCTTGGTCAGATGGTTCATTTATATTATATTCATCATGGCTGCGATCAACGTGCTGAACATTCCATCGCTGACGATACTACTAAGCCAGTTTGTGCTGTACCTGCCTCAGCTGATTGCAGGCGTGCTTGTGCTTGTTGTTGGATTGATCCTGGTGAACTTCATCATGAACTGGATAGGAAGAGAGTTGTCTTCCGGCGGCGTGGCCTTTGCGGATATGATAACAACAGTCCTGAGGGCTTTCCTATCCCTGGTAGTGATCATTTTAGCCCTGGATCAGATACTCATAGACACGGCGATAATCTATACGTTCCTAACCCCTATCGCCTGGGGACTTGGAGCTGCAATAGCTCTGGCGATCGGCATCGGTGTGGGTTGGGGTTCCAAGGACGTGGTATCTGATTACCTTCGAGAGAAAAGGCCCAAAGTAGAGCAGAAGGTGGCACAAAAAACGCAAGAAGGATCATTGCATAGATAGGAGCTGCTATTCAGCGCCCCCATTTTTTTAGCAAGTTTTAACTATTTAATTCTTTTATTTATTTTATCTTAAAGATAATATTAAAAAAAATAGAAAATACGATTACTTAAATATTGCCTCTCTTGGAGCAATTGCTCAAAAATAAAATGTGCAGCATTCCTGCTGCTTTGCTATCTATCTGTTCTCTTCTTTGGATCGCTTAACTGTCTCTGTTCCTTTTGATCCCGCCATGGCAAAGCCTTCCTTTGAAGCCTTGGCAGTGGTCGGCGCCTCGGTCTGCATGGTATGCTCGCCTACGCCCATTTCCTTCGACCTCTCCTCGGCCTCGGGTCCGCCCTGCCCGGTCGTCATCGTAGACCTGGAAACATCGTGACCCCTGCCCTCTTCGAATGCTCTCTGCTTCTGGACCATTTCGGATGTCTTTTTCTTCTGCTCTTCACTCATACCGCTTTCATGATGTGTCATTTTTTCACCTTTTAAAATTTTACCTTAACAGTGATTTACCTTTCAGGCACAGTCCTATTTCCGCTTCTCCTGGATTTGCTTCCTGTAGCAGTACCCGTGCCCCTCTCAGGCATATTCTCATAGCTGCTGCTCACAGACGACATGCCCGAATCGCTTCCTGCGCCTTTTACATAGCTGCCGCCAAGGCCTTCGCTTCCGCCAAGACCAATCTGGCTGCCGGTTGCGGCCGGATCTATATTCTTCCTAGCTCGCTCCTTTTTCTCATCCTTTCTCATTTCTTCAGCCATAGACGTTCACCTAAAGATTGTAAAGAGAATAACCGCTTAGCGAAAACTGGATTCACCTTTCTCGGACTCGCCCCTTGGCCTTCTATTGAGCTGGGCTGTTGGCCCTGCAGTGCCTTTGGATCCGCCCTCTTCTCCTTCACGCGTTGAGCTGACCGTTGGACGGGATCCCGGCATGACTGGACTTGGAGACTCATCGCCTTCCATTCCGCCAATTAATCCCCTGGTAGTGGTGGACCTGGCTGAGTATCCTGGTTCTCTCCCAGTTTCCGTTGATTTTTCTCTGCCTGCTGTTACCTCTTCAGCCTTTTTTTTGCGTTGCTGCGCCAACAGGTTCGACGCTTCCTTTTCGCCGCTCTTCCATTACATACCTCCTGCCCTTATTTCTGGAAATCTCGACACGCATTGCATTCCATAGCAGTTGAAGCCATAATTGGCAGCAAAGCACTGTAACTCAATCTACACGAACTATTGCTTATTTGCAGCTAAAGCAACAAGCATAGTTGGAGGGATTGCTGCAATTTCATTTCGAGAAGCAATATATATTATTCTCTTTATCTGTATTAAACCTTTGGAGAACTCTATTCAGAATCTTATTAAAAATATAAATTCGCAATGAGGGCAAAAGCTAGCCTTCTTTAGCTATTGCCGAAGAGGCTTTCACCAATGCCGGTACCAAGGATACCTCCGTTCTCATTACCGGTATCCTGCGTGGTATCGGTATCTCTGACATTGGTGCGGGCAGTTGCATTTTCATTTCTATCATCGCCCGCACCGGCTTGGACGCCCTCCGCATACCAGGCGTTGTAACCTATCATCCTCAGGATAGCAACAGACATAGCTCCGCTGAAATCATCTTCGGCTGCAACTACGACCGTTCTATCTTCGGGAATTCTGTCTACATTATCGATGAGATCGTCAACTGCAAAAACATTGGCTCCTGCTACTGTGGTTTGCTCCTCTTCCCATTCCACAATTTCATCGGTCAGTTCAATTACGTACAGTTCACTGTTCCTCTCTTCCCTGGCCCTATTGAAATCCTCAGGCGGCATTATAAAGTTGTCTCTGGAGAAGTTGTCAGCCAGCATTGCCTCGGCTCTCCTCTCAATGGCCTGTCTATCGCTATCGCTAATAGGCGTTGTCTCTTCCATTTCCCAGTACCTTTCAAAGCCGACAGCAGTCCTTCCGTCTGATTCTCTGTCTTCATCGGTATCATTTATTCCGGGTTCTCCAGGCTGAGGCGGCAGATCGGTCTCATCCTCATCACTGCCGACATCGTAATCCATCTCTATATTAGCCTGTGCCGCTGCCAGTGCTGATAGCGAGAAAAGCAGCACCAGCATTATAAACAAAAATTTTTCTTTCATACTATGCCCCAGATAAAATATACATTGAATCTATATAAAAATTTTGAAATATTGGTTAACATTGGGTAATTTAATCCTTTTCCGACAGCAGATTGAATTATAATGGCTAAAAGGCCGTTGACTCTTTGAAGCCGGGAAATATCCCTGTCTCATTTTACCTTAAATTTCAGGCCTTTTCTCGCTTAACATAGGTTGTATGTTCACAAGTACATACACCTATAATATTACTAGAACAATTTTTTATAGATGATAATGCTATTATGTAATTGCTGAGAGCAAAACTTCTGGAGATGAATGAGTTGAAAGTTAATCCAAAACATCCAAACCTGCTTTCTTCAGGGACAATGAGCGGCGATAAGGTGATCAATCCCCGGGGAGAGGACCTCGGAAAAATTGAGGATGATAAGGATAACTGGCCGGATATGGCAAACCCTGATTGGGGAGAGAGCGTCCATAAATTCTATGGTCATGAATATATTACGGTGGAGGAGAAAGATTGAAGATGAAGCTTAAGCTTTTGACCATACTCGTGATTCTGTTCGTGGCATCGACCCTAACTGTTTATGCCCAAATCGGCGAGGTTGAGGAAGAAGAAGGATTTATAGGCGAGGGCGAGGAGCTTGAGGAAGGAGTTATTGGAGAGGGCAAAGGGCTTGAAGAAGGAGTTATAGGCGAGGAAGAAACTGAGTTGGAAGCGGAAAGAGACCTTCCCGGCTTCAAGTCTGCATTGGCCCTTGCAGGCATCTTGGCTGTTGCCCTTCTTCTCGGGAGAAGATGATACTCTGATCGTCCATGGCTGCCGGAATATCTTCTAAAGCTGAAAGATCATTCTCTTTTTCTTGAAATATACAAATGGCGCCTATATTATTTATTAGCTGGGATAACCTGGCAAGGGTAGCAATGGTAGGCATTCCTGCCTATGTGTCCTTGATTCTTGTGCTCAGGACCACGGGCAAGCGCACCCTTTCCAAGATGAACGCCTTTGATCTGGTGGTAACGGTTGCCCTGGGATCTACCCTGGCCACCTCTATGCTTTCCAAGGACATAGCCCTTTTAGAGAGCATTCTAGCCTTTGCTTTGCTGTGCAGCCTGCAGCTGGTTGTGACCTGGCTTTCCGTGAGGTCTGAAAAGATCGCCAGGATAGTTAAATCCGAGCCGCAGATGCTCTTTTATAAAGGAAGTTTTCTGGATAGCGCAATGCAAAAGGAGAGAGTGGTTAGGGATGAGGCACTGCAGGCAATGAGGTCCCAGGGGCTGGATTCTCTGGAGGATGTGGAAGCTATAGTTCTGGAGACCGACGGCACCTTCTCGGTGATAAAACAAACAGACGGCAAAACTGGCTCGGCCCTATCCAATGTCCGCATGTGAAGGATGGCTGAGAATGGGTATTCAGCCAAGCGCAGCCGCTATTGATAACGTCTTGCATTTGCCGGCTGTTCAAGCTATCGCTTCGTTTGAATAAACGATTTAAGGTCTTAAAACATATATACAGCAAAATTGCCGTAAACTCAATTACCGGCTTGAACTGGAAGCATGCTATGGTATCCAAACGAATAATCTTAGGTTCGCTGGTCGGTTTATCCGTGACTTTAGCGCTTACAGATGCGTATCTGTATGAAAACATATACTTGGATAAGATTGCAGTGACGTTTATGGTTCTGGCCATAACTTACTTCATATTCGAAATGCTCTTAAAAGACCGGCTGTTGAACCGGTTTGCAGACTACAAGAACAGGTACTACTACAGCAAGGCTCTTTCCATATCTCACCTGTTAGCAGTATTGATCCTTCTGTTGATTGTGTGGGTCGATGATATCCAGGCCTTAATAGTCGGATTCGGCCTTGTTGCTGCTGCCTTTACCATAACCATGCAGGATGTGGCCAGGAACTTCATAGGCGGATTGATACTGTTCTTTAACCACATTTATAGTGTAGGCGATAGAATAGACATTGCCGATAAGCAGGGGGATGTCATAGACATAAGCCTTCTTTACACTACTATGCTGGAGATAGGCAATTGGATTGATGGAGACCAGCCTACAGGGCGCTTATCGATCGTCCCCAACAGCTATATCCTGGGAAACGTCGTTAATAACTATACAAAGGATTTTAATTTCATCTGGGATGAGATGATCATACCTGTTACCTACGACAGCGATTGGAAGGAGGCAGTATCTCTCATCATGGACGCAGTACGCCTTACAACCGACGATCTGATCGATAGAGCTGAGAAGGCCATACCCGTCCTGAAGCATAAGTACTACTTCTCCGGAAGATCGACGGAGCCGGCTGTGTTCATCAAGCTAACTGATAACTGGATAGAATGCCATGCGAGGTTCATTACAGATCCATGGAACAGAAGAATAATAAGAAACGATATAGGCCGCAAGATACTTGAGGGCATTGAGAGGTCTGATAACGTAAAGATTGCATCGCAGACCTTCGATATAGTGGGTTTCCCCGAGATTCAGCTAAAAGGCAATAAGTCCCCTGAAAGTAAGCCTCCCGAAAAGCCGGAGGCTTAGCTATTTTTTATAAATTTAATTTAGTTAATATATTTATTAATATATCCACCTGGGTAGCTGAAACCTGCTCAGGAACTCTATCGTTATAAACCCGTATCTCAGTTAGAGGCTGCACCCAGAGGTTCATGGGCCTTTTATCTTCCAGGATCTCCTTGTGCTTGAAGTGAGAAGATAAGTGGGGTGGCGATAATCCAAGCCAAATTCTTTTAGAAATAATTATTTTAATTATACTGATGCGCATATGTGGTCCTGTTATTAATCATATATTCATCAAAACTTTTAAATGCTTGCTCCTATAATAACTACAGATATAAAATCTGCTTATTGAAGCAGCGGAAATCTGGAGGCCATCGTAAAGCACCATGTGGTCGGCGGCACTGATCTTGGCGCAGGCGAGATCATTGATGCAATATCAGGCGGCCCCATTGAGGTAACCAGATATGGAGACAGGATTGTTGCCGTGGACGGTTCCAACGTTTTGAGGGCCATCAACTATGAGTATGGCGTAATATACGTAATAGACCGGGTTTTAATTCCAGACGACCAGATCCTAATAGACGAATACGGTCTGGATACGATAGAATGGGGCAGTGAAGAAGAGGGTTTAGTAGGCGAAGGAGAAGGCTTTGCAGGCGAAGAAGGAGGCTTGGCTGGAGAGGAAGAGGATGTAATAGTCTAGCGATGATGTAAGACCGTAGCCGAAATGAGGAATGAGCCAGAATAAGGAATAAATGGAATGGCCGGCGCTGAACTGTTTTTCCGGCCGTTGCTGTTTTTGTAGTATCTTCTCATTAGCCTGCAGTTATTTGCAGATGACCAACGCCCTTGGGGACCGCTCTAACAGGGACAGGATCTTCAAGCTCATCCAAAAAAAAGTTTATATAAAATGAAGTCAAGTATAAAGGTAAATAAATAGAGGAGATTATGATAAAGATGAGGGCAAATCCCGTACTTATAGAAGAGAATCTCAAGGGAATACACTACCCTGCAAACAAAGAGGATATGCTGAAGACTGCCAGGAAGAACGATGCACCAAGAGATGTGATATCGATTCTGGATCGCCTGCCTGCCAAGGAATATATTTCGCCCATAGACGTCAACCATGAGCTGGGAAAGCTTGAGTGAATATATTCAATAAAAATGAACAGACACGGCGTGCCCGGAGAGCCCGGATCCTACTGGATAGCCACGACTCCTGGGACGAAATACCCTTCCCTCAAAGAGGAAATACGCGTGGATTCGGCAGTCCTGGGCGGCGGGATTGCAGGAATAACTGCTGCCAAAATGCTGAAGGATGCGGGGCAAAAAGTTGCGATCATCGAAGCCGGAAGGATAGTTGAAGGCGTTACAGGCCACACCACTGCCCACATCTCATCATCGCAGGGATTCCACTACAAACACCTGATAGATAGTTTTGGAGAGGATAAGGCCAGAATATGCGCTGAGTCATGCCTGGCGTCCATCGAGAAGATCGTCGAGATGGTGCAGAGGAATGGCATCGATTGCGACCTTGCGAGACCTTCCGAGTACTTCTACGCCGAGCGCAGTGAGGATGCCGATAGGCTCAGGGATGAATATCACGCATGCATGCGGCTTGGGCTGCCGGTGTCCTTCAAAGACTCGGCTCCCCTTCCTTTCGAGAACTACGGAGCCGTACAATTTGCAGACCAAGCCCAGTTCCATCCCAGAAAATACCTAATCTCCCTGGCAGAGCTTATACACGGCGATGGCAGCTTCATTTTCGAAAACACAAGGGCAAGTGGTGTGAAGGAGGGGGAAGGCTCCTGCATAGTGAAGACCGATGCAGGAGACCTGAAGGCCACAGATGTAATTGTCGCAACTCATTTTCCCATACTGAACAACGGTATGCTCTTTGCAAGGATGGAGCCCATCAGGTCGTACGTCCTGGGGATCGAGGTTGAGGGCGATGTCCCCAGGGAGATGTTCTACAGCACAGACGAGCCCTGCCACTATATCAGGACCCTGCCAACCGCTAAGGGCTGCCTGGTCATCCTCGGGGGCGAAGACCATCCCGTAGGGCATGTGACGGATACCGCGGATCGATACAGGCGGCTCGAAAAGTTTGCGGGGGAACGCTTTAAGGTCAGGTCCGTTAAATGGAGCTGGTCTACTCAGGACAACTACACCTTTGACCGGGTGCCTTTTATAGGGCGTTTTCCGGAAAGCGACCACATCTATGTTGCGACGGGCTTTAAGGGCACGGGAATGACTTACGCAACCGTCGCAGGCATGCTCCTATCAGATATCATAACGAAGGGAGAGAGCCCCTGGCAGGATCTCTATAATCCAGGCAGGTTTAAGCTGACGGCTGAGGGTGTAGAGCTGGTTAAGAGGAATGTTCACGTCGCCGAGACGTTTGTGCTGGGACGCGGCGCCGAAATCAAGGACATCTCGAAGATGAAAAACGAAGACGCCGGAATCGCAGAGGTACACGGCCAGAAGATAGCGGTCTATAAGGATGACGAGGGTGAGATCCATGCCGTAAAGCCGGCATGCGCCCACATGGGATGCTTCGTCTCCTGGAACGGGGCCGAGAGGTCCTGGGACTGTCCCTGTCACGGGTCCAGATACGATTACTACGGGCAGGTGATCCAAAGCCCTGCGACTGCCAACCTTGAGAGGATCAAGAGGTCCGATATAGAATGAAGAGGGCCAAAGGTCTATGCATAGCCGGGGATGACGGCTGAAGATGCGCTCGGATACGCCGGGCCCGAATCGTTGGGCGCTCATTGCCGGGCAGCCACAGCCGCTATCAAGCGCTCTTACCCGGACACTTCAAGCAAATCGCTCAGCTCTCGCATTGTATCGTCGCTGATGCTCCTGTTCCCCCCGGATATCCAGCCGAAGTTGAAGACCTGCTGGCTGGGATGAGTTCTGGTGGGTTTCAAGGTCATAAGATAAGGCCGGGCCTCTTCCGGGAGGCTGCCGTTGTCATGGGTGAGCAGCAGAAAGGCATGCTTGCCCATATGGGACAGGACGCCGGTGGGCACCACCTCCCGCCAGTCTGCCGGGTTTGCCAGCACAAGATTGTGCCCCGGCTCAGCTATGCCCTAACCCACGCTCCTGGACCTGAAACTGAACCACCAATCAACCCTCCTCCCGCTATCTTTGTAGCCGGCCCACTTTACGGCCATCTCCTGAGGCGTCTCGCCGGGAATCCGCTGGACGTTTTTCATCGTGTAGCCTATGCGAGTGTCCTGGTCCGACCCCGATCCATAAGCAGCGGAGAGAAGCCAGATATAGCCGGCGGCCGTAATGATGATCGATGCAGTGATGACTGCTATCCCCCAGGCCAGCTATTTATTGAGGTTCATCCTGACTCAAACCCCGCTGATATTCTTGAGGATCTTCATCTAAATGATCATCATCTGAATGAACGGTTAAGTCCGCTGGCTCTGTGCCCGTGGGGCTTTCGGGCCTTCGAGCACCGCCTGCAAGACGGCCTCCATAGCGTTCGGCCAGGCCTTGCAGCTCCTCTAAGTCGCCTTTCCCGCTGGCAATTACCTGTGCCGTTTTTGCAGGCTCTCCTGAGGGGATGGGCTTGACGACTGCAAAGAACGTAAGCAGAAGTCCAAGGCTCGTTCCGAGGGCTGCAAAGAGCATTGTCACCGCCCCGTGCGGAGAGGCGAGCAGCGGCTCGAGCCTCGGGAGGGGTATCGTTCCTGCCTCGGAAAGCCATCCCACAAGACCGAGAATCGTTCCTCCAACAATCGGTCCTAGAGCTATTGCGGCCAGCGGCCCTGAGGACGTCAAGCGGACAACATTTGCTCCTTCAAAGCGGGTTTTCCATCCGGATTCGTTGGCATCTGCGGAGAAATGCCAGGCGGCATCGGCGGACGGCAACTCAACTGTGTGCTCAGCACTGGCCTTTTCCATAATCTGCACCTTTGAAAGCATATCGGGATAAAATATGGCTACTTCTTATAAAATGTTAGACATATATGATATATAATCTTATCTACAGAGTAATTATATCAAAAGTATCTCTAACAGGGTTCAATGACTAATCACTGATCCCCGGCCACTATTGAATACCGCAAAACAGCATTACTGGTTAGAGCTAAATTAATTTTTATAAAATTTGCAATGCTTTATTTGGGACTATGCTATAATCACTATAGATTATCACAATCGTCTATATATTTCATTAATCCATTTATGCCGGTTCATGGCTCAGAGGTGCAGCATTAATCTCCCTCCTTTACCCACCGCTGAGTCATCTTTTAGCTTTAGCGAAGAGCCAATGAGATTTTATCCCGCCCCGCCAACAGTCGCCCTCTCGATAAGCAGATGCGGCGACCCATCGCTCACGGGCACCAGCTGCCCGGCCTTTCCGCATCGTCCGCTGTTGAACTTCAGGTCGTTGCCGACAGCTTTGACGTTTTTCATGATCTCAAGAATCTTGCCCGACAGCGAGACGTCTCTTAGCAGCCTCGTCCTCTCGCCGTTTTCGACCAGATAGCCGCGCTTGGCGTTGAACTGGAAAACCCCCTCACCGGTGCTGACCTGTCCGCCTCTGCTTCCGGCCAGATAAACTCCGTTTCCAAGCTCCTCCAGAATCTCGTCCAGCTTCCAGTCTCCGTTGGCGATGTAGGTGTTGCTCATTCGGACGACCGGCCTATCCATCCCCTGAGACCTGGCGTTCCTGGGCACTCCTCCCATACGTCCGGCTGTCTCACGGGAGTGCAGATACGAGTTCAGAATGCCGTTTTTAACCAGGATGGTTTCCTGAGCCAGAGAGCCTTCATCGTCGAAGGGATAGTAGCCGTTCTGCATGAGGCTCGGGTCATCCTTGACGGTGACAAGCTCTGAGCCTATTTTCTCACCCAGCTTTCCTTCCAGGCAGGAATCGCCCTCAAGGATAATGTCCGCCTCTGTGGCATGCCCTATGGCCTCATGAACGAAAACCCCTGCCAGCTCCTGATCCAGAACGACTGGAAAAGTTCCGCCTTTAGGAACCTCGGCATCCAGGAGAGCTACGGCCATCTTTCCGGTCTCTTTGGCCAGAGCAACCGGGTTTTCCCTATCAAACAGCTCGAGCCCGCCAACACCTGCCCGGCCCTCTGCGCTGGCCTGGTAGAGGTCGCCTCTTTTGGCAACAGCGCTTATCATAAAGGCCATGCGGGTTGATTCAGACTCGAGATCGAGACCCTCGGAACTGGTGTAATGCGTGTAAATCTCCATCTCCGAATAAACCGCCTGAGTGCTGGACACGCCGGACACCTTGGCGGCATTCTCAATCTCCCTTAAAAGCTCAACCTTCTCTTCAAGCGACAGGTCTTTTGGATCCTTTTTAACAGGCACCTTGATGCTTTTTCCCGCAGGAGCCTTTGCAAGCTTGAGGCTTTCCTTCCTTCCGATCTTCCTGGCGATCCTCTTTGCCAGATCGATCTTATCGCCCAGGCCGCTGCCGTTTATGCTGTCGGTTGTTACAAAGCCCCAGGCGCCCCCGGCCAGGGCGCGAACGGCCGCGCCCTGGAAAGGAGCCTCGGAGATCTCGTCCAGGTCGCCGTTGTCCAGGACGACCCTTGTCCTGCTTCCCCTCAAGATGCGAACATCATAAAACTCTGCCAACTCCGCCATAGAGCATCAGATGCTCCTGGAGGGAGTTGGGGGGATGGGCTCGGGAAGGCTGAGCCCTATCTTCTTCTCTGAGGCGAACTTCTTGAGCTTCTCGATTAACCTCGTCCTTTGGCTTCCCATTGCATACTCGAAGACGTCCCCAATTGTCGAAACCGGGATTATCTCGATCTTATCCTTGAAGGCATCATCGATCAGGACATCGCCCATGTTCGACTTTGGAATCAGGACTGTCCTGATGCCGGCCTGGGCCGCAGCCTCGATCTTCTGCGTCACGCCGCCTACAGGCAGGACATCTCCCCTGACGGACAGGGATCCGGTCATGGCCACAGTCTGCTTCACGGGAACGCCCTCAAGAGCAGATATGACTGCAGTTGCGATTGAGATGGACGCGCTGTCCCCTTCCACGCCCTCGTAGGTTCCTATGAACTGGATATGCACGTCCTTGTTGGAAATGTCGTCACCCATGAACTTCTTTATGAGAGCAGAGACGTTTGTCACTGCCTCCTTGGCGATCTCCTGCAGCTTGCCTGTAGCTATAACCCTGCCCTCTTCCTTGGATTGAGCGGGCGTGACCTCGGCCATGATGGGAAGGACGATTCCTGAGTCGCCCATGACGGCCAGGCCGTTGACCCTTCCTACCTCATCGCCTGTTGAGCGGTACATGCTGTAATCCTTGCGCTTCTCCAGGTAGCGATCTGCAAGCTGCTGCTCAACTGAGCGGGCCATCTTCTTTGCCTGCAGCACGTGTCTGGCCTCTGTGAGGTTAGTGCCCTCCGCCCTTGCGACATCCCCCGAGACCCTGATCAGGCCGCCTAGGTCCCTTAACATAAGCGTCAGATGTCCCTTTCGCCCTGCCCTTCTCTTGGCCTCTCTCATGATCTCCGCCACGGCACCGTCAGTGAAATGGGGAATCTTTCCGTCCCTCACGACCTCCTGGGCCACGAACCTGATGAGCTTGTCGCGGTTCTCGACGGTATCGTCCATCGTATCCCGCATGTAGACCTCGTACCCATATCCCTTGATACGTGACCGCAGAGCCGGATGCATCCCCTGAACTGCGTCTAGGTTTCCTGCCGCAATCATGATGAAGCTGCAGGGAACTGGCTCGGTTCTAACCAGAGCGCCTGAGCTACGCTCGCTTTGGCCCGTAATCTGGTACTCGCCCTCCTGGAGAGCAGTAAGCAGGCTTTGCTGGGATTCAAGCCTTAAGGTGTTTACCTCGTCAATGAACAAAACGCCCTTGTGGGCCTTGTGAATGGCTCCACATTCTACACGCTCGTGGGACGGCGTCTCCAGGCCTCCGGACTGGAAGGGGTCATGCCTCACATCGCCCAGCAGCGCGCCGGCATGCGCACCTGTGCCATCGACATATGGTGCCTTCTTCTTTCCGCTGTTATCCACCAGAAGCTTGGGGACCATTGCGTCCTCTTTGGGCAGCATGTAGCGCAGCGATAGAAATATCAGCGCAGCTGCTATTATGCCGAAGAGAAGCTGGCCCGTGTAGTAGGCATAAACGATCAGGGCCATGACTATCAGCATGAAGAACATGTTCCTGGTCTGAACCTTCTTCCTGGCCTCCATCTTCTGGGCATCGACTATCTGTTTGCCCCGGCCTGCCGGGACTACGCGAACGCGCGGAGCGTTGTTATCCTCAGGGTTGTGGTAGATCAGGACATCCTGCAGCTCTTCAACGGGAAGAAGCTCGCTCATGGCCTTGCCGAGCATCGATTTTCCAGTTCCCGGCGATCCGATGAGCATGACATGGCGTCTCTGATGAGCCGCCTTCTTGATCACCTCAACTGCCTCGTCCTGTCCAATCACCTGATCGATGAGGTTCTCCGGCACGGTGATGCTGCTCGTATCCTCAAAAGTGATATTGCCAAGCAGCTCTTTTGAATCGTCTTCTGTGCTCAAATCTCCGGACCTCATATACTCTTTTGATCCTTCTGGCCTATATATTTGATGCCTTAGCTTTTGCGTCAATTCTGTCAAGGGCCTTTTACACCTCGAAATCCCTTATCATCTGGGTGTACTGAGAAAGCATCTCTTCCGACAGGTGTGGCCGAATTCGCCCGCATGCCGCCTCGAAATGCTCCTTTGTAACTGCGATTTCATCCAATATAAGCTCCTCTTTGGAGATCTTCGGCTTGATATGCTCTCGGAGAGCCAGCATCCCAGCCTCCCTGCACAGCATTTCAAGGTCGGCGCCGCTGTAGTTCTCTGTTCTCTCCGCGAGCCAGCCGGCCTCAACTCCATCGAGCACCGCCATTTTTGAAAGGTGGATCTCGATGATCCTTTTGCGTGCATCCTTTTCAGGCATCGGAATGTAGATTAGACGGTCAAACCTGCCTGGACGAAGAAGAGACCTGTCCAGCAGATCCGGCCTGTTGGTGGCAGCGATTATCACCACATCTTTAAGCTCCTCAAGTCCGTCAAGCTCTGTTAGGAACTGGCTCACAACCCTTTCAGTCACATGGCTTTCGGAGCCGCTACCCCTGGAAGGTACGATGGAGTCGATCTCATCAAAGAAGATTAAGGCGGGAGATGCCTGTCTTGCCTTTCTGAACACCTCGCGGATTGCCCGCTCTGACTCGCCGACCCACTTGGATAGCAGTTCTGGTCCCTTTATGCTTATAAAGTTAAGGTTGCTCTCCGTCGCCAGAGCTTTGACGAGCATGGTTTTTCCCGTGCCCGGCAGGCCGTAGAGGAGAATTCCCTTCGGCGGCCTGATGCCCACAGATAAAAAGGCTTCAGGGTAGCTCAAAGGCCACTCTACGGACTCAATCAGAGCCTGCTTTGCCTCCTCAAGCCCGCCGATTTCATCCCAATGAACCTCGGCTACCTCTACGAATACCTCTCGCATGGCAGAGGGCTCGATCTTCTTTAGGGCAGTGTAAAAATCATCCTTGGTCACGTTCAAGTTTTCAAGGATGTGGGCCGGTATGTCCTCCTTGACATCCAAATCGGGAAGCGCTCTCTCAAGCGTATGCATGGCAGCCTCTTTGCACAGAGCATACAGGTCGGCCCCCACAAAGCCGTGAGTAACCTCTGCGATCTCCTTTAAGTCCAGCGACTCGTCCAGCGGCATGCCCCTTGTGTGAACGAAAAGTATCTCCAGGCGGCCATTTTTATTCGGAATCCCTATCTCCACCTCGCGGTCGAACCTGCCGCCCCGGCGAAGCGCAGGATCAAGAGCGTTGGGCCTGTTGGTGGCGGCTATTACTATTACCTCGCCCCTCGACGACAGGCCGTCCATCAGAGACAGCAGCTGAGCCACCACGCGCCGCTCCAGGTCTCCCGATACCTCCTCCCTTTTAGGTGCAATGGAATCCACCTCATCTATGAAAATGATCGAGGGGGCGGCCTTCTGTGCCTCATCGAAGATCTGCCTCAGCCGCTGCTCGCTCTCGCCGTAGAATTTGGAGACGATTTCAGGACCTGAAATGGAGACGAAGTTGGCATCAGTCTCGCTGGCAACGGCTCTCGCGATCATCGTCTTTCCAGTTCCCGGCGGACCGTGGAGCAGGACTCCTCTAGGCGGATTTATCCCGAGCCTCTCGAACAGCTCCGGATGGCGCAATGGGACCTCGATCATCTCCCGGATATCTCTGATCTCCCTGGATAGGCCGCCTATATCCTCATATGATATGTCCCTCACATGCAGCGCCAGCTCTTCCAGTGTCTCCCTGGTAATGCTTATGATGGTATCCTGAGTTATCAGGACGGGCCCTGTCGGGACGGTGCTTACAACCGCCAGGTTCAGGGAGTTATTGATCATCTCAACCCGCAGCATTTCGCCTTTGACTACAGGCCGTCCATCTAAAATGCGAAGAAGATACTGGGGCCCGCCGATCATCCTGACCTGGCGCGTTGGCGCTACGACAATCTTTCTGGCAGGCCTTGCCTCTGCGCGCCTTATGGCTATTCTTGCATCTATTCCGGCGCCTAAATTGGCTCTGGTATTCCCGTCGATTCTAATGATGTCCTTGGCATCCTCGGGGTTGCCTGGCCAGGCAATTGCATAGGCCGTCTCCTTTCCCGAAATCTCAATGACGCCGCCGCTGTCAAGGCCTAGGCGCTTCATGAGATCGACATCGATCCTTGCTATGCCCTTTCCGGCATCCCTGTGATAGGCTTCAGCCACCCTGACCTGCAATGAATCGCTGTCCATTTCTGCCTTCCGTGTCGCCTCTTCTTGCGCAAAGGTCATATGCTCCATTCCTCGCCCAATCGTTGCACTGCCTTTCTGGCCTCAAGCCTCTTGAGGCGGTCTTCTACCAATACCTTTGGGATCTCCATCCTTTCTGCCAGGTTCTCGGTGCTTGAGCTTCCGGAAAGAAGCGCCGCCAGAATTTCAGCCTCCAGCTGATCCTCTGCATACTTTTTGATGGCGCCTGAAGCAAGACATCTCACATCCATCTCCCTGGACTCAACCTCGTCTATGAGCCTTCTCAGCTCCCTGCGCTTCTTTTCGAGCATTGACAGTTCCTGGTGAAGGAGCGACATATCGACAGTCGCATCCTCAGCCTCCTTTGAGGCGGCAGGATGGGCCTGTTCAGATCGAAATGCTCTAACTCCGTAGGCATGGGGAGATACGGCCACCTCAAGCACCGTCTTCCTGGCAATCCTGAAGTACTTTCTGCGTCCTGTGTCCTGATAGCACTCGATTAAGCCCGCTCTCTCAAGCATTAGCAGATGGTCGATCACCGCCTTCGGACCTACGTCGAGGCGTTTGGCAATTTCGTTGAAATAAAACGGCCGAAAAGACAGAAGCTGGAGAATTCGCCTCCGATTTTCATTTCCGAGTATGTCTAGAAGCTCTACAGGATCCAAGGTAATCACTCAATAAACTTCACGTTAGTAACGTGAAGTTAGATAAACCTTGCGGCTCTCTGGGATTCATTGACCTCAACCGCTACCTAATCTGGAGAACTATCCAAAAGGATATTATTCCAACAGCAATGAGAACGGCGCTTACGGCTCTCCCGTGGCCAACTCGCCACCGCGCAAGAGTGAACCTGGCGCTGATTAGAACATGTATTAAAAAGAGGGCGACCAGGTAGAGGTCAAGCTCCGTATGCATCCAGCGGGCAATCTGAAGCGGCATTATAATCCTATTGACCCATGCATAGCCCGAGACCAGGAATATCACCATGAATACAAGGAGCAGCCATGCGCAAATCCTGTTGACCTTAACCAATACGCGGCTGTAATTCAAAGGTTCACCTTTATAGGCTTACGTATCATGAGAATAAAAAAGTGGCTCCTTAATAAGAGGGCTAGGAGGGGCAGCTGTACTGCTTCTTTCTTATATTTCTCTTCATAAGCCTTTTTCAACTCATCGATGTCGAATTTTTTTATTTTTTCCTTTTAAGCCAGGCTTTATGTTTTTCTATCTGGGTCGGAACAACTTTTATAATAAGTTAAGGTTTTGTTGCCTAATTATGTTTTTCAATTTTTGTTATCAATATCTATTCGACCGCACTCTGCCCAGTCTACTTGAGATTGGACGCCTGGCTTTGTTTCATACCGGTATACCGCCGAGACTCCAACTTTAGGTCGGCCCTCTCTCACATAGTCCTTCACGATGGTATATTTGCCGGTAAATCCTCTCTCTTGGATCTCGCGATAAATACGCCTGGCGGATAGCGGATAATCTGCAAGCCTCGTGATGATGTATTCTCGATAACCGTCCAGCTTGCTGGGCTTCTTTGATCTTTCCTGAGGTGCAGGCGGAACTTTAGAGCTAAGGCATTTCCTCACCGTTCCACGGCTGTGCCCTGTTCTTCGGGCGATCTCGCTGATGCTCAATCCTTCGTTGAATAAATCTCGCAACATGAGGAATTCCTCCAGGTCCAGCATCCACACAACCCCTGAGTTTAGATATCAGGGATTGGCAGGTGGACAATTTTATTCCGCCGCTATTGAGCACATTTAGACCGCCAGTGACACATATCAAGGCCCTCAGGGATATGCTCAAGCCGATTAATAATCCTCAGGGTTGAAATTGTTGTCCTTGAGGTCCTTTGTCTCTGCAATCTATACAGCAAAGACATCCTATCTACCACTTTCATAACTCTCCAAGCGGACTCGTCCGGGAGGCCTCCTACTAGGGAGACCGAGATCTGTAGGACCAGATGGACCAAAAGGCTCATGGATTTCATTGCCTTTCGTCTTGGCTCCATTGGTGGCTTTGTATAATGTCTTCTTTTCGCTTGAGGGATGCATTGAGTCATCAAGGAAAATTATTCTGCATTTCTATGTTATTCATACTTTCTTCAATGTAAAAATGGTATTCAGTTATCTTTTTCCTCCAAAAGTACTTATCCTTACACGTACTAATAGCGTACTATGGCAGGAGTTCTTGAGCAGCTCAGGTGGCATTTCTCCAGGAAGGCGGAACTTTACGGATCCGACTTTGTGCCGGTGAACCCCCGCTTGCAGCAGCTCCAGGAGGCCAAGGAGATCCTGGCCGAGGTCTTTGGGGTGGGCATCCCGGAGGTGGAGGAGATGATCCGCACCAGGGCAGAGGAGAGGACCTGGCGCTCTGAAGAGGAGAGGGAAGAGCATTGGCCGGAGATGCTGTGGGTGGAATCCTAAAGCTTTGAGATAGCTTAGTCCTTCAATTCTTTCTATCCAAATCTGTTAAAATTTAATCCTTCGGTTGGTCATAATCGTCTATATGATTCTTGCAGGGACCATATGTTATCATGGCCTGGAAGGAAATCTGTGCAATAAGCTCGGTATTGCTCCTGCTGGCTTTGCCACCGGTCAGCGCATCGAGCGATACGCTCTCAGATTTGAGGTCACTTGTATCCAGCTTCGACGACCCCCACATGGATGCAGGCGACCTGGCCTTCTACCTGGCTACCCACGGGTTCGATGCATCTCCCAGGGGCGGCTTTGTGGAGGTCGGTCTGAGCGGCCATACCTATAGGCTCACCCCGAATGGCTCAGCTCCGGGGCTGTGCACCATAGCATAGCATCCTGACTCCCACCCAGGATGCCAAGTCCCTCCCTCTGCACAGAGCGAAAAAAGCTCCTTCCAGGCCGCCTCCTTAGTTTCCATTTTTACATGAGGATCTTTAAAATCTAACATCGACTTCTACTATCTCCGCCCCCATCCTCTGGGCCTCCTCCACCGCGGCCAGATCCTTCATGAGGAAGACACGCCACTCAGGGGTTTCTATGTGGGTCACTGAGTTCTTCAGTATTGAGGCATATTTGCTATATCTGCCCAGCTTCACCACGTAGCCCTTCAGGTCCTCTACCAGGTCCACATCGAAGCCGCGCATCTCCAGGAGCTTGAGGGCCTTGTTCCTTTCACCTATCGTCTTATATTCAAAGCGGTAGCTGTTCTTGTCATAGTGGTCGGCCAGCGCCCTGAAGGTCTCTTTATCATCGAAGAAGTGCTTGAATACCCAGTGCTTGCCAACCTTAAACATGGTGATGCGCTTGCGTTTTTGGACCACGTCGAATGTTTTGGACTGCATGGGGATCTTCTAGAGTTAGTATCATGATAATTAGCTATAAATTTTTGCGGAGAATAGCCTGGAGATCGGCCCCTTCTCCTCCCTCCCGCACCCACCCCCCTCATCCCCGAGTGTGCGCTGCCGCGCTCGATTGGTTGGAGGCCGCCGCTTATTGGCCTATTGCCTAGTTAATTAAGGCCTTATTAATGAAACATGCTGATTGACCAAAATATAAATTATAAAATACATAATCCTCCAATCAGGAAGAAAAAATACTCTTATTGTTAATTACTACAGTAAACTTTTTATAGCCCAATGCAATATTTAATTAATAGGGAGAAAAAACTCGACTTTGTCGTTCTTCTGATAGGGAGGAAGCATGACAATTGAGTTGCCTAAATTGAACAAAGGCTGATATAAGGGGGATTAAAACCACGTTCGACCATAAGCAGACGAAGATTCTATTTCCTGAAAACCAGGAGTTTATAGATGTCGATAATGGTATTGCCCCTCTTCTGGCTGCCGTTTGGGATGCTGGAATTTTGACATGTAACTCATGTGAGGAGAATGAGCCTGGCATTATATGGATTGAATTTTACTCTATGAAAGATGTAGAGAAGTTCTTAAAAATTCAGATACTTACGCTGGGAAACAGGGTCCACAAGCATCCGGATTTTAATGACTGGTTTTGCTACAGGATACTTGGCTATGAAGGAGATCATCTCAGCCCATGGCGATACGACGCCCATCCAAATCTTTATCCCATAGACCAGAACCAGAGCGATACGAATCAGGGCGGCGTATATTCAAGAAATGCTTCTGATTGCAACGTGGAGATGTCCGTATCTGTGCGCTTTCCCAGAGAGGACTCTCCTGTAATTATCGATCTCATAAGCAATTACCTGAAGCGTGGTAATGATAATTTTAAAGAGCTTAGCGATGATCAGTGGGACCTGGTAAAACAATACCTGCCACCTCAGCCGATACGTGGCAGAAGGCGTTTGGATGATAGAAGAACGCTAAATGGCATACTCTATGTGCTGCAGACAGATTGCAGCTGGCGCGATCTTCCACGCAGGTATGGGTCCTATGAAACAGTTCATAGAAGGCTTAGACAGTGGTCTGGAAATGGAGTGTTAGATGCAGTATTGGGTGAGGTAAATCAGGGCTTAAGCGGCAAAGAGAGGTTATCCAAATATCGTGATAACAACCCTGACCCATTCGAGGCACCAGGGATGAGAAGGAGGGGTGAGGTGGCTACTTTAAAGGGGGAAATGGCACCGCTTTATATATCCAGGTAAATAAGTAAATATATTTCTTTGTCTATGCTCTTTACTTATAGATCAGTCATAGTGATAATAACAAAACGTTTTAATACTTAAGAGATCTTATTTAATTTATTAATTAGGTTATGCCATGATCCCCCTTGGACTTGCCCTACATCTATTTGCTCTTATACTATGTTTGGGAGCAATATATTTTTTATCAAGGCAGCTCCTAAAGCAACTCAACCTCGACTACAGGCAAGTCTTTAGTCCATATAAAATTAAGCAACTTTATAATATTATTTGGTCCCTGATTGGTAAGGCACGACGATACTTAACAGGAAAAGAACCTATCACATATGACTCAGTTAAAGGAGCCTCAGCTAGAATAGAGATACCTAATGTTGGCCCTTACTCGCCAATTGATGATCGGACAGCCATTCTGGCAAGTCCGGAGTTCTACAGGGGTATCAACATTTATGATAAGGCCTCGGAGATCGAATCATCGATTGAGGCCACATGTTGCGATAAAGGCCTGAAGCTTTCGGAATTAGGTCAATTTGACAGCGCCCTAGATTCATATGATAGGGCTATTGAAATAAATCCCAAATCCGCCAAAGCTCTAAAATGCAAAGCCGATGTCTTATACAGGATCGGCAGGTATGAGGAAGCCATCTATTTCTATAAAAAGGCACTTGAAATCAGCCCTCAAATGATCGATGCATGGTATGGCACTGGGAACGCCATGAGCAAGTTAGGCGATTATCATAGGGCCATATTAGCTTATGAGGAAGCCATCAAAATTAATCAGTCCTATATCGACGCCTGGATTGGCATGGGTACGGCTTTGGGCAGTATGGGCCGCTATAGTGAGGCAGCAGAGTCATTTGATGAGGCCCTTCAGATTCATCCAGAACATAAAGAGGCCTGGTATGGCAAATATCTAGCTCTTCAGCACCTAAAGCAAGATAATGAGGCAATCAGTCTATCTGATAAGGTAATCGCTGTTAAGCAGGCCCTTACGCAAATGGCTCCACCATCAAGGTCATCCGGCAATTTCCTGGTTCCCATGAAGGAGGATATAGCAGCTCATTTTCTTCGTTTGGGTTCAGAGTTTTATAGAAATGAACGCTATAACGATGCAATAAAGTGCTATCAGAAAGTTACGGAGATCAACCCCCTGATTGCAGAAGCTTGGTATGGTACCGGGCTATCCCAATATAGAATGGGTCTCTATGATGGCGCTTTAGACTCATTTGAGAGGGCGCTGGGCATCAATCCACGTTGTATAGAGGCATGGAATAATAAAGGGATCACACTTGACAAGCTAGGACGATACCAAGACGCCCTTAATTGTTATGAGTCCCTGCTCGAAATTAGTCCATTGAATATCGATGCCTGGAACAATAAGGGACTGCTGCTTAAGAAGCTAGGTGATTATAAGGCTGCTTTTGATAGTTTCGATAATATCACAAAAATAGATCCCAAGAATTTATCCGGATGGTGTGCTAAAGGGGAAATACTGGATAATTACCTGGACAATCATGAGGATGCTCTGGCAGCCTATAAGGAGGCCCTTCAGATAAATCCTTTGCAGGAAAATATCTGGGCAAATCAAGGGCTTTGCTTTTATAAGTTGGGATACTACAACGAGGCTCTATCCTGCTATGATAAGTCAATCGAGATAACTCCCAATAACCCTAATTCCTGGAATAGTAAAGGTATTATACTGAAAAGGTTAGTGCGCTATGGCGAGGCTTTAAAGTGTTTTGATAGGGCAATAGAACTTGATTCTGCAGTATCCTCCGTTTGGAATAACAGAGGTGTCGCCCTGGATGAGTTAGGTCAATACGAAGAAGCATTAAGATCCTTCGAGAAGGCGATTGAAATTGATCCTGAGAACGCCGATGCCTGGAATAACCGAGGCGTTACTCTGAAGAATATAGAGTTTTTTGAAGAGGCCATTAAGTCATTTAATAACGCAATAGCTGCTAACCCCAGTTATGCCATGGCCTGGAACAATAAAGGAAACATCTTCTCTGATATGCACAGATATAACGATGCTGTAGATTGTTTTGATAGGGCTACAGAGATTGATCCCAACTATTTTGATGCCTGGAACAATATGGGCAATGCTTTGACATATTTATGCAATTACGAGGAAGCCATATTATCATATGATAAGGCAATTCAGCTTAACTCTGGAGATCCCACTCCCTGGGTCAATGAGGGCATCACCTTGATCAATCTAGGCCGGTTGGAAGAGGCGATTAAGTGCTTCGATGAGGCTTTGGAGATAGATATCTCTCTTGCACCGGCCTGGATTTATCGTGGTATGACCCTTTATCGCCTCTCAAGATTTGAAGAAGCCCTCGATTCATTTCTTGAGGCCTTGGAAATCAACTACTCAGACCCTGCAGCATGGCACTTTAAAGGAGAGGCCCTTCATAAGCTCGGTTTGAAAACCGAATCTGATGAAGCTTTTGCCAAGGCAAAATCCCTGGGATGGGAATGGGACGTGGCCATACATTAGTCTGGATTACGGCTTTATAAGCTGGAACGATTCAAGAGGTAGAATCCAGAATGCAAAGATAGCTAGCGAGAACACGCAGACAGAAAAGCCTATTAACCAAAAGCTACCTGTGCCCCGGCGGGACAATCCATCTCCAATCTGTCCCGGCGAGGGAGAGGAAAAACAACTGAAAAGACTTACGCTCTCCGCTCGTCTCTATATCTCTTGGATTTCTAAGCTTAGCTGTAGATTGTTCATCTTTTCCGAAACGAAGAATCTGCTATATTAAAATCGAAAAGGGCTAAGTGCTCGCATATCACACCACCTCCCTCAGCCTCTCGATGGACTTCATGGCCTGGGCAGATTCCTGCAGCTTCTGGGCCTCAAAGTGCCTCCCGACCTCTTCCAGGGAGATATTGAGGGCATAGGCCTTCCTCAGCCTGCCGTTTCCCACAGCCTTGATCTCTCGAACATCCAGCCAGCCCAGTCCCCGAAGAGCCTTCATGGACTTGCTCACCCCAGGCTGGCTGATTCCTGTCTGGTCCTGGACCTCCTTGGCCGTGGCCTCGCCAGCCCATGCGAGATAGGTCACAGCAGCGGCCAGGTTCTGGCTGACCCCCAGGCTCCTGAGCGTGCGAACAAATGCCATCTCATCGGAGGCGGTTGAATCGATCACGCAGGCCACCGACTTTCAGATTTCCATCAGCTTCTCGGTGCCCACCTTCTTGGCCTGCGGCTTCCAGATCTTGTCCGGCATCC
The DNA here is from genome assembly GCA_964534145.1 of uncultured Methanotrichaceae archaeon. Classification (GTDB taxonomy): domain Archaea; phylum Halobacteriota; class Methanosarcinia; order Methanotrichales; family Methanotrichaceae; genus CAWJYS01. The sequence continues at coordinate 1,001 of CAZHNU010000006.1, read as the reverse complement.
AGGCCGGTCCTCCTTTAGGCTTATCCACCTGGACCCTCTTGCCCTCGAAGAGATGCACCTTCTTCGTACCCTTCTCCCTGAGCCTGATGTCCGTGTAGCCCCTGTTGGCTGCCTTCAGGGCCGCCTGGCGGGGCGATTTCCCTGTGAAGACGGCGATCTCGTTTCCGTCCTTATCTCTGAGTGCAAAATTTCTGGCTTCTTTCTTGGTCATCTTCTTATCCATAACGATCCCTCCCGAAAAGAGATGTGGGCTGACATGATAAATTTAATCCAGGATCAGAGAGCGCTTAAAGTCGTTGGATCGGCACCCATTCTTTGCTGAGCTAATAGTCACTTGTTTATATCGACTGTATTTGATGCAGTACCATGGGATACAACAGAGTGGAAAAACTTATTTTATGAAAAGTTCATGGGGCATATGAGGGATTAAATGCTTAGGAATAAGGCTATCATCATCATTTCTATAATATTACTCCTGCCTCATTTCGCTACGGCCGATGACATGAAGAAACTAATGATGTCAGGAACTATTGCCACCGGAACTAATACCTGGAACGCAGACAACTTTGCTGGCTTCTACTACGATATCGATGACAACATCAAGACCGAACAGCTCACAGCAACCATTACAGAAGGCAACAAACTCAGTGGCGACCCGGTAGACGGCGTCCGCGGCGTTATTTACACCACAACAGCCCAGAGGGACGATTTCGACTTCGATGACTGGGGATCCTACAACGTAATAGGCTTCCTGGGCGAGAAGTACTTCGCTGGATACGTACAGAACGATAACGTACCTGTCGAGAATCAGATACCCCTCCAGGAGTCCGAGGACGAGAACGTGCTTTCCGATGAGCAGCTCCTCAAGATACTGGTGGACGATGACACTGAGTGGACAATTACGTCCGGTACGCCTCTCGTGCTCAAAGGGGGCTACGAGCTGGCCATCAGATCCATAGATATCGACGGCAACAAGGTCTACCTCGAGCTGACCAAGGACG
>CAZHNU010000005.1:95301-108203 GCA_964534145.1 uncultured Methanotrichaceae archaeon | reverse complement strand
CATGATTATTGATCATGTACTATTTAGGATAAAAAACTTGTGTTATGATGCACTAGGTGGGCTGGTAGTCTATGGCCCAGTAAACAGCATTCGCTTTCTCCCCGTCCCAGCCTGGCCTTAGATTCTGGGATTCGTATCGCCTCTTTTCTCTATCTCTATCCGCTAAATAATTATGTTAAAAGCTTTCCTTTTATTTAGGAAGGTAAAAGGATGCAGCAGGGCAAGGTAAAGGTTGGCTTGATTCAGACGTCGGTATCGAAAAATCTCGATGAAAACCTCGCAATGATGCTTGGAAAGGTAGAAGAGGCCATTTCGAAGGGCGCAAGGATCATCTGCCTCCCGGAGCTATATAGAACTTTATATTTTCCCCAATATGATGATAGAGATGCGTCAATGCTTGCTGAAACCATTCCAGGCGAGTCCACTGATGCCTTCTCGATTCTCGCCAGGGAAAAAGAGGTCGTAATAATCGTCCCGCTTTTCGAAAAGGACGAGAGCGGTTACTACAACTCGGTTGCAGTCATCGACGCGGACGGAAGCCTTCTTGAGACATACCGGAAGGTGCACATACCTCATGATCCCCTGTTCTATGAGAAGAGCTACTTCCAGCCGGGGGATGAGTTCAGGGTTTACAGCACGCGCTACGCCAGCTTTGCGGTGCTGATCTGCTACGACCAGTGGTTTCCGGAGGCGGCCAGAATCGCATCCCTTTCCGGAGCAGACATTATCTTTTACCCTACGGCCATTGGCTGGATAAAGGGAGCTGAAGAGCCGTCTGAAGGCGACTGGCATGACGCATGGGAGACGGTTCAAAGGGGCCATGCCATAGCCAACGGGGTTCATGTGGCAGCCGTGAACCGCGTGGGACAGGAAAAGGACCTGAATTTTTGGGGCAGCTCTTTTATATGCGACTCCTTCGGCAAGATCATTGCAAAGGCCGGTGAGGGACGCGAGGAGGTTCTGGTTGCAGAGCTTGACCTCGCCATGAACGAGGAGGTCAGGGATGGGTGGGGATTTTTCAGGAACCGTCGCCCCGCTCTTTACTGGCCGATCGTGGAGCTTGAGCTGCAGCCCCCTGCTGCAGGGCCAAGGCCCCCGCTCTGCCTTGAGGACACGCCGCTCCAGCTCGGCTACAAAATGCCTGCCGAGTGGGAGAGGCACGACGCCATCTGGCTTTCATGGCCCTATGACCTGGACAGCTTCCCCGAGATAGACCGGGTTGAGCAGGCCTACGTATCTATGATTAAGGCCATCCATGAGAGCGAGATCGTCAACTTGCTGGTTAAGGATGAGCCTATGCTGGACCGGGTATTGGATCTCCTGCGGAGGGCAGGAGTCGACCTCGGCAGGATCAAGTTCCACGTCTTGAGCTACGCAGACGTCTGGTTCAGGGACTACGGCCCGACGTTTGTGGTCAATGCCGAGAAGAAGAAGCTCGCCATGGTCAACTGGATCTTCAATGCCTGGGGAGAGAAATACGAGGGGCTGATGAGCGACACCCGCATTCCCTGTCTCATAAACGACGACCTTAAGCTCGAATGCTTCAAGCCGGGCATTGTCCTCGAAGGAGGCTCAATAGATGTCAACGGCCGCGGGACGGTGCTCACAACAAATCAGTGTCTCTTAAACAGGAACAGAAATCCTTCCCTGGAGAAGGTCGAGATAGAGGCCTATCTTTGCGAGTATTTGGGCGTCTCCAAGATCATCTGGCTTAATGAGGGATTGGCCGGTGATGACACAGATGGCCACGTGGACGACATCGCCAGGTTCGTGGATCCAACGACCGTCCTGTGCGCCTTTGAAGACGATCCTGAGGACGAAAACTACACGGCGCTGAAGGAGAACTATGAGATTCTCAAAGCCTCAACAGACCAGGATGGAAACCCCCTCAAAGTGATCAAGTTGCCGATGCCGGGGCGTGTCGGCGATGAGGAGCGGCTTCCGGCCAGCTACACAAACTTCTATATCGGAAACGATGTGGTTTTGGTTCCCATCTTCGGCCACAAGAACGACGGGGAGGCTCTGCGCATAATTCAGGATGCTTTTCCGTACAGAAAGGCGATAGGGATCAACTGCCGGGAGATCGTTTACGGCTTTGGAGCTGTGCACTGCATAAGCCAGCAGCAGCCCGCCCTTCCACGGTGAGATGGGCGGTTGTCGAAGCGAAAGCCCCCAGGATAACTTACAGCTGCCTGAAAAACGTTAGGATCAAAAAGGCGGGCATCAATGTTCACGCATTCGCTGCATGATCTCCTCGTAGGTCCACAGGCGGCCCTTGTCTATGCCCGGACATTTTTCGCGGCGCTTCGACCACACCTCTGGGCTTGCAAGGCACCTGGGCCAGAATGGATAGCTGCTGCACTGATCCGGCCTCACGGGATATATCGAGCAGCGATCGGTTTTCGTGTCGAGCATGAGGCATTCGCCTTTATCAGTTTCCCCGATGGTGAGGCGGCCGTCTATCTCTCTTAGGTAAGTGATCCTGAATTCGGAGTATCCCATTCCCAAATAGTAGGACATTTTTGCAGCCTCATCAGGCTTGACCCAGACAACGCCGTGAGTCCTGCAGCAGTCTCCGCACAGCTGGCACTCGAACCTGATTCCGGATCTGTACCATACATCAGGTGAATGGACAACCGGATCTTGAGCCTTTCCCGACATAATCAAATTTTATTATTACTAGCCATATTATTTAAGCACCTCGGCAGATCTTAAATATAAGAATCGAACTACGCAAATCAAAATTATAAATTACACAAAATATTACATGACTCCCCTGTAAAAGGCCAGCTTCCGGGCATAAGGCCTGAAGGCCTCCACCAACCGCTCCAGCTCCTCATCAGGCACAGGCTCGAACTCTCTGCCGACTTTCGCCAGCGTCTGCACCTCCTCAGGGCTGGAGCACCCCACGATTGCGGTGCTGATGTCATGAGAAAGCGCAAACCTGATCAGCATTTCAGGCGTGATCCCGGCACGCCGGGAAATATAGTGCGAGCCGCCCAAAACCTTCATTCCAATTACCGCTATGCCTCTCTCAATTGCAGCTGCCATCACCCTGTCCATGAAGCCTCCGATCGCAGCCTCCAGCGGATTTACGGGGATCAGCACCGCATCAACGGGCCATTTGGACACGGCCTGCTCGATTACTCCCGGATCGTGATGGCCCGTAACGCCGATGAACCTGACGATTCCGGCATCTTTTGCCTCAACGAAGGCCTCAAGAGCGCCTCCCTTTCCTCCGATTTTTTCCAGCTCCTCATGGGTCCTTACATCGTGTATCTGCCAGAGGTCGAGGCGATCGAGGCTCATTGTCGTCAGAGTGTGGACGAGGTCTCCCTTGGCCCCTTCCCGGTCTCTGCCGGCCGACTTGCTGGTCTGAAAGACCTCGGATCGAATTCTTGAATGCCTGGACCAGAACTCTCCATAGTAGCCTTCGCTCCCCGCATACGCCCTGGCAGAGTCGAAGTATCTTATTCCCTGGGCTGCAGCCTCCTCAATTACCGACTTCGCCTCTGGCGTCCTGTCGTAAGTCCGCAGGACTCCCTCTCCTCCAAGGCCCACACGGGTTACTGTAGGACCGTTTTTTCCAAAGAGCCTATTAGCTATTGCCACACTGATCTACCCCAGGATATGTAAGGCGGCATCAATTATAAAATTGTCTTAGATCTATTTGTTTTAAACCATTGGCCTAAGAGCCAATATTACTTAGATCCATTTTAGATCCACTCGGTTTCGATTTGCCTCTCATTGAGAGGGATATTCTCTTTCTCTCCAAATCCACGTCCATGACCGTCACCATGACCTTCTGCCGGGCCTTAACTACATCTGACGGATTTCTCACAAAGCTGTCCGATAGCTGGCTGATGTGCACGAGGCCGTCCTGGTGGACTCCTATGTCCACAAATGCCCCAAAGGCGGTGACGTTGGTCACAATCCCCGGCAGCTTCATGCCTGCTTTAAGGTCTTCGATCTTCTCGACGTCGCCGAAACTGAAGGCCTCGAACTCACGTCGCGGATCCCTGCCCGGCCTGGAAAGCTCATCGAGGATGTCCATCAGCGTAGGCATTCCCACCTCATCGGTCTCGTACCTCTTCAGGTCGATCCTTTTCAGTAGGTCCTCGTTTCTCATGAGGTTCTCGACACGGACTCCCAGATCCGCGGCCATCTTCTCCACTATCCAGTAGCTCTCTGGATGAACGGCGCTGGCGTCCAGTGGGTTATCGCCCTCCCTGATCCTCAGGAATCCTGCAGCCTGCTCGAAGGCCTTGGGGCCAAGGCGCGGGACCTTCAGGAGGTCTCTGCGCGATTTGAACAGGCCGTGCTCGTTTCTAAACCGCACGACTGCATCGGCGAGCTTCGGGCCCAGGCCCGCAACGTAGGAGAGAAGCTCCCTGGATGCGGTATTTACATCAACGCCAACCATGTTCACACAGCTAACGACTACATCGTCGAGCTTGGAGCGCAGAGACTGCTGGTCCACATCGTGCTGGTACTGCCCGACTCCGATGGCCTGCGGCGGTATTTTCACAAGCTCGGACAGCGGGTCCATGAGCCTCCTGCCGATGGATACCGCCCCGCGAACTGTTGCATCCTGGTCCGGGAACTCGTCTCTGGCCACCTGCGATGCAGAATAGACGGATGCTCCGGCCTCGTTGACCATGATTATGGGAATTATGGCCTTTGAGGGAAACCTCAAGCCGCGCAGGAAGGACTCGGTCTCCCTACCTGCAGTTCCGTTGCCTACAGCAATTGCCTCGATTCCAAAGCGCTTGCATATTTCCCGGACTGCCTTTTCTGCCTCCTGCGTCCTTTTATGGGGCTCATGGGGATATATGACATCGCTATGTAAAAGCCTCCCCAGCCGGTCGAGGACCGCTATCTTGCAGCCTGTGCGAAAGCCGGGGTCCACTGCCAGGACGTTTTTTTGGCCCAATGGCGGCTCAAGCATCAGTTGGCGGAGGTTGTCCGCGAAGATGGCGATCGCCTTTTGGTCAGCCTTTGCCCTTGCGGCCGCCAGGATCTCAGTCTCCATCGAGGGGGCGAGCAGTCTCTTGTAGCCGTCGCGAACGGATATGCTCACCTGCTGCGATGAAGGGCCGCTGCCTGAAACGAACATGTCTTCCAAAGTCCCCAGGGCCAGCTCTTCGGGAGGCGAGAGGTGAAGGCTCAAAATGCCCTCCTTCGCGGCGCGCTGCATCGCCAGGAGCCTGTGAGAAGGGGCCTTTGATATCGGCTCAGACCAGTCCAGGTAATCCCGATACTTATCGGCCTCTGCCTCCTTCCCAGTGACTGCCCTTGACCTGAGAACGCCCTCCGCCTCGAACAGCTCCCTCAATTCCGATCTCGCATCAGGGTTCTCGCTTATCCACTCAGCTATGATGTCCCTGGCTCCTGCAACCGCCTCTTCTGCAGATGACACGCCCTTCTCAGGATCGACATAAGAGGCCCCGTCAGAAAAGGGATCTTCATCTCCCTGGGAAAAAATGGTCCTCGCAAGTGGTTCAAGCCCTTTTTCCCTGGCAACCATCGCCCTCGTGCGGCGCTTGGGCCTATAGGGCAGGTAGATGTCCTCAAGGGCTGCAAGCGTGTCCGCAGCCTCGAGCATGGCCTTTAGATCAGCTGTCAGAAGTCCTCTCTTCGAAAGAGAGCTGATAATGGCGTCCCTTCTTTCCTCCAGCCTTTGGAGCTGATCCATGCGGTCTCGAATTTGAGCAACGGCCACCTCATCAAGGCATCCGGTCAGCTCTTTCCTGTACCTTGCTATGAAGGGAACAGTCGCTCCAGCATCGAGAAGATCTGAAACTGCCCTGATCTGGCTCTGCTTCAAGGCCATTTCGCCGGCGATTCTCCCGATAATTGGATCTTTCATAATCATGAAATCCCGTAGATTGCCCAGGCTAGCATTTGGTAAAATCTTTGGCAAACCAAAAGAAAGAAAAGTGAGGCTGTACCTATACGGCCTGTTTTGATCTTACTTCTTATCGATCTTTTGAACCTTATCTGCTTTGGGGCCTTTCTCGCCCTCTACTACCTCGAAGCTTACCGTGTCGTTATCGGCGATGGTGACATCAGGCAATAAGCCAGTGGCATGAACGAAATAATCCTTACCATCGTCTCCAGCTATAAATCCGAATCGCTTTGTTCTGTTGAAGAACTTTACTTTACCAGTTACCATTATGATTCCTCGGTTATTATCAGCTTTGTAGCTGCCTATTTAAATCTGATGGAGAAAACATCCCCTACGGTTTGGATGAGCCTATTTCCATCAGCCCTTCAGGAGATATCCTCCATCGACGGGAAGAGCCACTCCGGTGATGAAGCTGGCCTCTTCCGAGAGCAGGAAAAGCACTGCCCGCGAGATCTCTTCAGGTTTTCCAAGACGCCTCATGGCATGGGCGTTCACTAGCTGCTCGAACCTCTCCGGCCCCAATCTCTCGAAGAGGGGACTGGTCAGCTCTGTGCGCACGTACCCGGGACATACGGCGTTTGCTCTGATGTTCCTATCGGCATAATCCAGGGCTATGGATTGCGTTAGGCCGATGAGGCCGAACTTGGATGCATTGTAGGAGGTGCGTGTCCTGAAGGGACTTAATCCTCCAACAGAGGATATATTGACTATGCTTCCACTCCCGGATATCAGCATCTGCCCAACTGCCGCCCTGCAGCAGTTAAAAGCTCCGCTGAGGTTTACGCCTAGCGTATCGAGCCAATCCCCATATTCAGTATCAAGTATACCGTTTCTGGACGGGTTGATGGCGGCGCTGTTCACCAGCCCGTAAACCATGCCTGAGACCTGCGCTATGCGGCCAAAAACCTCCCGGACGCGCTCATTGTCAGAGATATCGCATTGATGAGGAACGACCCTGGAGCTTTTTCCGGGAGAGATCGCCTCCCTTGCCTTTTCAAGCTTTTCGATATTCCTGCCCAAGATATGGACCACAGCTCCTTCGGCCCAGAGGTCATTTGCGATCTGCAAACCGATGCCTGATCCGCCTCCTGCAACCACGACGGACTTGCCGGAAAACCTCTGCATAGAGGAGTAATGAATGCCCGGTAGGCGACTTGATGGTTCCAACGCGTTCATATATACACCAGAGATCTGAAATGCGCTTGTAATATTGGTCGTAATTACAGATAAAAGTTTTTAATGACACCGTAGGAATAGCGGTTGGCCCGCCCGGATAGAGCACCTGCAGTGGCAGCGTCCAAAATAGCTATATTCAGAATGTTAGATCCATGAATCATGGCAAAACGAAACGATAATAGAAGGCCTATTCTGAAGACAGCCTTGCTTTTAAGCCTCTTTGTTTTATTCGCAGTCTCGGCAGATGCTCAAATGAACAGGGATTCTCCTTCATTTGATACCAGGATTGCGAGGATGGCCGATAATTTCCTGACCAGGCAGCCGGAAACGACAAGTCCGGCAACTCCTTACCTGAACGCCTATCCTCTCCGCTTTCCATCTCCTCCAGATATCACCATTTATGCGGATGAAGGAAACACAACCTGCAATCGTGTCTCATTCGTCGTGACACTCACTCCGGATCCCAGCGCTGCCAGTCCATCCGGGAACCAGGCAATTAAGGTCAAAGTAGTCGATACGGTCTTTGGAAACCAGCAGGCTGTGGCAGAGGTCACCCTTTTCGTTCCGGGATCCGGAGGCTCGACTGCTGCAACCATAGAATATCCGCTGCCTGAGGATGCCTCTTTCGGACCCGGCTGGAGCAATGACATAATAGTAATAGTCGATCCGGACAACCAGATCGAGGAGTGCGATGAAAGCAATAACAGCGCTACTGCGACCGGCCACTGCACCTAAAATCCAAAACTATGTGAAGATGCAAAGCACAGAGCAAATCACAGAGCACAGCAATGATAGAGCTTTAAATGGAGGATTTAAGCTTTTATCCTCCCTCATCCTTCACATCGCGATTAAATTCTTGCGACCTTTAAACTGTGTTTCGAACCGGCTAACAGATACCAGAAGCACGGCAGAGACGGCCATCCCAAGCAGCGGATACGTCTGGCCAAGCATTATAGCCGTGATTCCTCCTCCAACCAGTGCAGCCAGCGCCCCGGTCGATGTAAGCCCAAGCCTATCCTTATAAAATCCGGCGACTACAGGCACAAGCAGGCCGCCGGTGAAGACCGTATAGGCTACGAGGAGCGTCTTTATGATGCTTGGAAGGGATACCGCCAAAATAAGGGCCGAGAATCCGAGCACCAGCACAGAAATCCGGGAGATTGCAACCAGGCTCCTTTCGCTGGAATCAGGCCTTACCTTTCTATAGATATCCAGAGTGAATATGGATGCGGCAGTCATCAGGCTCGTATCCGCTGAGGACATGAAGGCTGCCAGGAGAGCAGCAGCCACAAGGCCCATCGCCTCAGGAGTCAGGAGGCTCGTCATCAGCGTCGGAATCGCCTGCTCGGGAGCAATCGTCGGATGGAGACTTCTTGCAAAAATGCCAAGAAATGTTATCAAAAAGGCTATGGGCACTATTATTAAAGCTGCGATTATCGCCGATTTCTTTGCCGTCTGCGGATTTTTCGATGAGAACAGGCGCGAATACATATCAGGGCCCACAAGATAGGCCGAGCCAACTACGAGCAGCATGGAGGCCACGTCAAAGGCGCTCATCTCCGCAGATGTGGGAAAGCTCAGGCCCGATAGAGCTGATGGTCCTGCGGCATCCAGGCAGCGGGAGAAGAGAAAACCAAGTCCGGCAATGATCACAGCCAGCTGTACGAGATCGGTTTTAACAACAGAGCTCTGGCCTCCATGAGCCGTATAAAGCACGAAGACGGCGGTACAGGCTGCCATAAAAACTGTATCGCTTCCTCCAAAGACTGCGCTTAACACCTTTCCCGAGGCTACAATCTGGACCGCGATCACTCCCACCCAGGAAAGAACTATGATAAGCGAAGCCGCAGTCCTGGCGTCCTTTCCATAGAAGAATCCGACGAGTTCCGGCAATGTGCTGCATCCGGTGCTCCTGGCCTTCTCTGCGAAGAAAACCGCCAGAGCCAGCAGCCCTAAGGTCCCGGAGAGCATCCACCAGGCGCCAGGAAGGTTCTTGGAAAACCCAAGTCCGGCCATGCCAATCGTGGCAGAGGCTCCGATGACGGAGGCGCAGAAAGTGCCCGCGAGCATCGTCAGGTTGAGGCCTCTTCCAGCCAGATGAAACTGGTCAAGTCCTGCCTTCCGGCGACCGAGGAATCCAATGGCCAGCACTGCAAGCAGATATACGACTATAACTATTGCGGCCTGATTCGTGATCCTCACCCTTATGTCATTTATCGATTACTCTTAGATCGGATTGTAAACCCAAGTCCATGAATTAGGTTTACAATATTATAAGCCTTTCGCAGCCGAAAGGAAAAAGGCCGTACACAATCTTTATATTCATTATCGCCCTATAAAGCATCGAGGGAATGGGATGGAGTTTCGTCATGACAGCTATATCCTCAAGGCCTTTATAGCTTCTGCGATTCTGGCTCTGATAATAATGGTGCTGGCCTTTGGGCTCATTCACCTATTCAAATACGGAATACCGCTGTCAATGTCCCTGATCCTCATAATGGCAGCAGTTTCCTTCGTGCTCGCTGCGTCCTTCTTCGAGCGCTATGAGGTCGGATCGATAGTCTGGTCTGCGCTCGTATCGATCATTGTAACCCTGATTTTAACGCTGCTATCAGGCGGGATAATCTATTCCTTTAACTCATACAAGCAGGGATGGGAGGAGGCGCTGTCGAGCCTTGCCGTCTGCATGATAGTGGCCATGACGCTGCTGAACTATCTGAAGCGGAGCCTCGGGGAAATAGAGTATTAAAGTATGATATTGAAGTATGGGCCGGGATGAAAAGAGATTACTAATATTAGTTCCACAATAGCCGCCCAATCAATTATGACTCTGGTGGACTCCTTCGGCCGCAAAGTCACTGGCCTTCGAATAGCCCTCACTCCGCGCTGCAACCTGAGCTGCACTTACTGCCATCATGAGGGAGAGGTGGCCCCAAGGGGCGAGATTTCCAAGGAGACGGTGGCATGCGTGGCGAGGGCCGCAGCAGAGCTGGGAGTCCGGGCCATCAAGTTCACAGGCGGCGAGCCCCTGATGCGAAGCGACCTGGAGGAGATCATAGCCAGCATGCCCGAGGGCCTGGATGTGTCGCTCACCACCAACGGCATAGATCTGGCCAAGAGGGCGCAGTCCCTTGCTGATGCCGGCCTGGACAGGGTGAATGTGAGCATGGACTCGCTGAACCCCGAAACATACCGCCGGATTACCGGCTGCAGGGAGGGCGATTTGCAGAGGGTGATCGCGGGAATCGATGCCGCCCTGGCCGCAGGTCTCTCGCCCATAAAGCTAAACGTGGTCGTGCTTAAGGAAAACGAAAATGAGATTCCCCAGCTGATCGAGTTCTCGAAGAAAAGGGGATTGATACTGCAGCTGATAGAGCTTCTGGACCTGAGCAGACTGGGTGTCTCGGGAGACATCGAGAAGATAGAGCAGGAGCTGCAGAAAAAGGCTGATAAAATCCAGACCAGGGAAATGCACCGCAGGAGGAAGTATTTCCTGGATGGGGCCGAGGTCGAGGTGGTCAGGCCGATGGACAACACCGAGTTTTGCGCCAACTGTACCCGCCTTCGGGTCACATCTGACGGAAAGATCAAGCCCTGTCTGCTTAGAAGCAACAACCTCATAGAAATCGACAGCTGCGATGTGGAAAGGATAAAGGAGCTGCTGAAGGCTGCAAACGAAAGACGGGAGCCGTACTTTAAGGGTTCGGCCTCACAAGCCCCGGCCTCACAGCCCGACACCTCCCGTTAATCTTTCGATTATTTAATCCATTAGAGCTTATAATATTAAAAATGTATTTTGTAGATAACTTCAAATTTTAATATATCATTGACGGTTCCCAGGAAGCTTGGGCTGGAACGCCAGGCTAAATGGGGGTGCGATCCTTGGTTTCAAACATGACGATTGACCGGCTCGATGGAGAGATCAAATGGTACAGCAGCAAGAGCAAATGGAACCAGGAATGGTTCAAGAGGCTGAAGGTGACAGAGATCGTGGCAGCGGCGCTAATTCCATTTGCGGCAGGAGTCAGTGCTCCAGCTCTGCTTACCGGTGCACTGGGCGTGCTGGTGGTAGTGCTTGAGTCTCTGCAGAGCCTCTATCAGCTTCAGTGCAACTGGATATCATACCGCTCTACAGCAGAGGGGCTCAAGCACGAGAAATACCTCTACTACGCAGGGGCAGGGCCCTATTCGTGCGCTGCAGACCGCGACGTCATGCTTGCAGAAAGGATTGAGGCCCTGATCTCAACGGAGCACGGCAAGTGGGTTACAGATCAAACGCAGGCAGGCACTGGAAAGCCGAAGGAAGCGGGGAATTAATGGGAATAGATTCAGAGCTAAAAAATATTCGACTTACTTTAGCCCAATAATGGGTAGATTGATTCCCCTAAGTGCAGTGTCCGATCCTGTGCTCATACCCTTTCGCATCCATTCTCCGCCGCTCGCCCTCTCTTTCCATCCACAGCCCCTCCTCCACCACCTCGCCTATCACCGTCAGCTCGCATGCCCTCCTCGCAGCCTCCAGCCCCTCCGGCCTCACTGTGAGCACCAGCTCGAAGTCCCCTCCGGCGCTCATCACGATTTTAGCGGACTCCTCACGCCCCACCATCTCATCGAGCCCGGGGATGATCGGCAACCGCTCCTCGTAAACGACGAACCCCACCCGGCTTACCTCCGATAGATCCGACAGCGATAGCGCCAGGCCGTCGCTGTTGTCCATCATGGCCGTGACCGCCCTGGACTCTGCAAGCGCCCGGCCCTCCTTCAGCCTCGGCTCAGGCTCCAGGAGCTTGACTATGAACTCGCTCTCCAGGAGGCCGTGCTGCCAGGCCCACAGGCCCGCCCCTGCACCGCCAAGAGAGCCGGTTGTGCAGAGCAGGTCGCCCGCACGCGCTCCGCGCCGCCGAAGGATCAGCTCCTTTTCGACGAACCCTAAGGCCGTGCCGGTGATGGTCAGCTCCTGGTGCGAGTCCGTGTCGCCGCCTATCACCTTTGTCCCGTAATAGGCGGCGCAGTCTGCAAAGCCCGAAAACAGCTCGTCTATGAAATACTGATCAACATCTGGGGAAAGGCCCGTTGCCAGCAGGATCCCGGCGGGCTTCGCGCCCATTGCTGCAATGTCGCTCAGGTTCACTGCAACGGACATCCAGCCCATCTGCCAGGGATTCATAATATCTGGAAAGTCTGTTTGCCGGTGGAGCATATCCGTCGTGGCGACAAGATAGCGATCGCCTGTATCCGTCACTGCGCAGTCGTCGTTCTCCACGCTGCCCAGGATCTCAGAGATCCGCCTTATGAGATCCCGCTCACCTATCCTTGAACTTCCATCCATGATCTCCCATCCGTGATCTCCAATCCATGGTCTCTGCCCTCTTCCAATCTTTTGCTTTGCAAAGGCTCTTAACGTCCCAAGATTATACCAGACTGTAACTCATGGCCGATTACAAAAGGCTAATTGCCTGGATCGCTCTGGCACTCGCAGTGCATTCCTTGGCTCTGCATTCGCTAGCCTTAGCTGGTGCAGCCGAAGTGCGCGTCTGCCCCGATGGGTGCGAATACAGCAGCATACAGGCGGCAATCGACCTCGCGAGCAGCGGGGACGAGATCGTAGTTGAGAGCGGCACTTACGCAGAGAACCTGACCTTCGGCAAAGAGATGAACCTGCATGGCCAAGATGCGGGCACAGGAAGGCCGGTCCTGGCCGGCAGCATAACGGCAGCTGCCGGGAAGGGATCAATTAGCGGCCTGGAAATTAGAGGCCCTATTGCTGGCCCCGGTGCAGGCCTTGGCGCAGTCTCCAATGCAGCCTACAATGCAGCCT
>CAZHNU010000005.1:0-95201 GCA_964534145.1 uncultured Methanotrichaceae archaeon | reverse complement strand
CAATGCAGCCTACAATGCAGCCTTCGATGCAGCGGACAACGGCTGCATCCTGAACATTGCAGGGCCAATTAACGTCTACCTAAATAACATTCCCGGCTCCAAATCAGTTTGCTCGGGAGGCCTGGGCCTGTGGAACTCAAGCGGTCTCATAACCTACCAGTTCGAAAGCCGGATAATTCGAGGCCGCATGGGGAACTACTGGGCGGACTACAAAGGAGAGGACAGGAACCATGACGGCATAGGCGACCAGCCGAAGGTCATTGATGAAGATAACATAGATTATTATCCGCTGATCCAGCCGGTAGAGAGCTACAGGATCAGCGGCAGCGTCGAGGAGGAGAAGAGATTGGAGCGAATAGTGGCCAGGATAGATGAGCCGTTTACCATTGTTTTGAACTCCAACCCCACCACGGGCTATAAGTGGTTCCCGGACTATGACTATTATCTCTTAAGCCTGGATGGGGAAACGTATGAAAAGGATTCTTCGGATAGGATAGGAGCCGGCGGAAGGTCGGTCTTCACCTTCAGGCCTTTGAAATCGGGCAAAACCACGATATCGCTCGTCTACAGAAGGCCGTGGGAGAACATCGTGGCTGAGGTCAGGACATACCACGTCGAGATTCAGCCTTAATTTAAACAGCGAGTTTGATTTGAACAGCAATCTTACCAAAAAAATTTATAGTATCGGCCATTTTATTATTTCATTGTATCTTGGAGCGGTTTAAATGGACGGAATAATTTCCTTCATTGTTTGGCTGATCATCGGAGCCATTATCGGCTGGATCGCTGGGAAGGTCTGGACTGGACACGGATTCGGGATTATAGGAAACATCCTGGTCGGCATTGTCGGGTCGTTCATCGGAGGCTTCCTCTTCGGATGGCTGTTCGGCACGGCAGGCATCGGGGGATTCATCTCTGCGATCCTTGGGGCAATTGTGCTGCTGATCATTGTGGGGTTTATAAAGAGATAGAAGCCAGGACAATCCCTTGGATAGCTTTGGATTTATTGGTAGCCAGCGCTAACTTCTGGCCTCGGTCCTTTTTTTGGTAAAATATGCGTTAGGACGTCACATCTTCTTTTTTGGGACTCCGAGCGTTGCCTGTTTCTTGCGCGAGTGAAGTTGGGGCCCGCTCAGTCGCCGCACGGGCTACCCCCATACCTCAGGGGAGGGCATCCGCCGGCCTGGCGATATCTGTAGTTTATTCATTACCGCAAAAGCTATGCTGCATCCGACTTATTCACGGCAGGTTCCCCGTGGCCACGGGGTCAGGGGGGGCCGTCCGGCCATGAGGACGCCCCCTTGCCCTCGCGCGCGAAAACGGGCCGCGTGCGCGGTATCCAAAAAAAAGTGCCAGCTTATCTCGGCTGAGAAATTGCCTTTCAGCTATAGAAACGCTTTGTCAGATTTTAAAAAATTTGTACAGTTTCGATTATGCCACGTCTTTTCTGACATGGAGACGGAGATGGCGGCAGTTTTTCAGCCTTCGACCTATCGAAAAAAGGCGATTTTGGCACATAACGTTAACTTATCGTAGTTCTTATACAAAGTTAACAGTTATTAAAGGACATTTTCGATATGCTCAGATCCTCCAAGCATCTCCCGGTGTTTTGGGCACCACCTCGATGTGCCAAGGAAGGAATTAAAATCGACCCATCCGACTGGCTGGACGACCTTCGACATGAGGGTGCCTGATTGCCAGAACTACTGTGCTCCTTTGGTAATAGATGGGTGCTTATATCTATTTCATTTATGATATTCTTAAACGATTATAGTACTCTAAGGCGAATCAAGAGCCATGACATGAATGTCGAAAAATTCTATGCTCCTAGGAATAAGCCGAAAAATTACTTTTAAAAGAGCTGCTCTATCTCATTTATGTCTATCCTCGCCGTCGAATCCAGGGATAGCGGCGTAATGGATATTTTCTTCTCCTGATAAACCGTTTGCACATCCGTTCCCTTTTCATCGCAGCATATCAGATCGCCGTCGATCCAATAATAAGGCCTCCCCCTCGGATCAAACCTTTCCTGAACAGACGTCTTGAAGATCTTCCTTGCAAGTCTGGTTACCTTAATC
The DNA here is from genome assembly GCA_964534145.1 of uncultured Methanotrichaceae archaeon. GTDB lineage: Archaea > Halobacteriota > Methanosarcinia > Methanotrichales > Methanotrichaceae > CAWJYS01. The sequence goes on along the minus strand of CAZHNU010000005.1, from coordinate 93,123 downwards.
TCTGTGTTTTCAGTTGCCGATGCAGGGACGTTCAGGTTGAGAATGTCTACGCCATGCGGAAGACCGTGTTCCAGGACTTTCTTCGCCACTCTCTGAAGGACCTTCATTGCAACGTCGAAGCTGTACTTGGTCCCGTGGTGAAGGTCGAACTTGTCTCCCTGATCGATCACCTGGATGGATGCTGCAATGGACGGTATTCCGTAGCTGGCAGCCTCAAGGGCAGCGCCTATCGTCCCGCTGGTGGTGACTGTATCGGTGCTGATGTTCTCCCCAACGTTGATTCCTGAAACCGCGAGGTCGGGAATTTTTCCTTTCATTATGGCGAATATGCCGATGATCACAGAATCGGTGGGGGTTCCGGTAACGGCATATGCCTCCTGCCCATTCATGTGAAGCTTCGCATAGCGCAGGGGCTCAAAGACGGATACGGATCTTCCAACCCCACTTTTTTGTCCTGACGGCGCAACCACTACAACATCTCCTAAATCAGAAACGCTTTTTGCTGCAGCATGCAGGCCGGAGGCGTAAACGCCGTCATCATTGGTAACCAATATCCGTTTCATCCAGGGGCCTAAGGGCGCTTAAGATATAAAAATCTCTGTCAACCTTTGATGGCCGAAATCTAAGGAATTCATTTTTCAATAATTTTTTAGCGAAAGTATATAACCATTGATCAGCGGTTTATAATGCAAGCTATGCTATCGGAAAAGCATGTCAGTACCTTGAGGCCCGGAGACACATTCAGGGATTGGCTGATAGAAATAGCCGGCGAAAGAATAGGCAATAAAAGGTGCAAGGTGGCGGTCTATAAAATCAGCCCCGCATCACATACCGTTTGCAGATATGAGTTCATTGGGGAGAGTTACAGTGTTGTAGCCAAATTTTGCGCTGAGCCTACAGGGAGACTGAATCACTATGATCCGGCCAAATCGATGCTGAAGGAATTCGATATTCTCAAAAATCTTGAAAAAATAGTAAACGTGCCTAGACCGATTGCAGTCTGCAAGGACTACCACTGCGTCTTAGTAACCGAGCATGCAAAAGGCAAACTGCTTTTTAAGTTCATGAAAAACGAGGACGGCCTGTACGACCGGCTCACAACGACTGCCCTGACTCTCAGAAGGCTTCACGACCATACAAGATCGGACTATAGAAAGCATTATGAGTTTGCTCATTTTCATAAAATCCTGGATCATCTGAGGCTTGACTGGAAAAAGCGTTTGGAGATCAACAACTTGCTGGGAGAATGGTGGTACAGCAGCTTAATCGATCAGCCTTATGGCTGCAGAATACATAACGATCCAAATCCGATGAACCTCGTCTTCAACCACGATAAGCTAATCCTCATGGATTTCGAAAGCTCCTGGGAGCATGCCAATTTCGTTCACGACCTGGGAATTATAGCAGCTGAACTAAAGCACTTTTTTGCCAGACATAAGGGTGATGACCAGAGGGCTGAGCCCTATATAGGCCATTTTCTATGGCATTACAGCCATGGCATTGACGAGTTCAAAAGGATTACCCAAACGCTTCCCTTTTTCATGAGCATGGGGCTGCTGAGGACGGCCCGGCTGGGATTTAACCGGCCTTATCTCCTTAAAGAGGCTCTGGCATGCCTTAGATCAAAGCGCTGAGCTGCGGCAAGAGGAGCCTTTTAATAGTGCTTAAGTCTTGACATCGTCGGCAGCGGCGGCCGCTGCAGCAGCCCGCAGGCAACTGGAAAGACTTTAATAGGCGATGCGGCATCTGTAAAATCTGCTTATGAATGAAACGCATCTCGCTTTTTGTCACGAGTGGTTTGAATCGTACGTTGAAAACTTTAAATCCCCTGACAGAAAGCTACAGGAAAACATCGACCTCAAGAGATTGCACACGCTTAGAGTTTGCGGTAATGCCGTAAAAATTGCCAGATCCCTCCACTTGGGTGGGGAAAAGCTCTGCCTCGCCGAGGCCGTCGCGCTGTTCCATGATTTAGGGAGATTCGAGCAGCTCCGGCGGCATAATACATTCAGCGATAAGGTTTCCATGGACCATGCAGCCCTTGGTGTCAACCTGCTAAATGAATCTGCACCTCTTGAAGGCTTAACTGAGGTGGAAAGGATAGTCCTCCAAAGAGCCATCTGGAACCATAATAAATACGATATCCCTTATGACGAGGAATCGGATGTCCTCCTGTTCTCCAGGATAATCAGAGATGCCGATAAGCTGGACATTCTCAAGGTCATAACAGATCATTTCCGCAAGAGAGTGCTTCAGCCCAACTCTGCGCTGGATTTTGGGCTATCTGAAAAGCCCGGGGACTCAAAAGGGGCTGTAGAGGACATCTCAAACCGCAGGATGGTCAGGATTGACAAACTTGAAAATCTTAACGATATGCGGCTCATGTATCTCAGCTGGGTTTTCGATCTCAACTTTCCCGTCACAGTTTCTTTGGTGCTGGAAGAGCCGTATCTGGAAATGCTGATGAACTCTCTGCCAAAGGACGGTGATATGCAGGTCGTTTGCAGTCAGGTGAAAGGATATCTCAATGAGAGGAGACTTATGTATATTAGCGCAATTTAAATATATTGGGGCTTTTGATCGATGAGTTGTTGTTATGGCTTTATTTATATCATTTTCTTAAGAGATTAATGATGCCTGATTTAAGCAAGGGATGGCAGTGCCCGTGCACCGCTCCTTTGCCGGACCGAAATGAGGTATTCACGGGCATGCTGCCAAGCTAAAGTCTTTTGGCAGTCCGGAATGGTCGCGGTCGAGATTGAACGAGACAGAGGGCAAATGTCTCTCCGGGCTGCCCGACGGCCTTTCGAGGGGATATGCCGTCTTTGAGTCCAGTCCTCACGACATAATATAATCATTTTCCAAATACAATAAGACAGAACAATAGTTGTATGGATAATAATTTCATTCTTATTCTCAGAAAAGCTTTTAACCATAGTGAATGATCATGACTGAAAATCCTACATATGTGCGGAGATCCAGGAGGACGCGGACATGCCATACCCATTTTATGGAGAGCAATTTGAATTCACACAGCCTGATGGAAGCAGGATTGCGCTTTTAGGCTGGGGAAATCAGAATTATTCTGTTTTTGAAACGCTTGAGGGCTATACGGTCATCAAAGACCCTCTCACAGGTTTTTATCAGTATGCCAAGCTGTCTGAGGATAAGAACTACCTCATAACAACCGGCGCCGATGTAGGCAAGACAGATCCAAAAAAACTTCGCATAGAAAAGCACCTGCGCGGAGCAAGGGATGGCGCAATGAGGATTTCCCGTGTGGCATACGAGCCGATGGGATCCAAAAGCCGGTGGGAGATGCGGCGGGAAAGGACAAAGGAGGCGCAAAGGCTGGCATCCCTCGCCCCGGGCGTCTTCCGCGCTCCTCCAAAGGAGGAAACGAAGGGAGATTACGTGGGCCTGTGCATCCCCATTCAGTTCCCCGACGACCAGGGCAGCATTTCGCAGCAGGACATTGATGATTTCTGCAATAAAAAGGGCTACAGCGGATTTGGAAATGCTGGATCGGTATTCGATTATTTCTTCGATGTGTCTGGAGGGAAACTGAAGTACACCAATATTGTCGCCCCCTATTACACAGCAAAAAAATCCAAGGACTACTACACGAACAGGGACATCCCTCAGCCGGAGAGAGCTGTAGAGCTGATCGAGGAGGCGCTCGCCGATTTAAAGGAGAAGAGATTCGATTTCAGTCGCCTAAGTGCTGATGAAGAGGGCTACATTTATGCTGTGAATGTGTTTTATGCGGGCATCCGCACCAACAACTGGGCCGAGGGGCTGTGGCCTCATTCCTACCATCTCAACTGGCCTTATGAGGTGGGCCGCAACAGAAAGGTCCACGATTACCAGATCACCGATATGGGATATGAGCTTTCGATAGCCACTTTCTGTCATGAAAACGGCCACATGGTCTGCAACTTCCCGGACCTGTACGATTACGGGCGGGATGATCCCTTCAATTCACCCCAATCATACGGCGTTGGCATTTACTGCCTGATGTGCTCTGGCGGACGCGACAGAAAGAACCCTGTGCAGGTCTGCGCCTACCTGAAATATAAGGCCGGATGGGCAGACAAAGTGACGCCGATAGCCGAGGGCGAGCATATTGTGAAGGCAGGCGAAAACGACTTCCTCATAAAGGGCAAAAGCCCAACAGAATACTTCCTCATTGAGAACAGGCTTCAGGAAGGGCGCGACAGCTCGCTTCCCTGCTCAGGACTTGCCATCTGGCATGTGGACGAGCTTGGAAGCAACGACTTCGAGGACATGAAGCCCAAGAAGCATTACGAATGCTCTCTTGAACAGGCTGACAACCTCTTTGATTTAGAGCTGAAGGCCAATATCGGTGACGGCAGAGATCTTCACAGCCAGGAGGTCAACCCGGGCTTCGGCAGCTCCACAGGGCCCGGCAGCAAATGGTGGGACGGCACTCCGTCGGGCCTGGAAATCATCGAGATCGGCAGCCCCGGAAGGGAAATACGCCTAAAGTCGATTAAAAAGGGCGAAAACAAGTACCATAAAATCTCAGAGGCCAAAAAGCCCATACCCGACGGCGATGAGACAGGAGTTCGAGACATCATTAGCTTTGACGGAGAGGGGACCGTATCATCTCTAAAGGTAGGGATCGGCATTACGCATCCCTGGACCGGAGACTTAAGGGTGGTCCTGATATCGCCCACAGGGCTCCAGGCAGTGCTTTACGATAGGAACTGCGCGGGCGCAGGCGAGCTTAAGGTTACCCTGGACGAATCATCCTCGGCGGCGCTTCGAGACCTCATCAACCAGCCCGTAAAGGGCGACTGGACGCTGTGGATACAGGACGTTGCGGCATCAGATGCAGGCGTCCTCGACAGCTGGAGCCTTGAGATCGACGGCCGGGTAAGCAGAGTCATCGAGGTTGAGGATATCTCGGCCGTTAAGATTCCCGACAACGATCCTTCCGGAGTTTTGCGCTCAATCGATGTGGACGCTGCAGGGACTGTGAAAAACCTGGAGGTGTCCATCGATATTACGCATACCTACATCGGCGACCTTGTGATAAACCTGATCTCCCCTGGGGGCAAAAGCGCAGTTCTTCAGCATCCGGCAGACGACGACAGCGACAGCCTCATAAAAACCTACTCGACGGCATCGGCTCCGGAGCTGGAGAGGCTCATCGGCGAGTCCATAAAGGGCAGGTGGCAGCTCAAAGTTGGGGATACTGCCGCGGAGGATATGGGCAAGCTCAACCGGTGGGGAATGAAGATAGTACCTGAATAAGGGCCGTAGTTCATGAGCCGTCAAGGTCCGATCTCGTCAGCTGCAGGGAAGCGTCAATCCTCAATTATGGCCACGGCCCTGGTCCAGCCGGCTGATGCGCCCTTGATCTTTACAGGGAAGCAGGCGATCATGAAGCCCTGGGATGGGAGCTGCTCCAAGTTGTGCAGCTTTTCCAGGTGGCAGTAGCCGATGGTTCGTCCGGCCCTGTGGCCTTCCCAGATCAGTCCTGCATCCCCTGTCTGGATGAACTTCCTCTTGGTATGTATGAATGGCGCATCCCAGAACCAGCTATCGATACCAGTCAGGCGAACTCCTCGCTCCAGCAGGTAGAGGGTCGCATCTCGGCCCATGCCGGCACCGCTGGATGCATAATCAGGCAGGCCATATCTAAGTCCAGCTCTGGTATTTACCACCACGATCTCCAGAGGCTTGAGATCATGGCCTATTCTCTTCAGCTCACCTTGGACGTCGTCCGCTGTGGCCACATATCCATCAGGCAGATCCCGAAAGTCAAGCTTAACTGCTGGCTGGAAGCACCATTCCAGAGGCACTTCATCTATTGTAATGGCCTGCTGGTTGCCGTTCATCTTGGTTGAATAATGCCAGGGTGCATCCAGGTGGGTTCCGTCGTGGGTAGTTAGCTTTACGTGCTCCATTGCCCAGCCTTCTTCATCTGGGAGCTGGGATTTCTTGAGCCCTGTGAAGATCGATATTACCGTATCAACCGTATCCTTATGGGATTGGTACTCGATCCTGGGACCGTATCCCTTTGGGTTTGATTGGCATTCGTTCTCCAGAGGAACTGATAGGTCGATAATCCTGCGATTCATGGCTTCCTCTTCGATTATCTTTTCACAATCCTTGTCAAATCATTGCATGGGCAATCGAATGCAGGCTGCACACCGCCCTGTTTTCATTTGCTTCGTGGAAATAGGCCCTTTTAAGATCCTCGCTGGCCACATTATGAACGTGGAAAAATCCCAGCGCCTTTAGGAATGTCTCGACGGTTCCCTCTTTGATCCCGAACTTCAAAGGCTCTCCCAGCTGCACCAGCTGGTTATGTATATTCTTTCCCGCCTCCAGCTCGCAGCTTCCATCAACCACTGATTGAATGTAGTAATCGAAGATTATAGCGCTTCCCTTGCCGGAATTCTCTACGATGAAGGACAGGATTTCGTCCACAGTTCCAGGAGTAAGGTACATCAGGAGGCCTTCCATGATGAAAAGGGTCTTTAGAGATCGATCATATCCCTTTTCAGCCAGCTTTTGACCCAGGCTATCCTCGGCCAAATCGGCAGGGACATAAACAACATGGTCCGGAAGCAGGCCGAAAATCTTTCTTATTTTTTCCATTTTCGCAGCTTGTGTTGCCGGATGGTCTACCTCAAAGGTCCTTATTTTCTTGAGAGCGTCGATTCTATAGGGACGGGAGTCGTACCCTGCGCCCAGAATGACGAGCTGCTCCATTCCCTCATCCATAGATCTTTTTACAAAATCATCAAAATATCTGACTCTAGCAATAATTGAATTATCAAGTCCCGGAACGAGGCGTTCGGTCCTCTCATGCATCGCACGTACCTCCTCTGGATTATTGGACGCCCATTCCAGAATGCCCGGACTGATAAAATGGATTGCATACGGATCAAAACAGATCCGCTCAGCCTCAGGCTTCATGGATTCACCGGCCCTGAGGATGGCCACTCGCTCAGCTGTTTTGCTGCCTGGCCCCGTCGATTCTTTGAACCACTTGCTCATCTCAGCAAGTTCTTTGTTGCCATTTGGAGTCTGGTCAATCTTACTCATTTAATCACATCTCTGAGAATTAATAATAATTGTGTCGTCCGTTCTGTTTTCAGATAGAGCCGCCTTCAGACCATTTATCTGCTCTGCTCCTGCGGGAACTGTGATGCTGGATCCCCGCAGATCTCTGGCATGGATGGGCTCGAACCTCCCTCCCAGGTGCTGCGCCAGGAACGCCTCAGCAACGGCATTGAAGGCTATCTTATTGTTCGGCCTGACGAATACGTGCCCTTCATCGGAGAAAAGGACATAGGTCACAGAGAGGTTCCTCTCCTGCATGGCCTGGACTATCTGATCCGATTCGTTTCTATTGACTCTGGCATCGTTGGCACCCTGGCCGATCAGCAAGGGCCGCTTGATTCTGTCCACATGGCTTAAGGGCGACCGCTCCTGCAAGAGTCTCCTGCCTCCATCTGTTCTAAAGTCCCCAATTCTGGTTGTATATGAGTCGATATCAGGTCCTACATAGGGCGCCATGCCCTCGAGCATTGAAGTTAAATTGGAAGGGCCATAGAGATCCACAGCACAGGCAAAGGCATCCGGCGCAAATGTAAGGCCCGCAAGGGCGGCATAACCGCCGTAGCTTTCGCCCATAACGGCAATATGCTTTGGATCGGCAATTCCCCGCTTGATTGACCAGTTGACCGCATCTATGAGGTCGTACTGCATCTTTCTTCCCCATTCCAGGTTTGCTGCATTGGTGAAGTTCTTGCCAAAGCCTGTAGAGCCGCGGAAATTGACGCTCAAAACTGCATATCCCCGGTTGGCCAGCCACTGGTGCATAGCGCTGTAGCCCCACACATCTCTGCTCCAGGGACCGCCGTGAACCAGGAGAACCATCGGGAGAGGATTATCAGGAATGCCGTCGCTGTCAGCGTCGCTATTCACAGGCAGGGTATAATAGCTGACCAGGTCGAGGCCGTCGCGGGTTTTTATGATGACGGGATTCATCCTGGCAAGAGGCTCGCCCAGCAGTTTTTCTCTATCGGTGAAAAGAAAACGGGCTGACTTTTCCGCGCGGTTGTAGTAGTAGCAGCTTATTGGGCCATCGTCCATTATATAGGCCACTATCCAGGCCTTATCGTCCAGGCTGCGGCTCGCCACCCACATATCGCCGTCCTCCAGTTTGGAGAGGCAGTCCAGATCATCGGCTATGGACGAATCGAGGACCTTCCAGTGTACTCGATCGTAGTTGAAGGCCACTGCCTGAATATTTTTTTCTGTAGGATGGATCAAACAGCTGTAAAAATCCGACTGTGGATCTTCGGCGATTAATGTCTCTTCGTTCGTGCTGAGGTTCAACGCACAAAGAGCTGCTGTGTTTCGTCCCCTGCAGTCCTCCAGGTAGACGGCTCCATTGTCCTTGTCGAATCCTCTGGTGAGCGTTGGAAGGTTGTCTTCCATGCTGATATTGATGAAGCTTTGCCAGCCGGAGTCTGTCAGCTTGAAGATTTCCACACCCCCGTCAGAGGCCGTCTTGTAGCCCAGGCGTACGTTGTAGCAATCATCTATGTCGAAGCCGACGAACTCCCTGTTCTCCAAAAGCAGCGATAGGTTTCCGGTTACAACGTTTGCCCGATAAAGGTCAAAGTAGTGTGGGTCGCGCTTGTTGATCCCAACTATGATCTCCAGGGGATTCTTGTGGCTCCTCGCATAGATCTCGGACCGAACTCCTTTGAACGGCGTCAGGTCCATTGTCGTGCTGTTGCTCAGGTTTACGCTGTATATGTGGTAGTTCTGGTCCCCATTTTGGTCCTGTGTGTAGAGAATATGATCATTGGTATAAGCCCATGAATATCCACTTATTCCCCGGTAGGTATCGTTGGTCACAGGTCTTGCCTTTTCCGGCTCTGCGACCGATCCCACCCAGATATTGAGGAATCCGTTTGTAGGGGCCAGATAACTTATCATTGATCCGTCCGGGCTGAGCTGGATGTTTGTCCTGTCCGGATTTCCAAACAAAATATCCCGAGGAATCAGCGAGATGTTTCCGCTTTCACAATCGCCCGTCAGATTTATTTGATATGCGCTTGCGTTCTCCATAAAAGATATCAGCATTATCAGCAATATTATCGAATTTACTCTCATAATTCCTCCCCGAAAAGCATTGATATGTCAAAGGGCGACTGAAGCTTTTGTCCAAGCCCCATTATCACCAGCAATGCTGCCTGGATGATCGAGCATTTATGCTCTTTTGAAAGGATTAGCCTTAACAATAATGACATATTCTCGCTCTTTTTAACACGATTTGCCATTAGTTCGAGCACGACATTATCGACAATATACATAAAGGTGTCGGTGGAGATACGTCAAAAAACTACATCGGTAGATTATTCCTAAAAGTCAAGCAGCGCCCGAAACAGGGCTGCGGTGCTATGGCGCTGGTTAAATCGGCTCTTTTGGGCGGATAAGATCTCTAGGCCTCGCAGGTTAGGGTATACCCTTATTGACTACTTTGGCCGTGCAAGGACTGTGAGTGCTGCAAATGCATAAATATCGTAGTCATGCATTCACGGCCATTTCTATCGCTTTCAGAACATCGCGTGCGTCTCCATAACCTTTGCTAAACATATATTCAGGATGTGTTAGCCATAATCGTCCCTTGGCTGTAAGCTCTGCTCCGATCACAACTTTTTTGAGTGTTTGTCATCTGAGTGAATTTATTTGTAACCATCAAGCCGCATTATCCAAGAGCGAGCCTATTGATGCTGGTCTTGTTCCCGTCATTACGTGGTTGGATGAGATTCTCGCACATTTTTATTAGTAAAAAGATCGTACAATACCCTTGCTCTCACCACTTTGCTGTATGTGCCTTATAGTTTGTATTGATAAAGCAAGAAAAAGAGGGAACAAACTATTTAGGTGTATAAGTGCAACTGATACCTCATGAAGCCATTCTGGATGCTTAGCATCCCTGTCGTTATCATCGTAGTGATCTCTAGCGCTGGGTGCACAAGCCCGACCACCCAATGCACATCTGTCAACCAGACAATCGATGGGATCATGATTCCCACTGCGACTGGTTCGCCGACACCGGCAGAGGCACGACAGATCGCGGCGGTAGCGTACGTGTACGGCTATCCCCTCGTCTTTATGGATGTCCTGAAGGAACACCAGACTGCAGTGCCGGCGCCGGATCCGGCGCGTGCTGTGGCACCCATCAACCAAATCATGAGAGCATACCAGGTGCCGATTGACAAATTCCAATTCATGAGCCCTGCTACCTACCCCATAACGGATGCAAGCTATATCCAAGCATGGCTTGACCTGACAAAAGAGCCGATGGTGCTCCGCGTTCCTGCGTCGAACGGGAGGTACTACGTCATGAATCTCGAAGATGCGTGGACGAATGATCTCTTATCTGTAGGGTCCCGCACTACCGGAGATGGCCCGGGCAACTTCGCCATTGTTGGTCCCGGGTGGAACGGCACGCTTCCCTCAGACGTGACAGAGATCCTATCGTCGACAAACACCGTTATGCTTGCAGGACGGGCACAGCTGAACGGTCCTGCCGACCTTCCGGCGGTTACAGCCTTCCTGGACAACGTCACTCTGACCCCGCTATGCGCGTGGAACACGTACTATATGCCGCCAACTGCCGTGCCTGTGACTTCCAACATGACTCCAGATTCCAGGGCTTCCGCGAGTGCTGCGTATATCGCGAACATGAGCACTGACGAATTTTTCGGCCGCTTGGCAGCAGCTATGGACGGCAACCCCCCCAACAGCGTTGATAAGCCGGTCATTGATCAGATCACACGAATCGGCATCGCCCCAGGTATACCGTTTGACTGGAGCAGCATGAATGCCACGATGCAGGATGCGATCGCCCAGGGGGCAAAGGACGGTATTGTCCAGATCAATGCCGCAGCCGCAAACTGGCCAGGAGCCGTCGTTGTAAACGGCTGGAAAGTTTTGCATGACATGGGTGCCTACGGAACAAACTACACGCTTCGTGCCGGCCTGGCAGCAGGAACTGGGGGCGGCATACTCCCGGAGGACGCACTGTACTGGTTTTCATTTAACAATGTAACGGGCGCCCCCAATTCTGGCAAGAATAACTACGTACTGCATTTTGCCAGCAACAGTACCCCACCTGTCAACGCATTCTGGTCTGTAACCCTCTATGATAGCGCAGGCCACTTCGTACCCAATCCACTGAACCAGTTTGCGATAACATCGCACTCTGGTAACCCAAGGTATAACGCGGACGGATCCCTCGATATCTATGTCCAGAAAGCCTCTCCGGGTGCTGATAAAGAGTTCAACTGGCTTCCCGCTCCGCCAGGCGAATTTATGCTTATTTTGCGCCAGTACTGGCCGCAAGAGGCCGCGCTGAATGGCTCATGGGTACCGCCGGCAGTTCAGACGATAGGTCCGTCTACGATGGCCGAATGGCCATATAAATGATGCCCGTATAGATGTCATAGATATCACAGATGCAAAGTATGAAAAGCTAAATTGGGTTTGGGGTGTTGACTGGTTATCATATAACTTAGGATCTTAAGCAACTTTAGGTTGCTCCTCACGGTCGCGGTGGAAGGATGGTTATCACCAAGGCAATCTCGGAATACTGCCAGCGCTAGCTCGAAGCATTTTTTTGGCATCTTGAAAAATCCTTTCCTCGGCCGAAATAAATCGAGAACATTTCTCCACAACATGCCCAAAAATTTTTTTACTTTGATAGCAGATTAGATAAATATGTCAAACCAACCGGATAAACATCTTCGTTCTGTCCTGCCCATCCCCGATCGACCTCAAATCGGTCTGACAACATATGACGCCAAGGACCCTGATACCAAATACCCACCAATCGAGCCGCTGCTGCCGCCCACTGGTGCACCAAACGTGCTGATCATCCTGCTCGACGATGTGGGTTTTGGTGCTTCCAGTGCGTTTGGCGGACCGTGCCAGACACCAGCTGCCGAAAAGCTGGCAGCAGGCGGCCTGAAGTATACCCGTTTCCACACCACAGCCCTATGCGCGCCCACAAGGGCGGCATTATTGACCGGCCGAAATCATCATTCAGTCGGTATGGGAAGCATCACCGAAACTGCCACTTCCGCCCCAGGCAATAATTCGCTGCGGCCCAACACCAAGGCTCCGCTGGCACTTACTCTTAAGCTCAATGGCTACTCGACGGCTCAGTTCGGCAAATGCCATGAGGTCCCTGTCTGGCAGTCCTCGCCCATGGGGCCGTTTGATGCCTGGCCGTCTGGAGGCGGCGGCTTCGAATACTTTTATGGCTTCATTGGCGGCGAGAACAACCAGTGGGACCCGGCGCTCTACGAAGGCTTGACCCCGGTCGAGCCGCCCAAAACGCCGGAGGAGGGCTATCACTTGACCGTTGACCTGGCAGACCATGCAATCAACTGGATTCGCCAACAGAAAGCCCTTATGCCCGATAAGCCGTTCTTCGTCTACTTCGCACCTGGTGCGACCCATGCGCCGCATCACGTACCCAGGGAATGGGCTGACAAATATAAGGGGAAGTTTGCACACGGCTGGGATAAACAGCGTGAGATCACCCTTGCCAGGCAAAAGGAGCTGGGCGTCATACCGCCAGACGCCGAGCTTACAGCGCGTCATTCCGAGATTGCGGCGTGGGACGATATGCCAGCGCAGCTCAAACCGGTGCTGGAACGCCAGATGGAGGTCTATGCCGGATTTCTGGAGCATACCGACTACTATGTCGGCCGGCTGATCGAAACGCTGGAAGAGCTGGAAATCCTGGATGACACGCTTATATACTATATCATCGGCGACAACGGTGCCTCTGCAGAGGGTACTATGAATGGAGCTTTCAACGAGATGGCTAATTTCAACGGTATGGCCGCTCTTGAGACCCCCGAGTTCATGCTGTCCAAGATGGATGAGTTCGGCTCGCCGGAATCGTACAACCACTATTCCGTCGGTTGGGCCTGGGCCATGGACGCACCCTACCAGTGGACAAAGCAAATAGCCTCGCACTGGGGCGGCACCCGCAACGGCATGATCGTCCACTGGCCCAAAGGCATTAAGGATAAAGGTGCTATCCGCAACCAGTTCTGCCACGTCATTGATATCGCTCCTACCGTCCTGGAAGCGGCTGGGCTGCCCGAGCCGACCCTCGTGAACGGCGTCATGCAATCCCCAATGGAAGGCATAAGCATGCTGTACAGCTTCAACGAGGCCGAGGCCCCTGAACGACACGACCTGCAGTACTTCGAGATGTTCGGGAACCGCGGCATCTACTGCAAGGGCTGGAGTGCGGTTACCAAGCACCGCACGCCTTGGCTATTGATAGAGATGGCCCCTCCCTTCGACAATGACTTGTGGGAGCTTTACGACGGCAGCAAGGACTGGACGCAGGCTAACGATCTTTCAAAGGAGATGCCGGACATGCTGCAAAAGCTGCAGCGCCTGTGGCTCATAGAGGCGACCAAGTATAACGTGCTTCCGATGGACGATCGCACCGGAGAGCGGCTCAACCCCGATCTAGCCGGACGGCCAACGCTTGTAAGGGGCAACTCGCAGCTGTTCTTCCCCGGGATGGGGCGTCTCTCGGAGAACAGCGTCATCAGCATAAAGAACAAGTCATTCTCTGTCACGGCCGAGCTGGAAATACGGTCTAAAAGCGCCGAAGGTGTAATTATCGCCCAGGGCGGACGTTTTGGCGGCTGGAGCCTTTATGCCAAGGATGGCAAGGCCAAGTTCGTCTACAACGTTCTTGGCATCCAGGAATTTCCAGTCGTGGCGACTGAGCCTATCCCAGCGGGCAAGCACCAGGTGCGAATGGAGTTCGTCTATGACGGTGGGGGCTTAGGCAAGGGCGGAAAAGTAACGCTCTACTACGACGGCAAAGAAGTGGGCAAGGGCCGGGTCGCTGCGACGCAGGCGATGGTCTTCTCCGCAGATGAGACGACCGATATCGGCTACGAATCAGGCACGCCTGTCAGCCCTGACTATACAACTCGGGACAGCAGGTTCAATGGCAAGATCAATTGGGTGCAGATCGATCTGGGCAAAGACAGTCACGACCACCTGATCAGTCCGGAGGAGCGTTTGCGCATTGCTATGGCTCGACAGTGAGATTTCGTTCAGACCAGACGGATCTGTTCTGATTGACGACTGTTGATTCAAGAAGAACTCGCATAGGATCAACCAACCTGGCACTCGGTGGACGGGATAAGAACCCTCTACCCATCTTTATTTTGCCTAGATTCAATTCAAGCAGAAGCTGTTGGAGGTATAAACAGTACCAGATATTTTATCCATGATTTTTATGGTCAAGCACCAGATATCTATAAATTCTTTAAAGTACAAATATTATTTATCAGCTCGACCTTATTGAACGTCTAAAGAGCTGACATAGAAAATCAAGGTTTAGTTGGAGGATAACGCAATGGGAAGACTATTGAGAACTGCGGCAGTCGTAGGCGCTGCTGAGCATAGAGGCGCCAAGAAGGAAGCCAAGAAAGAAGAGAAAGAAAAGGCTGCAGAGGAACAGAAGGCAGCAAGTAAAACATAAACGAACGCCTGACCTTCCAGGAGCTTCAATTGTATCGGAATTCAGGTGTTTTAATTTTTCTCGTTATGAGCTTATAGGATTTACTAGCGGCTGTACAACTCTGATGAAATCCCAGGTTAACCTGATCAATGGAACTATCCCGCCGGAGGAGATCGTTGGCCAAGCAGGCAGGGCCAAGTTGTACGAACGTTCATGACCTTCAGATTGATGAATTATCCTATAAAATTGCAATTGGCACCGCGCGTGAAGGATGATATTAAACCGCGCAGACATGCCCCGCAGCGAGCTGCGAAATATTCATCTAAAAATAAGTAGTCCGCTCATCTCTGAGCGGACACTTCTGCCTCACCTTCCCGCCACCATCTCCAGCACCTTCACCGCCTCTGCTCCAGCCTCCATGATTTCCAGGTTCTTGGGGATGAGCTTCGGCTTCTTGGCGAAGGTGACCTTGAAGGCGTTTCCGTATGCCTCCTTGGGAAGCCCCAGGCCTCCGGCCTGCTTGAGTGCCCCGAACATCGCCGTGTTCGCTGCCTGCTGCACGCCCCTCTCTGCCGCAATCTGGGTCGCAGGAACTGAGATCGCCCTGACGCCCTCAGGGGCGTCGAACTGGCCGGCAAGGCTGTCGTATAGGATGATACCGCCCTTCTTGACCGTGGGAGCAAACTTCTCAAGCGACGGCCTGTTGAAGGCCACCAGCACATCGGGATGATCTATAACCGGCGAGCCTATGGGCAGCCCCGAAATTATCACCGAGCAGTTCGATGTCCCGCCGCGCTGCTCCGGCCCGTAGTCCGGATACCAGGAGACGAACTTTCCTGAGCCGAAGGCCGCCTGGGCCAGCGCCATCCCCATGCTCAGGACACCCTGGCCGCCGAATCCCGCGATCTTCACGCCTTTGAGCCGGAACTCAGGATCTTCAAGCATCTCGATGCACTCCATCGAGCCGCAGCCGAAGGCCTGATCCAGCGACTGCCTGGAGAAGTCGCTCTCTGCCCTGACGACTGGCTCTACCTCCGCAGACCTGTCCCTGAATTTCTTTAAGGGAAACTCCTTTTCCATCTGCTCGTTGATGAACCTCTGCACGCCTTTGACGTCCATCCGGAGAATTGTGGGGCAGGGCGAGAGGAACTCCACAAAGGCATAGCCTTTCTTGTCCCTCTGGATCTCCAGGGCCTTTCGAACAGCCCGTCGGGCTTTCCGCACATGCTCGATGTCGGACAGCGAGACGCGCTCGATGTAGACCGGTGCCCTCAGGGTGTCCAGCAGCTCACAGATATGAATTGGATAGCCCATGTCCCTCGGGTCGCGGCCTGTCGGCGTCGTGGCCGTCACCTCGCCGATGAGCGTCGTCGGGGCCATCTGGCCGCCGGTCATTCCGTAGACCGTGTTGTTGATGAAGAAGACTGCCAGCTTCTCGCCGCGGTTGGCTGCCTGGACGGTCTCGTTTAAGCCAATGGATGCCAGATCGCCGTCTCCCTGGTAGGCCATGACGATGGCGTTGTCTTCAGCTCGGGAGATTCCAGTCGCAATCGCCGGAGCCCTGCCGTGGGCACACTGCATATGGCCGCAGTCCAGATAGTAGTAAGCGAAGACAGAGCAGCCCACGGGGCTCAAGACCACGCAGCGATCCTGAATGCCAAGGTCTGCCATCGCCTCGCCAATCAGCTTATGAAGTATCCCGTGGCCGCAGCCGGGGCAATAATGGGTAGCCGTAATTGCCGATCCGCCCTTTCTCGAGAACTCGTCGTAAATTCCCTTATGTCCGCCTATGATCTTCTCAGTTGCCGCCATTTTATGTTACCTCCCTGATCTTGTCCATGAGCCGGTCCATCTGGATCAGCCGCCCTCCATAGCGGTTCACAAGCTCCACGGGGACACAGCCTGCAGCCATCCTGATATCCTCCCTCATCATGCCGTTGCTCATCTCGACAGAGATGAACTTACAGCCCTTCCTCGCAAGCGCTGCTATCTCCTTCTCAGGGAACGGGAAGAGCGTGATCGGGCGGAATAGTCCCGCCTTGATTCCCTCCTTCCTGGCATTGTCCACTGCAGATCGGGCTATCCTGCTGCTGATTCCATAAGAGACCAAAACGACCTCTGCATCCTCCAGCCGATAGCCCTCATAGGCCACCTCGTTCTTCTTTATCTCCTCGTACTTCCTCTGCAGCCTGAGGTTGTGCAGCTCAAGCTCATCGAAGTCCAGGGCTATTGACGTAATGAGGTTCTTTCTGGTGGCTGCGCTGCCGCCAACAGCCCACGATGCGTCGATCTTTGGCTCAATAGCCTTTTCGGGGAACTTCAGGGGCTCGACCATATGGCCAAGCACACCGTCTGCAAGAATCACAACAGGGTTTCTGTACTTGAATGCCAGGTCAAACGCCTGGTAGGTGAAGTCGCACATCTCCTGGACGCTTGCGGGTGCGAGCACTATGTTATTGAAGCAGCCGTGGCCGCCACCCTTGCATGCCTGGTTATAATCGGACTGCTCCGGGCCGATGTTCCCTAGTCCCG
Source organism: uncultured Methanotrichaceae archaeon (assembly GCA_964534145.1). Classification (GTDB taxonomy): domain Archaea; phylum Halobacteriota; class Methanosarcinia; order Methanotrichales; family Methanotrichaceae; genus CAWJYS01. Next base: position 76,022 of record CAZHNU010000005.1, on the reverse strand, counting down.
GGCCCGCACGGCATATATCCACGACGACGCAGGGAAGCTCGGCCCCGGCGATGTAGCTTATGCCCTCCTGCTTCAGGCTCATTCCGGGCCCTGATGATGCTGCCAGCACCCTGTGGCCGGCGCCCGCCGCGCCGTAAACCATGTTGATTGCAGCCTCCTCCGATTCAGCCTGCACGAACTTCCGGTTCACCTTAGGGAAAAAAGCCGATGCCTCGTGCAGTATTTCGCTTGCAGGCGTGATTGGATAGCCAAAGAAGCAATCACAGCCCGCGTATAATGCACCGACTATTACTGCGCTGTTTCCTGCAACTAACTGAGAAGCCATTTGAACTCGCCTTCACCCTAAACTTGCTTTAGCCTTAACTTGCTTTAGCATTAACTTGCATTCTCCTTTGCCAGCATTCTTCCTAAACCTGAATTTGCCAAAGAAACCTGCCAATCCTTGCCTGTCCACTCAGCTGGCCTTCTCCTCGACCTTCTCCTTTTGCGGGATATGGACCTCAATTGCCAGCGGCTCGGGGCAGGTATAGAAGCATGCGCCGCAGCCGATGCAGCCGTCTCCGGTGTAGACCGCAAACTTGTAGCCGCGTTCGTTCAGCTCATCGCTCATCTTCAGAACGTTGGCCGGACAGTCGGTGACGCACCTCTCGCATGCCTTGCACTCCTTGGCGTTGATGATCGGATAGGGCTTATCCTTCTCCCTGATTTCAACCCGCCTGATCTTACCGCTTATGGTCTTTGGAAGCTCGTCCACGAACTCGATGATGCGGGGATACTTGTAAGGTGCCGTCACCTTCTTTACGTGCTCCTGAAGCTCCTTTTTCAGCTCTTCTGATGGCGAATAGCCCTTCGTGAGGACGACGGTTGCCTTCACAACCTGTCCCCTGATGGCATCGGGAACGCCCGTGATTGCGCACTCCACGACTGCAGGATGGGACATGAGGGCAGACTCTACCTCGAAGGGACCGACACGATAGCCGGAGCTCTTGATCATATCGTCCGTCCTTCCCACAAACCAGAAGAATCCCTCCTCATCCTTCCAGGCGGTGTCTCCTGTATGATAGTAGTCGTCGTGCCAGGTATTTTGGGTCTTATCGGGGTCCAGGTGGTAGTCGGTAAACAGGCCCGTGGGCTTGCCCTTATCGGTTCGGATGACGATCTCGCCCTCCTCGCCAACATCGCAGACCTTGTTGTCCTTTCCAACCAGGATGACATCGTACTCCGGAGCGGGCTTGCCCATTGAGCCTGGCTTGGGCGTCATCCAGGGATAGTTGGCGATCATGACCACAGTCTCAGTTTGTCCGTAGCCCTCCATCAGCCTAAGGCCCGTCGTCTCCAGTAGCTTCTCGTAGACCGTTGGGTTCAGCGGCTCGCCTGCGGTGACTGCGTACTTGAGGGTTGAAAAGTCGTACTTGGACATGTCGCTCTTGATCATGAACCTGAAAATGGTCGGAGGCGCGCAGAATGTGGTGACCTTGTACTTGGCCATCATATCCATCATCCGCCCGGCATCGAACCTGTCATAATCGTAAACGAACACAGCCGTCCCTGCTATCCACTGGCCGTAGATTTTCCCCCATGCGCACTTGGCCCAGCCGGTATCGGCCACTGTGTAGTGGAGGCCGTCGTCCTCCACGTTCTGCCAGTACTTTGCGGTCAGAATATGGCCCAGGGGGTACGTCATGTCGTGCTTGACCATCTTCGGGTAGCCTGTCGTTCCCGAGGTGAAGTAGGCTAAAACGACGTCGGAGTTCTTCGTGGCCTCTTCTCCCGCAGGCCTCTTAAAATCCGGTGATGCAGCGTCGAGCAGCTCGTTCAAGTTGACCCAACCCGCCCTCTTTTGTCCTGGGGCCCCTGCCAGTGCCTTTATTAGGGAAATGCCGCCCAGCTCCTTGTGGGCCGTATCCACCTCTGCTGGAACGCCGTTTTCCCCTATGCATACCAGCATCTTTAAATCTGCCTTTTTGATGCGGTAAACGAAGTCCTTGGCCTTCAGCATATGTGTTGATGGGATGGGAATGGCTCCGATCTTGTTTAATCCCACCATGCAAACCCAGAACTCCCAGCGGCTCTTTAGGGTGAGCATGACGGTATCGCCCTTTTTCACGCCGTAGCTGCTAAATATGTTGGCAGCCTTATCGCTCAGGCGCTTCATATCTCCGAAGGTGAGGATTAAGTCCTCATTGTTGTCGTTGCACCACACCAGGGCAATTTTTTCGGGGCTTTCTGCCGCGTAAGCATCAACGACATCGAAGGCAAAGTTGAAGTTCTCAGGCACGACGAACTTGAAATTTTCTTTGAAGTCCTCGTAGGACTTGTAATCGGTTTTGGAAACGAATCTGCTAAGTAGCGAAGACATTTCTAGCTCCTCCATGAATTCGCGAACGCTACATGACGAGGACCAGCATCTTTGCAGGCTGGTCGTTTAAGGCCTCCATTGCATGGCCGTAAGACGAATCGAAGAATATGGAATCCCCTTGATTTAGCACGACCTCATTGTCGTGGATATGGATCTTGAGCGAGCCCTCCAAAACGTAATGGAACTCCTGTCCGGGATGGCTGTACTCAGAGGGCTTTCCAGCTCTCGGCTCAACTGTAACGATGAAGGGCTCAGCCTTTTTGTGGACGAACTTCCCGGCGAGGTTCTGGTATCTATACTGCTTCCTGCGCTCCACCTCCACCCCCTCTCCGCTCCTGGTTACAGTGAACACGTTCATCTTGGGCTCTTCGCCTGTTAAAAGCAGGCCCATGTCGACGTCAAGCCTGCGCGCAATCCCCACGAGAACGCTTGCCGGGATATCCAGCTTGCCGTCCTCATAGCAATTGTAGGTCTCTACAGGCACATTCAGGTGACCTGCCATCTCCTCAGCGCTAACCTTAGAAAGCTCTCGAAGTTCACGAAGCCGCGAACCAATTTCTTCAATCTTCTCCTTCATTTCAGACTCCTCAAGGCATCCAATCCGGTCATCGAGGATATAGATATGCGGGATTGAGACTGACCCTGCGGCATATTTGAATCTATCTCCGCAAATAGGCCAGTAGAGAATAATTGAGACTGATAAGGCGAGGACAGAATCAGGTTAACTGTCAATGATCTTCCAAATTTAACAATGATTTTCTATGATAATTATCCGGGAAAAAAATTAGGCTTCATGACATTTATTATCGAACAGCCCCTCAATCAGGTCCTACTTAATTAATACTGTCAATTTCCGACTGCCAATATCTCGGGAAACTCAAATCGCCGCTGAGGAGGTCCAATGCTCAGGAGGTCCAATCATCATCGTCCAGGAGGTCATGAGTCCTGACAGGCCTCGCAGCAACCTGGATCGGCAGTCGGGGATCGGCCTTCTTATTTCGGCTCGCGCTCTGGGGCTTGCCCGCCTGCTCAGACCTCTTCCTCATCCTTAGGTACGCAATCTCAGGATCGATGTTGTACTTCAGGAGGTATTCCTCCCATGAGAGATGCTCTCCAAAGCCTGAGATGTATATCGGGTCTCCAACAACCGGCGTTATCTTTCCCGCCGGCAGGTTCCATTCAAAGCCTACAGGCAGATCGCAGTAAAGCCAATCGCTTTTGCTTTCCGCTGATAGCTGTTCTATATTTATCTCGTTTACTACTCCGCAGTACTTGCAGATAGCCTTCTTATTCATGCTGCTCACCTTTAAGACATCTTTATAGTCTATGACAGTATATAAAATTTGCTTATTAAATAAAAATTTTCTGCGAAGTCTATTCTAAATAAAATAGATGGATCAACATAAGACGTTCGCTCCGATTTTTTTCGCTGCCGACCTGGATGGAGAAATCGCTCCCGATAACTCCGGTGAATGCAGCAAAAATGGAGCATATTATTCAGCTAACAAGGTATAAATATTATAGGTGTAAAGAAGAATCAATCAAAATGATTGGAATTATTATCTATAATAATAGTTAAGAGGTGGATTATGGGTCCTGGCCAGAACAGCAGCCAAAGCGGCCTTACAGGCAGCGAAGCAAAAAGCGCGAAATGCATCAACCGGAACACAATCTACATTTCCACGCCTGTCAATGCCCTGGTTGAGGGGATTTACGAGGAAAACATAACCTTTGCCGAGGTCAAGCAGCATGGCAATTTCGGCCTGGGCACATTCAACGATCTCGACGGCGAGATGGTCATGCTCGACGGCATCACCTATCAGATCAACTCTGAGGGCTGCGTTGGGCTCATCGGAGACGATGCCCTAACGCCGTTTGCCTGTGTGACGTTTTATAGGCCCATGAGCATCGAGGAAATACAGGGCGAAATGGTCCACAGCTCATTTATCGAAATGCTCCAAGGCCTATTTCCATCCACCAACCTTTTTTATGCTGTCAGGATAGAAGGCCGGTTCTCCAGGATTAAAACACGATCCGTGCCAAGGCAGGATTGCTATCGGCCAATTGTCGAGGTAACCAGGAACCAGCCAACTTTTAATTATAAGGATATAGAGGGAACAATCGCCGGATTCTTCACGCCATCCTTCATGGCCTCCCTCAATGTGCCGGGCCTTCATCTTCATTTCCTCTCATCGGACCTGAAGGTCGGCGGCCACCTTCTGGAATGCATCCCATCGACTGCAAGGATCGGCATTCAGTTCATAGATCGGCTGGAGCTTTCCCTGCCCATGACCCTGGACTACCTGACCCAGGATTTCGCTCGCGATGCAAGAAATGACCTGGAAAAGGCCGAAAAATAGCGATGAAAGAACTTTTGAGAGATTAGCGATAAGGGGCAACGCAAATAATGGTAATAATTATAGTAATTAAGAAATGTATAAAAGATGTATCAATTCAATCAATGTCTGCCAGGTCATTTTTATTACAGGAAAAATTAAATAGAACAAGTTCGTATCTACTAATAAACTGGAAAACAGGGTTGGTGCAATGAAGACCGTCCTATCTGAGCCTCGAAGTTTCGGCCTAACGGCGATATGCATTTGCCTCGCATTGATCTCTGGCATGATGCAAGGGCAGGCCACAAATGCGGCTAATGCCATAGACGACATAAAAGGTTTTCATTCCGATTTCGTCCACCACCAGGATAAATCGCCCGCAGGCCAGCTCGTGCTTAAAGACGACACGATCTATTTTCCCTGGTACGGGCGGGACGAGGTGGGAGCCAAATGCCCATCTTGCAGCGGTGCGCCCTCCTCAAATCCCAAACAAGAGGATATTGAGATGACCGGATCCCGGTCGCGGCAGCAGGTCGGGGATCTAAAGGCCATAAATTCAGTCAAACAAAGGGACATAGTCTACGATGAGGTTCAAAAGGGCGAGTCTGATCCTCAGGGATTGTCCAACTCCATGGATGTGCAGATCTTCGGCGGAGCTGGGGGTCGCGATGAAGAAGAGGACTCAAGCTTTGAGGACAACATCGAGAATCTGGTAAACTCCAAGCTCTATTCAAACCTGAACGGCGCAAATAGCGGAAACCTGGGATCGGCAAGGGGAGGAAGCCTTGGCAATACTATGAACATTGAGGTGACCGGCATTACCGTTTCCGCCATCAACACTGTAGAAGGCGGCAGCGCTGTCGCCAACTCCAATATTGTGATTAAGCCCGTGCAGATCATTACAGTTCCGGCCGAGGTTGATGTAAGGCTTGACTAAATGAAACTTGAAAGACTGTTAGTCTCCGGCTTTGAATACATGTTTCAAGCTTGAGTCAAGCTTGACTCAAGCCTGACTCAGCCATTGACATATTTTAAATAAATAATAACTGCGATATCTTTAAGTATCGAGCGGATAATAATAATCCGGGAATTCAAATGATGATATGGCATCTGGCTCGATTGGTTTTGGTTTTTTTCCTGATGGGAACTGCCAGCTCTCAGAATACTACAGAACCGATTTCAGGCCCGATAAATTTTGGATTGGCCGGACAGGTGGTTGATGCAACAGGACGAGGCATGCAGGGAGTAACAGTCTGGACTGTCGGGGTAGATGGCGGAGTGGCAAATGCCGCCGAGGCAATTAATGCGACTACCAATGTCACCGGCCACTATGGATTTAGCGTACCTCCGGGAAACTACACCATAATGGCCGAGCTTGCCGGATACAGCTTTACATCATCCGCGGCGAGGGTATGGGCAGAAAATGCATCGGTTGCTCCGCAGATCACAGGCTATGCAGAGGGCACACAGCTGCCGCCGGCTCAGTCGATATTTCAGCCGGTTGCAGGAAATCAATCGCTTGCTGGAAATCAATCGCTTGCAGGAAATCAGCCCGTCCCGGCTCAGCTATATTCAGGATATCTCGGCGGGGGCACCGGCCTGCTCCAGGGCAGGATCGTTGATCAAAGCGGGGCACCTATTCCAATGGCTGCAATAACCATAGATGGCTTTAGAACGGCTGCTACCAGCGATGAGCAAGGGTACTATAGAATCAACCTGAATCCCGGACTTCACCGCGTGGACGCATCTAAGGCGGGCTATGGATTACCTCCGCGGGTGATACTTGTTCTATCGGGACAGACCTCAACGCTTGATCTCATTGGAAAGAGGACGGTTGCTCTTGGAACCGGAAGATGAGGGATCCAGAGGATGAAGAAACCGGAAGAGGAAGAAACCGAAACCTGAGGGAACCGGGATTTGAGACATCCGTAGCGGCTCATTGATAGCGGCTCATTGCTATCTCCTCTACAGATACAATTGATGAAGATATCAGTTGATAGGATGATAAGGAGGGAGGCAAAAGTCTTTATTTGTAGGAGGGAACGAAACAAGCTTTTCGACCTTTGCCATGTACTATATACGTTGATTGCCGAGATATAAGCCTTTCGCCTCAAAGGAAAATCCAGTCACTATTGGTGCAGAAATAGTCCCTTTAAATCGATTACGATCCAATCCTGGTAGCCCGGAATCTTAATCCAGATCTTCAACTCTTCCGGAAGGGCAACTACCTGAATGCGCGTGAAATCTCCTGTGGCGCCGCCTCGTTCAAGAGGCAGTTTGAGTTATAATTATGCCAAATAATTGCCTGAAAATCGCGCCTATCAAATTATGCCCTTCTCTTTTAGAGCTGCTTTCATTTCCTTTAGCTCGGCAAGGTCTGCCTCAATACGCCTAAACCTCATGTCCATATGATCCTTCATATCTAATCTGAGCCCATGAATTTCTTCTGTTGATGCATCCTGCTTATCGGGCATCTGATCTTGTTTATCGAGCTCGGCGATCACCAGAACACTACCGCCTGGACGGTTCTGGATGAAACCTACCAGATTCATCTCCTATTCCGAAACCTTTTTCATTTCTCTCAATCTCGATTCTGACGAGGGCCGGTGAAGACGATGGTGAAAGACAGCTCCACAGTCCCATATCAACTTCTGCGTCTAAGACGACACATGGGGTTTATGAACTAAAAAAATCAGCATTCTTAAAAAAATTTAGCTCTCTTCAGAAGGGGGTACAGGCCTATGCCTCTAGCCTTTCGGTACCGATCTTCTTTACCTGCGGCTTCCAGATCTTATCCGGCATCCAGTCGGGTGCTCCTTTCGGCTTTTCCACCTGGACTCTCTTACCTTCAAATATGTGCACCTTCTTGGTGCCTTTTTCCCTCAACCTTATATCGGTGTATCCCCTGTTTGCAACCTTCAAGGCTGCCTGCCGCGGCGATTTTCCGACGAAGACGCCGATCTCGTTGCCTTCTTTATCTCTCAGGGCAAAATTCCTTGTCTCTTTTTCGGTCATGACGGATCCTCCTAGCAAAATATAGAGCTACCTTATGTAGCTAGTATTATATAAATTTAATCCACAAATAAACTTCTCCAAAGGCCATCATCGCCACCGTAAGCCTATTTATGAAATACCCCATGTATTCAATTATTCAAATGAAAATCCTCATAGACCTGACATAAAGATATCGGAAGAGCTAAAAAAACGCTAACAGCAGATTTGAAATATAAAACGTGAATTAAATCCAGAGCTCTTCGTCTCTTGGCATATCTTTATTCTCGAAAATGGCTTTTGCGGCATCAGAGCTTCCGCCGAGCGCCAAGGGAACGCTGCTGTTGCCCCCGCTCTGCGATGCTATGGCTGGCTGCGCTGCCGCGGCCTGGCTTGGCTGCGGCTCTGCAGGATCGATTCTCATTGCTCTTTCAAAGATCGCTTCGGCCTCGTCATACCTGCCCAAAGCAGTTAGCGCCTGCGCCTTCATGGTCATGGCATCGATATCATCCGGTTCGATCTTGAGAGCGGCATCCAGAGCCAGAATTGCCTCTGACGGCCTTCCCATCTCCAGAAGAAGAATCCCTTTGCTCCTCCAGGCCTGTCCAAACAGTGGATCAAGTTCTGTAGCTCTGTCAAAGCACCTCAAAGCCTCGCTGAAGTTTCCTAGGTCGGAGTAGACAACTCCCATCCCCCTCCAGGCCTTTTCATTGGCTGGATTCATCGCTAGGGCCCTGTTGAACGCCTGAAGGGATTCATTATAACGGCTATCGCTGGCACCGGGATCCGAAGTGCTCGCTGCAATGGTTATCAGCGTGAAGCCTTTGCTGTTCCATGCATCGGGGTTGTCGGGATTTTCCTCAATAGCTCTATCCATCGTAGAAATGGCCTCTTCAATCCTGCCCATGGTCAAAAGGGTTGAGCTCTTATTCTCCCATGCTTTGATGTCACCTGGATTTGAATCGGTGATATTGTCGTAGATCTTCAGGGCATTCTCGAAACTTTTATTTGACTCCTCAATGGAGCCCTTCCATTTCAGCTTATAGCCCTCTTTGATCCAGTAATCGGGGTTATTATCCTGCGCTAAGGCGACGGCGAAAAGCATGGCGGAGGCCGCCAGGAGTATCAGGAGCCCCACTCTCCTACCCATTTTTGGATACCGTTTTTTGGTCCCGGTTGTCGCTAATCCTTTATTGCTTCCCATCGAACCACCGTTCTGCTTGTCGCTCGCCGAAGCGGGATGAAGGCATAGCCGACCTGGAGGATATTCGATGACCGGCCAGCTCCCGCACCCTCTGCCGCAAATATAACGGCATTCAACGTAGTGATTCTCTTAACGAATATAAGTTTTTCGGGCGCATCTGTAAAAAAGGTCAATGATCAATAACAATAATTGAATAAGGGTTTGCATTCCATTGAATGTTTATATAACTAACTTGATATCATATTAGCATTGGCCTTTAATGCCATTCGTCAATTGACTTGCAGATATCCGGATATTATCAGGCATCCATTTTGCAGTACTTATTGAGAAATATTATTCGTCCTTACTCAAGAGAATGAGGACGATTCCTGATTAAAATAACCTGATAAATTAAAATATGATAAATGTACAAACAAACTTAATTAAATATGGAGGTGATGGTACGAGGAGTTTTATATTCTTGCTATTAACTGCGATGGTTCTTATAGGAATGGCCCTGGCAAATGTGAACTTTGGATACGGCTTTTCGAAGATGAAGGCCTTTGAGGACAAATGGAATGCAGACGAGTACTGCAATGAATATTCCGGCTATTATCAGAACGCGCAGTGCAGGGATAATACATTCGCGGATAACCAGTATGCAGATAAGAAATACCTGGACGAAGTGTGCGGCGATGAGCAGTATCAGGAGAAGAAGCCCAAGGATAAAGCGGAAACGGCTGAAAGCTATCAAAGCAAACAAGGTAAGGACGAAAAGGATCAAAAGGATCAAGACAGTTACACAAGGGGAAATCAGCTGGAGAAATGCTATTACTATGAATATTGCGACCACTGCACCGAGGAAAGCTACTTCGACGGGGTTTGCGATAACTGCAACGAAAGATGCGGATATTACGAGAAATGCCCCGTTTGCGGAGATAAATACGAGTTTGACGAGTCGTCCTATGACGGCATCTGCGATAAATGCGGCGCGAAAACCATCCTCTATGAGGACTGCGATAACTGCCACTACACTTCTGCATTCGACGGCTACTGCAACAGGTGCAATGAGGAATGCCATCTAGAAAAGTATACTCCCAAATCCGATCAGGAGAAACCGGCTTACAAGAGCCTCGATGGCGACAAGTCAGGCATGACAGGCTCAGATAAAGAGGACGCTGACAAATCCGATCGAAAGCAGACGACCGAAAATTCCTATATATTCGAGCGCTGCGACGGATGTGGCGAAGAGAACTATTGGGACGGTCTCTGCGATAAGTGCGGCCAAAAAGCCTATCGTTCGGAATACTGCCCGATATGCGGCACAAAATCCGACAATGAAGAATCAATGGACGGCATTTGCGACAACTGCGGCAAAAAGTGCTATTGCTACGAGCGCTGTGATGCATGCGAATACGATCATTACTATGATGGTTACTGCGACCGCTGCGGCATGAAGGCCACCTATGAAACAGGCTACGGCGATTACTGCGACATGTTCTGCAAAGAAAAGCAAAAGTCTGCACCCGCACCGGTGAAGGAGATGGACAGCTACGATTCTGCAAAGGTGCCTAAAGTCGATGACAAGTCCGCGAAAGGCGGGTACATGGATAACGGTGCTTACGACTATTCTTCTACAGGCCTGCTTGTTGTGATTCCTGCGTAAAGTCGAAAAAATCAATGCAAAGAAGGCATAGGGCTGTCGAGTGCATGGCGGTTCCGGGCGCACCTGCTTTTGTTCGAAGCAGGCAGCCATTTTTTATATTGTGCTTCGCCGTTGGCGCATGAAGGCTTTTATACCATATGATCGTTTATAAGCTCTGGCTCATTTATTCCGGCTTATTTGTTTTCGGCCCATCAGCTCTGTCCCGTCTCCTGTCCAGTTTCCATGGCAAGGAAAGCTGCTTCCTCCGGGGATAACTCCTCAGGCCTCCTGTCGAGCAGGGCGCAGTTCATCGTCGTCAGCCTCTCAGCAGGGATGCCCAGAGCGGCCAGGGCCCATTTGACCTTCTTGCGCCTGAAATTAAATAGCGCTTCGGCGAATTTCATAAACTGCTCCGCATTCACCTGATGATCTTTGGGCCTTAAACGAACGATCGCAGACCTAACCTCCGGCATGGGTTTAAAGGCATGACGAGGTACGATCTCCAGTATCTCCGCCTCGCAGAGATATCCTGCAACCATTCCCATGCGCCCATATTCCTCAGAACCGGGGGCCGCCGTCAAACGCCCGGCAAACTCCTTCTGGTACATCAGCACGGCCATATCAAAGGGACTGGAGAGGATGCGGTATGTTATCTTAGAGGATATCTGGTAAGGGAGGTTGGAGACGATTTTGTTGCAGTCCGGAAAGTCAACCTGAAAGTCAACCTTGAGGGCATCGGCTTTTTTGATAATTACATTTTGAAGCCTGTCCTGAAGCTCGCGGAGCTTTCCGGCAAGCACGGGGTCAGCCTCAATTGCGTAAACACTGCCGGCATGCAAAGCCAACGCCTCGGTGAGGTTTCCCGTCCCCGGTCCTATCTCCAGCACCCGGTCATCGGGCGAAAGCTCTGCATAACTGATGATGCGGTCGATGACGCCGCGGTCTATGAGAAAGTGCTGTCCCTTCCTCTTCACTTCCTCATTTCCTGCGCGGCTCAGTTGTGAAAATCCTGTATTTTATCCGCTCGTCCATCAATTCGTCCTCAACCCGCTTAGCTATGAGCTTCTCGGGGTTATGCAGGCCCTTAACCCGTTCTGTAAGGTCTTTGAAGTCCTTGAATGGGCCCTTCTTTCGCTCGTTTAGCACCGCCCACATGAGCTTCTTGCCGATTCCCGGCAAAAGCTCAAGCGCATGCATCCTGGTCGTCAGAGGGCCGGCATTATTGAAGAAACGTATGAACCTGTCGTCATTGTCGAGAACGATCCTCTGGATCTCAAAGGGCAGTTCGATCTTGGAGTTGTTGGACAGCTCGGCGTATTCGATTCTGCGATTGACATGATCGATTACATCGCGCTCACCGCTGCCGATGTAAACACGGGTGCAAACCGCAGGAACAACTCCCTCCTTGGGAGTCATCTCCATCAAAACAAAGTTAGCCTCGCCTACTCCCTGGACCAGGGGCTGCTTCTGGAAGCTCTTTGACTCAGGAGCACGTCCATAGGGGAGGTAATCCAGAATCCTAGCTACTTCTTCCTTTTTTGGAGGTCTCCCCTCAGGCACTGCCCCTTACCCCCTGAACACTATTTCTAAAATCCCGTCCAGCTCTTCTTCGCTTAAAGTGAATCTCTCTTTAGCATATATTGCCCGGAGCTCATCTTTGGTAACCGGCCTTATATCCGCGATCTTGACGGCTATCTCAGTGGTCATCTTCTCCAGCTTCATGAGATCCTCTACCATGCGCCTGCTTTCCTCAGCGGTTCCCACGGCAAAGATCTCTGCGTGCCTGATCGCGCGCCGCAGTTCGTAGCCAAGCTCCTCTTCATCGGCTCTTTTAAGCTTAATGCCATCGAGGGCCTCCTTGACCTCTGCCAAGGTCATGAGGTCCTCCTTGATAACTGATTTTACGATCATCTATTTCTGGGCCATCAGGTGTTCGGGCAATGTGATTACAGTTTTAGTGGCGTTTCCATCAGTAACCTTGAGGACGAAGGCTCTGCCCCTCTTCCCAAGTACCTCTCCAGTCTTGCCGTGGAACCTCGGGTGAGGCATGCCCTTATGAATGCTCGGATCTATAAGCACGTGCACCTTCGATCCGGGCTCGAACTCCTGGATTGCCCTGACCACAGGAGATATTCCCCTGGCCCTTACCGTTTTGCTCAGCTTGTCTCTGGTCTTCTTCTTCATTCCATGACTATGTGCCATCTGATTCTCCACCTACGTCAATTACATCTAGCTCAATAACCATCGCGTCAACTCTGAGAGCATCTGCAAGGCTTGGCCGGGTCCTTCCGCCATCGCCTGAAATCAGCTCTTTGATGTAGAGGCCGCTATCGCCTCTGATGATGATCCTGGCAGTCGGACCTGCAACCTCAAGTAGGTCCGCACTATATACCTTCCTGATCCTGAGCTTATCTGCCCTTCGGTGAGAGACGCGAGTTGGCGTTCGCTGATCGACAGAGCCTACCAATTCTTTCAGGACTGATTTAAGCTTTTCTTCTGGTATCTCCGCTCCCAGGCGCACGAGGGCGGAATATGTCTTCCGGAAGGCTGCCTCTTTGAGGTACTCGATGGTCGCGGCATCCGTTGGCGCGAGATCCTGCACCTCCACCTTCCCTAAAGCTCTGCGGTTGATCTCCTTTTGCAGCTCTTCGAGGTCGACCGTTCTTACCTTCGGGTTCACTGCCTCTACCACAAACGGTCTGCCGGTGCCGAGCATCCGGGCGTCGATATCCTCCCTGCCGGCGCCGTGGAAAACCGTGTCCTCCGCCTGCAGAGCTTCGATTACGGCGGGCCGGATCAGCTCGTCTACAGACTCCTGGTACATGCGGCCGGTGCCCTCGCAGCGCGGGCAGCCCCGGCCCCGGCATTCGCGGCAGGGCCATCTGGTCTGAGGGATCCCGCGGACTAGCTTCCTGTATCGGCCGCGAATGAAGACGAAGGCAACCTGCAGCTCGACCTCGCCCTTCTCAAGGTTTAAGTGGACGACCACATCGGGATTCTTAAGGCGGGCCTCCTTTTGGGTTAATGCTGCTAGGCGCTTTCCCACCTCGCGGTTAAGCTCGGACTTGAAGGGCTCGGCATGCTTCGAGCCGCCGTCTGCGAGCATCAGCTCCTCGTTTTCGGCCAAAAGGCCGCTCATCTTAGTGCCGACCACGAAGGTGGAGTACTCCCGGCCTTTCAGCGCCTCGCCAGCCTTCACAGCCCAGGAATCCAGCTTCTCCGGCCTCATCTCGCCCAAGCAGACGGAACATGCGGCATCCTCCTCCTCTTTACTGCCCAGCTTCAGCCTGGCTGGCTTAAAGGAGGGGGACAGCGCCTCAAGCATCGCCTTATCGTCTGAGGCCGAAGCCTGCATGGACAGGACGGTTTTGATCGACCTTCCGCGCTCGAGGTTGGTAAGACCAGTGGAGAGCATGGCGAACTGGCGGCCCAGGCAGCTGTCGCAGATGGGCCCCAGCTTCACAATCCTTCGCGCAGTCTCCGAAATATCCTCTTTTAAATTCTCTTCGCTCATAATGACTCTTGCTCTTTTCCAATCCTGCGATCTGCTTCACTAGCATATATGAATATTCTGAGCAAAGCTGAAGATGACCCAAATTCGGCAGTGGTTTGGCGACACAGAAGGACTATCGATAAAAGAGTCGCTGCGATAAACTCCGGCGCTTCCTCGAAAAAAGGCCTTTTCGAGTGTTAAAGACGGAACAAAAGTCATCAAGAGGCCGCACGCCCACTAACGGGGTCAATAGCTAGCGCTATTGATGTCCAAGTTGGATGCAAAAATTCTTTGTGCATCCTTTGTGGTCTTTTTGAGCTATGTGGTAATTTGAAGGCTTTTATGGTTAACAGAGAGCTAAATTGGACCAGTGTGTTTTACGCTCAATGATATTCTGACAACAAAAAATGAGGACTACTTAGTTTGAGGGGGCACTAGAGATCTGGGAAATGAAGAGGGCAGCTTAAGCGGTGCCTGGAGCGGTCAGAGCCTTGCAGCGCTTTCGCTATTTTCCAGGCGTCTATCCGCTCCTCGGGCACTGCCCGCGATGAATATGTGGCGTGATATGGGGCAGGGACCCCATCTCCTTGCATATCCTCTTTTTGGTCTCTTCCGGTATCATTCGCCTCTTTTTCCCGTCCTCCTGCTATGGTCCATTACAGCGCACCGTTCATTACGCTGCACATCTTGGCGTCTGCTTTATCGCCCACTGCCTCCGACGATGATTGTATAGGTCACGTCTTGCGGGAAAGCTCCACCAGTTTCAAAGTGAACCGTATGCTCACCTGGTTTTAGAGGAGACAGCAGCAGATAGTATCCATTGGCTGCCGAAAGGGTTCCTTCCTGTCCCGTTGTGTCGCAGCCGAACAGCGCCTCAAGCACGTTGCCTTCGGGAAGCGACTCATATGTAAAGCCCCCCGATGGAGCCACATACTGCTCGGGATTTTTAACCGGCTTACCGTCGATCTCAACGCACAATATATCAACGACATCCATCCAGGAGTCGGCTGATGCCTGTAGCTCCTCCTCTGTGTTGCCGTTTCCCTCAATTTCAGAGGCCTCCACGTTGAATATGGGAATGAAAATCCCAGTTCCCGGAGAAACCGTAATAGTGCGCTCCAGATCAGCGGCATATGATGGATCGAAGCTCGATCCCAGGAATACCACATTTACCGGCAGCGGCTTGCTGCTGTCCATGCTTTCCGGCGGAGTATCATATCCCGGATTATTGAGCGGGTGATTTTCGTCCCACGGCATGGAAAAGGCCCACTTGAACCATTCGGCGTTCAGCCTTCCGTATACGGAAAGGGGCGGTACGATGCCTGAGTTCGACTCTCCTTTCACCTCACGATCTATTCGATCAGCGCTTTCGGAAAGAACTGCGCTTAGATCTGCACTTTCCTCCAAGCTTATCTCGGCCATATCTGCTGTCGTAGCATCGGTCTTTTCAGCAGCGTCGTCCACTGCAGGCGAGAATATCTCAGCCATTTCACGATCTGCGGTATCGAAATTCCCAGAAACGGCTGGTGCGCTTGCCAATACAAAGAGCATTAAAAATAGGGCAAGCTCTTTGATATATTTCGGGTGTCTATTCACCTTTATACCCTCCCTAAATATGGGATGATATCATATACTCTTTCAAGTATATCTTTATATAATAAATAACCATTATTAACTTACATACTAACTTAATTGAGGCGAAGCAGCTGAATGCTCAAGGACTTGGCTATCTGGATGATTATTTATGGAAGTAATACACTAACGGTGTAACAAAATTAAGGGCAAGAGGACAAAAAGGAGTGCAAAAATGTCAAGCATAGTTCACTTTGAGATACCGGCCGATGATATCCAGAGGGCAAAGGAGTTCTACTCCAGGCTTTTTGGATGGAAGATCGAGGGCGTGCAGGGCATGGACTACATGATGATCGACACATTCGGACTTGGCGGAGGCATGATGAAGCGAATGCACAAAGACCAGCAGATAACAGACTACATCGGAGTTCCATCGGTAGACGAATACTCAGCAAAGGTCGAGAAGCTGGGCGGCAAAATCCTGGTCCCTAAGATGGCCGTTCCAGGCATGGGGTATTTTGTGATTTGCATGGATACCGAGAACAATGTATTCGGCATCTGGGAGATGGACGCAAAGGCCAGGTGACTGAAATACCCACTATTTTTAAAACTGTGTTCGATGTGCATCTATTTCCTAGTCAACGCTTATAAATCGATAGTTATTTAAGCGTTAACTAATATACGTGACAGATGAGAATGTCATTGATTATGGAAAGGAGGGTTATTAATGAGTACAGAAAAAAGATTGCTTTTGCTCTTTGCCATCCTCAGTTTGTCGATAATTCCCATGCAATGCGCGATAACACTTCCTGAGGATGGTTATATACAGGTCAAGGTTGCCAGCGTTGATGCTGACGGGGATGCCAAGCTATCTCTGGATTCTCCAATCTCGCGAGTCCTTTTTGACAGCTGCAAGAATGCAGCTGGCAGAACCAGCGGTATCCAGCCAAACTTCGTTGCCAATACAAATCTAATATTTTCGGCACTTACTTCCTATAGCGGCATAACGGTAAAATCTACAGACACAAACCGATGCAGAGTGACTCATCCTTCAAGAAATAAATGGACTTTAGGCTTCGAGGATGGAGATGATGGAGATTTTAACGACTTTGTTATAGATATCACCTTTAAGAAACCGCCAACATGCGCTTTGAATCCTCCGAATCGCATAATTATGCCTTTTGACGGGTCTGTATTAGCCGAGCTTGTAAGCATAGACGCAGATAACGACGCCACGATATCCATCAAAAAACCGACACATGCACTGATTTGGGCGAGCGCACAGCACGCTGTCGGCGGAACTGATAGCCTTGGATCCTTCAATAAATGCTCAGAGCTGGTATTTACCCTGGCAACAATTGGCAATGCACCTGGCGCGCCGGGCGGGAAGGAGTATCTGTCAACAGATCCAAATCACTGCAGGATTACCCATTCCGGCAATAATAAATGGGTGCTTAATTGGGAGGACGGCACCGATAACGACTTCAACGATTTTGTTATGCAGTTGTCGCTATCATAACTTTAATATCATATTTTTTTATTTAGCATTGTATTGGAAGATTATCACGAGATCTTCGATAAGGCGATTACGGTCTATCGACCATAATGATATTGCCTGGGACTTTGCCTTTGCCTGGGGCCTCCTCGACCTGTTTTTATTCCGGCTTGCTAGGCCCCTGCCAGATCGGCAAATTCCCAATCATCCCTATATCCAGCGCCCAGTTGACGAGGACAATGCAGTGATCGGCATGCAGGCTGGTTGGGCCCACCGAAACAGTGACAGCACCCGCCTGCAAAATCATGCTTTCCTCCTCGGGGGTCATGCCCATGTGGTCGCCCAGCACAAACGCCAGGTCGCCTTTAAGGGGA
Organism: uncultured Methanotrichaceae archaeon; assembly: GCA_964534145.1. Classification (GTDB taxonomy): domain Archaea; phylum Halobacteriota; class Methanosarcinia; order Methanotrichales; family Methanotrichaceae; genus CAWJYS01. Next base: position 58,574 of record CAZHNU010000005.1, on the reverse strand, counting down.
TCGTCGGAAAAAGAGCGAATATCTCGGCCGTCCTCTCTCAGGTAAACCAGCTTCTTATCCTTCAGATCCGGCAAAAGCTCCGCCAGCCCTCCAATGCGGACGAATATGCCCGGCGTGGACCTCGACCACTCGGGCGCTGCCGCCAGAGCCAGGGCCTTCTTGAGCAGCGCAGCCGTGGTGCGCTCGTCGGGATTCAGGTGCTTCAGCAGGTCGCCCTTCAGCCAGAGGGTTTTGGGCGCCTCGCCGCCGAGGAGCACCAGATAGACGTTTGCGTCCCTGCGGATGCCGTGAGAGAGGACGAAGGAGGCGGTTACGGCGCGGCAAAGGATGTCCAGGCGGCCGGAGGTGCCGGGGATGTCCTCAAGCGAGAAATCGGGAGAGGTGGTGGCCTTGTGGCCAACGATGATGAAGGTGCGCATAGGCTAAGCAGAATGGCCAGGAGATACATGCCTTTTTCGTTTCAGCAATTTAGCTCCCAAAAAGAATAATAACCCAAAGCCCAACTGAAGTATCTTCATTCGGAGATAAAATGATTCGTTTCATATCATTGGACATGGATGGGACGCTGGTCAACTCCAGGTTTGTGGACAAGGTCTGGATGGAGGGCATGCCCCGCCTCTATGCCGAGAAGCACGGGCTCGACCTCCACGATGCAAAGGAGTACGTGATAGGCGAGTACATGAAGGTAGGCAGCGATAAGCTTGAGTGGTACCAGCTTCAGTACTGGATAGACAGGTTCCAGCTAACTGTTGGCAAGGACGAGCTGCTGGAAACCTATGAGGATGAGATAGAGCCCTATCCTGAGGTCAGGGAAACCCTCGACCTCCTCTCAGAGGATTACGAGCTTGTGGTCACCTCCAATGCCGCGAGGGAGTTCATAGAGATTGAGCTTGACGGCATTGGTGATTACTTCCGCGAGACCTTCTCTGCCACCAGCGACTTTCAGACCGTCAAGAAATCGCCCCTTGTATACGGAGCCGTCTGCAAAGAGCTGGGAGCCAGGCCTTTCGAGGTCATGCACATCGGCGACCACTACAGCTACGATTACGAGGCCCCGCTGGAGGCAGGCCTTGATGCCCTCTTCCTGGATAGAAAAGGCATGCGCAGCGGCAGCGAGGTCGTAGGGGACCTGAGGGAAGCTGTAGAAAAAATCTGCGGCTGCGTCTGAGCCGATGCTGTAAAACATCTTGATAAAACACAGTGCTGAGACGCGGTGATAAGACATCATGATAAGGACACCGTGAAAGGGATATATACTGCCGCTCCATATTCCCTTTCATGAAAAATGAAACCCGATTGATCCTGGCTCTTGATGTGACATCCAGGGAGCGTGCCGTATCCCTGGCAAATTCTCTGAAGGATTACTTTGATGCAGTCAAAATCGGCTATCCTCTTATCCTAAGCGCGGGCCTGGGCGTCGTGAAAGATATCTCTGCCTTCGCACCAGTCATCGCCGACCTGAAGATTGCGGACATCCCCAACACGAACAGGCTGATCTGCGAGGCCGTCCTGGGGGCTGGAGCGATGGGGATAATAGCTCACGCATTCCCAGGACGCGACTCGCTGCAGGAGTGCGCCGATATCGCCGGGGCTCACGGGGCCGATCTATTCGCAGTAACCGAAATGAGCCATCCCGGCGCTGAGCAGTTCATGGCTCCTATCGCAGAGCAGATGGCAAGGCTGGCGGTTGAGGTAGGGGCGGCGGGCGTTGTGGCGCCGGCCACGCGGCCAGAGCGAATAAAGCTCGTCCGCAGCATCATCGGCAACAGGCTGATAATATCCCCAGGAGTTGGCGCTCAGGGCGGATCTGCGCGCGATGCGCTTGCTGCCGGGGCCAACTACCTTATCGTAGGCAGATCGGTTATCGAAGCAGATGATCCCGCAGCATCGGCGAAAAGACTATCTTCGGAAATCCGTTGATCTTGATCCTGTCAATTCAAAACCTATCTATACTTTAAAACTCAATATTTTTATCATGATAGTAGCGGACTTCTCCCTGGTGCCTATGGGCACTGGAACGAGCGCAGGAAAATACATTCGCGCAGTTTATGAGATGCTGGAGGCATCCGGCGTCAGGTTCGTTCCCGGTCCCAACTCGACCTCTGTCGAGGTGGAGAGCTTCAAGGACATCTTCGACATAATCCAGAGATCAAACGAAAAGCTGGTCGAAATGGGAGCAAAAAGGATCATCACAGATGTGCATATCGATCATCGGCTGGATAAGGAGATATCTATCGAGTCCAAGCTCGCGGCCGGCAAAAGGAGGTAGGTGCTTTGGCCTTCGTAGGCATTCTAAACTTCGCAGTCATTCTAAAATTTCATTAATTATTTTAACGGACATACCGGCATACGGCCTGCAATCACAATTTATTTAAATGACATATCTAAGTTCGTTTTATGAATTGAACGCAAATTTTGTTAAACAATTTTATAAAACATGATGTGTAGCGATTGCTTTTGAAGCCTGATATGAAATATTTACGATAACATTGTTCCAATATTAAGAACATCGAAATGAATATTAATGAGAAACAAGTGCATACTTACGGACAGGTCTCTCGATGAAAAATGACGCTGCTGAAAGCTTGCGAGAAATCCATCTAAGGATCGATGAAGCGCGCCGGCAAATTTATTGCCCTGAGAAGGCATCTCGGGCGCTCGATAGCCTGGATGCCAGCATTGATGAGCTTTTCGCGCAACATCTTCAATGCTCTCATTTTCAAATCCTTGCAGAATATGCGCCATTCGGGATGGCGATAATAGAAGGGAACGGCAATTTTCTATATATAAATCCCAAGTTCAAGGAGATGTTCGGCTACGATCTGGCGGACATTCCATGCGGGCGAGAGTGGTTTAGAAAGGCATATCCGAATGCGACGTACAGGCATCATGCGATTTCCGCCTGGATTGAGGATCTCAAATGCTCCCGTCCCGGAGAGAGGAGGCCGAGGACCTTTAAGGTCACATGCAAAGACGGGACTCAAAAGATTATCAGGTTCGTGGCAGTGCAGCAGGAAGGCGGGGAGAACCTGATAAGCTGCGAGGATATTACTGAAGGCAGGCTTGCAATAGCAGACTTGCGCAAATCGGAACAGGAGAAAGAGGCAATCCTATCCGGCCTAAAGAGCGTGGCGGTAGAATACCTGGATACAACAATGCACATCATCTGGACCAATGCAGCCATTCCCAGATATCTCGGGCTTTCTGAGGATGAAATATCAGGAAAGAAATGCTTCGAGGTCATCTATGGCTTGAAAGCGCCTTGTCCTGGCTGCACAGCCTCTAAAGCCCTTCAAACCGGCAGACCCCAGGAAGGGGAGCTGAATACCCCCGACGGCAAAATTTGGCTTTCCCGCAGCAACCTCATCATGGACGCAGACGGACGGGTCAAAGGAGTGGTCCACGCAGCCGTGAACATCACTCGCCGTAAGAAGGCAGAGGCCGCCCTGAAGGACAGCGAGACACGCTACCATGCGGTGATCGAACAGGCATCGGAGGCCATCTTCCTGTTCGATGCCGATTCCAAACGATTGTTGGAGGCCAATAGAACATTCTGCGACATGCTAGGGTACGACGCTCGGGAGATTGCAGGGCTTTTAGTTTACGATATCGTCTCTCATGACCGCGAGAGCATCAACTCCAACATTCAAAAGGTCCTGGCCAACGGGCGGCATTTCCTTGGGGAGCGCAGTTACCGCAGGAAAGATGGATCTCTTGTAGATGTCGAGGTCAGCGCCAACCTCATCCTTTGCGGCAGGAGAAGTACCATATGCTCTGTTGCGCGGGATATCACTGAGCGAAAGACCTCTGAGGAGCGGCTCAGAAGGGCCGAGGCGCGATACAGAACGCTCGTGGAGCAGATCCCTGCCGTTACCTACACTGCAGCCCTAGACGATGCCAGCACAACCATTTACGTTAGCCCGCAGATAGAATCCATCCTGGGCTTCTCTCAGATGGACTATAAGGACGATCCCGACATCTGGCGCAAAAGGCTTCATCCCGATGATCTGGAGCGCGTTTTATCGGAGCTGAAGCAAAGCAGGATCGGCAATCAGCCCTTCAGGTCCGAGTACAGGATGATGGCGCGTGACGGCCGGGTTGTATGGCTTCGCGATGAGGCCCTGCTAGTTTTAGACGATGCCGGCACTCCCCTATTCCTCCAGGGCGTCATGTTCGACATCTCTGAGACAAAAAAGGCTGAGGAAGACCTGCACAGAGCCAAGGAGAAGGCTGAATTTGCCATGAGGGCCAAATCGCAGTTCCTGGCAAACATGAGCCATGAGATCAGGACCCCCTTGAACGCTATTATCGGCCTTACAGGTCTCCTCCTGGACATGAACCTCAGCCCAGAGCAGAGGGAATGCGCCGAGATGGTGCGCAAAAGCGGCGATGTCCTGATGGACCTCATCAACGATATTCTGGACTTCTCGAAGATCGAGGAGGGAAAAAGAGAGCTTGAGAAACAGCCCTTCGACCTGAAAAGCTGCATAGACGGGTCTATGGATCTGGTAGCGTCTACAGCCGCAGAGAAGTTCATCGCTCTTAGCTCCAAAATAAGCGATCGCGTTCCCAAAATCGTAGTTGGCGATGTCACCAGCCTGCGACAGGTCCTGGTAAACCTTCTGGGCAATGCAGTTAAGTTCACAGATATTGGAGATGTTTCAGTCACTGTCGACTGTCGGCAAAAGCAGGGCGGCGACATTGAGCTTTGCTTCGCCGTAATGGATACGGGGATCGGTATTCCCAAGGATAGTCTAGGCTCTCTCTTCCAGTCCTTCAGCCAGGTTGATTCATCTTTGGCGCGCAGGTATGGCGGCACGGGCCTCGGCCTTGCCATCAGCAAAAGGCTGGTAGAGCTAATGGGAGGCAGGATCTGGGTAGAGAGCGAGCCAGGCATCGGCAGCACATTCCATTTCACAATTTCAGTTCAGCCTGCAATGACAGAACATGCAACCCCGGCGGAAGAGCCGTTTCATCAAGGCTGCCCGAAGGCAGACCGTCTCGATCGTCTGCGGCTTCTATTGGCTGAAGACAACCTGATCAACCAGAAGGTGGCACTCATGATGCTGAGGAAGCTTGGCATCAGGGCAGATGTTGCCGCCAACGGCATGGAGGTGCTGATGGCTTTAGAGCGCCAGCACTACGATATCGTGCTGATGGATGTGCAGATGCCCGACATGGACGGGTTTGAGACGACCAGGATCATACGCGAACGCTGGCCGAAGGGCATGCCGTACATAATCGCGCTGACGGCTCACTGCCTGGAGGGAGATAGAGAGCGGTGTCTTTGCGCAGGCATGAACGACTATATCAGCAAACCCGTGAGGATGGAGGAGCTGACAAAAGCCCTATGCAGGTATCCGCCTCTCGCGAGTGAAAAGAGTTAAAGTTAAAAGGTGAACAGCCTCAAATAGGCCATAGGATCATTTGAAGGTGGGTTAAAATGTCGGATGTATCAGAGGAGGTATTGGACCAAACGGTGCTGGCAAGCCTGCGGGAGCTGCAGGAGGAAGGAGAGCCCGATATAGTGGAAGAGGTAGGCGGACTGTATCTCAAGAATGCTCCTGAAAAAATATCCGCTATCGAGAAGGCAGTGGAGAAGAACGATGCAAACGCATTGAAGATAGCAGCACACAACCTCAAGTCAAGCAGCGCCTATGTTGGGGCGATGAGGTTGTCTGCGCTCTCCAAAGATCTAGAGATGATGGGCCGTTCAGGCTCAATGGAGGGCTCAAAGGAGAAATCCGAGATGCTCAAGTTGGAGTTTCTTCGCGTTAGACTGGCCCTGGAGCTGGAAATTAAAAAATAATATTTATTTCAGCTTAGCTGGTCCAGAGAGCTCTTAACCTCATCCACAATTTTGTTTATAATTCCCTTATCGCTTTTTGGCGGCTGTTTTGGCTGGGCTGGAGCTGCTCTCTTCTCTCCGAACTCTGCCGCCAGCTCCTCCATAAGCTGCCGCTGCCGCGCCGTCAAGGTCGCCGGAGTCTTGATCTTAACCCTTATGTGCAGATCCCCCGAGCCGACGCCGTGGAGCCTCGGCATGCCCTTTCCTCGAAGCCGGAAGATGGAGCCTGTCTGAGTTGCGGGAGGGATCTTCAATATCGCCTTGCCGTTCAATGTCGGGACCTCTGCCTCGAACCCCAGCGCCGCCTGAGTGATGCTGATCGGCATCTCGTAAAGCAGATCGCTGTCTTGGCGCTGGAATAGGGGATGAGGCAGGATGTTTAGGAATACGTAGAGGTCGCCCGGCTCACCGCCAGGCGGAGCGGCGTCTCCCTGGCCCCGAAGCTTCAGGTGCTGGCCGTCCTCAACGCCCGCAGGTATTTTCACGTTGATCTTTCGGGTACGGCGCGTCCTGCCGGTTCCTGTGCACTCAGAGCACGGATTGGCGATCGTCTGGCCCCTGCCGCCGCATGCAGGACATGTAGTGGAGGTTATCATCTGGCCGAAGGGCGTATTCTGGGCCCTCGTCACCTGGCCGGACCCTCTGCAGTTGCTGCAGACGGTTGGGCTCGTTCCGGGGCGAGCGCCGCTACCGTGGCAGGTCGGGCAGTTCTCTGTACGCGGCACCTCGATGGTCGTCTCAAGGCCCGATGCTGCCTGCTCAAGCGTCATGTTGAGATCGACGCGAAGGTCTCTTCCGCGACCGGGCCCGCGCCTCCGGCCTCCGCCGAAGAACATGTCGAATATGCTCTCTCCGCCGCCACCGCCTCCGAAGCCAAAGCCTCTCAGCAGGTCCTCAAAGTTCACTCCGCGGAAGAGGTCCTCCTGGGAGTACTGGCTGTTTATGCCGGCATGTCCAAACTGGTCGTACTGCCGGCGCTTGTCCGGATCGGAGAGGACTGCATAGGCCTCGGAGATCTCCTTGAACTTTTCCTCAGCATCAGACGCATCCGACCTGTCGGGATGGTACTTCATTGCGAGCTTGCGGTATGCGCTCTTGATGTCCTTCTCGCCCGCCTCTTTGGATACTCCCAAAACCTCGTAGTAGTCCTTCTTCTCCGGCATGTTGCTCCTTTTCTCCTTTATTTCTCGGGCCTACTTTTTATCGTTTACTACCTCGTAGTCGGCGTCCACAGTCTCGCTCTCAGGTCCCTTCGACTGGCCTTCCTGAGAGGAAGCCTGGGCCTGCTGCTGGGCTGCTGCCCGCTGATACATGGCGGAAGACAGCTCGTATATGGCATTTTGCAGGCTTTCTGTCTTGGCCTTGATCTGGGAGATGTCGCCTCCGGCTTGGGCCTCTTTGAGTTCCGTTATGCCCTTCTGGATCCTGTCCTTCTGGTCAGCCGTCGCCACGTCTCCTGCATCTTTAAGCATCTTCTCGGATGCGTAGATCAGCGAGTCTGCCGCATTCCGAGCCTCGATCTCCTCCCGGCGCTTTGCATCCTCAGCCGCGAAGCGCTCGGCATCCTTGACCTTTGAATCGATCTCATCCTTGCTGAGCTTATGCGGAGCTGTGATTGTAATTCTTTGCTCCTTCTTTGTGGCAAGGTCCTTGGCTGATACGTGAATTATGCCGTTGGCATCGATGTCGAAGGTGACCTCAATCTGCGGGATCCCGCGTGGGGCAGGGGGAATGCCTACAAGCGTGAACCTTCCAAGCGAGATGTTGTCCTTGGACATGGGCCTCTCACCCTGAAGGACGTTAACCTCGACGCTTGTCTGGTTATCGGCCGCAGTGGTGAAGATCTGGCTTTTCCTGGTGGGAATTGTTGTGTTTCTTTCGATAAGCCTTGTCGTGACGCCGCCGAGGGTCTCGATTCCAAGGCTTAATGGAGTGACATCCAGGAGGAGAAGGTCCTTTACCTCGCCGCCCAAAACGCCTGCCTGAATGGCAGCGCCCATGGCAACGCACTCCATTGGATCCACGCCGCGCTCGATATCCTTGGCCATGAAGCTCTTTACAAACTCCTGGATCACAGGCATCCGGGTCGGCCCGCCGACGAGTATTATCTTGTCAATCTGGCTTTTCTCAAGCTTTGAATCCTTGAGCGCCTGAACCATGGGGCCGCGGCATCTCTCCATGACGTCGTGAATCAGCTCCTCAAGCTTTGCCCGGGAGAGCGTCATCGTCAGGTGCTTGGGGCCTGAAGCATCTGCAGTTATGTAGGGCAGGTTGAGGTTGGTCTGAAGCACCGAGGAGAGCTCTATCTTGGCGACCTCTACTGCCTCGCGCAACCGCTGCATGGCCATTGAGTCCTTGCGCAGGTCCACTCCTGACTCCTGCTTGAACCTCTCCAAAACGTATTCCATCAGCCGCTCGTCCATGTCCCTTCCGCCGAGCTGGGTGTCGCCCGACGTCGACCTGACCTCGAAGACGCCCTCGCCGATCTCCATGATGGTGACGTCCAGAGTTCCGCCGCCGAGGTCGAAGACCAAGATCTTGGCCTCGCCGGTCTTGTCCAGGCCATAGGCAAGTGCCGCGGCCGTCGGCTCGTTGATGATCCTTCGGACGTTTAAGCCTGCTATCGTTCCAGCATCCTTGGTAGCCTGGCGCTGATTATCGTTGAAGTAGGCAGGAACGGTAATTACGGCCTCTTCGACGGTGTCCGCCAGATAGGTCTCTGCATCCTTTTTGATCTTGCGGAGTATTTGAGCAGAGATCTCCTCCGGAGTGTATTCCTTTCCGTATACCTTGACTTTGTAGTCGGTGCCCATCTTTCGCTTGATTCCGGTAATTGTACCTTCGGGATTTGTCACCGCCTGTCTTTTAGCCGGCTCTCCAACCAGGGCCTGGCCGTCTTTTGTAAACGCCACATAAGATGGGAACGCCTTGCCACCAATGCTTGTTCCTTCAGCGCTTGGAATTATGGTGGGCCTGCCGCCGATAAGCGCAGCCGCAGCCGAGTTGCTGGTTCCGAGATCAATTCCTATAATTTTAGCCAAGATATCATCTCCTGAAATTAGAAGCTAACAATACTTCATAAATATTTAAACCTATCACCGCTTTGCCACTGCCACCTTTGAGAATCGAATGACCCTGCAGTTGAGGAGATAGCCCTTCTGTATTTCTTCGGCTACCGTATCCTCTTCCAGATCCTGTGATTTTAGCTGATAAAGAGCCTCGTGCTTGTAGGGATCGAACCTCTGGCCCGCAGCATCTATGGGCACCAGGCCCTCTCCCTTTAAAATATCTAGAAGTTGCTGATGCAGCACTCGCGTGCCTTCGTCATGCTTCGAGGCCTGCTCGAGGCTGTCAAGGACCGGAAGAATCTTGCTGATCAGCCTCTCGGATGCATACTTCGCCTGATCCTCTTTCTCTCTGGCGGCTCTCTTCAGGATATTATCCATTTCCGCCCTGCACCTCAGAAGCTGATCCAAACGCTCCTCAGCAAGGCTTGATGTCTCCAGAAGCCGGCGTCTTAGCTCGTCTATTGCTGCCTCTTTTTCTGCAGTCGCTTCTTCCAGAGGCTCCTTTGCGTTTGAATCTGCACTTTCTTCCATAAGCTCCACCGACAAAGCAATCGTTTAGAAACCAAGGGAGGACTTAAGCCGGCTGATTTGCCGGCTAATTTTTCATCGATTTCGTCCTTACATCATGGGAGGCATGCCGCCCATACCGCCCATCATGCCGCCCATTCCCGGCGGCATCCTCGTATAATCGTGAGGGCTCTGTCCCGGCTTTACCTTGAACTCCTCTCTCTTGGCGGCGATAACATCGTCCACACGAAGAACCATCGTGGCCGCCTCAGTGGCCGATTTGATGGCCTGGGTCTTGACCTTTAAGGGCTCAACGACGCCCTGTGCCAGCATGTCCTCGGGTTCGCCTGTTTCGATGTTGATTCCATAGTTCTTCTTGCCCGATCCGTACTCCGACCGGAGAGCTGCCAGGACATCAACTGGATCAAATCCCGCATTCTCCGCAAGGGTCGTGGGTATAGCCTCAATAGCATCGGCAAAAGCCTTTATGGCCAGTTGCTCGCGGCCGCTGAGCGTCTGGGCATACTGCCTTATGCTCTCTGCAACCTTGATCTCGGGAGCGCCGCCTCCGGCCACAATCTTTCCCGACTTGATAACATCCAGGACGACGTTTAGGGCATCATCCAGGGCTCTCTCCATCTCTTCGAGGAACTGTTCAGAGACTCCATGAAGAATTATGGATACGGCCTTCGCATTGGGACAGTCCTCAACGAAGATCATCTGCTTGTCCTTTCCTATCTTTCTCTCTTCCACAAGGCCTGCCCTGCCCAGATCCTTTTCGGTTACCTGCATGACATCGCCGACGACCCTGGCGCCGGTTGCCAATGCCAGCATCTTGATATCCTCATCCTTCATCCTGCGGGCTGCCATTATGCCGTACCTGGCCAGATAATGGGAGGCCGTAAGTCCGATGCCCTTCGTGGCGAGGACCACATTTGCGCCGGCCTTTGCTATTGCCTCGACCTGGCTCCTCAGTACATTCTCCTCGCCCTCTTTGAAGGATGCCAGCTCCTTGGCCTCGGTTATCGTCACCTTGGCATCCGTGGAGAGCTTCTTTAGCTCGAGAGTTCCTTCGAGGAGCAGGATTTTGGCATCTTTGATTTTCTTCGGCATTTCGGGGTTTAGCCGCTCCTTCTCAATCACGATGCCGTAGTTGATCTCTGAATCCTCTATGCGGCCGCCAGGGATCTTCACGATCTTGACGCTCTCATCCACATCCTTTTTCACCTGATCGGCAACTGTCACGGCTGCATCTACTGAGATCCTCGAGAGCTTTTCCATGGCGATTTCAATGCCCTTGCCGGTCATTGCCGTCTCTGCTATCTTTATGAGCATTTCTTTATTGCCGGAGGCATCTATCGCCATCTCCTTTAGGACCTCCTGAGCCTTTGCAGAGGCCTGTTTGTACCCCGAGACGATGACCGTTGGATGAACGCCCTGATCAATTAGCGCCTCAGCCTTTTTTAGCAGCTCCCCGGCAATTATGACCGCTGTCGTTGTGCCGTCTCCGATCTCATCGTCCTGGGCCTTTGCCACCTCGACGATCATCTTGGCAACAGGATGCTCTATGTCCATCTCCCTTAGGATTGTGGCGCCGTCATTGGTAACTGTAGCATCGCCACTGGCATCGATTAGCATCTTGTCCATGCCCTTTGGTCCCAATGTTGTTCTTACTGCATCGGCAACTGCCTTTGCCGCTAGAATGTTTTTGCGCTGAGCATCCTTTCCGCTCTCGCGCTTGCTTCCCTCTTTCAGTATTATAACAGGTACGCCGCTCAAACCAGCCAAAGCTTTAGTCCTCCCCGACTTTTTTCCTATAACCAGTTTAAAGTTCTATATAAAGGAATCGGTTAATTACAGCCCTCATTTGTATGTGGATTTGCTTATATATAGACTATATAGGAAGATCTATATAGTCGTTCTCGAATCAGGGTAAAAAGAGCAGCTTCCAGGATGGAATCGCCACCTATAAGATGTTCTTGCTCGGGTGTTAGCAACAGATGATCGGTGAATGGGAAATAAGGCTCATCGATGCTCATGGATATGCAGGGATTTGTGAAACCGGGAAGACGGACATGAAGGGGATCTCTTGTGAGCTCTAAGATCATTTCCAAGGATTTGAACCTATGGTACGGCCAAAAGCACGCCCTAAAGGACATATATCTGGAAATTCCAGAAAAGAAGATAACCGCCCTCATCGGTCCTTCTGGTTGCGGAAAGTCCACGTTCATACGCTGTATCAACAGGATGAACGATTTGGTTGAGGGAGTGAGAGTTGAGGGCGAGGTGCAGTATGACGGGATAAATATTTACGACAAAGATGTCGACGTTGTTGAGATTCGAAAAAGGATAGGCATGGTGTTTCAAAAGCCAAATCCGTTTCCCATGTCGATATACGACAACGTGGCGTACGGCCCCAAGATCCACGGAGCCAAAAAGATAAATGAAATTGTAGAACGAAGCTTAAAGGATGCGGCCCTCTGGGAAGAGGTCTCAGACAGGCTGGACCAGCCCGCTTTGGGACTGTCGGGAGGACAGCAGCAGAGGCTGTGCATTGCCAGGACGCTGGCCATGAGGCCGGATGTCATCCTGTTCGATGAGCCGTGCAGCGCCCTGGACCCGATCTCCACGGCAAAGATTGAAAGCCTGATGGAGACACTGAAAGAGAACTATACCCAGGTGATAGTCACTCACAACATGCAGCAGGCAGCCAGAATCTCGGACATAACAGCCTTTTTCCTGCTTGGGGAGCTGATTGAAGTGGGAGAAACCAAGCGGTTGTTCGAGATGCCCAGAGAGAAGAGCACTGAGGATTACATAACAGGAAGGTTCGGATGAGCCGTTTTGATGGGGAGTGGAGATGAGCCCATACAGAGAGCGATATCATAGAGAGTTGGACGAGCTGAAGACGCTGACCGAGGGCCTGGCAGAGAGTGTGGGCAGGGCCATTGAGCAATCGGTCACGGCCCTTCGCGATCTCAATGTAGAGCTGGCAAAGGAGATCATTAAGGGCGACCAAAAGGTGGACGATGTGAGCCAGAAGATCGAGAACCTGTGCATGGAGCTTCTGGCGCTTCAGCAGCCCATGGCCAAAGATCTGAGAAGGATCATAGGCATTTTAAAAATCGGCATAGACCTGGAAAGGATAGGGGATCTTGCGGTGGATATAGCGAGAGTTGCAGCCCAGTCAAGGGACAAACCCCATATAACAAAGCTGGAATATATACCACGAATGGCAGAGATCGCCAAAAAGATGCTCTCAGAGTCTGTCGTCGCGCTTAAAAATGACGATTCTAACCTTGCCAGACAGATAACCAAGTGCGACTACGAGATTGACGGCCTATATGTAAAGGCCAGGAGCAAGATATTCAAATTAATAATCGAGCGACCGGAGATAATAGATGACGCCACATCGCTTCTTTTAGTGAACAGGCATTTGGAGAGAATTGGCGATCACATATGTAATATATGTGAATCTATAGTCTATATAGTTGAAGGAAAAAGGGAACACCTCAATTAGATAATTATGGATACGAGAAAGGTACAGAGGACCGGCAAATCCACATTCATCGTCTCCCTGCCCAAGAACTGGGCGACGAAGAACGGGGTGCAGGCCGGATCTATTATTTACATCACCCAGAGCGACAACGGCGGACTGATGCTATCTACGGATAGATCAGAGAAGGATCTCAGGGCACGTCTGGATATCGGGGACAAATCTGGAGAACCGCTTGTGAGGGATATCATTGGCTGCTATTTGGGTGGCTACCGCACCATCGAGGCTGTTTCCAGCCATATGTCCTCCGCTCAGAAGAAGGACCTCCACCAGATCGTGAACAAGCTCATAGGCCCGGAGATATTGGAAGAGACAATAAATAAGGTTGTCATCCAGGACCTTTTAAGCTCGGAGGAGCTTCAGGCTGAAAGGGCCTTAAGGCGCATAAAGACGGTCGTTAAATCGATGATTCAGGACTCGATATCGGCCCTTCTGAAATGCAACAAGGAGCTGGCCTTGGACGTGGTCCAGAGGGATAACGATGTGGACAGGCTGAACCTGCTCATATACCGCCAGTTCACCGAGATCTTGCGATCCGGATCGGTAAAGCAGGAGACCCTGAACTCCGTAACGGCATTTACCTATATGCAGGCCGCATCCAACATGGAAAGGATAGGCGACCATGCGTCGAGAATAGCAGTGGTTGCCAGCCAGTACGAATACGCGCTGCCTGAAGAGATGGCTGAGGAGGTCGCCCGGCTGGAGTCGGTCTTCGGAAGCCTGATCGACGATGCACTGTCCTATCTGCTGCAGGCTAATTCAGGTGAGGCTAACAAGCTGATAGATAGGGCGCAGGAGATGCAAAGGCGCATCCAGATCATTGCAAACTCGTCAGGCGCAAAGGATCAGTCAGAGATGCTCGTCCGTCTGGTCGTTGCCGGAAGCGTTGAGCGCATACTCGACTACATCATGAACATCGGCGAGCTGACCATAAACCTGAGCCACACGCTCCTGGATCTGCAAAAGTCCTGAGAATGAGCCCGCTCAATAGCTCTCTTGAAAGGCGCCTGATCAAGGTTCAGCGCAAGATAGCCTCACGGACAGTGCTCGATGAATACAGCAGTGCCTTATAATGTTGGGGTGCGGAGGCAGAGAAAACCCCGGTCTTTAGGCCGGTCTCCTGGACTGTTGTCCGGGGGAGTGGCTGATGAAAATCAGCCACAGGATGAATCGTACCCCGCTGTTATGTTACTAACTTATTTATCCCATAAATGCATATGCATAACGAGTAATCGTGCTTAAGGCTTACAAGTTCAGAGAAAGCTATCTAAGGCTTTTAGAGGTACGCCTGAGAGGAAGAAAGCTATTAAGGTAGTTCAGAGAGTCCATGAGAGGATAGCAAATAAACGATATGAGTTTGCCCATCAAGTTAGTCATAATCTGGTTGATAGATTTGGATTCATAGCCTTTGAAGATTTGAACATTAAAGGCATGTTGCGTAACCACTGCTTGGCAAAATCCATCTCCGATGTAGCCTGGAATATGCTGGTAACTGCAACATCGTACAAGGCTGCAAGTGCCGGTTCGATGGTAGTCCTGGTAGATCCGAGAAATACGTCTAAGATGTGCTCAAGATGTGGTCTTTTTGTTGAAAAGTCGCTATCCGATAGAGTCCATAACTGCCCTCAATGTGGGCTGTCAATGGACCGTGATTGGAACGCGGCCATAAGCATTCTCAGAATAGGATTACAATCTGTTGGCATAGGAAGCCATAGAAGCCCCGCCCTTCAGGGCGGGGAGTAGTCACGTTCCCGGATTTCTATCATTTCGAGAGGGGCCTGCTGCCGTCAAGGCCGTCAGGGGCCTGAATAGAAAGCCAACTCTCCTGTTTGTAGACGGCTGCGGCATAAACCACCCCCGAAGAGCAGGGCTGGCGACTTACGTGGGCGTCATCCTCGACCTGCCGACAATTGAAATCAGCAAAAGCGTTCTTTGCGGAAAGTTTTGCCTGCCGGAGAGCGAAGGCGATATGGAGCCTCTGCTTTATGGAGAGAGCATTGTGGGATACCTGCTTAAATCAAAAAAGGGCTGCAGGCCGATAGTTGTAGCTCCGGGGCATAAGATATCCGTAGAATCGGCGCTGGAGGCAACAAGGCAGTGGCTTAAAGGCCACAAGCTGCCCGAGCCGTGCAGGCTGGCGCATGAGCATGCCAACCGGGTGAAAGATAGAAGAAGCAACGAGCTTTAGAGAAGAAATGGTCCTGATAAGCTCCGGATATAAACTCCTGATAAAACGCTCGGCAGTGGTCTTCCTGCAATTTGGGCCGGGGCAAAGCCCCAGTCGCTTCATTGCAGCCGCGGCCGGCCTATACGCTCTGTTTATTTTGGGCCTCAGCCTCCATTTTCTTCCTAAGCGATAGTGGCCGCATATCAGTCCAGACTTCCTCGATGTAGTCCAGGCATTTATCTTTTGGGCCAGAGACTCCTGCATCGCGCCAGCCCAGCGGGATTTCACGGTCTACCGGCCAGATGGAATACTGTTCTTCGTGGTTTACAACCACTCTGTAAATTGTCTTATCTTCTTCATCGCGCATTTGAGTATCTCCTTTTTTTAAATGTAGTGATCTATTCGATTCAATATAACCGAGTTTTTTTAAAATAATGTAATCTTTAGTCTCTGATTCTGCAACAACAGTAAGCGATTGCCACAATTGTTTCCGGGATTCTCATCGCATCCACACTGTATTCCAAGCTGATCTATATTATGAACAAAAAATTTTTTTAGAAAAGTGCAGTCCTTGCAGGAGTATTGTCCCTCTCTCGCACTGGTGGAGCACGCAATGGCAATCGCTAAGTTAACTGGCGATTTTTTCTGGATTCTATTCCGCCAAATTCTGCTTCCCCTCTGCTTCCAGCAGCCTCCTCTTTGCTTCAAGCCCCCACCCAAATCCGCCCAGCCCTTCCTTTGAGACCACCCTGTGGCACGGCACAAGGATTAAAAAGGGATTCTTTGCCATCGTCTGCCCTACGGCACGCGCAGCACCAGGCCTTCCCACCAGCAGGGCGACCTCCCCGTAGGTCAGGGTCTGACCGCGCGGAATGCTTTGCACTGCCGCAAAGACCTGTCTTTGGAACTCGGTGAAGCCCGATAGGTCCAGTTCCGCCTCTGGGCGCAGCCCTTTGCCCTCCACGTAGGCGATGATCTCTTTGGCGAGAGCTGAAGGCTTTGTGGCCGGTTCTTTTGAGAAATAGATCCTCCTTATTTTATGCCCCGACCGCTCAACCAGAAGGCTGCACTCCAGTGCTTCAAAATAAGCCCCTTCTGCATGCGACTCTGCCTCCGTCACTCTATCAGTATCTCCCTGAAGGTCTTATACCTGCCAAGCTCGATTGTCTCGACATTAAGGCTCGCGGTGTCCAGTACGGCAACAGAGCTTAAGCCCGTGAAGTTGCCCCAGATCTCGCCGGGATTTAAGAGCAATGTCTTCCCATAGCGAGTCGCCTCAGCGCGGTGGTTGTGGCCGCGCACGACCACATCGTAGATCTGCGAGGCTACCACCGCTCTCACCAGCGAATCCTCAGTGCCGTGCAGCATGGCGATCTTAAGGCCGCCGGCCTCTATCTCGCCGAAGTCGCCCAGGTATTCCCCGCCCACGCGGTGGAACTCACGCATCAGGCCTTCGCGGTCGCCGTCGTTGTTTCCGTAAACAAGCTTTACGGGCACGCCGCAGCCCTCGAAGGTATAGCAGTTGCCGGAGCCTATCATGTCGCCCGCGTGCAGTATCAGCTCAACGTCCCTTTGGGAAAAGGCCTTCAGGGCGTCTTTTGTGCCCTTGATGTTATCATGAGAATCGGACATCAATCCAATGAGCATTTTATCCCTGCCTCAAACGCGATAATTCGTTTCAATTCGTTTCAAGCCATCTTTTTGCATTGCGCATGTCGATTAGGCCCGCATGGCATAAAGGGGTTATGCAGAACAGTACGGTCGGTGTGTCGAAAGATCTAAGTATTAGAAATAACTTGTAGCGAGAGGCCCGCCTTAACTCAGCCTGGTAGAGTGCGCGGCTGTAGTATGTTTCGCACCGGAAGGTGCTATGCGCGCAGTCACCGCGATGTCCCCGGTTCGAATCTGGGAGGCGGGATCTGAGATGTCCGGATGGTGTAGTGGCCCATCATGAAAGCCTGTCGAGCTTTCGACCCGGGTTCGAATCCCGGTCCGGGCGTAAATTGGCCCGCAAGGGAGCAGTAGGCCAGTAAAGCCCCTTATGGCTTTATTGGCTCTCTTATGTTTTTTAGATTCGACTAAAAGCTATCCTGCAAAGCAAGCCGTTCAAACCTTACTTAATTCAGGATTTTGCCAGTCCCTTGCCAGGGCTTCAATCAAAAGTCCCGGCAATCGTTTATTCTGAACTTTTATCAGAAACTTTATATCCTACCTGTAATACTTATCGATATAATTGAGAATGAATTGAACATCGCATTGATAAAAATCCCGTCAGGCCGGAGACCTATGGGTCCATGCCTCCTCTCCTATGGTTCTCCAGCCTTTTATTTCTCTTAGAAATTGATGAGCGCGGGACCGATGCTGTAGTACGTTTCAGCAGGCACTCCTTGAATGCGGCCGCTTGCATCGGGCTCCGGCAGCAGCGATGTCTGGTTCCAGCTCGAGTCTATTGAATGAACGGGCTGAATCGTCCTCTGGACGAAGTAGGGCGTTGCCTGAGAGGCCTGGTCGAAGTAGGGAGTAGCCTGAGACGTCTGGTCAAAGGGCTTCATCATCAGCGATTCGTTCTGCCCGAACACGCTCACAATCCACTCGTTGTACTTTGAGACCGCCTCGTTATAGGCAGCGGGGTCTCCAGCCTTTGCCTGATCGTATTTCGAAGCCATAAACCAGCCGCGGCTGAGCCCATCCAGGACGCCCTGCTGGTATTCCGTCAATGCCATCGATGGGATGATTAGCGCAAATAAGATCAAGACGATTATTAGTTTCCTCATCCTTTCCTCACCCTATATTAATTTTTAAAATACGAGGAGAAAAGGCTTTTGGAGGCCTTAAGATGCACTCAGTATTTTCCAAACAGCTTCGCTACGCCTCGGTGCATTGTATGAATGCTTATTCCTTGAGCGAGGTACATCATCGGGCATCGCCCAATGACGCACTGCAGCTGCAGCTCTTTGCATTTCGCCACAGCCTCGGGCGTTTCGGTCCTCCAGTGGATCCAGTATTTTTTAACACCCTTCCTTTGAAGCTCAGAAATCGCGTTTGCAGGGTTTATCTTTGTTAGACCGATCACTGCGCAGTCTACGCCTGCCGGAAGCTCTGAGATGCTTCTAAGGGCCCCGGTGTCAGGCTTCTCCGACAATTCGACGACGTAAACCTTCTTTCCCCTTGATGACAGCTCCTCAATCGTAAATTTCATTGCAGGCTTTGTTTTGTCGGTGATTACCGCAAAGGACTTCGCCCCCCAGAAAGACTCCTGCTCAGACATTTAAGGTCACTTCATGGGCCAGAAAATCTCAGTCATCCATTTTGTTTTATCCGGCTCCTCGCAGGGATTGGTCAGGTAGGTTTCCCACATATCCTCCTTGACCTGATACCCCTTTTCGTTTACCCAGGCCAAAACCGCCTCGTAGGTCTGGGCGAGAGACTCGTAAGGCCCGATGTGCATGGCCGTTATGACCTTTCCGCCGGGAAGCCTGCTGGCCTTTATCTGCCCGTCGCCCTGAGCGGGCACGCCCACGGGAAAGCCGCATTCCATATCAAAGACGCCTTTGCTCATGCTCTCCGAGTTCATGTCATGCCAGTAGGCGAATGGTGTGCCCGCGGGGACGATCCCTTTCTTGCCCATGAAGGCGATGACCTCCGAGAAGATCTGGCCCATCCTCTCAGGAATGGTTGCCATGGTGGCGCTCTCCCGAATGGTCAGCGTCGGCTGTTCCCGTATTTCCTTTATCTGGATATCAGGCTTCATCATGAATGTCTCCAAATTATTCTGCAAGGGCTGCTGATGGTCTGGATACCATAGCTATTGCCGACTTCTTAAAATTTGTCCTGGCGGGTTGAAAGTGACGGAAAGTCCCGCATTCAGGTCCGCTTGCAGGCGGAACCGTTTGGCTAAGCCAGCGGCTTTTGGCCGAGCTTTACCAGGTATCGGTGCCCACCATCAACGAGCACATCTCAACCATCTATGACGATCACGAGCTAGTTTGATAGACTTCTACAACCTGGAAATGATCCTGGTCGTGGGCTACAGGGTGCGAAGCCACAGGGACGCTCAGTTCCGTCGCTGGGCCACAGAGTGGCTGAAGGGAGAGCGTGCTCTTGGTTCAGACTATTTCGATGAGCTTTTTGAGCGCATCCGGGACATTCGGGCCTCAGAAAAGCGCTTCTACCAGAAGGTCCCCGATATCTACGCCCTCTCGGCGGACCACGATCCTCATGCAGAGAGTACCCAGGAGTTCTCAAGATCGTTCAAAAGATAATTATAACTATTTTGAATGTTTAATAATGATAGGTGACGCTGTGGACGCATTCTACTCGTCACGCAGCTTCGATCTGTAAGTTTCTTGAACAATTTGCAGTTTTGCATTCGGAAAAACGAGAATGTTCACCGTTGACGGGAGAAAAGCGAGAATGACAGGAGAAGACTCGCCCGAGAAAGACAAATCGCATGAGATTCATGCGGCCGAAGAAGAGTATGATAGCATAGAACACGATACGCACGGCAAAGGCCATGATAGTGGCACAGATAATGGCTCCCAACACCGGGAAAAAGCTGCGAAAAAGCGTCACGGCAAACACGAGGGGCACGCGGCCGAGGACTTCAAGAGAAGATTCATAATATCGCTGATTCTCACAATCCCAATTCTCATCCTTTCGCCTTTCATCCAGGACATTTTCGGGTTTGAGCTTACATTCCGCGGCTCCGCCCTTGTCCTGTTTTTGCTCTCCACGCTCGTCTATTTCTATGGCGGCTATCCATTCCTGAAGGGCTTTTTCCGCGAGGTCAGGGACAACGACATCGGCATGATGACCCTGATCGCGGTTGCCATCAGCGCCGCCTACTTCTACAGCTCGGCCGTGGCCTTCGGCCTGCCCGGAGAGGTATTCTTCTGGGAGCTGGCAACGCTTATAGACATCATGCTGCTCGGCCACTGGATCGAGATGCGGTCCTTAATGGGTGCATCCAGGGCGCTTGAGGAGCTGGTCAAGATCATGCCTTCAGATGCCCATCTCCTGAAGGACGGGCAGGCAGTGGACGTCAGCGTAGAATCCCTGAAGCCCGGAGACAGGGTTTTGGTCAAGCCGGGCGAAAAGGTCCCGGTCGACGGGTCGGTGATCGAGGGGGAGACCAGCGTAAACGAGTCAATGCTGACGGGAGAGTCAAGGCCGGTGACCAAACGATCCGGCGATGGCGTTATTGGCGGCTCCATTAACGGTGAGGGGTCCGTGGTCGTCGAGGTGAGAAAGACCGGCGCCGAGACCTACTTGGCCCAGGTGATAGATCTCGTAAGGACCGCCCAGGAGAGCAAATCCAAGACTCAGGACCTGGCAGATAGAGCAGCCCGACTGCTCACCATCGTTTCCCTTGGCGTCGGCGCCATTACACTGGCAGCATGGCTCGTTCTCCAGATGGGATCGGCATTCGCCATGGAGAGGGCCGTTACAGTGATGGTCATCTCCTGCCCCCACGCCCTTGGCCTGGCGGTTCCCCTTGTCGTGGCCGTTTCGACCTCTCTTGCCGCAAAGTCCGGCCTCCTGATTCGAGACAGACAGGCCTTCGAGCGAGCCAAGGACCTCCAGGCTGTGGTCTTCGATAAGACTGGAACGCTCACTGAAGGGCGCTTCGGCGTGACAGATATCATATCCTTCTCAGGGCTGGATGAGGCTGAGATTCTAAAAAGGACCGCCTCGCTGGAGTCTGTCTCGGAGCACCCCATTGCAGCAGGAATAGCGAACTCTGCTAAGGAGAAGGGCATCGAGCTTCTGCCTGTCAGGGACTTCAGAGCGATTCCCGGAAAGGGAGTGGAGGGATCGGTTCAGGGGAAGAGGCAAAATGTAGTCAGCCCCGGATATTTGCAGGAGAACAGGATAGAGGTCAAGGACAAGCGCGTGGACCGCCTCTCCCGGCAGGGAAAAACTGTTGTATTCCTGCTTGAGGATGGACGGCCTGTTGGAGCCATCGCCCTGGCCGACATCATCAGGAAAGAGTCCAGGGAGGCCATCGAGCTGTTGAAGTCCATGAACGTGAAGTGCATGATGCTCACAGGGGACAACAGATTCGTGGCCAAATGGGTTGCAGAGGAGCTGGGCCTGGACGACTTCTTTGCAGAGGTCCTCCCGCATGAGAAGGCCGAGGCCATAAGAAAGGTCCAGAGGGATTTTGTCGTCGCAATGGTTGGAGACGGCGTTAACGATGCTCCTGCGCTTGTCCAGGCAGACGTCGGAGTTGCCATTGGTGCCGGCACTGATGTTGCCGTGGAATCTGCGGATATCGTGCTGGTGAGAAACGACCCGAGGGATGTGGCCTACATCATAGGGCTGTCCAGGAAGACCTACTCAAAGATGTTTCAAAACCTTTTGTGGGCAACGGGCTACAACGCCTTTGCCATTCCCCTGGCCGCGGGAGTGCTTTACGGCTACGGAATACTGCTCAGTCCCGCCGTCGGGGCCATTCTGATGAGCGTCAGCACTGTTATCGTGGCTGTTAACGCTAGATTGCTTAAAATGTAACTAAAAAAGAAATAGATGCCCAATTTCATGCGCTCAAACTTCATACGCTCAACCGGTCAGGCCACACGCCATGAACGCATCCCAGGTCCCTGTCGACAGCGGCGTGAACCTTATCCGCAGGATATCCGGCAAACATCAGGTAGGCTTCGGCGTAGTTCGGCACGGGAAGCGACATCTGCTCCACCATCATGACGACCTGCATTGCTGTATAGCTTCCAAGCTCAAAGGGAATTACCGTATCAGAAACCAGCAGCTCGAAGATCTCCGGGGAGATGGGCCTCTCGAAGGCTGATAGAAAGCCCTCTATGATCTCGCTCGTCCATTCGTGTTTCCTGCCCTCCTCTTCATAAGGGATTACCACCACCCGCCGCGTATCGGCCAGCCTTTCAAGGAGGTCCTCTGGCCTTTGCTTTCCCTCAAAGATGAGGCTTAAATGATGCACATGAGGTATGGTAATTGGGACCTTGCTCGCCCTTATCGAGAACTTTACGTCCTTGAAGACCGTTCCGGCATCCTTGCCCTGATGGCCAACATCCTCGCCGAAGCTTATTGCGCTCGGAGATGCCCTGACGACGTTGTGGGGATCGCCCACCCTTCTGTCGAGGTTTCCAAGGATCGCCTTTAAGCCAATCGGTCTTGAAGCCAGCACCGCCCTGCAGATGGCTGTTGTGTTGCAGCTGGTGCACTGGACCAGCCCGGACCTTTCATTCTGGAACAGCTCATAGTTCTCCAGCCCGAAGAAGAACTCTCTCCTTAGATCCTCCCTGATCTTATCCGTTATCTCTATCCCATTCTTTTCCAGCTCTTGAAAAATTAAAGTGCGGTTGGCTCCACCCATGAGCATCACAGAGCAATCGTGAGCAACCCCGACCTCTACATAAGGCGTCTCCTGTTCCCCTGGAGTTCCTACCACTATTAGATCTGATTCCTCGAAGAAGTCCTCATATCCGCCTTCAATTCTTGCCCCTGCCTTCTCCCAGCCGGCTCTGTCTTTATTATCTGTGAGGAAGGCACGGACATCGTACAGCCTGACGAACTTCTGCAGCATGCTCTTGGCTCTCGCATGAGGCGACCTGAGCAGGACGTTTAATTCACCTTTAATTCCCTCGGCCTCCTTGACCTGGAATACTGCCGGAATAGCTCTCTTGCTCTCTGTACCGTCGAAGCCTACAAAACCTGCACAAAATTTCATGATCATCTCACCTATTGAGAATATAGATGCTATTAATATTTTAATTTTTTATGACAGCAGAAACAGCTTTAACGATGATATATAATCCGCTTCATGATAGAAAAATTGAATAAGAAATCATGCATTTTATTATGGAAATAGCCGGAGGTACTATGGTCGTTTTCGACCCTATTTGCAAGATGGAATGCGATGAGACGTCCGCGATCTTCAAATCCGAATACAAAGGAAAGCCCTACTACTTCTGCAGCCTTTACTGCAAGAAAAGGTTCGAAGAAAACCCTGAAAAATACCTGACCTTCTGGGGCAACGTATGAAGATAGTCGTGGCGGATCCTGTATTCATGCCTGAAGAGTACAGGAAGAGGCTCGACGCCCTGGGAAAAGTTGTGGTCTATGATAGCGTTCCGGCAACTCCTGAAGAGTTTGCCTCAAGGATAGGTGATGCAGTGATTGTGGTTGTCGGAAGATATGGAGTCGATGAAAAAGCAATGCGCTCTGCGGCAAAGCTGAAGATGATTTCCTTATGGCAGACAGGCTTTGATAACGTCGACCTGGAGGAGGCAACAAAACGGGGCATTGTCGTGTCCAACGTGCCTAACTATGCCTTTGACTCCGTGGCGGAATTTGTCTTCGCCGTTACACTGAACTTGCTCAGAAAGGTTCACCTTGCAGACATGGACCTGAGAAAGGGAATATTCGATTGGAGATATTACATAGGCAACCAGCTGATGGGCAAGACAATGGGCGTTCTTGGAACCGGGAATATTGGAAGAAGGGTTATTCAGATCGCCCATGGATTCAACATGAACGTACTATCCGTCACAGCACATCCCAGCACTGAAAAGGCCAGGTCTCTTGGAGTGAAGTTCGTGGATCTGGATACCCTGCTGTCGGAGAGCGATGTGGTTTCCCTTCATGTGCCCCTTGTCCCGGAAACGAGGCATATGATAGGCATGTCCCAGCTCAAGATGATGAAGCCAACAGCCATCCTCATCAATACCACGCGAGGCGGCGTTGTGGACGAGGATGCCCTTGTGGAAGTCCTGAGGAGCAAGAGGATTGCGGGAGCCGGGCTGGATGTATTTGAGAAAGAGCCGCTTCCAATGGACAGCCCTCTTCTTATGATGCACAACGTAGTGCTGACTCCTCACATTGCGTTCCTCTCAGAGGAATCCATTGACGAATGCACATACATCTGCGTGGAGAACGTGGAGATGTTCGTTAGAGGCAGACCCCAAAATGTTGTCAATCCATCTGCGCTAAAGAAATGACTGATAGAAGAACGTCGAATAAAATTCGGGCTTCTGGTTTTAAATTGTCCGGCAAATGAGGCGTTCATATAGATTTCTACCAAACATCCGATTTGCTGCAAAAGCAGCCTAATAGTGAACGTTTATATAGATATATTTGATTAACGATCGTGAACGGAAGAGACCGAGCAGTATCGTCAGAGACATAATGGCATTAGAAAGTGATTTTCAAAGAATAGAGGCATACCATGAGAATTTATGAGGATCTCACCAGGACCGTGGGCGACACGCCCCTGGTCCGCCTGAACCGCATAACAAAGGGCCTTGAGGCCACAGTCCTTGCCAAGGTGGAATCGTTCAATCCCCTTTCAAGCGTCAAGGATAGAATCGGCGTGGCCATGATCGACGCAGCCGAGCGCGCCGGGCACATCAAAAAGGATACGGTAATCCTCGAGCCCACGAGCGGCAATACGGGGATTGCGCTCGCCTTCGTGGCTGCAGCCAGAGGCTACCGCATAAAGCTTGTTATGCCTGAGACGATGACGATTGAGAGGCGAAAGCTCCTCAAGGCCCTGGGCGCTGATCTTGTACTTACGCCCGGAAAGGACGGCATGAAGGGAGCAGTAGCTGCTGCGGAGAGAATGCTGTCGGAAGACCCGCGCTACTACTACATTCCCCAGCAGTTCAGAAACCCGGCAAATCCCGAGGTCCACCGAAAAACCACTGCGGAAGAGATCTGGAATGACACAGAAGGTCAGGTGGACATTCTGGTGGCAGGCGTTGGTACGGGAGGGACGATCACCGGCGTGTCGGAGGCGATCAAATCCCGAAAACCAGGGTTCCGGGCTGTTGCCGTCGAGCCTGCCGACTCGCCCGTCCTTTCAGGCGGAAAGCCTGGGCCGCACATGATCCAGGGGATAGGGGCAGGTTTTGTTCCTGAGGTTCTCCGGCAGGATCTGATCGACGAGATAATTCAGGTGAAATCAGAGGACGCCTTCGCCGCCTCACGCCGCCTGGCCTGCGAGGAGGGGATACTTGCAGGCATCTCCTCAGGCGCTGCTGTTTGGGCTGCCATTCAGGTGGCAGACCGCCCCGAGAACAAGGACAAGATGATAGTCGTAATCCTGCCGGATACCGGAGAGAGGTACCTGAGCACTGATCTCTTCGAGGACTGACGAAAACGGCAAGATAAAAAAACTGCAAGATGAAAAAAGGAAGGGGCAGAGAATGAGGATCCTAGAGGATATCCGGACGGTCTTCGCCAAAGACCCGGCTGCAAAGACTGTCTGGGAGGTCGTAACCTGCTACCCCGGCCTGCATGCAATCTGGATGCACAGGATATCTCACCTTTTCTGGACGCACAGGCTCTTTTTCCTCGCCCGCCTCACATCCCATATCGCCCGCTTCCTCACAGGAGTCGAAATCCACCCTGGAGCAACGATTGGCCGCAGGCTTTTCATAGATCACGGCATGGGCGTGGTCATCGGGGAGACGGCCGAGATCGGCGATGATGTGCTGATGTACATGGGCACAGTCCTTGGAGGCACAAGCCTTGAGAAGAGGAAGCGGCATCCTACGATTGAAGACGGAGTTGTCATAGGCAGCGGGGCCATCGTCCTTGGGCCGATAACTGTTGGAAGAGGGGCCAAGATCGGCGCCGGATCGGTGGTTGTAAGGCCTGTTCCACCAGGGGCAACAATCGTCGGAGTGCCCGGCAGGATTGCCGAGCCGGAGTGCCCTCCGCGCGACCTGGAGCATGGAGTCCTCCCAGATCCCATGCTGAGAGTTGTCAGCCGCCTTCTCGACCGCCAGAACAGGCTGGAGGAGCGGCTGCGCTCCATCGAGAAGACTCTGCCTTCAGGCCCCGGGGCAGATGAGGTACTTGCTGAAATTGCCAAGGAGGAGGAGGTCAGGCAGGCACTGAGGGACGTCCTCGATCCTGAGGTTGGGATAGACATAGTGGATCTGGGGCTGATCAAAGAGGTCCATGTAGAGGGAGACAGAGCCATCGTGGACATGGTGCTCACAACTCAAGCCTGTCCTCTTGTCGATCACATAAAAGAGCAGGTAAGGCGTCGCGCTGAGGGGGTCGCGGGGATCAAACAGGTTGAGGTGAATGTCCTGGATGAGCCCTGGGATTGGGAGAGGTTCATGAATAGAGGACTTGAGAGAGAGATAAAAAAATGACCGTCACGGCTCGTATCCTGTGGTGCCCTTTTTTAAAAAAGATATCAAATTAGGTCGCCACAGTGCATGTCGCGGCAGTTAAGCCTGCTAGAAGCCAAAAGGCACGAAAGAAAAGTAATCAGGCGGATCATCCTCGATGCCGCGGGCGGTTACAGGGGCGATACAGACATAGACACAGAGCGTCATGCAGTCCATTTTCGCACCTCATTAATATTACGGAAGTTATTACTATTTTAATTTGTCCCTGCAGTGAAGCATTCGCCGTCAATTACTGTATCTAATTTCATCCATGCAAATCTATTTTTAATCCGACCGTATAATATATCACAAGATTAAGGGTGTGATTGATTCATGGCAGAGACGAGAACATTTGATGCATCAGGCATAGATCAAAGAGAGCTGGCCAGAAAAGTGTCGAGCTGGCTCAAGCTTCACGATTTCGAGGCGCAGATTGTTGACCTTCCGGACGGAAGAATAATAGTCCAGGCGCGCCAGCCCAAATCTTGGCGCTACATACTGGGCATGTCCAGCGCCTTGAACATCACCTTCGACGTTAAGGGAAACAACCTGGTCGTGGAAACGGAGGCAGGCAGCTGGGCCGAAAAGGTGGCTGTGGGTGCGGTGGGAGTGTTCATACTTCATCCTCTGCTCATCACCATGGCATACGGCGTTTGGAAACAAAGCCAGCTTCCGGATAAGGTATTCGAGGTCGTAGAGCAGTACATTTCCGAAAAGAGAGGCCCGTCTGAAGGAACGCGCGTTCCGGTCCAGTCCCCGGGCGAGTCCGTCGTGGATCTTGTCACACCTGAGACTGCTGCTGCAAAAACGGCTGGCACAGAGGATGTTTCTTTAGCTGCCTCAAAAGAGACGCTCTGTTCAAGCTGCGGCCAGGCTGCCGCCGCGGACGCGAAGTACTGTCCCGAGTGCGGGGCCGGGCTTAAATCCCGTTCAGTAGATATCGAATGATTGCAATTGACCTAATTTTTGCATGCATACATGCCTGAAATATGCCTGAAATCAACTGCCGGCCTTGCCACAACCGCATTGAAAGCTGCCGCAGCCTGCATCATTTATCAATCTCCCTAATGACCTGCTCTATGTACCCGCCAACATCATTTTTAAATCCCCTGCGCCTTGCCAGCCTCTGGATCTCCCTCATCACCCCGCTGCCGTACTGCATCGCCTTCTTCTCATACATGGCAACCGATGTCGGCAAATAGCGGGCTGCGACCTCTCTCAAGGGCAGCTTGCGAACTCCGCTGCATACCTTTTTCTCAGGCGCAATGGCCCTGGCGGCACGAACGACTCTTGTATCCATGTAGGGTAGCGAGAAGTAAGCTCCATGCAGCCCTGCCACCGCCTGGTCCCTTGAGAGCTGCAAAGGAAGCCCGCAAAAATCCCTTTCCATGTCCTGGGCCAATGTATCGGTCTGCAGATATCTCGCATAACCTCCGAAAAGCTCATCTGCTCCCTGGCCCGCCAGGATGCGGCTGCAGCCGTGATTCCGTGCCCACTCGGCCACGAAGTACAAAGTGGCCGCAATTGATGCATTCACAGGATCTGTCCTCGGGATTACGCTTAGGACCTGGCCCAATGCCTCCTCAATATCCTCCGGATCGATGGTGACCATTTCCAAAGGCAGGCCCAGCATAGCCGCCACCTGTTCTGCTCTCCTTAAATCGTGAGAGCCGGCAAGGCCAACGACCACGCATTCTCGTTTGGCCAGATATGCGACGAGGGCTGAATCAAGGCCGCCGGACAGCGCCACCACACCCTCATCGCTCCTAAGCCTTACGGCTGTCTCGATTGCAGTTCCCAGATCCATTAATGGATATGCAGGATCCACCTTTGCGACCTCTTTGCCGCTGCAGACCACAGCTCCGGGAGGGCAGTTGGCATCAGAGGACTCCTTTATGCCGACTCCTCCTGCGGCAGCACCTCCGGAAACAATTCCGAAATGGTCCCGCGCAGCGCAGCCGTTCCACTTTAAAAAAAATTCGCCGCCGAACCTCGAGGCGCAGCCGCAGCCTTCCGATAGTAAGGCATTTAAATCGTCAATCGAAAGCCTTTTGCCGTCCAGCTCAACCCAACCGTTCAACTCGATGAAAGATACCGTCTGCATCGCAAACAACATGCCTGCAAATCGCACCTAAATAGCTATCGCCGCAGATTCTAGCCGCAGGTTTCATGATATTATATCTCCGATAAAGTTTTGAATGATTACGAGCAATAAGATAAAATCCCCTCGGAGCGGCAGGTGTGCCGTTCAGTAGCCCCTCTAGAAGAGCAGTGCAAATAAGGGGCTCTCCGCAAAATTGTATAGGTAAAACATTGCAGAAAGGATTTCCTCTGTGTCTCTGTGATGAGGTCTGAGCATCACGATTTCACTCCAGAGGCAAGGCGACACAGAGAAAGAGAAATTCTGGCTCAGGTTTACCCATACATAACAGCGAAGAACCAAAGAAGGCCCTCATCGCAAGCATGAATCGGTTGAGGTGAGAGCGCCCGTGACCACAAAATCGTGTTTGGAGAAAGATTATGGTAAAAATCATTATGGCCGCGATGTCAGTTATCTTTGCGATCTCGCTGGTGGGGCTTGCACAGTGGCCAATTCCCGGCCCTCAGGCAACTTATCTTGGCAAACATGAGCCGCTAAAGATTGGAACACAGTGTGCCGAATCATCCTCATTGATCTATATCGCAGAAGATCGCGGCTTCTTTGCCGGGAACGGCCTTTTTGCGACCATAAAAGACGGTTATAGCTCAGGGCCTGAGGCGATCGCCGGGATGGAAAAGGGCGACGTCGATATCTCTGTATCCGCCGAGTACCCCATAGTGATAACGGCGCTTAAAAAGGATAATATCAGCATAATCGCATGTATTGATAAGTATGAGGGAACTTATCTGATTGCCTCCAGAGATAGCGGATCTAAAAACGCCATAGATCTTAAAGGGAAAAAAATAGGCCTTATGCGTGGGACAGAGCCGGAATTTTACCTTGGCAGATATCTGGAGTTGCGCAGCATGAGCCTGCATGACGTCACCCTCGTTCATGACGAGCCGTCGCATTTCGCAGCTGCTCTGGCCGACGGCCGTATTGATGCGTTCGTATCAGGATATGAGAATGTCATTCAGGCACAAAGGCTGCTGGGCTACAAAATAATAACCTGCCCACTGCAAAACGGCCAGACAGCTTTTGCAGTCATGGCCTGCAGGAAAAACTGGACAAAGAGACATCCGGAGCTCATGGAAAAGCTCCTAAAATCGCTTGCCCAGGCGGAGGAGTACTGCATAGTCAATCCGAATATCGCCAGGGCCATCATCCAAAAAAGGCTGAATCGCGATGATAAGCATATATCGGCCGTCTGGCCCATGCACCGGCTCTCCCTCTCGTTCGACCAGTCGCTCGTCACCGCTATGGAGGACGAAGGGCGTTGGTTGATTAAAAATAACCTCACCGGCGAGAAGACGATACCAGATTTTAGGGATTATATCTGCACTGAGTGCCTTGAGAAAATAAAGCCGGAATCGGTGAAAATTTGGTGAGATGTCGAACGCGAAGACCCTTATCAAGATAGGAGCAAAATCGTGAAAAAGGCTGTAGCGGCAATAGCAGTTGTAGCTCCATTTCTGCTGTTCGGACTTAGCGCATGGTATTTCACAAATCCAGGGATGGCCTATTGCGATACTCCAGAATCGATCATCTTCGGCGGCCCTCCCCTTGAGCAGTCTGCATTTATCTATGGCTGAAAAGTATATGGCAGATCACCCTGAGAAAGCAAAGGCGATTGTACAAAAAAAGCCTGAACCTGAGCGATGCATACGTTGAAACCACCTAGGCCCGATCACCAATTCTCTCTCTCGCTCGACCAGTCGCTCCTCACTGCAATGAACGATGAGGGACGGTGGGCGATCAATAACAACCTCACAGCTGAGAAGACCTTGCCTCATTTCAAAGAATACATATATACAAAAGGCCTTAAGGAAACGAAGCCGGATTTCGTGAATATCGTTAGCTAAAGCGAGGATTATGACGACCAGAGGTGATCTTGGAGAAACTCGAGGGAAAAAAATTGCAGCCGCTTTGGCTATCATTGCTGTGTTAGCATTAGTTGGATCGGGTGCATGGCCTTTTAAGGATCTCTGGATAGACGATTCAGAGACGCTTGAACCCATTATCATCAGAACCACAGTCCAGGAGCTGGCCGGACTCATCTATATCGCTGAGGATGAGGGCTTTTTCGCCGGAAACGGCCTTAATGTGACAATTCATTACTGTGACACGGGATTGGCATGTGTAGAAGGCATGACGGAGGGCATGGCGGAAATAGCTGCTTCGTCAGAGTATCCGGTTGTGGGAAAAGTGCTGGAACAAGAGAATATCAGCGTGATTGCCGGCATCGACAAATACCAGGGCCAATATATTGTGGGCCGAAAAGACAGCGGCGTTGAGACGATCGCGGATCTGCACGGGAAAAAAATCGGTGTAGCCCGAGGGACAATAACAGAATTTTATCTGGGCAGGTTTCTTTATCTCAATGATATCAGCCTGCAGGACATAACATTCGTGGATACAAGGCCGTCCGAGTACGCAGATACAATTGGAAACGACAGTGTAGATGCAATTATAGTTCCGCAGGTCTATCTCACGCCCATAGAAGAGCAGCTGGGCAGCAATGCCGTAATCTGGGAAGCGCAGAGCAACCAGAATGCATTCGGAATTTTGACCTGCAGAGATGACTGGGCTTACAGCCATCCTGAGACTTTAAACAAACTTCTGGGATCAATTGCACAGGCTGAGAGTTATGCCCTCAGCCATCCGGTTGAATCAAAGGCTATTCTGCAAAAAAGGCTTAACTACACTGAGGAATATATGGCTGCAAACTGGCCGCTGCATCAGTACTCACTTGCGCTCGATATGTCACTCGTCACCGCCATGGAAGACGAAGGGCGGTGGATGATCAAGAACAATCTCACAAATGCGACGACATTACCTGATTTCACTAACTACATATATACGGAAGGTCTAGAGAAAGTGAAGCCGGAAGCGGTAAACATCCGGTGAAGTGAAGAAACATGAGAATCAGGACTTCGCTCATCATCAGCATGGTTTTCTTCGCTGCAGCAATGCTTGTCATATCTGCATTTGTCATCTCCACAAATCAGCAGATAGTGCAGCTGCATGAGCAGGAAGCGGCTGCGAAAAACGTCGAGCTCAAGGTCAGCGAGCTTGGCTATTTATCGAACGACTATATTCTTTATAGAGAAAGCCAGCAGGTCGACCGATGGGAGTCGAAGTATTCTTCAATTTACGCCGATTTATCGAATTTGACCGTGACGAGGCCTGATCAGCAGGTGCTTGTCGATAATATAAAAGCAAACGGAAGGCGACTAAGAGAAATCTTTTATGAAGTAGTATCGAGCTCCGGGGATTCATCTGAGGTTCAACCTAGTGCTGTCGACCCGGAATTAATCCAGATTTCATGGAGCCGGATGGCAGTTCAAAGCCAGGGAATGATCTTCGATGCTTCGCGTCTTTCCCAAATGCTGCGCGAGCAGGCAGACCAAATGGAGAGAAGGAATGAGATGCTGATTTTTGCCCTTATCGGGGCATTTATCGCATTTCTTCTAACCGATTTTCTCCTAATTTACAGGCGGACGCTGACATCCATATCAAATCTCCAGGCAGGAACTAAGATCATCGGTGAAGGAAATCTCGACCACTCCATAGATGAGGAAAAGAGCGACGAGTTTGGGGAGCTGGCCTCAGCGTTTAACCTGATGACACAAAACCTGAAAAGCATCACTGCTTCCAAAGCGGATCTCGAAAGGGAGGTTGCAGTTCGAAAGGCTGCAGAGGAGGCGCTGCGGTCATCTGAAGCTGAGCTTCGCTCTCTGTTTGCTGCCATGACCGATATAGTGATAGTTCTTGATGCACAGGGACGCTACCTGAAAATTGCGCCCACCAATCCATCGCTCCTTTACCTTCCTGCAAGCGAGATGATAGGCAAGACACTGCACGAGGTCTTTCCTCATCATTTGGCAGATACATATTTGGGTTACATCAGACAGGTCATAGATACGCGTCAGCTCATGAACGTCGAATACGACATGACGATAGGAAATAATCTCGTGTGGTTCGCCGCAACTATTTCACCTATGGCTGACGACTGCGTATTGCTCATTGCCCGAGATATTACAGAACGAAAAAGGATTGAAGAAGACCTTCGAAAGGCGAAGGTCGGGCTTGAGCAGAGGGTCCTGGAGAGGACAGAAGATCTTCAGAGAGCGAAGATAAAGCTGGAAGCCATCAACGATAAGCTTGTGCAGGAGATCCAGGAGCATACAAAGACCGAGGCAGAGCTTCTGAAGGCAAAAGAAGCAGCCGAGGCAGCTTTGAAGACAAAGGCCCTATTCCTTGCCAACATGTCCCATGAGCTTCGAACTCCCATGAACGCCGTCATCGGATTCACAGGCCTCCTGCTGGACGAGCCCATGACCTCAGAGCAAAAGGAATGCCTGACAATCATTAGAGACAGCGGCGAGGCTCTTTTGGCCCTTATAAACGATCTCCTGGATTTTTCGCGAATGGAGAGGGAGGACGCAGAGATTGAGTACCAACCATTTGATCTTAGGTCCATCGTTGAGGAATCCCTGGATCAGGTTTCAACCCAGGCTGCCAAGAAGAACCTGGACCTGGCGTACTCAATCGATAATGCTGTGCCCGATACTGTGGTCGGAGATCCGGCGAGGCTGC
This sequence comes from uncultured Methanotrichaceae archaeon, assembly GCA_964534145.1. Classification (GTDB taxonomy): domain Archaea; phylum Halobacteriota; class Methanosarcinia; order Methanotrichales; family Methanotrichaceae; genus CAWJYS01. The sequence goes on along the minus strand of CAZHNU010000005.1, from coordinate 25,530 downwards.
GGCAGATTCTGATAAACCTGCTTTCCAATGCCGTCAAATATACGGAAAAGGGCGAGGCAGTCCTCTGCGTATCCTCCAGAGGAGAGGACGAGATTCTCTTCGAGGTGAAGGACACGGGAATTGGCATTCCGGAAGACAAGGTGGATATCATTTTCCAGCCCTTCTCCCGCGTAGACGAATCGTTCTCCAGCAGGTATGAGGGAGCAGGCCTTGGCCTTGCAATCTCCAAAAAGCTCGCTTTGATGATGGGCGGCCGGATCTGGGTTGAATCTGTGCCTGGCAAGGGCTCGACATTCTTCTTCACGATCAAAGCCAGGATGGTTCCTGGAAAGTCCGGGTCCATTCCGACAGGCATTCAGCCGCAGCTTGAAGGTAAACACGTGCTGATCGTCGATGATAGCATTGCAGTCCGCCGAATTATCGGAAAGCAGCTCCATTCCTGGGGCATTATCCCGGTCATCAAACCCTCCGGTCAGGAAGCACTGGATCTAATTAGAGCAGGTGCACCCTTCGATGCGGCAATCCTTGATGCATCGCTGGGGGACATGGACGATTTCGCCCTTGCCAGAGAGATTCGAAAATATAAAGGCGACATGCCCCTGATCCTCCTTTCTCATGCAGGCCAAAAGGGGGACCCTGAACTCTTCAATGCCGCGCTTATAAAACCAGTTAAACCCAAGCAGCTCTACAAAGTGCTTCTGCAGATCCTGGCAGCGCAATCGCCATCTCCACCATCTGCTGCACAGATCCAAAGGCCAGATGCAAGCCCGGGCCGGAGCCCCATGCGAATACTGCTGGCCGAGGACAATACATCAAACCAGAGGGTCACTTTGCGAATGTTAAGGAAGCTTGGCTACAGGGCAGATGCCGTTGCCAACGGCGCTGAGGCAATACAGGCGCTCGAGCGCCAGAGCTACGATCTGATCCTAATGGATATTAAAATGCCTGTAATGGGTGGAATAGAAGCTGCCAGGATGATAAGGGAGCGCTGGCCGGATAACGGACCCAGGATAGTTGCCATCACTGCCTATGCCCTCGAGGGCGATCGAGAAAGATGTCTTGCCGCAGGCATGGACGATTATATCGCCAAGCCCGTGCAAAGCGAGGAGCTTATGAAGGTGCTGGATAAATACCGATAAGGTATTAATCCCACGCTAACTTGGCTGAATGCGTGCGCCCTCTTTCTCTTGCAGGGCATGCCTTGAAGTCCGATGTGATGGCCTCAGCTATCTATAGAGCCAGCTATCGGGGCCTTTTGGTGAATCACAGCCCTACTCTGGCATTCCCGGAACCTCAGCTCTTGAGCCCTCTTGCGGCCTTTTGTCTCCAGGACCGGGCCTCCTCCGAGGGCATTACATCTATAGCTCCGCCCTGGAAGCTGCCCGAGGTGTCGCCCATTTTTTCCTCCATCCAGCCCTCAATCTCCAGGTAAGATGACTTCAGGGCGTCCAGGACCTCCTGATCGGCCTTCCACAGCCCTCTCATGTTTGCCTCCAGTAGCCGTCGTCCGATCTCCTCCATGGCCCAGGGGTTGTTCTCCTGGAAAAACTTGCGGTTCTCCTCGTCCAGCACGAATGTCCTGGCGATGTCGTCGAAGATCCAGTCGTCCACCTCCTTCGTCGTCGCCTCCCAGCCGTAGACTCGACCAACACGCTTTGAGATGTCGCCGGCGCCTTTGTAGCCGTGCTGCTTCATGCCCTCGATCCACTTGGGATTGAGAAGCTTTGTACGAACGATCCTCCTCATCTCATCCGCCAGGGTGCGAATCTCTACCTTATCCCTGTCCCGCGTGTCACCGTAGTAGGATGTGACATCATGGCCGGACAGTTCCTTGGCGGCGTTGGTGAGCCCTCCGTGCGTCCCGAAGTAGCAGCAGCATCCCAGTAGGTCGTATTCATCCGTGACGGTCTTATTGAAGGTCAGGTCGACGCTTTTAAGCTGATCGACAAGGGCCTGATGGGACTCCTGGCCAAATACATCTTTGCCGTAGGCGTAGCTGTTCCACTGGATGAAAACGTCGGTTAAGTCCCGATCCTCCTTCCAGGCCGAGGCATAGACTGCAAGGTTGACGCCGTTTCCGTAGGTTCCAGGCCTGCTGGCGAAAATTCGGTTCGTATGGCCGCTTTCAAGGGAGTGCTTCCTGAGATAGTTCATGTCGGCAGGCTCATCAAGCGCCGCTACATCTCGAATGGCCTTATCTAAAAGCTCGATGCAGTTGTAGAAACAGTCCCTTGTGATGCCGCTTGACCTCACCGTTATGTCGATCCTCGGCCTTCCCAGCTCCTCAAGGCCGATCACCCTGTAGCCCGTGACCCTCCCGCCCTTCCAGGTGGGCTCGACGCCTATCAGGAACATCATCTGGGCCAGCTGCTCCCCATCGGCCCACATGATATCGCTTGCCATCCAGTACATGGCCACATTTCCAGGCAGCCTGCCCTGCTGGCTTTCGTATTTCTTCAGCAGCAGGTCTGCAAGCTTGCGCCCAACTCTCCATGCGGCCTTAGTGGGAACGCTTGACGGGTCGAGCGAGTAGAAGTTCCTCCCAGTTGGCAGCACTTCGGGCCTTCCTCTCGTTATCAGCCCTGACGGTCCGGGCTCGATGAATCCGCCGTCAAATCCGCGAAGCAGGCTTTTCATCTCGTCCGAGGCGTCAATTCTCCCGGACAGGTCAAGCACCTTCTCCCTCATAGCGGATACTGCAGCATTCGCATCAACATCTGCATCAGCATTGGCATCGTCGCTAGTCTTCAGCCGCTCGCCAAGGATTCTGGCCTCCGGATTTATCTCGCCCGCCAAAAAGGCCGCTATAAATTCCTTGCCGAGACGGCCCAGCTCCGGCTCTTCGACAGAAATGCCGATCAGCTCTGACAGGAACTTCGCCATCTGCGAGTCGAACCGCAGGATCGCATTGATCATATCAACCCGCTTTTCTCCCTGCGGAACCTCGCCGAAGATGTGCATCCCATCCGGAATCTGGGTGGAGTACATCTCTGAGATCTTGCCGTGGGCCCTCTCCAAAACGCTCTCGAAAGAAGCTCCGGATTCGATCATTGAGTCGAGCTTCATCTCCTCTGCCAGGTTTGTGGCCTTCAGCAGATCCTGGATTATGTGCTCCAGCGCGTGAGCCCTCGCCTTTTCAGAGACCTTTGTTTTATTGTACTCCCCGATCTTATCCTCCAGCTCCTTCAGATCCCCGTAAAGGCCCGACTCCGTCAGAACAGTCTGCATGTGGTCCACAATCACAGAGTAGCTGCGGCGCTTTGCCACTGCCCCCTCAGGCGGGTTGTCCGAGTTGTAGATGTATAGATAAGGCACGTCTCCAACGGCAATATCCGGGAAGCAGCTTCCAGAGAGTGCTACAGACTTCCCGGGAAGGAACTCAAGGTTGCCGTGAGTGCCCACGTGCACCATCACGTCGGCCCCGAATACCTCCTGGATCCAGTGGTACGTCGCAAGGTACTGGTGGGGCGGCGGAACCTCGGGATCGTGCAAAATCCTGCAGACCTGCCCGTCGCATCGCGCCCCGGCGCAGCCCCTTTTGGGCTGGACGCAGACAACGGCGTTCCCAAACTTTATGCCCGTAATAACCAGCTTCCCCTCGTAGACCATCGACGGCGGGACGCCGTCTCGCTCCTCGCCGGGAGGCATGCCCCATGCATCGCAGACCTTCGCCTGGACATCCTCGGGCAGATCAAAAAACCATGACTCGTAGTCCTCCTTTGTCATCAGATCAAGGGCTCCGCCCTTGGCCACGATCTCCTCTACAGTCGTCCAGCGAAACTCGGAGACGGCCTTTTTGTCCATAATGGTCGTGATTAGCTCTTTTCCGTCCTTTGGTATATTCGAAACATCGTAGCCCTCCTTTTCAAGTCTTTTCAAAATTCGGGCGACGCTTTCAAGAGTATCGAGATGCGCCCCGGATCCGACAGTTGCCTCAGCCGATGCGCACGGGTTATTGTGCAGAATTATGGCGACCTTTCTCTTGGATGGAGGAGTGCTGCGAAGTGCAATCCATCGCCTAACCCTCCGGGCGATTTTTGCAATCCTGTCGTCCACGCCGGCGTGCCTTTCGAACTCTGCATCTCCGATGCGGTCCCTGACAGATGCTCCGGCAAGAATCGGCTCGATCAGCCCCTCGAACTCAGGAAGGGCAACAGACCATCCTACCTCGCTGCTGTCCATTCCGTGGATGCTCTCCCTCCACTCGGCCTCGTTTTTGTGGTAGACGGTCAAGGGGTGAAAGACTGGAACATCGAGCCCCTTTAGAGACTCAACGGACTTCTCCACGCTTCCTGCGTGAAAGATGGACTGCAAGTTGATGACTGCATCAACCCGCCCGCAGAAGAAATCCATTACAACCTCGCCGCTTGGTTTGGCTCCAAGGTCCCTGTCGCCGAGACCAAAGCAAAATGCAGGAATTACGTCGAAGTTTTTCTCCAGCTCAAGGATGAGCCTGTTGACTACGGCGAGGTCGCCGTTGGCCCAGTAGGTCCTAAAAAACAGTATTCCAACCGCCTGATCATGGCACGGCTTATACCAGTCGAGATACTCTTCGACGGTCCGAAATGCCTTCTTGGAATCGGGATGGTACAGGCCCTGCCAGAGGCTCTCCTTGGGCGGATCGCAGGCAAAGTCGGCTCCAAGGACCTCCTTCCCGATGTACTTCATCATATTTTTTATGTTTTCAGGCCCGCCGTAGACGATGTAAGCGTTAACTGCAGAGACTATCCTGGAAGAGATATTGGAGAATGACCAAAGCGTCGGATCTGAGCCGAAGGAGATGACCGGGATGCTCTTATCGATGCCCTCCAAGACGCGATCGAAGAGGGGATCCTGAGAGGGATGAAGCAGTATGACCTCCGCCTGGTCCATGGATTTTATGCATTCTTCTAAATTTTCATTGCTAAGCTTAGAGACGGACCATGCCCTCAAATCTATGCCGAGGTCGGAGGCAGCCTCCACGAGGAGGGCCATGTCGCTTCCCCAGGTCAGCGTTCTTATTCGCATGCAATGCCACCGTTCATGGACCGGAGAGGCACGATGTAAGGCCTTCCCAGTGCGTTCATGACCACAGCCTCGATGCCGTAGACCTTGCAGATGTTGTCCTCGCTTAAGAGCTCGTTTGGCTCGCCTGAGGCGTAGACCTGCCCATTTTTAAGCATAACCAGCCTGTCGGTGAACCTTGCCGCGAGGTTCAGGTCATGGATGGCCATGACAGCCGAGATACTCTTCTCCTTAACGAGGTCGCGAATGATCTCCATGACCTCCAGCTGGTGCTTCATGTCAAGATTCGATGTCGGTTCGTCCAGAAGGAGTATCGCCGGCTCCTGGGCAAGCGCTCTGGCGATCAAGACCTTCTGCTTCTGGCCGCCCGAGAGTTGGGCAAAATCCCTCATGGCCAGGTCGTCCAGATGCAAAAGCTCAAGGACCTCTGCCACCTTGTCCAGGTCGAAGTCGGATACGCGCCAGGATATGTGCGGCCTGCGGCCCATGAGGACCGTATCGAAGACGGTTGTTGCCAGCGGCGTGGAGCTGGATTGAGGCACGTAGCCGATGTTCCTGGCGATCTCCTGCTGGCTCATGCTCTGTATCTCCCTGCCGTCCAGAAGGATGCTGCCCTTGGGCTTCAAGATGCGGTCGATGCATTTGATGAGTGTGGTCTTGCCTGAGCCGTTGGGGCCGACAAGGCTTAAGATCTCCGAATCATCGACCTGGATATCCAGATCGTCCAGTATCTTGCTGCTGTTATAGCTGAATGTAAGGCCCTTGATTGTGATCTTGACCAATTATGTCTCCTCCTGCAGTGACAAGAGATGATCTAAAATCGCAAATGCATTTTAAGTCATCTGATCGTGGGAAGCTTTTTACCTGCAATATAATAAGTATTTCGGTTTTATTGCTAATAATTATTTTTTGTTCTTATAATTGGATATTTCCATTTTTAGCAAAGAATAGGATCTATTTTGACTTGGAATTAATGACCTGGCGCGATTGGTATCCTGATAGATCCCCTTTTGCCCATAGCAGCGCTTATACCTTTGAAACTGCATTAGACAAAGTGTCAATATTTACGATTAATTCCATCAATATTAACACCAATTACAATCATTTCCATGATCGATAATGAGTACTAAATGCCTTTTGAAAAAGCCCTGGCATGAGATAGCAATTGAGCCATGAACCGCTCGGCAGAAAGGTCATCTGAAGGTTCGCAATAATTCTTTGGATTAGTAAGCTGAGCTTCCTGTATTGTCTTGGTGCGGCGACAGGCCATCTCAAAATACCTCGGCTCAATCTCAAAGCCGATGCTGTTACGGCCCCACCTACCTGCAGCAAGATTAGTTGTGCCTGTTCCCATGAATGGATCGAGCACCGTATCTCCCACGAAGGAAAACATACGGACAATCCTTTCCGCCAGCGCCAGTGGATATGGTGCTGGATGGTGCTTGGTCGAGGCACCGCCAAGATCCCATATCTGCTGAAACCATAGGCGGTGGCAGTCTTCCGGAATCACAGAGAGAAGCCTTGCCTCCAGTGAAGGCTTGAGCGAAAGAAAGGAGGTTATTTGGGATAATTTGATATTATTATGATTATTCCCCGCTCCCTCAACGACCGCCTGGATGAACCACGCGCATGATGCAAAATCCAGATATCAGGAAGAACGTGCCGAGATAGAGAAAGACCAGGGAGAAGTTGTCTCCGGTTACGTCCAGCAGATAGCCCGATAGCGTTGGACCGAGCGGTCCGGCCACAAAGCCGTAGGCTGCAAATGCCAGTCCGAATATCGCCCCGAAGTGCTTGAGCCCGAAGCAGTCGGCCACAAGAGGGGCGGAGACTGAAAACAGAGTTCCGAAGGCAAAGCCGATTACAGACGCCAAAAGGGCGCACCCTAACAGCCCGCTCGACCGGGGAAGCACAAAATAGGCAACGGCCGCTGCGAAAAATGCCAGGCTCATGACGCGGTTTCGGCCGATCAAATCTGAAAGTATCCCGCTTGCCAGGCGTCCTGTCCCGTTTGTGAGATTGAAGGCAGTGAGAATCAGGACGGACGACTCAAGGCCAAAGCCCCTGTACAGGCCGTAGGCCGTCGAGAGTATAGTCATAGCAACCCCTGCCGCGCCTGCAAACGTCCAGGTGATCCAGAGGAACCAAAAGCTTTTGGTGTGGAGGCTCTCTCCAACCGTCAGAGACCGCGCGGGAGAAGCGGCGGACTTGGCTTCGCCACGAATACCTCTTCCAGGAGATGATACAGCCTCTATCTCATCCTTTTCCGGGGACCTGGCAAAGTAGGCTCCGAAAAACCCAAATGCCATCGTCAGGAGCGCGATGGAGAAATTCATGGATGAATACCCCACGGTCGTCAGCATCTTTCCAAATATTGGCGACATGATGGCCGCAGACAGACCGAAGATCATGCTCACAAATCCCGTAACAAGGCCTTTTCTTCCGGGATACCACCACTGAACTGCCGTTAAAGCCGGGATGTAGACGAAGCTGGAGCCGATGCCTGTAAGGAAGGCCCAGGCGTACACCATCCAGATCGAGGAGGCATATGCGGCCAGCAGGAGGCTTATCGAGCAGATGACCGAGCCGATAGCGATCATAATCCTTGTCCCGAGGCGTTCCTGCCAGCGTCCCACCAGGAACATGAAGGTGCCTACGGCTGCGAGCATGAAGAATATTGTATTTCCAATAGCCCCACGGCCTGCCAGAAACATCTCCTGCCATACCGGGGCCATCACTCCCGGAAAGCCGAAGGTAAGAGCTCCAGGAAAGAAGATGGCTACAGAGCAGCCGAACACGGCCAATAGCCCTTTTGCGCTTTTAGACATAGAGATCCATCTCCGCAGGCGTTTGTTCCCTTAGCACTCCGGCATTCTCTATTAATCCTTTGACCCTGGGAGCATCTGCCTGGCGGAGAGCCATGGGGCAAGCAGGCCTTATCGCAGGTTTTATCGTAGGTTTTATCGCAGTCTTTATCAAAGATGCCTGGACAGAGCGGCGATTGCATTTCAATACAAATATTATCTATCAATGATTCTGTAAGAGTTATATCTAATGAAAAACTATTATGGTTTGTTCGCAGCGCGAACCCTGAATTGAGGGGAGGGCGGACCACCAGCAAGCTGCGTGGTAGGGGCGTGCATCTGCTCTCGCAAAAGGCAAGTGCGGACCGCAGCCCCATAACGCGCCTGCGGGTGGATTTTGTAGACTCTATGGACGAGCTGCTTTAGGAATTAATTATCGAGGAATGCTTCACCAGAACTCTCTTTTTCTCCTCAGGAACAGGTAAATGAAAAACGGCACTCCGAGGAAGGCGGTCATGATCCCGACGGGCAGGATTACTGGAGACAGAACTGTGCGGGCAATTGTGTCGGCTCCGAGGAGCAGGAGTCCGCCCACGAGGGCAGATGCGGGCAGAAGAAACCTGTGGTCTCCTCCGATCACCATGCGGGTGATGTGAGGCGAGACCAGGCCGATGAAGCCTATCGTTCCCGTGAAGCATATCACCACAGCGGTGACCAGGGATGCCAGCATCATTGAAATCACGCGGGTTCTCTCAACATTTACGCCCAGGCTCTTGGCCGTCTCGTCGCCTGCACCCATGGCGTTGATGTCCCAGGATCTGAGCAGCAGGTAGGGGAAGCAAAGGGCGATGACTGCAGACACTATCCAGACCTTCTCCCACGAGGACCGCCCGAGAGATCCCATCATCCAGAAGACGACCTCCTGCACCTGCTCCGCATGACCCACGTACTGAAGGAAGGAGGTCATTGCAGAGAAAAGGTACATGATGGCAATTCCTGCCAGTATCATGGTCTCCGGTGTTATGCCCTTGTACTTCGCAAGGCCGTAGACTGCCATTGAGGCCAGCAGCGTGAAGAGGAAAGCATTGCCGACGATCAGCCACTCTCCAGCGATAAAGCCGGAGCCTAGCACTATTGCGAGTGCCGCCCCGAAGCTGGCCGCTGAGGCGATTCCGAGGGTAAAAGGGCTGGCCAAGGGATTCTTGAGTATTCCCTGCATGACTGCTCCCGCAATGGCCAGACCCATGCCGCCTACAATTGCCAATAAGATGCGGTGCAGCCGAAGTCCCCAGACAATTGTGTCCGCAAACCATGTGCTCTGGAAGTGGCCCGGGAAGAACTTGGCCAGAATGGCTGAATAGACCTCGGAAACGCTTATGTTGGCGGAGCCCATCGTGGCTGCAACTCCTGCCAGGGCCGTGATTCCCAGCACCAGCAAGACGAGGAAGAGCAGCTTTTTCCCTACAAACCTCTGGTAGCTCGCCTTAAGCTCAATCCGTCTATTCGCCGACTTGGAGAACGCATCGTTTGCCACTTCTTTCCCACATCCGACAATAGGACCCGATCACAGGATTGTGTCCGAATTGATAAGCATTTTGGTTTGAGTATTACTAAATCATAAAAGAGATGCCAGGGGCTTAAAGCCCCTTTGGCCGGAAGCCGTTTTAATTAGTTTCTGGATAGACGAATATTTTTCCCTCAGGGTACTCCAGGCCCAGCCGCTCCAGGTACTCCTTGTGGACGTCCTCCGGATTGAGGTCCGCCTGGGGATGAAGGAGCTTGGCAAGATAAGTAAGTCCCACTACCTGATCCAGTCCGTTCATCACATCCCAGTCGATTAGGTAGATGCGTTTGGACTTGGCCGCCGGGAGTCCTGAAGCTCCGGCTCTCCCCAAAATCTCGCTTATTACGCCGTCAAGAGCCACTGAATCCTGAGACGGTTCAGGCTCCCAGCCCATCTCAGTTTTATCTGATGGCTGCGTTTGCCTCTTTATTATGACCTCGGGCTTTTGGGTGATTACCCACTCCCAGCCGATCTTGGGATATTCTCCCTCAACATTTCTCGCAATGTTAAAGCCGTTTGCCAGCTGGAGGACTCCGTCGAAGCCTGAGCCGTTCCCGAGAGTCGATAGCTCTCCCTTGGTATTCCACTCTACATAGACTTTTGGCTTATCCATGCCCGATACGGCCTGCTTCACATTGGATTGCATCTCGTTGAACCAATTCACATAATCGGCCGCCTTGTCCTCCTTATCAAGGACCTTTCCAAGGGTCTCCATATCGGAAATCATCGTATCCGGCTTATAGAAGTCCAGGGCTACAACCATAACATTCGGGAAATCTTCCAACTTTTTGGCGTAGGCCTCAGCGCCGTAAGACTTGCCTGGATAGCTGTAAGTTATCAATGCAATATTTTGGCCGTCTCTGGCCAGCTCGCCGATCATCTCATAATCGGGCTCATTCCATTTGCCTACAGACTGCTTGGTTTTGATATCCGGGGCAAGGTATTTCTTTTTCGTCGCAGAATCGGATAGTCCAATGACCTTATCGCCAGAGCCTATCATGGCCACAGCCTCTAGGGCATCTCCGTTCATTACTATTATGCCCTCAACCGGTTTTTCCAGGGTATGCTCAACGGACAATCCATCTGTGAAATTTAGGGGGTACTCAGCAGCAAGAGCCCCAAAAACACCTATCAAAAAAATCGATAGCAACAGCAGCATAAATGCTCTTTTCATTTTGTTTCCCTCCTCGACGAGATAATATGATTTTCATTTGCATAGAGTGTTTTTGTTATTAAGTATTGCGGTAAATGTGCTATTTAAAGTAGGCCCTTTAAATCCTGGTGGAACTCTCATCCTTTGGCATTAACTTCCTTAATAAATAGTATTATTAATATGTATAAAAACCAAAACTCATTTATACAAATAAACAATTTCGTAACATCATAGGAGGAATGATTCATAAAAAAGACCAATATATGGAGGCAAGCTTTAGCCGTGCTGTTTTTGGCATTGGCTGTTGCGGCCGTCCAGGCAACGGATGATGGCGGAGCAGTGCTTCGAATCGGAACCCCTAACGCAGTTAAATCCGCCAGCGTTCTGGGAGATTCCAACATGGGCGTCTTCGCTCATCTTTCCAATCCGCCTCTCATGAGGATGGATGAGAACGGAAATGTAATCGGCCAGACAGCCGAGAGCTATGAGGTATCAGAGGATGGAAAAACCTGGACGTTCAATATACGCGACGATCTTTACTGGAGCGATGGAGAGAAAGTGACTCCCGAGGATGTCAAGTTCACCTTTGAATTCCTGGGGGAGAAGTCTCCCTCTGCGGGCTGGATAAATAATACCATTGAGGACATCTCTGTTGAGGACGGTGCAGTCGTCTTCAAGCTGAATAAGCCCTACTCACGCTTAAACCTTGAGTTCTGTACCTACAACATCCTTCCAAAGCACATCTGGGAGACGATAGATGAGCCCATTGAGCATACTGACGAGGGCGCGATTGTCGGATTTGGTCCCTTCGTGATCGCCAAGACCGATCTGGCCTCCGGAGTAATATACTTCGAGAAAAATCCAAACTGGAAGGGAGCAGAGCCCAATGTCTCCTCTGTGGAGATCCACATGTACAGCAATATGGATGTCCTCTCTTTGGCTTTGGAGAAGGGCGATGTCGATGCCTATTACAAATATGCAGGGACCTATCCTTATCCCAGCATCCAAAAGCTCAAAGATACCGGAAACTTTGACTTTGTGGAGAAGGACAACATCGGCCTCATCTTCCTTGGAATGAACCTCCAGAAGGAGCCCATGGCCGACATGGACTTCAGGAACGCCATCTCTTATACAATCAACTACGATGAGCTCTTGAAGCTGGATGCCCTTGGATTCGGGTCCATTCCCAACCGCGGCTTTGTCCCGCCGAGCATGATGGACTTCAAGGAGACAGACGCGCTCTCATACGACACTGAAAAGGCCAAAGAGCTGCTGGCGGAGGCGGGATATAACGATTCCAACAGCAATGGAATCCTTGAGACATCAGATGGCAAGGACATCAACCTGGTTCTCCTTACGAGAACCGACTACCAGCGGGTCTCAGAGCTGCTTAAGGAGTACCTGGCGGCAGTTGGCATTTCGTCTGAGATCAAGAGCGTCGACTCGAGCAGCTGGATCAAGCTCAAGGACGAGTACGATTATGATCTGACAGTGACCAGGACCACACCCTGGGGAATGCTTATGCACGCCAACTGGGGAACGGGCTACTTTGACTCAAGGAGAACGGGCGAGGGTGTCCTTCACGTTCTAAACGACTCGGTATTCCTGGACCTGTGCGATAATATCCTGTCGGCGACAACCGATGATCAGCTGGGGGATTACGCCTTCCAGGTTCAGGACTACTATGCAGAGAACCTTCCAGGAATCCCGCTTTACTGGAACAAGGTAGAAACGCCCTACAACAAGGCATTCAGTGGCTGGTACTCCGATCCGCTTTACGGCATCTTCAACCTGGATACCTTCCTGAACGTGGAAAAGACTGAATGAACACGGAGAAGACGAAATGAGCATATATACCTCGCAATGGAGGCAGTTCGTAAACGAAACAAGCTACATGCACATCCTTAAAGAGCAGAATATCTCAAACGATTCGTTCTGGGAGAGATATCAGGTCTACGATTATATGCTGAAATATTCGGGATATCCGGGGGAGATCCTATCCAGGGTCTCCTCTCTCATCCCCTCAGGCTCCACCTTTTTGGATGTGGGCGCAGGTACTGGAGCCTTCACCGTTCCGCTCTCCAGAAAGCTCAAGAAAACCATTGCCGTCGATCCTTCTGAGTATCAGCTCCGGCTGCTGATGGAAAAGGCGGCGAAGGGGGGGATCGACAATATCGAAGTAATCTCCAAGAGGTGGGATCAGGTAGACCCGGATGAGCTGGGACATGTGGATTTTTCGCTGGCCTCTTACAGCTTCTTCGATGAGGATATCGAGGGCTTTCTTCAAAAGATGCTGGACGTCTCATCGAAGGGCGTATTCCTCGTTTTTAGAGCCGGCGAGTACGACTCGCTGAGCGAGTTTGCATACGGAAGGAGAACGTCCGTGGACTTCAGGTGTTTGCTCCACATTCTGGAGGATCTGGGTTACGAATTCCGGACGGAGATCTTTAAAAGGGAGTACTCCCTGCCTCTGAACCTCGTATTTCGGCAGTACAGCTTCTCCAAAAGAAGCCCTGAGGAGCTGGCGGAGCATCTGCGAGAGAGTGGAAGGCTTAGGAAAAGATATGGCAAGTGCACTCATGCGGGTATGCAGGGCGGCATTGGTGATATCTGCGGTGAAAGGGATGATGATGGCAGAATTGACTACAATGACGATGGCGACGCCAAAGGCAGTATTGGTGGCGATTCCGAGTCATTCGCTGTGTTCTCTTCTGAGGATGCCCTTCTCTATATCTTCGCCAGTGAGGATGCCTAGGGAGAAGAAATGTCCTCTGGAGAGAAAAAGGCCGTTAGATATATTCTTGCCCTGTTCTTAATTTTCTCGCTCAACTTCGCCATTCCCCGGGCAATGCCCGGCGATCCTCTAACCAACCTTTTAGGGGAGGATGTGACCTACACAGACGAATCGGTGCAGGAGCTTAAGAGCAAGATGGGCCTGGACAAGCCTATTCACATTCAGTATTTAAATTACTGGCAGGATATCCTCCGGCTGGACCTGGGATACTCCTATCACTTTCATTCTAAAGTCACCGATATTGTGGCCAATAGGGCCAGGTGGACATTGCTTCTGGCAGTGCCTTCGCTGCTTCTCGGCACAATTCTGGGCGCATTCCTCGGGGCCCTGGCAGGCTGGAGGAGGAAGGATGGGTCAAAGAGGGCGCAGACGCTGATCGTCCTTCTGGCCTACAGCACCCCGCCCTATTTCCTCTCATTGATCTTCCTTTACATCTTCGCATTCAAGCTCGGGCTCTTTCCGCTCAAAGGAGTATACTCCACAGGATCAGCTGTGGATATTGCCCATCATCTCATGCTTCCTGTTTTGGTCATGACGATGTTTTCCGCCTCAAGGAACTACATGATAATGCGCGGCTCGGTCATTCAGGAAAGGAGCATGCTCTATGCTGCCTTTGCCAGGGCCAAAGGGCTCTACGGCGATCAGATATTGTTCAGGCATGTCTTTAAAAATGCCGTCCTTCCCATAATCACCCTTTTGGCCCTCGACTTCGGGTTCATCCTGACCGGAGCGCTGTTTATAGAGATCGTGTTCTCTTTAAACGGCATGGGAACCCTGATTTACGAGGCACTGATCTCCAGAGACTACCCCGTGCTGCAGGGGTCCTTTCTGATAATAACCGTAATGGTCATCTTCGCCAACCTCTTGGCCGACATGGTCTACAGCCGGATCGATCCGCGTGTGAGGTGGCAGTAATGGACGTTTCCTCTTTCGGTTCCAAGAAATCGAGCGCCTCTTTAGACGATCAGGGCTTTCCAGATTCAGGGAGTTCTGCGGATTATAAGCGCCGTTCCGGGAGTTTAGATGATTGTGGATGCACCAAATATTATGCAAAATCCAGAGGCGATTCTGCGGCGGCCGGGCTGACGGGCTTAAGCGCGCTTGGCCTGATGCTGTTCTTGGCCTTTTTGCTGATGGCGCTGTTTTCAGGAGCGCTTTCCCCCTACGATCCCTGGAAGAGGTTCGAGCCCTTTTCGCCGCCCAGCAGCGATCACCTCCTCGGCACCAACGATCTCGGAAACGACATACTCTCAGAGCTGATCTACGGCTCGAGGGTCTCTTTAGCCGTTGGCTTCGGGGCGGCTCTGCTGGCCACAGTGCTCGGAACTCTTATAGGGATTGCAGCAGGATATTACCGCGGAACGCTCGATGAGGCGCTGATGGGAATTACGGACATTTTTCTCATGATTCCCCAAATACCGCTGATAATCGTTCTGGCGGCATTCCTCCGGCCGAGCTTCTGGTCGATGGCCCTCGTCATGGGTGTTTTATGGTGGACGTCCACGGCAAGGGTTGTGAGGTCCAGGACTTTGCAGGTAAGGGAGATGGCATTTGTTGAGAGCGCCAAATCCCTTGGCTTCTCAGACATGCACATACTGTCGACCGACGTTTTGCCTGGGATATTCCATGTGATCGTCCCCAAGTTCCTTCTGGCAATTGCCTCGGCCATGATCGCTGAGGCCTCCATCTCATTTCTCGGTTTGGGGGACGCAAGCATGAAAAGCTGGGGGATGATGATAAACTTCGCCTTCACGCGCGGAGGATTCATCAACGACTGCTGGTGGTGGTACATTCCTCCTGGAGCCTGCATCACTCTGTCCATCCTATCTGTGGTCATGATGGGATTCGCCCTGGAGGACCGCGAGGATCAAACCATGAGGCTTGACTGAGACCATGAAGCCAGATTGAGACTATGAGGCTTGATTGAATGAGGAAAAGGGATCATTGACATGGCAGTTCTCAGCATCAAGAACCTATCAGTCAGCTTCAGGACGCCTATGGGCCAGGTAGCCGCTGCAGATAGATTTTCCCTCGACCTTGAGGCCGGAGAGGCTCTGGCGCTCGTGGGAGAGACAGGCTGCGGGAAATCGGTGGTTGCAAGCTCGGTCATGGGCCTTTTGCCCTCCAACGCGAAGGTTTCTGGAGAGATTCTTTTTCAGGGGATCGATCTGAGAAGGCTTGAAGAGCGGGAGATGTCACACATCAGGGGCAGAGAGATAGCCATGGTCTTTCAGAATCCTGCACTGTCGCTGGACCCGGTTTATAGAATTGGCGATCAGGTGGCAGAGCCCCTTCAGGTGCACACGGGGATCTCTAAAAGAAGGATCTCTAAAAGAAGATCGCTGGAGATGGCCAGGAGCGCTCTTCAGAGGATGGGGCTTGGGAACGAGAGCATGAGCTATCCCTTCCAGCTGTCAGGAGGGATGAACCAGAGGGCAATGGTGGCAACGGCTGTCGTATCCTCTCCTAAGGTCATAATAGCCGACGAGCCGAGCAAGGGCCTGGACGCCCAAATGGCAAAGGAGGTCATGGACCAGCTGGCAGGGATTTTGGAGCACAGCGACTCCTCGCTGCTTCTAATAACCCACGACCTATCGATAGCAAGGCGCATCTCAGACCGCATGGCGATCATGTACTGCGGCGAGATCGTGGAGGTGGGAGAGACAGACGAGATCTTTGCAGATCCCGTGCATCCCTATACAAGGGCCCTCCTGGATTGCCTTCCTGAAAGGGGTTTTAATCCAATTCCTGGAGCATCTCCCTCCATGACAAATCCTCCGCAGGGGTGCAAGTTCCATCCCCGCTGCCCGGAAAAAAGCGATATATGCTTGCAGCGGCCGGAGATGAAGGTGTGCATGGTGGGATCTAATGGAGATTCGTTGAAAATTCATCCCTCGCAAATGCAGGCTTCGAATGGGCCGCGATCTAATTTAGGGCGATTGAAGGCGAGGCAGGTGAGATGTTGGCTTTGCTGAAGGCGAGCAATGTCTCCAAGGCTTACCAGTCCGGCTTGATCTTCAAGAAAAGCCGCAGTGTCCTTGATGATGTAACTATCGAGCTGGAGAGGGGACGGACCTTTGGGCTCATGGGCGAATCGGGCTGCGGGAAGACGACTTTGGGGAGAATCCTGGCAGGCCTCGAGAGGCCGTCGTCGGGAGCTGTGTGCTACGGGGGCAAAAACCTCATGTCAATGAGCCGGGAGGAGTTCCGGCAGTTCAGGAGGGACGTGCAGATGATCTTCCAGGACCCTGAAGGCTCGCTGAATCCAAGGAAGAGCATTGAGCGCTCCATTCATGAGGTGCTGAGGCTTCAGCGCATCCCGAGGCGGCTGTGGAAGCAGAAGACGGAAGAGATTCTGGAAACCGTCGGTCTGTCCGATGAGCTGCTGTGCCGTTTTCCATCTCAGGTATCGGGAGGGCAGAATCAGAGGGTGGCCCTGGCCAGGGTGCTGCTTTTAGGCCCCAAGGTCATAATTCTGGATGAGCCCACAGCATCTCTGGATGTCTCAGTGCAGGCCCAAATTTTAAGACTGCTAAAGAGGCTGCAGGAGGACCTGGAGCTTAGCTATTTGCTCATATCCCACCAGCCGGAGGTCGTGTCCTTCATGGCGCAAGAGACGGCCATACTGCGCCAGGGGCGTCTGGCAAGCATTTAAAATGGAGATGCTGGGCCGATGTTCCATCTAGCAGGAGCACAGATGCACACGTCTTTATTCGGTTAGGGATGTATTGCCCCCGTTGACTAAAGCCTTCTTGCAGGGGTAATGGAGGGACTACACCGGCCCGGCAAGGGTACTGCGATGTTCATAATAATATGTTTTTCGGTAGCACATTATCTTAATAGCTGCAGACGGTATCCTTTGTTTTCCGATTTGAATGGATAGGATGGCGAAGCCAACTCATGTGGGTGAAATCCTGGCGGCGGGGGATGGGCCTTGTCGTAATACTTCGCGAAGTGGAGATTATCATGTGCTTCGACTCCTTGCCCAAACTAAAGCGGAAAGCAGGCAATATGGTGAGCATTTTTCAATCTTCATCCAGGAATTAGCGCAATCGTTATAATCACAGAGCATTAACTATGGAACCGTTTGATCTGGATAGCAGGCCACCTTTAGTTTAGGGCCATCCCTCCGGATGTATGGGCCGATGAACTTTTTGCTTTTCGCACATCGAGGTGGTGCCCAAAACACCGGGAGATGCGCGAAAGGCCTGAGCATATTGAAAATGCCCTTTAATGACTGTTAATTCTGTGAAAGAAGTGTGATAAGTTAACGGTATGTGCGAAAATCGGCTTTTTTTCGATAGCGGCAAAGGCCGAAAAACGGCCGCCGTCTCCATGTCTGAAAAGACGTAGCCCAATTGAAACTGTAAGAATTTTTAATTAATCGGAAAACCGTTTCAATGGCTGAAAGGCCATCTCTCAGCTGAGCTTGCATTTTTGGGGATACCGCGCACGCTGCCTGTTTTCGCGCGCGGGGGCTGTGGGGTCTGTCCTCAAGACCGGACGGCCACCCCTGACCCCGTGGCCAGGGGGAACCTGCCGTGAATAGGTGGGATGCGGTATTGCTTTTGCGGCAATGAAAAAAAGCTGCAGATATCGCCAGGCCAGCGGACGCTCTCCCCCGTAGAGGGGCCGTGGGGCGCCCGTGCTGCAACTCAGCGGGGCCCAACCTCACTCGCGCGAGAACCAAGCAACGCGCGGAGTCCCGGAAAAATGATGATAGAGTCCCAGATGGAGAGAGTCCTAGAACAAAAACCAATTGCATCCCGTGCGGAGTCCCAAAAGAGCAGGTGTGATGCTCTAACTCAAGTTTGGGTTAATGATGGATTCAGGGGAACGATAAACTCATGAATATTGGGCAGGTAGAAAATGGATATCACTGGTCAAAACGTGCCTTGAGAGTGCAATCCTAACAAAGTGCATAGTGTTCGGAATATCTGCATGGGAGTTGAACCTTAGAGGCGCCAAACAAAATTACTTGATCATTACCCCCGATAATGAACCCGTAATAACCGTAGATAATGTCGAGGTTGCACAATTCGTTTATTTGCTCCTTCATAACGAGAAGATCCGAGATGTGATAGATACAATTGCCAAAAAGGGCGTACTCATTCTCGGGCGTTTCACCCCCGAGCGCAAATCGGTTCTGGAAGCACTTCGTTCCGAGCTACGTAAAAAAGACTGTTTGCCGATCATATTCGATTTTGATAAGCCTGCTACCAAGGATGTTACTGAAACTATCAGAATCCTCGCCGGAATGAGCCTATTTGTCATCGCAGACATCAGCAACCCTAGATCAAGCCTTCTTGAATTGCAGGCCACGATTCCTGAAATTATGGTCCCGTTTGCCCTCATAATTCAGAATGGCGAAGAGCCGTTCTCGATGTTTAAGGACCTATGTGTGAAACATAAAAAATGGGTCCTGGCGCCGCTGGTGTATAACTCATCTGATGGTCTCATAAGCATTCTGGATAATGTTATTATTAAGCCTGCAAAGAAAGTTCATAAGGAGATCCTAAAAGAAAAGGCAGCTGAGCTTGAGTTGAGATATGAAAATAACTATAAAATTATGGATAATAAAACTCAATAGACTAAATCAATAAACTCCATAAGCGGCAAAAATAGCCCTGAAGAGGCAGACACTCAGCATAGAGACCACAGTACTACCCTAAAATGGTTCTAATCAATCAATAATTCAGGCTCCTCTGGGCGCATACCTAACCGTCTTACAATTTAATGCATACTATATAAAAGGGATTTCATTTCATGTTGTAGATGCAAATCAGCTCTAGCATTCCAGTTGTAAGGATTCAAATCTAGCTTTAAGAGATATTCTCAGCCCCCACATAATGAATAGAAGAGCGGAAAGCCGAAAAGGGCAAAGGAGGTAGGAGAGAAAAGCTCTCTTCGGCTTTCGTCGAAATCTATATAGACAATTGCCGAGATAAATAGTTTTCGGCTGATGTAATGAAGATAGCAGTCGTCCTGCCTGTAAGCCAACGCCAACGGCTGGTGATGTCTGGCCTATGGGAGCATATCGGCCAAACCATAGACGATGGACTAAAGATGAGGTTTAAAAGATGCTGAAGCCCGGTGATAATTCGAGTATTAAAGACCAAATCAAGTCCTGGGTTGGATTGGGTGTTGCACGAAGAAATCCCCGAGAGCCTCTGCCATTCCTACTAGATTCCATATCTGCAATCCATGCGCAGCTCCTGGAAGGATAAATCCATGGACATGCGGCAACCGCTCCAAAAGCAGCCGATGCGTTTCGCCGAAACGGGGCCAAAGTTCATTGCTTTCGCTGCCGAGCACTACGAGAACTGGTTGGGTGATTCGTCTCGCCTCTGTCTCGCTGAATCTCCAATCCAGCCATCCTGGCAGTTCCGTTTCGAACCAAGTCTCTGCGTCGGCGATTGCCTGTTCAAAGGGGGATTTTATGGTTGATATGGATAGACCTGAACCAAAAATACTCATAGCTGAGGATAGGGCCGTAAATCAAAAGGTAATTGCTTTAATGCTAAAGAAAGTTGGGCATAAAGCAGATATCGTCTCAAATGGCCTGGAGGTTTTGCAGGCATTAGAGGAACGATCTTATGACATAATTTATATGGATGTTCAGATGCCCGAGATGAATGGCTTTGATGCTACAAAAGCAATTCGACAACGATATTTTAATGGGATTAAGATCATTGCTGTTACTGGTTTATGCCTACGATAGCGATCGTAAGAAATGCATCGAATCAGGTATGGATGATTGCATCACTAAGCCTTTAAGCATCGATAAATTGAGAGAAACCATAAATAATCATCTCCTGATCATCTCTTAATGTCAATGCCATAGCGAATTGGCATTATTAAGGTTATGCTAACCATTAAGGATAGCATAGGCCTCCTTTGAACTAAGCTGTGATCCACATCCCATTCATCTATTCTTATAGCCTTTGAATCAATAATCGGGCCTCAAATATAGGCTATGTCATCCTGGTGCTTGAGCAGCTTGCGGCCTGCAATTGAGCCGCCTACAGCCTGTACTTCTCCAGCGCCTCTGCCAGATCCCCTATCCTAATGGGCTTTGCTATGTAGCCATTCATGCCAACCTCAATACATCTTTCTCTATCTCCTTTGAGGGCATGTGCTGTAAGCGCAATTATTTTCATCCCTCTATCAGGCCATAGTCTTCGTATTTCTTTTGTGGCCTCCAGGCCGTCAGTATCATGCATCTGGACATCCATTAATATGATATCGTACTGATGGCGTTTCAATGATTCAATTGCCTCCCTGCCACTGGATACCGCATCTGTTGTGTATCCCAACTTTTTAAGCATGCGCAAAGTTACGAATTGGTTTACTTCATTATCCTCAGCTAACAGAACTCTGCAGCTGTTGATGCCAAAATTGCTATTGGATTCCTTTTCTGACCGGTCCAAATTTAAAGCTTGCTCTGGGCTATCCGTACTATCTAGGCAATCTGAGTTACCCAAAAGCTTTTTATTAAATTCATCGGCGATTATGGTGAAATTGAATGTAGATCCTTTTCCTACCTCGGATTTAACCGAGATTTTGCCGCCCATTAGCTCGACGAGCTGCCTGGATATGGCCAATCCTAGACCAGTGCCGCCATACTGACGAGATGTTGACATATCCACCTGGCTGAATGGCTGGAAGAGCTTGGATATGTTCTCCGGCGATATGCCGATGCCCGTATCTCTGACGGAAAAAAAGACCTCTTGTTTGCCATTCCCAAGACTGCGTCCTGATACGAAAATATCAATCCTGCCATTATCGGTAAATTTTGCGGCATTATCCAGCAGATTGGTCAGAACCTGTCGAAGCCTCACCTGATCGCTTATGATGGTTTCAGGGATTCCTTTATCTATGTAACAAGCGAGATCGAGGCTCTTTGCCTTGGCCTTGGGAGACAGAAGGTTTACCACATCGTTTAGGCATCTTCTCAGATTGAAAGGCTGCTTATCAATAGCAACCTTCCCGCTTTCCATGGTAGTGAAATCCAGGATATCGCTAACAATGGTCAAAAGAGATTCGCTGCTGCTTCTAATGATATCGACACATTCCCGCTGCTCGGAACTGAGGTTCTCCATGTCCAGCAGGCTGGCCATTCCAAGAACACCATTCAGAGGAGTTCTAAGCTCATGGCTCATGACAGCCAGGAACTCGGATTTGACTCTCAAGGCCGCCTCTGCAGCCTCTTTGGCCTTAAGAAGCATCCTTTCAGATCTCTTGCGATCTGTAATATTTCTGATCACCGCCAGGAAGCTGTCATCTCCGCTCAATGTTATGCGAGCTTCATAATCGGCCGGACCTTTGGCCATAGGAAGCTGATATTCGTAGACCTGCAGCTCTCCCGTTTTCTTCGCCTGCTCCATGAAATACATTGATTGCTTAGCCAGGTATGGGGGCAGAACGTCCTGTATTTTTTTGCCAATGAAATCCTTAGGGGGAACATAGAGTCCCGATTCATCAGCCCTGAAGTCCAGGAAAGCACCGTCTTCGCTTATCAGGAACATGGCATCCGGAATCGCATCCAGGAGAGCCCTGTTCTTGGCCTCGCTCCTCCTCAAGTCATCCTCAAACCTCTTGCGCTCGGTGATATCATAGGTAATTCCGAGAATCTGATTGACCTGGCCATGCTTATCGAGAAGCGGCACGTAATTTATAATGACGCTGCTCGAGCCTGATGGCAGGATATATGTAGCTTCGAAGGTTTGGGTGGTCTTGGTTTCAAGAACTCTCCAAAGATGCCCCATACAAATCTCATTGCTGCTGGGAGGGAATAGTTCTTCGTTGGTATGACCAACTATCTGCTCTTCTGAAAGGCCCATCTTTTCGATGCCTGCATGGTTGATATATTGTATTTTGAGGTCTCTGTCGTAAATGGCAAAGATATCGGGAAAATTGTCTATAGCAGCATGAAAGCGCTGCTCGCTCTCTTTGAGCGTATCGTGTGCCTTCTGAAGCTCAAGCCTCGCCTTTGCATGATCTCTTATCTCGTCTATCAGGTTTATGTTTATTGCTTCGAGCTTTTTATTGACCTCCGATAGCTCCTCGGTCCTCTCCTGGACCTTTAGTTCCAGCTCTTCCCTGGATTTGCGCAGTTCCTCCTCGGCCTTCTTGCGCTCGGTAATGTCCCGTGCGATAGCTTGTACTCCAATAATTTTTCCATCCACCCATTGGGGCGCACCCACGGCCTCAACTGGTATGTGTTCCCCAGATTTGCCAATGAACCTCACTTCAAAAGCAGGATTTTCACCGTTTAAGGCGCATCCGAAGGTCTCAACTGCGATGGGCAGATCATCAGGATGAACAATAGGGCCAAAGTGTTTCCCGATCCAATCGATGCGTGACCAACCAGTAATTGTCTCAAATGCTGGATTAAGCGATAAAATCGTTCCATCTGTGGAGAGAAGAACGATAATATCTCTAGCGGTTTCAGTGAGGCCTCTATATCGTTCCTCGCTCTCTCTGAGCGCCTCGTCGGCCTGTTTGCGCTCTGTGATATCCCTATTGCTTGCCCTGTGTCCAAGCCATTCTCCGTTTCTTCCGAATACTGGCTGGCATAGATGACTGATCCACCTGGTCTCCCCTTTCTTTGTAACAATGCGATAATCGATCTGACCGCTGCAGATCTGGTCTTTGAAATAGGCGTTCAGGTGATCTTTAAAAGCGGCCTTATCGTCTGGATGAACTATATCTACGGCAAGCTGAGGATCCTTTAAGAAATTTTCTGCGTCGTGTCCGGTTATTCGCTCGCAGGAAGGCGAAACATAGATATAATTTCCATTTGGATCCCGCCAGGTTTCCCAATCATATGTAAAATCAGCAACCAGACGGAACTTTTCTTCGCTCTCTTGCAGCGCTATCTCCATCAACTTTCGCTCAGTGGTATCCAACGCAGTTCCGACCATGGATATCGGTCGCCTCATCTCATCGAAGACTACCTCCCCCCTTGATTGAACCCAGCGCGTTATGGAACCGGACGTGATGATCTGGTATTCAACATCAAATGGCGTATCACCAGAGAGCGCACTCTTGACAGCCTGTTCCATAAGCTGTCGATAATCGGGATGAACCTGAGCCAGAAAAGACTCGTAAGTGGGGACAAACCGTCCCGGCTCCATGCCGAATATGCGATATGTCTGTTCGGACCAAATCAGTTCGCCAGACCGGATATTCCACATCCAGCTTCCGATGTTTCCAATCTTCTCTGCCTGGGCAAGCATCGACTGACTTTGGAGAAGAGATTCTTCTGTGCGCTTGCGGTCAGTAACATCGATGCAAATACCAATCATTCGGACTGGGCGACCCTTATCATCATATTTGCCCTGTCCGAGTGCATTGATCCAGCGTATCTGTCTGTCAGGCCGCACAATCCTGTATTCGCTGTTCAGGCTGGTATGTTCCCTTAATGCCTGTTCGATCCGGAAGTTGGCGATCTGCCGGTCGTCAGGATGCAATATGGAGTTCCAAGCCTCAAAAGATGCACTGCATTTCTGCTGATCAAGGCCAAAGAGGCCAAATAGCTCTGATGACCATTCTATATGATTGGTTGCTATATCCCAATCCCATATTCCAGCTCCAGCAGCTCGCTGTGCCAAGCTTAGTTTATCTTTCCCCTGTTTTATAGTCTCTTGGGCTATTATGAGTTCTTCTTTTTGCTGACTAAGCACTTCATTTGCAGCCAATAACTCCCCGAATATGACTTGGAGCAGGTTGCAGGCATCAGATAGATTCTCCTCGGCGGTTCCTGGGTCGCTGTCAGATCTCGTCCTGAGATTTTCCAATTTCTCTTGGATTTCTTCTAATGAGCTTGAGAGTTTATCGCTATCTATTTCACTGCCCATGACCTGGCTCCTCTGCTGGAAAAATAGGTTTCAGTAATTAAGCATATATTATTATCGATCGTGATACAGAAAGGATTTGTGTAGCCCAAAAGCATTTTGCGCCGCTTCAATTTCATTTCGTGTGAAATGATCATATTTCTGCTTATAATCCGAACAACCTATGACTTAACGCGAAGATATCTTCTTACGCATTTATCACTTTGCAGGATAATCCGAATTTGAAAAAAGAATTATCAACAGGCTTAGGAGTAGGTATTTTGATGAGGTAGTTGAGGAATCGATAGACTCCTATTTTGAGCAACTGGCAATTCCCGGCAATCAGGACGTCAAAGATGCACTTTCTAATGGAAAGCGTGATCACTGAATGCTGATTTGCTGATAAAGCCTGCACTCGAATTCCTGATGGAGATTGATGGGAGGTCTACCACCAGGACTGCAAAGTAGGTGCTAAGGATAATGCTTTTATACGCCTTTAGACTATGGGCCGAATAAAGACTTTACGTTTAAAATCGACTTTAAGTCGATAATATGAGGAGAGATTATGGCAATCACAGATAGAAAACAGCGGGAGAAAGAGCTGAGGCGAGATAGCATCATTAACGCAGCCGAGAGGCTGTTCTACGCCAAGGGCTATGATAACGTCTCCATGGATGAAATTGCCCAGGAGGCCGAACTTAGCAAGGGTGCTCTCTACTTCTATTTTAAAAAGAAAGACTCTTTGTTCTTCGCCATTGTCAGCCGCAAGCAGACGGAGTTAGTGGATCTTATGGCAGAGCGCTTAAAGGATGTGGCAACTGGCGGGGAGAAATTAAGGGCTCTCATTGAGTGTTCTGTTGATTTCACCAAAAAAAATCCTGAATATAACGACATGGCTTGCACCTTCGGGCCTGTGATCTTGTCGAGAATGGATGAGGATGACGAAAAGTTATTTGCGGAGAAAACCAATGAGTATAATGCTCTTCTATTTAATGCAATTAAAAGGGGACGGGTGGATGGAACG
The DNA here is from genome assembly GCA_964534145.1 of uncultured Methanotrichaceae archaeon. Classification (GTDB taxonomy): domain Archaea; phylum Halobacteriota; class Methanosarcinia; order Methanotrichales; family Methanotrichaceae; genus CAWJYS01. Next base: position 349 of record CAZHNU010000005.1, on the reverse strand, counting down.
ATCAGGAACGATCTTGATGCTGTCCTGATGGGATTCTACATCACGCTTATCACCATATCTGTAGTATCTCCCCTGCCAACCTGGAAAAAAGCGTTTGCACTCTCTGGAATTAGTTTCCATCAATTCCTAGATAGCTATTCCTGTTTCATAGATCCGGCAATCAGCAAATGGCCTGAGGAATATGGTGAGAGCTGCAGATCAAGCTAGCGATAAGCAAGAACTATCTTCAGAAGTAGATGATCGAATGAATCAAATAAAGCAAAGATTATCCCCTACCAACCTGCCAGGGTGCATAGGCAGTGTATCGAATTGTCTGTAATTTGGCAACAAGGATATAGGCCCTGTTATC